>CAVPRK010000016.1:0-149542 GCA_963707815.1 uncultured beta proteobacterium
CCACAACGATTGCTTCGTACCATGGCAAGGGGCGGGTGCCCCGCCATCCAATGGCGGTCTCAGTCGCCTGGGGGTATAACGCTGCCGCCTCTGCGACGCTACAGCCGAACATGGTTCGGCAGATTTGGCCTGTCTGGACATTCCGATACCGCCAACGCCAGTACTCCACCGTTTTCATCCGACTGTCCTCCACCAAGGCTCTATGCTGGGTTTCGGCGACAGCGTCATTTAGCGAAAAGCGGTGACGTTGGATCGGTAATCGTCTCTTGCGATCTCGATACTCTCCTTGCCGCTGTTGAATCCATACCCCTCAGATGTGGGGATGTGGAGTCCCCGGAATGCGGGATGCGGGTGGCCTGCCCCATGCAGAAAATGGGTCGACGCCGGAGCCGTTGTGCGGTACTTCTTTCTTGCCCTGCGAGACGCTTTTAGAGCGTATCAACGCTCGAAGCGGTATCACTATCCGAGCAACGTTGAGGGGCGGAAGCAGTACTGAGCCTTGAGGCAGCAATCGTGAGCCTCGGTCCGCCAATTCCAAGACAGGCTGTGCCTAGGCGGGAGTGGGTCCCCATCCCCGGACGTCCTTATTGGTTCGTCAGTACCGATGGCAAGAACCGGTGGATGTACGCCCCACCGCTTAACACGAGCGTCCCCATAGTTCGTTAGCGGTCGAGGTCGACTTCGCCGGTCCTTCGCTGCCTCCAGCAGCGTCAAATGCAATGCCGATGTCCAAGGCCTTCGCTGGCCCCTCCATCGGCTCGCCAATCCCGCAGGAGGGAGGGCCAGAAGTTCTTACAAAAGAAACTCCCTGTCAGGTTTGCCTCAGTCAGCTTTTCCGCGTTGAAGTCACCAAAACTCCGCGCTGGCGCCACCCCCGCCTGTGACCAACACCCTGCGTTTTGGAAGCAGCGCTGCGGTATGGCTGTAGCGAGTCTGGTCATCGAGCCGGTGGCAGTCCAGGTTCCTGCAGCCGGGTTATAAACACCTTCGCGCTGGCAAGGAAGCCGTTGCCAATCCCCCCTGTGACCAACACCTTGCCCTCTGGAAGCGACGTGGCGGTATGCGCAATCGAACGTCGATCATCGAGGTGGTGGCGGTCCAGGTTCCCTTAGCCGGGTCATACACCTCCGCGCTGGCAAGAGGGCGCTGTGGAAGTCGTTAGCCCCTCCGGTGACCAACACCTTGCCTTTTGGCAGCAGCAGCGGCATGCTGCCACGAAATTCGATCATCGAGCCGGTGGCGGTCCAGGTTCCTGTCGACGGGTCATATACCTCCGCGCTGGAAAGCGGCGATAAGCCGTTAAACCCGCCTGTGACCAAAACCTTGCCTTCCGGAAGCAGCGTGGCGGTATGGTAGTAGCGAGTCTGGGTCATCGAGCCGGTGACGGTCCAGGTTCCGTCGCCGTCATACACCTCAGCGCGGGCCAGATAACCCGACGAACCATACCCGCCTGTGACCAACACCTCGCCTCCCGGAAGCAGCGTGGCGGTATGCACAGTGCGGTTTCGATCATTGCGGACTGGCAGACCGAGCGGCTGCCCGACTTGGCAGGCGAAATGGCCCGGGAGAGGGTCGACGTGATCGTCGCGATCACGAACATCCCTGGCTTCGCAGCGAAGAAGGCGACTGAGCGTGTCCCGATCGTTGTCTGGGGCATCCACGGTGCCGTCGAAACCGGGCTGGTGCCAGCCTTGCCCGACCGGGAGGCAACGTGACCGGTGTTGAGACCCTGGCGCCCGTACTCGACGCCAAGCGGCTCGAACTCATCAAGCAGATCGTGCCGAAGCTCGCGCGACTCGGCGTGGTCTACAACGCCGACGATCAAGGCGCGCCGGTCCATCTCATGTCAGTGCGCAAGGCCGCCCACATATTGGGCATCAGTGTCGTGCCCATGCCGGTTCAGCGGCCCGGCGATTTCGATAGCGTTCTGTCGGGCACGGTCGCGGGATCGGTGGACGGCCTGTTGACACTTACCGAAGACTTGACCGCCAGCAATTGGGGAAAGATTGCCGAGTTCGCATTGAAGCATGGGCTGCCCACTGTGTGCGAAATCAGGCTCCTGCTCAAGTTCGGATGCCTGGTGTCCTACGGTCCGTCGCTCGACGAGTTCACCGTGCGCGTCGCGCACCAGGTCGACAAGATCCTCAAGGGAGAGAAAGCGGGAGATCTGCCGGTCGAGCAGGTGACACGCTTTGAGATGCTGGTGAACATGAAGACGGCGAAAGCGCTGGGCATCACGATTCCACAGTCGGTGCTGCTGAGGGCGGACGAAGTGATCGAGTGAAGGCTCCACAATTGTCAAGCGCCCGAGCGTAGTCAGGGCTCAACTGCACTGAGCTCCATCCGCAAGGCCAGGCGCCGACTGTGCACTTTCCGCTGGATTGAGTCGCGGCCTCCCTTACTGGGTGTCATAAAGTGGCGCGCTCCAGTATACCCAGATCGATGCGGTCGAGTGCCCTTTCGACTAAACGATACGTCTCCACGAAGATCTCGATCATGGCGGGAGCCACGTGCCTCGAGCCGTTTCCTGGTCTGAACCGCCTTGCGCACGATTGTCAGGGGCACGTCATCGCCGAAGGGATCGGAAGACTTCGGTTCGATCGAAACCCGCAGAACCACGGGGTCATCATCGAACGCGACCAACGAATTCATGTTGTGGCCGCTCGTGGCGAGGTTCTTGAACGCCTCCGTCGGTATCCGATAGCTCGCGCGCATCGTGAACGGTCGCAAAGGGGATCGGTTGGGCATCCATTCGCCTGGGGGAGTACGGCATCGAAGCGACCGGCAAGCGGTTTGTGTTGGGGGCTGCGCGAACGCGGCTTGCCGCCTCAACGCGTCGAACCTTTGCCCCTCGGGACTGTGTATGTGCGGACTGCTCCGCGGGCCCATCATCCGGCGCATTCGCTCCTTACTGAATGCGATGTGTTCGGCCTGCGCGGCGGCGAACTTTTCATTCGATCTGAGCAACGCCCAAGTCATGCGCCACGGGTTTATGTCGCCGACGGCTTCGGGATCGCCCAAGACGTAGCCGAACGGGTCGTCCCGAGTTTTCGTGCCCGGCGGTTTCAGCATCAACGCTCCCCCGCGATGCCTTAGAAGCCCTATGTGGAGGGCTTGCCGGCCAGCGTCGCCTTGATCCGCAACATGATCTCGTAACCCGTGACCGGGTCGCCCTTCGCCCACTGTTCCGGGGTCGAGCAACCGGACAGCCACGCATTGCGGACGTAGCCGCCGCCGTACCCGCGGACGCTGATCGCGAGGCCTCGCGGCGGGGGATTCGCCGCCAGGTGGCCGCCAGGTCGAGCGCCCCGTAGACCCCCGTCTAGATGTGCGTATTTCGGCCCCGTCGCCGTTCGCTGCGGCCTAGCATCGGCCACTCTCAAGTCACATTGCGAGGCAACATGAGCGAGTCAAACGAGCAAGTGCTCAAGGGGTACAGGTTCAGGACACATGCTCTGGACCGCGGCGGCGGGGTGTGGGGCGCGGCCGTGACATACACGTCTCCGATTCGCCCCGTTGGCGCGCAACCGGAATTGCTAAAGGTGAGCGGGGACTTTGCTACGGAACAGGAGGCCCACGCCGCCGCCCGCGCTGCGATCGTCCCGCTGATCGAACGCGGCTAGCGCCGTAGGGGCATGATCGAGGCTCCGTAGTCCCTCGTTTGCCACGTTCTGAGCTTTCACCGAACGGGTATCACAAACGGGTACCAAAATGGGACTACGGGAACGGGTCAATGGAAGAAACGAGCTAACCCGTTGATCTATATGGCTCCTCGACCTGGGCTCGAACAAGGGACCTACGGATCACCACCTCCGTCGCCGCCATCCGATCCTCATCGAACGAGAGCCCCATTTGGGCCGTCTTTGCTGGTGTCCCTGGGGAGGCGACGCATGAACGGCCTGTCTTGGGTTCCGGTGCAGGACCACGGCGAACTTCAGTCAGCGGACCACAAGTGGCAAAAGTGGGAAACGCGTGGCTCAGGGGGCCGCAGTTGAGAGATTGTTCATCGCTCAGCAGCGGTCCCTTTGTGCTTGCTCTAACTCACCAGCATTTACTTTTCCGGCCGTCGACAGGAGGGACGGAGTGGATTAGCCGCTTGGCGCTGACATCCTCAGCAAAGCGACGCACCCGGTCGCCGTCGTGCGTTCCAATGCTGAACCCGTCAAGCCTTACATCCTGCTTCCGGCTCGAAATTCGGCTTCCGCCACCACTTCCGGTTCAACGCCGCTGAAGCGACTCCACAGTTCCTCTCCGAGAGCAATTAACTGCTCCAAAGGATGCAGCGATCCATCAAGCATCGCTAGACGGAGCGCAAAGCGGGCTACCCAATCATCCCTGTCGGTCACCATGTGATGCCGGCTTTCGAAGTCGCTGACGTCAGCTCTATTCCTAAGCGCCGCAAGCGCTCGTCGTGCGAAAGGCTATCGATACACCAGCGTCCCGTCGTCCAGATCGGCGACCGGCAGCTCTTCCTTCTCGGTCCAATAGTCTTGGCTGTGCAGCCAAGGCGCATGGCTCCCTTGGCGAGGCAGCAGGCCCACGCCGCGGGTCAGGTAGCCGGGGTTGAAGTTCTCGGGATCCACCCACGGTTTGAGGGCCATGCTGTCATCTTGCGGACGCAGGGCCGGCACGACGAATCGGGTGCCGAGCGCGTCCATGTGCGTGAGCAGCCTGCAGATCAGGGCGCTCACCAGGTCCGCGCGCAGTGTCCAACTGGCGCGGAAGTAGCCGAAGACCCACGCCATGTTCGGGACGCCGGTGAACATGGCGCCGCGCCAGGTGACGGTCTCGCCGAAGTCCAGCGGCTGGCCGTCGACGCTGAATCGGATGTCACCGAGGACACTCAGGTTGAAGCCAGTGGCGCTGACGACGACGTCGGCCTCCAGCACCTGCCCTGATTTCAGCTGGATGCCTTGCTCGGTGAAGGTCTCGATGTCATCGGTGACGACCGACGCCTTGCCTTCGCGGATGCTCTTGAACAGGTCTGCGTTCGGCACAAAGGCGATGCGTTGCTGCCAAGGCCGATAGCGCGGGCTGAAGTGCCTGTCGATCTCGGCCTCGAAGCCCGAGCCGAGCGCCGCTCGCACCCCGTTCAGAAGATCGGTCCGCACCGCCTCGGGCTCGGCCACACAGCGGCGAATGAAGGCGGCCTGGTCGAACAGCACCTTGCGTCGAACGATCTCGTGCGTCCATTCAGACGGGATGTCCAGTTGTCGCAGCGTGTCGGCCAGATCGTTCGCGTTGCGGCCGGTGATGTAGAACGTGGGCGAGCGCTGCAGCATCGTGACGACCGCACACTGGTCGGCGATCGCCGGGATCAGAGTCGCCGCGGTGGCCCCGGAGCCGATCACCACCACCTTCTTTCCGTCCAGCTCGAGGTCATCGGGCCAGGTCTGCGGATGCACCAAGCGGCCTTGGAAGCGTTCCATAGCCGGCCACTTGGGCGTGTAGCCCTCGGCGTGGCGGTAGTAGCCCTGGCACATCCACAGGAAGCTGGCGGTGAACTGCACCCGTTCCGATTGCCCGTCGGAACTCAGGCGGATGACCTCGAGCTGCCAACGGCGGGCTTCGGTCGACCAGGCGGCGGACTGGATCGAATGCCGGTAGCGAATGTGTGACGCCAACTCATTCTCGACAATCACGTCATTCACGTATCTCAGGATCTCGGCGCCGGACGCGATCGGCGGGCCCATCCATGGCTTGAATCCGTAGCCGAAGGTGAACAGGTCGCTGTCAGAACGGATGCCTGGGAAGCGATGCGTACGCCACGTGCCACCGAAACTGTCCTGCGACTCCAGCACGACGAACGACTTGGACGGACACTGGTGCTGCAAGTGCCAGGCCGCGCCGATGCCGGAAATGCCGGCGCCGACGACGACAACATCGAAGTGTTCGCAGTTTGGAGAACTGAGAGTCATGGACATCGCTCGTTTCCAGATTCGCGTGGGCAGGGGCGGACCCACTTATAACGTGCGCGCTACCCGTTGACTACCTGGCTCGAGCAAGCGCACTGCCGCATCGGTAGCGGCCGCGTCCGTAGGGTGCAGCCACGACCGCGTATGCACCACGTCGCAGGGCGTTGCGAAGTTCATGGAACACCGACGAATGATCGGGACGAAGCGCGATCAGGCCGCCAGCCATGAGTCCTAGCGCGGTAGTCAGAAAGAGGACGAAGATCAATGACAACAGCGGCGAGCTGCTTACCATTGACTGTCCTTGCGCCCTAAGCACTCCCCAGAAACAGAGACCGACTGGTCGCACCACGGCGCCGGCCAGCAGGTGCGTCCGGATGATGGTTCGCCAGATGCCGCGCGACTCGGGCTCGAAGCTTCTCGACAGGCAAATCCTGTCTCCGTTGACGAGCGTCGGAGGGACTCAGAAGGACGGACACGATCTGCGCTTCTGCGAGGCCCCGGCGTGCAGCAGCGGCACTTGCCTGCGTCGCGTAGATGCCGACGACCTTGGTGACGGATTCTTCGGCCAACGCGACCCGTTGTGGAGCAGGAGGTGGGGAGTCGTTCACTTTGTGTGCTGGAGGAGATGGGTCGACAAGGATGCCTGGGCGGCTGCCTCTTAGATTGACGCGGATCAAATCGCAACCCTACGCGGTCCTTGCCGTATTCCAGCGCTCATCGCCCGGCGCTCTCGTCGCGTGTCAGAAGCAGGGGACCGAGAGGGAGAGCGCTCTCGAACCGAAAACTCTGGCTCCTCGACCTCGGCTCAACCAGGGACCTACAGATGCTCGTCCAGAACGAGGCGGTAGTAGACGAATTTCGGGTTGCATCCGTCAGGCGATCAAAGCCCACGTAGCAAGGGACACGACAAGGGCGCCGTAGGTCGACCAAGTCAGACGAGCCACCATTACCCAGAAAGGGCCCAGGGTCTTCTCATGATCCTCTGTGTGAGGACCGATCCAACCATCGTCGAGCTGGTCGTCCAGCAGTCCGGTCATCGGGGCGATGTTACGAGACCAACACCGAAGTGCAAGTGCTGATACCGCCATGCCGATGAGCCAATACCGAGCGCTCACACAAGAAAAGAACGCCCAGGCCATCGACCTAAGCGCTTGTTCCCGAACTGGCTCCTCGACCTGGGCTCGAACCAGGGACCTACGAATGACCAAGTCCGTCGTCTAACCCCAGCCGTCATCAAACGAGAGCCGCGATCGTCGGCGCCATTGGGTTGAGTTGGGGCAGCATCGTACCGTGATGATCTTGCTTGTTCTGGTGCTCCTCTTCGAGTTCCGAACAGCTTCCGCGCCTGACTGCCGAGGCCCAAAATCAGGTTGCGCTGCTGCCTGTATTGGAGATTCCGCAGCCATCGTTCCCGCACGCCGCAGCGGCGCTTATCGAGGTGGTCTGCGAACGGTCAAGCATGTCAGCTGCAGTTGCAGCCGGCTCAGCAATCAACTGCCCGATGAGACCACCGAGCGCCATGTCGTCTATGTGTCCGAAGTGATTCAGCCGGACGCGCCCCAGCCGGTCGATCAGAATGAGGCTGGGCGTCCCATGCAACTGATACGCCTGCATCGTCAGAGGAAAGCTCGTGGCGACCTGCGCTTCGTCGATCCCAATCGGGATGGTCAGGCGGTATTCGTGAATGAACACTTCTAGCGCGGCCGCGTTCATCACCGCGTGGTGCTCGAAAACCGTGTGCAGACCGATGACTGCGAGTTCTTCCGGGGCGAAGAGTTGACGTGCCCTGATCGTTTGCGGAAGGCCGTGCGACACACAAGCTGGGCACAGCATCTGGAACGCATGCAATAGGACAACGCGGCCACGCAGGGAAGCGATCGAGATCGGTTCGTGCGTGTTGAACCACCGGCTTACCCGCAGGGGCGGTGCAAGAGCGGGTTGGGCCGTCATCCGGTCGGTTTCCTAGGTTCCCACCTCCTACGGATAGGACTTCGCGCCCGTCGCTGTGAATCGCTCCCGCGGGATAGTGGCAGCCGCCTTGAGGGCACGTTGCGCTTCGCGTCTCTCAGAGAACTTGATGGCCGCGATCTTGTTCTGGATCCTGGCAATCGCAGCAAGCAGCATCTCTGCTTTCTCAGGTCTGCTTCCGGATGCGCCCTTCAACTGGTCGTATGCGGCCTGACACTGCGACAGTCTCTTTTCCAGTTGCTCCTTCGTGGTGAACAGTGAGAGGTCTGAGACGATGGCGAGCAGTTGGTCTACGTTCATCGGTGCTGTTCCTTCGCGTCTATTCGGGTGGTGGTTCTGAAAGCGCTCTCAATCTGAGAGACCGCCTCAGTTGACGCCTGCGCTTCTTCCTGATGAGGTGACGATTGAACGACTGGGATGCCAGTTCCCGCGATAGGCACCATGCGTTCGGCGGCAGCGGCCAGGGCAGCGGCGATCGTTGCGGCTCTTGCTTCCACGTCCTCAGTCGTCGATTCACTGGACGTCTTGTCATCTTTCATGGTTCTTGCTCCTACGACCCCAATTCTCGGAACCTGTGCGACGTCTGAAAGTATTCCCCCGTCACCGTCCTGAGCATTCGATGCGATTGAAGCTCTACAGATGGGCTGTACTTCTTCAGCTCTCATTACTTCTTGTGCTAGCCCGCGACGTTCATGAAGACGCCGACACCAATCAGGAGGACCACGGCAAGCACGAACGCCACCCACACCCAGTCAAGGCGCCATCCCGGCCGGCGATCCGCCAACTGAGCCGTGAGGCGCGAGACGACCCTCGGAAGCATTTGGTTGCCTTGTTTGATTCGAAGTAGAGGAGGTCCTACGTCGCTAGACCGTGCGATCGCCTAGGCTCATCTCGACAACTGTGGAGGTCGATATGAACCAGGTTGATCGACGACAACGCGAGCAACTCCTCCCTGAAGAGTTGGCCCTGCTGAAGAGTTGCGGTAGCGAGATTCGACAGACCGATCACGAGGCCTTGGCACTGGCTCGCATTAAGGGCAACACTACGTCAGCGGAGCGCTTTTTCAAGGTGCGTCGGACGATGCGCCTCCTCTCCGATTCAATCGCAAGTCGAACGTGGGACCTGCTCAAGGCACATCACGCTGACGGCGATCAGAAGTCGGTACCAGGCTGACGGTGCTCGGGGGTCGCTACAGATCGGTTGCCCGCAGGCCGCCGCACAACCCGAGCAGGGACCCGTCGGTAGCATGCGATTCTCATCGTCGTGATTTCCGCTAACAGCCGCTTTTCAACAGCGTTTCGGTGCTCCATGGCCGCATCCTCGGCATTTACATTCCGATCGCAGTTGCCTCGTCGAGGCGCACGATGCCGTCGTCATTGGAACCTTGGGGATTGCTGGAGACTGATCTAGTCAAGAAGCCGCACGCCGACCGTCGGCATTCACAGCCCTTCGTCGGCGAGCAACTCAGCCAGGAAGAGCCCGTACATGCCTCTCTCCTCGATCGTCAGCAGGCTGCCGCGAGTAGGCTCATTCGTCATCTCTGACATCAACAAGTCTCTGCAGTCGAAGAGCAGAACCTCAAGATTCAACCCGTCGCCACGGTCGTCGTGATGGATCGACAGGTCGATCAGCGCACGGCTCAGCGGACCGTACTGCAAGTGCGCGTGGTCGGCGTGAATGCGCCAATTCAGATGGTTGCCTTCGCCGATGTCATATGCAAGCCGATGCTTGAAGCGACTCCAGGTCCTCATATCAAGGCTGGTGTTGATCCACTCGATGCGGGCTCCGCGAACATGCGCGAACTTGAGACGCTTTGCGTTGCTCATCGCCTGCCGTCCCTTCAGCGCCTTCTACGCGTTCGGATCAGGGCGCGACGGCCGGCAAGAGCACCTTGTCAATCACGTGAATGACGCCATTGCTGGCGATCACGTCGGTGACGACTAGGTTGGCGGTGCGGCCGCGGCCGTCGGTGATCGCAAGGGTGGTGCCTACGGTGAACGCCGTGCCTTGAACGGTGGCGACGTTGGCCGGCTTGGGCAGCGCCACGACAGCAGCAGCGCGCACGTTGCTGGCGACGACGTGGTAAGTCAGGACGCCCCCCAGGTTGGGGCTGGCCAGCAGCTGCGCTTTTGTCAACGTGAGTTCGCCGAGTGCCGAAGTGAACGCATCGTTGGTCGGAGCGAACACTGTGAACGGGCCGGTGCCGCTTAGTGTGGTAGCCAGGTTCGCCGCAACCACGGCTTCGATCAGCACCGAGAACGTCGGGTTAAGCTTCGCCATTTGCACCACGTTGAGCACACCCGGTGGCACGAGCACCTTGTCGATGACGTGGATCACACCGTTGCTGGCGGCCACGTCCGCGCTGGTCACCATGGCCTGGTTCAGCACCTCGTCGGTGATCTTGACGCCTGCGGAGGTATTCAAGGCCAACGTCGTTGGGGCATTCTCGAAGTTGTACAACGTCGCCTGAGCGGAAGTCGCGCCGGCCGCCACCAAGTCGGCCGCGAGCTTCTTCGTCGGCAACACGTGGTATTGCAGGACCTTCGCCAGCGTTGAACCGTCAAGCGCAGTAACCATCTCGGTGGCGCTGGTGAAGCCGAGCGTCGTGGCCAGTGCGGTGAACGCCGCGTCGGTCGGCGCGAACACCGTCAGGCTGGAGGTGCTGGCGCTGAGTGCCGGCGACAGGCCGGCCTTGTCGGCCGCCGCCACCAGTGCGGTGAAGCCGCGTGCAGTAGCTTCGGCGGCCAGGGTGCCGGGGGGTGGGGGGTCGTCACTGCCGCCGCAGGCCGCGACCAGCGCAACCGCACAAACAGCCGCCCAAGTCTTGAATTGTTGAATCATTGTGGAAATCCTTAAGTGATTGCTAGGGGATACAACGCACGGCTCGTACGACGCCGGATAGTCAGGCGCATGAACTGACGGGGGCGACATATGAACCTCGGCTCGCGAGGAGGAGATTGCAGACGTCTACCCCACACGCTCGACATCGGCGAGTGCTGGCGGGCCGCGTCTTACTTCGGTAGTACGACGCTGTCGATGACGTGGATCACGCCGTTGTCCGCGACGATATCTGCCTTGACGACCTGTGCGTTGTCGACCATGACGCCGCCCCCGCTGGCGGCCAAGGTCAATTCGCTGCCTTGCACCGTCTTCACCTTGCCAGACTTGACGTCCTTGGCCATTACGCTGCCCGGCACCACGTGGTAAGTCAGCACGGCGGTCAGCTTGGCCTTATCGGCCAGTAGCGCGTCGAGGTCGGCCTTTGGAACCTTGGCGAACGCCGCATCCGTGGGTGCGAACACGGTGAATGGGCCTTTGCCTTTCAACGTGGAGACGAGCCCGGCCTTGTCGAGCGCGGCCGCGAGCGTCTTAAATTGGCCAGCGTCGATCGCCGTGTCGACCAAGTCTTTGGCCTGCGCGCTGAAGGCGGCCAAGAGAGGGAGAGGGCGGTAATAGCGAGGTAGCTTTTCATTGATGACTCCTTGAGGGTGGATACAACGGCCCGACCGTCTCTGAACGGCTGAACGTTCAGAGTTTGTCTTGGACAAACCGCTGAAGAACGTTAGGATAGGGCCTCTCCATCGGAAGTCAACACTTTGTCCAGGACAAAAACAGGGAATTCGACGCTTCCCATTGCCGCTGTCGAACGCGACGTCGGCCTGTCGAAAGACGTGCTGCGGGTATGGGAACGCCGCTACGGGTTTCCGTTGCCAACGCGCACCGCGACTGGCGAGCGCCTGTATTCGCTTGAGCAGGTCGAGCGGTTGCGATTAATCAAGCGCCTGATGGACCAGGGCCACCGCCCGGGAAGGCTGCTGGCTAGGTCAGCTGACGAATTAGGTGCGTTGGCAGCGCTGCCCTCGAGGGGAAAGGACCCTGCCGCAGACGAAGGCAGTGACCTCGACGCGCTGGTCGGTCACATCACACGGCATCAGAATGATGCGTTCATGCAGGCTTTGCAGCAGCGGCTTGCTCGCGACGGCTTGCAGCGTTTTGTCCAGGACACTGTTGCCCCGCTTTCGTCAATGATCGGGGTGGCCTGGCAGGAGGGTCGACTCCAGGTGTTCGAGGAGCACCAGTTCACTGAAGCGACGGAGCGCGTTTTGCGCCAGGCAATCGCCGCAGTACCGCCGGGCCGCGCACCGCGTGTGCTGCTCACCAGCGTACCGGGCGAGCCGCACGCTCTGGGCCTTCTGATGGCCGAGGCCGTATTGGCTCTGGAAGGCGCAAGCTGCCTCTCGCTTGGCACGCAGACGCCGCTCCCGGAGATCGTGCGTGCAGCAGCGGCGCACGACGCGGATGTCGTTGCTCTCTCGTTCTCGACCGTGTTCCAGCGGCGCCGTGTCCAAGGCCTGCTGGCAGAACTTCGCGCTGCGCTTCCTCCAGATACCAGCTTGTGGGCAGGCGGCGGTGGCGTGAGCCGTGTCGCTCCGCCAGCAGGAGTCGAGCTGACAGCCACTTGGCACGATGCGGTCGAAGCGCTCGGCCGCCGGCGCAGGAAGGACTGAGGAATTCACGACGGACATTCCACACAAGCGTCCGCCTCGACCACACTGCGTAGTGAATGCGCTACCGCCTTCACCGCCCTTGAGCCGACGCGTGAACGGTTCCCCATGCAGGACCACGTCGAACGTCAGTCAGCGGACCACAAGTGGCAAAAGTGGGAAATCCGTGAGGGGGAGGGGACCGCAAAAAGGAATAGGCAGCAGCACATCCGTTCAGCAGCGGTCTTCATATTGCCTTTATGGACCCACCCCCTGAAAGAAAACCCACTTTTCCCACTTCGACTGAATCACCGGTGGGGGGAGGGGTAGCAGAGACTGAGCATCACATACCGACATAGATCAGGGCTCTAGATCAGCTGATCCGCCGTCATTCTCGAGTTCGCGTGCGAGCGCTCACCGAGATGAGCCTTTCTCAAGAAGCATTGGCATCAGCCGATATCAGCTGGTCTGTTCGCTCGCCGCGATCACTTGCGTCTGCGCATGTGCGTTTGGCTGGTCACGGCGTCGCGCCAGGTTCCCTGGGCTTGTGGTGATATGTGGGTCGACTGCGCGCAGCAAACGTCGTGGAGATTGGACTGTAGATGGACACACCCTGGCAGTGCGAGCACGACGGCTTTGAAGCGAGGTCCACCGGAGTCGACCGGCAAACTAATCCATACGATCTCATCCTTCCGCCGCAGTCCAGACCGTGGCTGAAGAAACTGCAGCGTGACAAGACGGCTGCATGGTGGCGCGGTTGGGACAAGGCAGACCAGCAGTTCAAATAAGACTCGGTTGGCGATGCCATTTCGGCCACGAGTCGGCGAGACGGGAGGCGCATCCCGCAATACGTCCGGCTACATGGCACGATCGGGGCAACGATTTGGGCGGCTCCCTCTCCCGACAAGACGTAGATCCAACGGTCCGGTTATTCCACGCAGGTTTGCGTTGAGCGCACGGCGCTATCTTGAGCGGTCAACGCTGGAGTGGGCGCCTGGGCAGTTGGGTGTCGGCCACCGTTTCACGTGCGGAACCTGTTCACCTCAGGGAACGGAAGAAAACCCGTTGGCAATCCCAACGGGTCGCGCCCTTGCTCACCCTCAATCCATGCTTGGGCGGCGGAGATCGCCCGCTGTCTGGCATCTGCCTCATTCGTAAACGTCTCTAGGTCTAGAAACCGTTGCGAAAAACCGTTGCCAGCAACGGCTCGCGTCACGGCTGCGCGAGCCCGATACCTGCCGTCATCCAGCCTCGATGTGAGGTCGCTAATTACGTAGTCCTTCCGAACGTCCTCCGACCATTGTTTGATCTTCACTTGGGCTCCTTGGGACAAGCTCCCACTGATTGGGCCATGCGAAGTCTCGATTGCTAAGCGACTAGTACACGTTTCGATACACAGCAGTGACCAGTGGCGGATCGGTAAGGGCCAGTGGTCTTGTTACACACCTTTGCGAGCGACAGGATGCAAGGCCTGACGCTTGTCGCAAGGCTGATGGCCCACCGCAAACAGCAGTATGGGCATCCCCTCAGCCAATGATGGTGAGATCGCTAAACGGTGTGGGAGGGGCCTTCATTTCCAAAGCAAATTTCAAGAGGCCCGCCAGCTTTTCAGCCGGAGGGCCTCAAGGTTCGCCGCGCGCAGTGGAAGTCAGGTTAAGGCGACCTGGTGTAGCTGCGCCGCGAACTGTCGGGGTTTGGCTTGTTGCAAGCGTGCCGGGCACTCGCCGACTGATCCCCGGTCAAACGGATCAAGACAGTATCCAGGGTGACCGTCCCTATTGCCCGTTACTTCGCCTGCTTGCGGCGGCGGGCCACAAAGCCCATCGCGCCAAGGCCAGCCATCATCAGCGCATAGGTCTCAGGTTCCGGAACCGGCGCCATCGGGATCGTCTGCGAGAGCAGATCGCCTGTCTTTTGAGTGTCGTTGATGCCCTGTGAGGAACATGACCTTCAGGTGCGGTGCGCTGAAATCGAGATTCGTCCCCGTGAAGTCGATGGTGTAGACCAAGTTGTTGGTCAACGTTGCCGGCGGAGAGCTCGTGAAGCAAGCACCCGGTGTACCGCCGGTCGTGCAGCCGAAGGCCGCCAGGCCGTTGTCGACTGACGTCGCTCCAACCAGCCAGAGTCGCACCGGTGACGTTGCCGATGTCCTTGATCTCGAACGCCTTGAGGTAGTTGATGCCGGTCCAGTCGCCGGTCGCGTTGGTCGCGTTGAGGATCGACAACTGGAGCGTGTCGCCGTCGACTGCCATCGTCTCGAACGTGACGCCCTGATAGGTCAACGTGTTGGCGCTGGCTGGGACAGCTGCGAACGCGGCAGCTGCGATCGCAGCGGAAAGAAGGGTGCGGGAAAGCTTCATTGGATGTTCCTGGTGGATCAACGTGGTCAGCAACCCGTCAGTTCTGGATCGAGTTGGCCTGAGAGTGAGTCTCTGCGCTGATCGAGGAACTCGCATCCCTTGTCTCAAGGGGAACCACCGCGGATGGGGGGCCTTTCGATCCGCCATCGCCACTGGTCGCTGTCTCATCGCAATAAAACGTAACCGCAACGCCGTGTGCATGGCTGTCTGTCGCACATCTTGAAGCACCGTCCACGCGCATCTGTCCAAAATGCTCCAGCCCGCACCGGCCTCGCTGAACAACTTAGGTATGCAAAGCCTGACCCCCTACGCCCCAGTTCCTCGATATGCCCCGGTGACCGACGATTGGCGGCAGTGGATCGCGGAAAACCGACTGCGCAACTGCACGCCAGAGTCAATGCGGGCCACCATGGTGGCGAGTGGGCTGGACCCGCAGGAATGTCAGCAAGCCATCTCTCGCATGGAAAGCGATCCTGCATTTAGAGCTGCTCGTCGCATGCAGGAGATTCAGCTAAAGCTCGAATCGGTTGCCGCGAATCTGCAACGCGTTTGGGAGTGGGATGGCAGGTACGCGCAGGTTGAAAAGCGCACGTCGCCATCAAGGGACGAATTCTTCGAGCGCTACGTCTGCGGTTGTCGTCCGGTGGTGTTGACCGACGTCGCAGATGATTGGCCCGCGATGAAACGATGGTCACCGGCGGATCTCAAGAGCCGGTTCGGGCACCTTACCGTCGACATTCAAGACGGTCGAAACGATGACCCTGACTACGAGGAAAACAAGCTCAACCACGTTCGGTCTGTCGCCCTCGGGCCTTTCATCGACCGCGTTTTGTCCGGGGGTCCTACGAACGACTACTACCTGACTGCCAACAACGAAGTCCTGCGCCGACCTGAGTTCGCGCCGCTCATTGCAGACGTCGGAAGCCTGCCGCCCATGTGTGATCGCACAACGCTCCTCCAGCGCTCCTCGTTTTGGTTTGGACCGGCCGGCACCACGACACCACTTCACCACGACACTCTGATGCTGTTTCACACGCAAGTCGTCGGCAGAAAGAGATGGCGTCTGATCTCTCCGTTGGAGACGCCAAAGCTTTACAACTACAACAACGTCTTCAGTCCGATCGATATCGACAATCCCGATCTCAATCGCTACCCACTCTTCAGCCAAGTGACGGTGCTTGATGTCGTCGTTGAACCAGGGGAGACGATGTTCTTGCCGCTCGCCTGGTGGCACCACGTCACTTCCATGGACGTGAGTCTGTCGTTCTCGTATTCCAACCTCGACTGCGCAAACGACTTCAGCTATCGGAATCCGGCGATTCGTGGCTGGTAGGCGGCAAGTTGGGCCTCGGGTCGTTAGGTCAGCGAGGTCTCGTTCACGCGACGGGCGGACGCATGTGCAGTCCAACACTACAAGACTCGCCGATGGGAAGCTGACGCGAGAGGCCTTCGAGGGCGAACTCGAAGGTGACGCATATCGGCAGATCGTCGAGGAGACACAGCGGCAGATGATGTCGTGGTTCCTGCCGTGGGTGCCTCGCCTGCGTTCCGACCGGGAGTGATCGGGGCACGGTGCTGATACCGACATCACGCACCCGATACCGACCAGCCGCCCAAGAAAAAAGCGCCTAGATCATCGACCTAAGCGCTTGTTCCGAACAGAATTTCTGGCTCCTCGACCTGGGCTCGAACCAGGGACCTACGGATCACCACCTCCGTCGCCGCCATCCAAGCCTCATCGAACGAGAGCCCGCATTTGGGCCGTCTTGCTGGTGTCCCTTGGGGGCGACGCATGAACGGCCTGTCTTGGGTGTCGGGTGCAGGACCACGTCGAACTTCAGTCCGCTCGCCAGAGATGCAGACCGCAGGTGGACAAAGGTGGGGAATTCGTGAGGGGCAGGGGGCCGCAATAGAAGGGCAGTACATCGCTCAGCAGCGGTCTTCATTCGAGGACGTATGAGCGATGGCGGTGCGCGGCCAAGGCTCGGCGCATACTCGCGGGCACCCGGCCTGGTGATCTATCGCACTGTTTCCAGTGCCGCCTCGCGGACGAGGGGAATCCATGGCAGAGATTCTTGGCCTGGGAATCACGCATTACCCACCGCTGTGTTCGCCGGACCCCGAAATGGCCGGCATCCTGCGACGGACCCTTGAGGACCCTTCGATCCCGTCCGAGGCCAAAGACCCGCGCAACTGGCCGGCCGCGATGCGGGCTGAGTGGTCGGACGACTTCGGTGCTCGCGCTGCAGGCGCCCACCGAGAGAAACTTGTTGCCGGGCTCAGTCGGGTACGTTCAAGATTGGACGAGTTCAAGCCCGATGTGGTGATCATCTGGGGCGACGACCAGTACGAGAACTTCCAAGAGGATCTCGTTCCGCCATTCGCAATTTGCGCATATGACGACATCGATCTGCGCCCTTGGGCGCACGCGGCAACGTCGTCCGCCATGAAAGGAAAGAGCAACGTCTGGAACGAGGATGCATCGATGTGCATCCGCCTTCGCGGCAGGCCCGACATCGCGAGGCAGCTCACCGCTTCGTTGATCGAGCGCGAGTTCGACGTGGCGTATGCCTACAGACCGCTCCATCACGCCAGCGTCGCACACGCCTTCATGAACTCGATCTTGTACCTCGACTACCAGCGCAAGGGCTACGAGCACCCGACCGTTTGCTTTCCGCTCAATTGCTATGGGCGTCGCGTCGTCTCTTGCCGTGGGTTCATGACTCGCATGGACACACAGGTGGACTTCGACCCGCCTTCACCTTCGCCCAAGCGCTTCATGAATCTCGGTGCGGCGACAGCGCAGGCGCTGCGAGACAGTCCGTACCGCGTCGCTCTGCTCGCGTCGTCGTCATGGTCGCACGCCTTCCTCGTGGACAGCACGTGGCGGCTGCGGCCGGACACGTCGCGAGATCGCAGCTTGTACGCGGCGATGGTCGATCGCGACTACGAGCGATGGCGGTCGACGTCGTTGCAGCAGGTGGAGGACGCTGGACAGCAAGAAGTGCTCAACTGGTGGGCATTGCTTGGCGCGATGGAGGCGCTGGACGCCAAGCTCGAATGGAGCCAGTTCGTTGAAACGCACATCTTCAACTCCAACAAGGTGTTCGCCATCTTCGAATCGCGATAGGGTGTGGCTCGCAAGCCTTGGAGTTACCTGCATCGCAGGCACGGGCGGCCGTCAGCCCAAAAGCCGGCAGCTACGGACGACTGGTGTCGGTACTGGACCGCACATCGTTCTCTGCGACTGCCCGTTCAGCCGGACGATCGCACGCGGGCCCCCGGCTCAGGATGATGTCGCGCGTGCTGAGGGCCACGCTGCATTGGCGACACAGGCGCCTCCGTTCACGCCGTCAGCTCGCCAGGTTGAGCGTCTGAGGGAACGCGACAGTCCCGTAGGGGTGATTGCCATACGGCAGCGGGCGGGCGAGAGGACCTTGGGCGGTAGCCTTCACTACCGGCTTCGATGCGGCGGTCACTGGAAACTGTCGCAGACTGATTCCACTCCAAGTCTGCGTGCCTCTGGTCTCGGGTCACAAGGTTCATGGGGATCTGCCACGGCATCGGTTGAAAGCCGGTAAAGGCGGTGTTCGATTCGCGACTCAAGGCCCCCAATTTGGCCGACGACTCTTGATGGTCGCGTCAAATCATTCGCGCGTTCCACATCCGCGATCTCATCGGCCAACATTGTCCAACGACGATCTCTCAGATCAGCGACGTTTGTCATCAGGTGGTTTCCGTCGCCGTGACAGTCTCGGGAAGTTGCCCTGGGGAAAGCCGGTAAAGGCGGTGAAGGTGGTGTTCGCGCCGAGCCACAACAGAAATGGCCCTGACGTCGCTGTCAGACCCGCTTCAGTGGCGCTTCGACCTGCGGCTCGACTAGGGACCTGCTGGTCCCACCGGGGGAGACCCCCTGCCAGTCTCTGGACGAACGCCCTGGCTGTCGAACGAATCCGTCGGTCGGGCACCGCTTTCACCGCCTTTACCGGTTTTCATTCGGCCGATCACGAGAAGTGTCAGGACGGGTTCGCCCTGGTGTGTTCGGCAGGCGGTTTGGCTGTACGCGCAGCACATTGGCGTGGTCAGCCGGACCGTCTACCTACGATCCGAGACTATGTCAACAGGCCGGCGCACAATTTACCCGCGCATTCGAGGCCTGGAGGCTGGACGGCCGAGCCGACCTTGCGAGATGCGCTCAGCAACGGAGAGCAACATGGCCAAGTATCTCTTTGAAGCACGTTACACCACCGAAGGTGCCAAGGGCGTTGCCCGCGAGGGCGGTTCCGGGCGTCGTGCGGCCATCGTGAAGATGGTCGAGGGCCTGGCGGCAAGGTGGAGACCTTCTACTTCGCTTTCGGCGATGTCGACGCATATGTCATTTTCGATCTGCCCGACAACGTAACTGCGGCAGCCGTCGCGCTCGCCGTTAACCAGGGTGGCGGGGCGACCGTCAAGACGGTTGTGCTCATCTCGCCTGAGGACATGGACAAGGCTGGGAAGAAGGCCGTCGACTATCGGCCGCCGGGGCGCTAACGGGCTGACGCCGTGGGAAAATGGGAAACGCGAGGGGGAGGGGTACGCAATAGAAGGGCAGTACCTCGTTCACCAGTTGCCCCGGCGCCCGAATCGTCGCTCTGATCAGCGCGTTGACCTATGTCAATGCGCCCGCTTCGACGCGCTTAGATTGGGCACGTGGCGGATAGAGACGATGACATTGCATGCACATGCTTGCCGAATTGCGGAACTCGCGATCTAGCACCGTCTGCCGAGCATGGCAGGATCTCGTGAGTCCGTGGAAGCTGGTGGCCCGATGAGCGGATTGCGCGGCCGGTAGGCGGTCGTGAGGAAGCGGTGATTGAGTACAAGGGCTTTCTCATTGCTCCGGACAAGTTGGTCTACCGAGAGCCGGCATGCTTTTCCGTCCTGCGCCCGGAGAAGAGCGGGGCCGTAGTGATTCACGAGGGAGTCGTCAAGC
Source organism: uncultured beta proteobacterium (assembly GCA_963707815.1). Taxonomy (GTDB): domain Bacteria; phylum Pseudomonadota; class Gammaproteobacteria; order Burkholderiales; family Casimicrobiaceae; genus VBCG01. The sequence goes on from CAVPRK010000016.1 coordinate 19,703, forward strand.
ACCGCTTCAGGACCGAGAAGGGAGCCACGGAAGCTGCAGTCGCGGCTGGCCAAGCCTACATCGACCGCTTGGCGAGGTCGGACTAGGCTTGCGTCGGGAGCACGATCGGCCGCCGCGACGATCGCTTGTCAGACACCTGCTCGCCCGCGAGCGTGCGGCAACGTGAGCAAGACCGGTCAAGACTCGCTCGGCGCCGTGAAGCGTGGAGCAGAGACCTGGGGAACTGAGACGGGACACGAAGCAATTCGGACGACGTCCCAGAAGCGCCATTGCCAATACTGACGGGAAGGGCCACAGACACCCTCCACACCCAGACGACGTGGGAACACTTCCCCCGTAATAGACGCTGTTAGGTGTGGGGCTAGGACCGTCGAGGGGATAGGCAGTCACAGCATTGTCAACACGGCTTGACCGTGTGCTTTTTGTGATCATAGCGAAGCCAGGCGCTGATATCGACGCCATGCAATCAATACCGACCGCCCGCCCAAGAAAAACGCGCCTAGGCCATCGACCTAAGCGCTTGCTCCTGAACAGGAATTTCTGGCTCCTCGACCTGGGCTCGAACCAGGGCCCTACGGATCACCACTCTTGGAATCCCGTGGGTACGTATCCGTCAGTGAAAGCAAGGTCTCTTACAACATCCCGCCTTTAGGCCTGTCGCGCTAACGCTCTGCGGCAGGGTCGGCCTTAGAAGTGTCGGAGTAGGCTCGCCAAACAACTCGTCGAAAACGTTGTCTGGGATGGTGTCAGTCACGTCGCGGATGCGGCAGCCGACTAGAAGGTCGAAGGATGAGGCCTGCCAGCTTTCGGCTTGCGCCGGTTTGAGTACCTTGGTAGGCATGGGAGGGACGGCAACAACGTCCTCGGCTCGTCGGCGTAGACCGGCGGGGCCGCCTGGTCGAGGTGGCTGCGTTTGTGCGCTACCGCCGCTGGTAAAGGCGGTTCTTTGCCAGGTCGATTCCAACAGTCGTAGCCTTCATGGTGGACGCCCCTCTCGGTCAGTGGTTGGTGACACTTCCACTCTGGCACGTCGATGCCGTTACGGGTGGGGGCGTCCATCCCATTGCTTTCGACACTCGAAGCTTCCAACAAGGCGAGGTCAACCCCACTTTTACGGATGCACAGGTTCATCGCAGTCCTCTCAGGTTCCGCTCAATGGTGCTTGCTCGTGAGCACCTACTGAACGAACCTTCGGCCGTCCCGCTCCCGCATTGAAGCGGCCATAGCAACTCAGCTACGGCCGGCCGGCTTCTTGACGTGCGGCCGAGCAATGGGCCGACCGTCATCTGCAATGTCGCCACCCACGAGGAACACATGAGGGACAGCCCACCCGCCGGACTTGCCGTAGATGATGTCTGTAGTCCGGATGCGACCTTCTGTGATCTGCGTAAATCCATGGGGAACGGCTTGCTGCTCGGTGTCGGTCATTTGCTGGAAGAGGGTGTATGGACATCGATTATCGGGCAACCCCTTTGAGAGGCTCGAGCGGACTGCACGCTAGGCGGCCAGTTCCGGACGGTCGCGAGTGGCTGCTTTGGGGGAGGGCACTTGGCAAGCGCGCTAGTGCCCTCAAGGGCCTTTGCTGACGTACTCGTCAGAGGGTCATACCTGGAACTGTGTCTCGCTCAGCGGCTCGCGGCCGGGGAGGCCGCCGAAGCCGCTGGCTCGAAAGCCGGCGAGGACGCCGACGCTGCTGCGCTCGCCGGCGCCTGCGCACTCGAAGCGGCTGCTTGCGGCGCGCTCGCTGCCTGCCCCGCCGCACTCGCCGCCACCTCGGCCGCCTTCGCCGCCTTCGCCTCAGCGATCAACTCGCGCTGCCGTGCGCTGACGCACTCGTCGACGATGCGGCGCGCGGTCTTGACGTTGAGCAGCATCGACTTGGTGGCGATCTGCACCATCAGCGTCTCGCCCTTGACGTCCTCGAGGCGCACCGCGCCGGTTGTCGACAGCACCGGCTTCATCAGCCACGTCGACTTGCCGCTTCGGACGTCGACGTAGGCGGCGTGCTTTTCGCTCTTCGCGATGGTCACGCTCTGGTTGAACTCGCATTCGTAGGCGCCGTAGTACACGCGCCCCGCGGCATCGATCTGCTCCGGCAGCGCTTGCGGCAGGGTCGGCTGGGCGGGCGCCTTGCGCGCGCTCTTGCCGACCGGCTTGGCCGCGGCGGCCGGCTTGGCGGGCTTCGTCGCTTCGGCCGCCGGCACAGCGCCGCCGCCGGCCATCAGCGCCGCCATCGCGACGAGGCGCAACGCTGCGGCGGTGCGACCGGGCGGGGCGTCACGACCCTCGGTGCCGAGCTACACGCATGCGCTCGACGTGCCCTCGAGCCAGCCACGAACCGCCTGGGCGTGCGCTTCCCAGCCAGGAGCTACCTGGATGTCGACCTGGCTGCGGGTGGATTCGGTGCCGCGGATGTCGACGTTCATGAACGTTTCCTGGGCCGTGGGAGAGCGAAACGAAAACGTGACCTTGCCGGCCCGGCCGGGTCCGTCCAGGGTGCCGTTCACTTCGCGTTGTGCCGTACCCGCGGTAGCCGGGTAGCAGCGTCTGGCGTCCTTCAGCAGCGCCAGGTAGACGCTCTCGTAGCCACGATCGACGGCGACTCGGGTGGTTGGGTTGCCATGCACGCAGCCGGCCAGCAAGACCGCCAGCGAGCTTGCCGCGGCGCCGTAGCCGATTCTGAGTCGACTCATGTCCGATCTCTGGCCGATCGTTTTCAAGGCAACGGGCCTCGCAAGAACGCCGGCGCCTGTGCAGCAATCGATGTGCCCGCCCTTGCGGCGTGCCAGCGCGCGATGACTGGGCGGAGGCGCATCGTCCGACTCACCGCTGCTTCAGCAACTCTTCGACTCGCGTCCGGATCACGGCAGAGACTTTGTACCCCAGGCTCGATGCAATGTCCGGGGTGCCGCTAGACCAATGGCATCTGCGAGCGCTTCCACCAGACGATCCAGAACGAGTTCTATGCGAGCGCCTCAGGAGAAAGCTCTACCACTCGTTCGATGAATTGCAGGCTGACGTCGACGCCTGAATGCAGAGCTACAACGCCGAGCGCACGCACTCGGGCAAGAACTGCTACGGCAAGACACCGCTACAGACGTCCATCGAGAGCGCGACGCTTGCCTACGCTAGCAGGATGCAACCGACTTCCACAGCAACCCGGGGTGCAGCCTGCAGGAACCCACGCCGGACTGGTCAGCGGTCAGGGACACCACACCGGAGCCGAATGAGCCAGTCCGGCGATGTCACGGAGCCGCGGTTCCGCGAATTGCGCAGACACCTCCTGGCTGCAGACAGCAACTGCGGCCGCAGCGCTCGAAGCCACCTTCATGTCCGCTGCGTTGCCGAGTGAGCGGGCGCGGGGAGCCGCAACTTCAGCGCCCCATGCGACGCTCGTATGAGCGAGACGCGCGCCGGAGTCAGAGTGGTCGCTCACGGCGCGAGTCGAACTGCACGCGCAGGCTGCCATCGGTCTGCTGGCGCAGGCTCGCGGTCACGGTGCCGCCGTCGCGCGTGGCGACGACATTGCCCGTGGCGCGATCCTCGACGGTGACGGTCAGGCCCGCGTCTCGCATGGCGCCCGCGGCAGCGGCGAACGACCGATCGAAGCTCGCCGGCGTCGCCGCTGCAGGGTAGTAGTAGTAGCCCGCCGGGACCACCGTTCCGTCCGGTGCCACGTAGTAGGCGCAACCGGATAGCGCCAGCGCGGTGGCGCAGGATGCGAGACAAAGGAAGGACTTCATGGCGCTACCCCGCCTCCATTCAGGCCCGGGGTCGTAGGTGGTCATCGCCGCGGCCTTCTTCGCGCTGTCGGGGCCGAGGTCACGTCTCGTAGACCTGCCCGTCGTGATTCACCATGAAGCTCATCACCCCCGTGTCCCAGTAGCGTGCGGGCCATGCCACGACGGCGAAGCCGCCCAGCAGCTTGCCGTGCACGACGTAGTCGAGTGCGCCGCCGGGAGCGTGCGTGCCCTGCTTGGTGAGCAACTTGTAGTGATAGCCGTGGTAGCCGTCCGGGCCGGGCATTGCGCGTGGCCGCCGACGCCACGGTCGGTCCGAGCAGGCTCGGCGGCTCGCCGGCCTTGGTCGGCCAGTACAGGCCGTCGCGCTGGCCCGGCGTACTCGAGAGCCGCTTCGCGTACGTGAGCAGGCCGTCGCGGTCGCGGGGCTCGCTCGCGTATTCGCGCTGCGCGTCGTAGATCGCCAGCATCGTCTGCTGCGCGGCGAGTTCGTTGCGCCCGATGCGGCGCACGCGCATTTCCTCGGCCCCGGCCGCGGTGTCGAACTGCCAGCCGCTGGACGCCCGCGAGCGGGATCGGCAGTGTCCAGCCGTCGCCGCCGGCGGCGACGCGCGCCTGCCGTCGTCGCCCTGGATGGCATGCGTCTGGGCCCAGGCCTCGAGGAAGCGGTAGCGGTCCTCGGTGCCAACCGGGGGGATCATCTCGCGGAAGTTCGCGCCCAGCATCGCCTTCAGCGCATCCTCGTCGCGGTCGATCGCCGCCTCGCCGAAGGCTTCCATCGCCGCTTCTGGCGACTTGAACTCCGTTTGCGGCGGCAGGCGGCAGCGACAGAAGCACGAGCGCAACGCCGCGGCCCAGGCGATCCGGTGTAGTGGTGTGGTGATGTCATCGCATGCCTTCTCAGCGGCGCCCACCGCCGCCGCGCCCCCACCGCCGCCGGCGCCACCGCCGCCGAAGCGAGCGCCCGGCGCTGGAATGTCCGCGGCTGAAATCGCGCTGCGTGGCGCGCCGCCGCCCACGCCCTGGAAGGCATGGTCGCGCACCGCCGCGCGCCTCCGCCGCCGCCTGCATTGCCCGCACCGCCACGCCGGCGCGCCCGCCGACGCCGGCGCCACCACGATCACCTGCGCCCCGACGGCCGCACCCGCCCCGTCGAAGCCGCGGAAATCGCCGCGCCCATCCGCGCCGGCAACGTTGTCGCGTCGAACTTCTCGCGGGTCGCGTTGTCGCGATAGGCGACGCCCTGGCGATGGCTGGCGTCGTGCTGCCACCGGCCACCCTGCGCCTTGCTGCGATCGAAGTTGCGGTCGATGTTGGTGGCCCGGTTCACGTTGATGTTGACGTCGCCGCCGCCCCAGTTGCAGTTGCCGAAGATCGCGCCCGCCGCCGCCAGGCCAATGCCCGAAGGCGATGCCGGCGCCGAAGGCGTAGCCCGGGTAGTAGGCCGGATACGGTGGCCAGTAGTACGGCGGATACGCCGGATAGCCCCAGTAGCCGTAGACCGTGCTCGGGTTGTAGGCCGGCACGTAGACCACCTGCGGATTCGCCGGCTCGATGATGATCGTCTGCTGCGTGCTGCCGGTCGGTGCCGGTTCCACGATCACCTTCTGCTGCTCGGTGCTCTTCAGGTTGCCGTTCTCCTGCGCCTTGGCCCGCAGGCGCTGCACGGCATCGAGCACCTCCTTCTGCTGCGCGAGGAAGGCATCGCCCAGCCGCTGCGTCCAGTCGAGCTTGTCGTTCATCGGCTCGAGGATCTGCGGGAAGGCCACCAGCGACTTCACGCTGACATCCCAAGGCTTGTCGCCGACCGCCTTGACGGCTGCCTCGCCCTTCACGTTCGGATTCGCCTTGAGCCAGCGCGCGGCGTGGACGATTTCCAGCGGATAGGTGGACGCCATCAGCACCTGCGACAGCACCGAGTCCGGATAGAGCGCGATCGGCGCGACGAGCGCCTCGATCTCTTCGGGCTTGAACGTCGGCGGATACCGACGTCGCGGAGGTGGCTGGCGTCGATGACGGCGGCGCGGGCATGGACGGGGGCGCCTGCGCAGGTGGGGGCGCGGGAGCGGGCTGGGGCGTTGGATAGGTCTGCGGCGGCGGTGCAGGAACCTGCACGCAAGCGCTCACGACGCATAAGGCTCCTGCAACGAGCGACGTTCGTGTTTGGAGCGCAATCCGCCCAAAGATAGGCTTCATGCGCACCCCTCTAGCAGCGACCGTAGAGCTGGGTCCGTTCATGCTAGATATCTGGGAATCCATAAAGGCGCCCGAGGGCATCAATGCCGTACTCCTCACGTTGTGAGTCAAGTAGGCCCCAACGGGCCACCAGAACGGAAATCCAGGTCGGCATCTGCAGGCGCGAGGGAACGTCCTTCGCTATGTGTGCTTACGCAGTTCGGCGCTGGCGGTGATGGGTCCGAGCGTCCGTCGCGTCGATGACGTTGGATGCTGCCTCTTGCGCCTGCTGCATGAAAGTAGCCTGACCCTGACTCATCATGGCGTATGTGCTCTGAGTCAGTTCCAAACGAAGTCGGAGTAGTTCTTCAGCATCCCATTCATCAAGGTAGCAAAAGTCTGCGACCGCGCGAGGGTTCCCGTTGAGGCTTGAGATTGCTCCATCAAGCCCTTCATGTTGCGAGTCGCCTCGGACATCAATTCGGGCGAGAGCCAGGCCTTGCTCCACAGTTCCATATTGGCCTGAACGAGTTTCAGAAACGGCTGGATCACTTCGGCTGGTAGCGAGATTGGATTGCATATGAGCCCCTCAAAATCAAATGGAGAACCGATGGGCTGGAGGTGATCGGCATGGACGAATTCGCCATTCAGAAGGGCCACCGCTACGCGACCGTCGTGGTCGAGCCCATGCGCAAGCGGGTGCTGTGGGTCGGTCGCGGCCGTGGCCGTGAGGACGTCCGGCCGTTCTTCGAGTTGCTCGGCCCCGAGCGCTGCAAGCGGCTGCGCGCTGCCGTCATGGACATGAACGCGGGCTACGAACTGGAGGTCAAGCGCCACTGTCCGCAGGCGGCCATCGTCTTCGACCTGTTCCACGTCGTCGCCAAGTACGGCCGCGAGGTGATCGACCGGGTGCGCGTCGATCGCGCCAATGAACTTCGCGCCGACCAGCCGGCCCGCCGCGTCGTCAAGGGTGCGCGCTGGCTGCTGCTGAAGAACCGCGACTCGATGGCTCCCGAGCAGCACGTCCAGCTCGATGAGCTGCTGGCGGCCAACCGGGCGTTGTTCGTGGTGCACGTGCTGCGCGACGCGCTGAAGGACCTTTGGTCATATCGCCACGCCGGCTATGCCGAGCGCGCCTGGAAGAGCTGGTACCGCCAAGCCAGGCGCAGCCGCATCGAGCCGCTCAAGCGCTTCGCCACGAACCTCAAGCCCTACCTGCCAGGCATCCTCGCCCACTGCCGATTTCCTCTGGGCACCAACCTCATCGAGGGCATCAACAACAAGATCAAGGTCATCAAGCGCATGGCCTACGGCTTCCGCGACGACGCCTACTTCTTCCTCAAGATCCGGGCCGCCTTCCCCGGAGTTGGGTGAAGAACCAGAAAAAAGCGCCTAGGCCATCGACCTAAGCGCTTGCTCCCGAACAGAAATTTCTGGCTCCTCGACCTGGGCTCGAACCAGGGACCTACGGATTAACAGTACAGGCCACACCGGGTGGCGGGTGCTCGTAAGTCGAAGATTTGCAAGGCGTTTTGGCCGGCAGGCGCTGGGCCGGACGCTCGACCGAACCAATTCCGAACCACGATGGTCGGTGGGCGAGGGCGGTCGCGGGAAAGCCGAACAAAATCAACGGCTTGGTGCAAGGGCGACCGAACGAGAGCGTCTAGCCATACCCTCTTGACGGCGTGACGGGATGCCGATGCCGGCCGACGATCAGGCGTCGGGCTTCGACCAGCGATGCGGCAGTAGCTCGTCGATGCGACTATTCGGGTGGCTGGGAAGTCGCTCGAGCACGTCACGCAGATAAGCCCATGGATCGTGTCCGTTGAGTTTGGCCGACTGCACAAGGCTCATGACGATCGCCGCGCGCTGGCCGGCTAGCTCGCTGCCACAGAAGAGCCACGCGCGCCTTCCCATTGCCCAAGGCTTTATTTGGCGTTCGAGGAAGTTGTTATCCAGCGGCACCGCTCCGTCTTCGAGGTGCCGCGTCAGTGCGGTCCAGCTGTTCAGGCTGTAGTCGATCGCGCCGGCAATCGAGCCGCCGTCCGGGACCCGACCGCGCTCGAGCTTCAGCCAGACGTGCATTTCCTTCCACAGCGGCCGCGTGAGTTGCTCGCGCGCCGCCAGGCGCTGCTGCGCGTCCATCCCCTCGAACTGACCCTCCACGTGGTAGATCCAGCCAATGCGCTTGATCGCTTCCTTGGCCACCTCGCTGGTGCCGACCAGTTCGTCGAACTTGCGCCGGGCATGAGCAGCGCAATGTGCGGCAATTCGCCGCGGGTACGGGGACAGGGTGCCCGAGGGGTTATTTCAGGAAGTCCGGCCGGATCAGCTCCGGCAGCCAAAGCGGAATCTTCGGCCAGATGATCATGGCCGCGAGCACCAGCAGCATCGGAACCAGCATGATCATCGTGTCCTTGAGGGCGTATCGCAATCGCACCTTCGCGATGGCGCACGACACCATGAGGCACATGCCGTAAGGCGGCGTCACGAGGCCGAACGCGAGCGCGACGATGCTGATGATCGCGAACGACACGGGATGCATGTCCACCGACGCGGCGAGCGGCTGCAGCACGGTGCCCACGATGATGATCGCCGGTATCGCATCTAGAAAGCAGCCGACCACCAGGAACACGAACACGATGAAGAAGCCGACGCCGATGGGCCCCATGCCCCAGGTCGCGACGTTGGCGAGGAGCGCCTTCGGAATCTGGAAGAACGCGAGCAGGAACCCGAACACCGACGCGGTCCCGACGCAGAACAGCGCGATGCCGGCGAGCTTGCCGGTCTCGAGCAGCGCGTGCCACAGCTCCTTGCGGCCCATTTCGCGGTAGAAGCCGAGAGACAACACCGCCGCGTAGATGACTGCCGCCGCCGCGGACTCGGTGGCCGTGAACCAGCCGGCCAGGATGCCGCCGACGATGATGAACGGCGTCATCAGCGCCGGTATCGCGACCAATGCTGCGCTGAAGAACTCCTTGAGCGACGCGCGCGGATAGGTCGGATAGTTCCGCACCTTCGCGTACACGTGCACGGTGGCCATCTGCGCGAGGCCGATCAGCAGGCCGGGAATCACGCCAGCGAGATACAGCGCGCCGATCGACACCTGCAGCACGCCGCCCCAGACGACCATCAGGATGGACGGCGGGATGATCACCGCAAGCACCGCAGACACGGCGGTGATCGCGATCGAGAAGGACAGGTCGTAGCCTTCCTTCACCTGCGCCTCGATGAAGATCTTGCCCTGGCTCGCGGCGTCCGCCGTCGACGAGCCCGAGATCCCGGCGAAGAATACCGACAGGAGGACGTTGATCTGAGCGAGCGCACCCGGAAAGTTGCCGACCATCGTTCGCGACAAGTGGACGAGACGGTCGGTGATCCCGCCGACGTTCATGAGGTTCGCCGTCAGGAGGAAGAACGGCACCGCGAGCAGGATGAACGAGTTGTACGCCTTGAACGTCGTGTTGAAGATCACCATCGGCGACAGGCGCGGCTCGAGGATCAGCACCGGCAGACAGGCGAGGCCGAGCGCGAACGCAACCGGTACGCGCAACACCATGAGAAGGAAGAAGCCGCCAAAGAGCCACAGCGCTGCTGCTGTCGGAGACAGTGCGGCGGCGGTCACACCAGGCTCCCGGTTCCCAGGTCGCGGTCACGGCGGAGGTCGTCGGGGGTCGGGCCGAAGCGCACGATGCGAATGTCGTGCAGCAACCGCTGGAAGCCGAACAGGAGCCACGTGACGCCGGTCAGCGGCCACGCGATGAAGATCCAGGTCATCGGGAGGTCGGCGAGCTCGGAAGTCTGGTTCCAGCCGAACTGCACGAACGTGATCCCGTACCACACGAACACCAGCGCGAAGGCGAGCACGAAGATCGACGACACGATGCGCAGCGCCGCGTCGCGGCGAGGCTGCAATTCGGGCCATACGTCGACCTCGAAGTGCGTCGCTTCGCGCACCCCTAACATCGCGCCGAGCATCACCATCCATATGAAGAGGAAGCGCGCCATCTCCTCGGTCCAGATCCACGCCGGGATGAGCGCCGTGAAGCGCGAGATCATCTGCAGCGTGACGGGCACTACGAGCATGGCCACGCTGATCCCGAGCAGGACGTTGAGCAGCCGGGCGTAGACGTGCAGCAGCTTTCTCATGCGTCTTCTTTCGCTACAGTTGCGGTGGCCAAAAAAAGACCGGCGCAAGGACGGAACGCCTCGCGCCGGCCCACTGTCGCAGTGCTACATGGAATTGATCTTGTTGTAGATGTCGCTCGCGCCGATTTCCTTCGCGTAGTCGGCCATAACCGGGTCGGCGAGTTTCTTCATCTGTGCGCGGTCGGCGAAAGGAATGCGCTTGAGCTTCCCAGCCTTTTCCATGACATCGAGCTTCGCCGTGTCCTGGCCCGCCTCGAGATTGCGTCCGAACACGCCGGCTTCCTTGCCAGCCCGCAGGATCGCGGCCTGCAGGTCGGGCGGCAGCTTCTTGAACGTCTTCCCCGAGAAGCAGATCGGCCGGATGGTGATCGCATGCTGCGTCATGTTGAGGTTCGGGCCTACTTCGTAGAATTTCATCGCCTCGACGCCCGCGGCCTCGTTCTCGCCGGCGTTGATGACGCCATTCTGGATGGCGTTGTAGATCTCGTCGTAGGCGATGACGGTCGGCGACATGCCGATAGCAGCGAAGGTCTTGCTCCAGATCGGCGCGCCCTGCACGCGGACCTTGAGTCCCTTCATCTCCGCCAGGTTTCGCACCGGCTTGTTGGCGAAGATGTTGCGCGTGCCGCCGCCGGCGAAACCGATCAGCATCACGTCGCCCTTCGCCGACACTTCGTCGGCGATCGGTTTCAGCGTGTCCGCGTCGAGCACCTTGTTCCAGTGGTTGATGTCGCGGAACAGGAACGGCGCGTCGATGAACGGGGCCGCCTTCGAGAACGTCGACATGTGCGCGGGCGATACGATTGCGTAGTCGACCGAGATGCCCTGGTTCATGAACGCGAAGTAGTCCTTCTCGAGGCCGAGCTCGCTGTTCTTGTGCAGGACGAAGTTGACGGGCTTGCCGTAGTACTTGACGGTCAGCTCCTGGAACTTCTCCAGCGCCTGATTGAAGGCGTGGCCGTCGTTGAACTGGACCGCGCCGTGCAGGGTGATCGGCTGCGCCAGCGCATGGCCTGCGGCCATCGACAGCGCGACGGCAGCAAGCAGCGCGCGAAAGACGTGTCGCATGGGAACTCCTCCTATGGTTTTGGGGTGAATCGTCTTGTCGGCGGGCTGGCAGGGGCCGCGCGCTCTGGTCAAGTGGTCCGACCAATTGTCCCGGGGAGGCGGCCCCCTGTCAAATGCGGGCACACCCGGGGAAGATCAGTGCTTCGGATGGGCCGCCGCCAGCGCTCGCACGGTGGCCGTGACTTCCTGCATGGTCTTCTTCCCGGACTTGTCCGCGAACGTGAGCGTGAGAGGCACCTTCTCGCCCTCTTTCAGCGGCTGGACGAGGTCCATCAGCATCACGTGATAGCCGCCGGGTGAGAGGTCGACAGGTTTTCCCGCAGGTAGCGCCAACGTCTCGATCGCCCGCATCTTCATGACGCCGCCGTCGTGTGTCATCGAGTGGATCTCGACCACCTTGGCGGCGGGCGACGTTACCGCGACGAGCGACGCGTCCGAGCCGCTCGTGATCTGCATGAAAGCGCCCGTCGCCTTCTGCCCCGCCACCGTGCCGCGGACCCACGGGTCCTTGACCGAGACTTGCGCAATGGCCGCGAGCGGGGCGAGTGCGAAGGCGAGGCAGGCAATCAGGAGTTTGGATTTCATGACTGCCATTGTACTTGCCGGCCGAAAAGCTCATTGGCGGCGCATGGGATAATGCGGGGCGTGGCAACCCCGTCCGCCGTCGCTTCTTCGTCCGTGCGACCTGCCGCGGATAGCGCGCGTCCGCGTGCCGTCGCCACATGGCTCCTTGCGTGCTGCGCACTCGTGTTCGCGATGATCGTGGTCGGCGGGGTGACGCGGCTGACGCATTCGGGACTGTCGATCACCGAGTGGCAGCCCATCGTCGGCACGCTGCCTCCGCTGTCGGACGAGGAGTGGCAGGCCGCGTTCGCGAAATACCAGGCGACCCCCGAGTACAAGCTCGTGAATCACGGCATGTCGCTCCCCGAGTTCAAGGGCATCTTCTGGTGGGAATACGCGCATCGCCTGCTCGGTCGCCTGATCGGCGCGGCGTTCCTGATCCCGTACGTGTGGTTCGCGCTGCGCGGCGCGATACCGAAGGGGTATGGCGGCAAGCTGGCGGCGATTTTCGTCCTCGGCGGCCTGCAAGGCGCGCTCGGGTGGTACATGGTGAAAAGCGGGCTCGTCGACGATCCGCGCGTGTCGCAGTTCCGTCTCACGGCGCATCTCGCGCTTGCGTTCGCAATCCTCGGTGCGATGCAGTGGATCGCGATGTCGCTGATCTTCCCCAAACGCGGTCGAGTCGCCGGTGCACCGCGCAGGTTTGCGTTGGGCGTGGTCGCCCTCGTGTCCCTGATGATCGTGACCGGCGGTTTCGTCGCGGGTATTCGGGCGGGCTTCGCGTACAACACTTTCCCGCTCATGAACGGCCACCTCGTGCCACCCGAGACGCTGCTGCTCTCGCCGTGGTGGAAGAATTTCTTCTACAACATGGCCACCGTGCAGCTCGATCACCGGATCGTGGCGTACCTGCTTGCGATCGCGGTGCCGATCTTGTGGTGGCGCGTGCGCCGCATGCCTGACGCGACCACGCGCGCACGGAACGCGGCGCAACTCCTGCTCGGAATGCTCGCGGCACAGATCGCGCTGGGGATTCTCACGCTCGTGCATGTCGTCCCGCTGCCCCTCGCAGCACTGCACCAGGCGGGTGCCGTGCTCGTTTTCGCGTTTTCGCTCAATCTTGCGCACGCCGTTGGCCGGGCGGGTCGCGACTTATAATGGCGCCATGACCGAAACGCGCGCCCTGGACGAGCCCCTGAACGACACCGAGCTGGACGACCTCGAAGGCTTCCTCGCCTCCGATGCCGTCCCCGAGGACTGCATGGACCTCGAGATGCTCGACGGCTTTCTCGCGGCCATCGTAAGCGGGCCCGAGTCCGTCCAGCCGTCGGAGTGGCTCCCGCAAGTCTGGAGCGACGGCGGCCGCAGCGCGACTCCCGCGTACGGCAACAGCACGGAAGCGCAGCGGATCATGGCCCTGATCCTCCGCCACATGGTCGGCATCCAGCGAACGCTCGCCGAATCGCCGACACGCTTCAAGCCGCTCCTGTACCTGCCTGAAGAGAAGAAAGCGGACGACCGCCAGCCGCCGGAGGGCACCGCGTGGTGCGAAGGCTACATGGCGGGCGTCAAGCTGCGCGACGAGGCGTGGCAGCCGCTGTACGACGCCGAGGACGCGCGCGACTGGATTTTCCCCATCGAAGCGCTCGCGTTCGGCGACCAGGATCCGGAATTCGCGGAGTGGATCGACGACAAGGAAAAGCGCGCGAGCCTGGTCGAGGAGCTGGCGGTCGCCTCCGTCCTCATCTACCGGTTCTGGCAGGCACGGCGCACGCCGCAATCGCGCGGCGCCGCGAGCAGGCGCACCTTGACCGACGCGACGCGCAAGTCGCGCGAGCGCCTGCACTAGCCCAGGAAGCGCGTCAGCCCTGCTGGCGCTTCAACGGATCGGCGTTCCTTCTCGCGGCGGTGGCCGCGCGCATCGCGCGCTCGTTGGGCGTTTCCGACTCCTGTTGCCGCGATGGCTGTCGCGGGAGGCCGCCCGCCCGCACTGCGGCCTTCGCGGAGTCGGCCTGCGTATCGTCGGCCGAGAAAGCTTCGTTCGCGTGCGGCATGACGTCCCTCGTGAGTCCGTGCGCATCGCCCGGGATGCCGGGCCTCCTTGTCGCCCCGAAGCCCTGTTCGCCCGGTGCGTTTGTTCCACGTTTGTTATTTTTTAGAATAATTATTCTATTCGCCGCGGATGTCAAGACCCTGCGGCGCGTTTTTTCGCGCCAGGCGGCGCCTTCTTCGCGTTGCGCTCCGCAATCGCGTACCCGAGGGCCATCACGAGCGCTTGCGCGGCGCACAAGGGCGCGACGAGCGAGCGGAACTGGACCGTGGGGTCGTCGCCGACGAGCAGCGTGACGCGGGCGAACTTTGCCAGCGGCGAGACGGCCTGGTCGGTGATCGCGATCACTGCGGCGCCCTGCGTGTGCGCGAGCTCGGCCGCCTCGACGACCTCGCGCGTATAGCTCCTGAAGCTCGCGGCGATGAGCACGCTGCCGCGCCGCGTCATGCCCGCCTGCTGGCGCAGCATGCCGCCCACCGAATCGAGCAGGAACGCCCGGAACTCGAGTTGCGCGAGCCCGTAGGCGAGATACGTGGCGACGGCGAACGCACGCTTCTGGGCAAGGAGGAAAACCGAGTCCGCCGCCAGGACGAGGTCCGCTGCCGCGCGCAACCGCCCGGGGTCCAGGTCCTCGCGCAGGCGCTCGAGCTCCCGGATCGAGCTGTCGACGAGCTGCGGCAGGACGTGGCCCTGGTCGCCGCCGGTGCGGCGCAACTCCTCGATGCGCTCCCGGTATGTCGCGGACCTCGCGACCAGGCGCTCGCGATAGACACGCTGAAGCTCGGTGAAGCCCGTGTAGCCGAGCGCGTTGGCGAATCGGATCACGGCCGAAGGCGGCACTTGCGCTTCGCGGGCGATTTCCGCGACCGTCGACAGCGCCATCGCGTCCGGATGCCCGAGCACGTAGCGCGCGATCCCCTGCAGGCGAGCAGGCAGTTCCGAATAGGAGTCCGTGATCCTTCGCGCGAGCTCGTCGTAACTCCGGGCGTTGGGCATGCGCGATCGCCGGGCTGTCCCGGCTCCGAGTCAATGGAACGTTTATTCTACGGGCGAACTCACGCAAACGGCGCGTTTCGCCTCCGCTACACGCGGCTGCCCGGCGTGAGCAGCTGCTGGCGTTCCGGGTGCCGCCGGAAATAGTCCCGCACATACGAGCAAAGCGGCATCACGGTGAGCCCCTGCGCTTGCGCATAGTCGAGCGCAGCAGCGACGACGCGGCCGGCCACGCCGCGCCCGCGCGCCGCTGCCGGCACCTCGGTGTGCACCATGTGCAGCGAGTTGCCGACGCGCCGGTAATCGGCGCGGCACAGCCCTTCGGCGATGTGCGCCTCGAAACGGCTCGCGCGCTCGTTGTGGACGACCTCGAAGGCAGATGGCTCGGTCATGGCATCGGCTTATGCATGCACGGTAACATCCGTCCCGCCATGACGTTTGACGGCGCGTTCTCGCGCATCGACTGGGGATTCGTGTACGTCGCGAGCGAATGGCTCGTCCGCGTCGCGGCGCTCGTGTACGTGCCGCAGCGCCGCCCGCCCAGCGCGGCCCGCGCGTGGCTTCTGCTCATCTTCTTCCTGCCGTGGCCGGGCGTGGTGCTCTACCTCCTCATCGGCCGGGCGTATATGCCCCGCCGGCGGTTCCGCCTCCAGAAGCAGATCTTCGAGCTCGTGCGCCATTTGGCCGCGCGCCCGCCATCGTTCGAGGCCTCGGTCGCCCATAGCGTGTCGCCCGAGCTCCTGCCCGCGTTGCGCCTCGCCGACCGCTTGTCCGAATTTCCGGCCGTGGGCGGCAATCGCTTCGTGCTGCTGCCCCTCTACGACGCGGCGATCGACGCGATCATCCGCGACGTCGAGGCTTCGCAGCGGTACGTGCACATGCTGTTCTACATTTTCGAGAACGACGACGTCGGGCGGCGCGTCACCGACGCGCTCGTGCGCGCGGCGAGGCGCGGCATCGCGGTGCGCGTGCTCATGGACGCCATCGGCTCGCGCGCGGGTCTTGCGCATCTCGGGCCCGTGCTGCGCGCTGCGGGTGCGGAAGTCATCTCCTTGATGCCGCTTCGCCTCTGGGGTCCGAACGCCGCCCGCTTCGACCTTCGTAACCACCGCAAGATCGTCGTGGTGGACGGCGCATGCGCCTACTTCGGGTCGCAGAACATCGTGAGCGCGCACGCGAACAAGGGGATGGTCAACGAGGAGATGCTGGTGCGCACCACCGGGCCGCTCGTGCGCCACCTGCATGCCGTGCTGCTTGGCGACCGCTACCTCGAGACGGGTACGCTGCCGCCCGAGTCCGACGACCTCACGCCGGCGCCGCCGAGCGTGGCAATGGAAGGGCTCGCGCAAGTGGTGCCGAGCGGACCGGGATACAACGAGGGCACCGCCGAAGCGATCATGATCGCGCTCATGTACGGCGCGCGTTCGCGGGTGGTGCTGACCTCGCCCTACGTGGTGCCGAGCGAGCCCTTCCTTTCGGCGATGTGCAGCACCGCGCGCCGAGGCGTCGCCGTGCATCTCGTCGTCGACGCGGAATCGAACAAGCCGTTGGTGCAGCTCGCCCAGCAGTCGTATTACGACATGATGCTTCGCGCTGGCGTGACCGTGCACCGCCACCACGGCAGCTTCCTGCACGCGAAGCACATGAGCGTGGACGACGACGTCGCGCTCATCGGTTCGTCGAACCTCGACATACGCTCGTTCGCGCTCAATGCGGAGATCAGCGTGCTGATTTACGACCGTGCCGTAGTGGCCGACCTGCGCTTGATCCAGGAGACCTACCTTGCCAAGTGCGACCGCGTCACCGAGGAGGAACGCGCTCGGTTGCCGATCGGCCGCCGCGCGCTCGAAAACGTCGCACGGCTGACCGATTCGCTCCTGTGAAGGATTAACGGGGATACGCCAGCACGGTGCGCTGTGCCGCGGTCAGGGTGCCAGGGAGCTGATGGACCCTTGCCGCGTAACGCCGATGCAAGAGGGCGTAGGCACGCGGCGCGAACTGGCGCAACGCGTAGAGCTGTACTGCGCAGCCCGCCGCACCTGCAATGAAGGCGACCGTGCCGAAGAGGCGAATAAGCGCCACCGGCCCGAACACTGCGAAGCCGGCGCCGAGCGCGGCAGCAACGGCGAACATCACGAAGCAGACGACGAGCAGGCGTGCATTCATCGTCGCCCCCTACGGATTGCGCCACCAGCGCAGGTCGTGCACGTCGGTGACCGGGGTGTCCGACAGGGGCTCGCTTTTCCCGCGATGACGCATCAGGCGAAGCGCGAGCGCAACGGCCAGCAACACGAGCGATCCCATCAGGATCCAGTCGCGCATCGGCAGGCCCTGCCCGACGAACGGCATCTCGAAAGGCAGCGCCGCGAACGCCGGCGTCGCGGCCATCGCGGCGACGATCCCGGCAACGACTGCGGCTACCGCGACGTCGATCCGTGCGATTCTCCGAAGCTTCTGCATGGCGATACCTTTTGCGAACAGTGATTGATGGCCCATGTTCGCAACGATCGCCTGCCGCAGTGATCGGCGCTCTGTGGATTCGGCTGTCGGAGACCTCCGACGTCGCCGGTGGCCGACTTACGGCGGGCCTTCCGCCAGCGCGCGTCGCATGCGCGCGAGGTCGTAGCCGTCGCGCTTCGCCTCGTATTCCTCGATGAGCACGACGAGCTCGTCGAAGCGGCGGCCCGCGGGCGTTCCGGGATCGGCGAGCATCAGGTCTTCGAGCTCGTCGAGCGCGGTCGCATATTCCGATTCGTCGGCTAGGGCGGGCGGATCGAGCAGGTGGGTCATGACGGTCTCCGGCGGGCGCGTGAAGACCGCATGTTCGTGCGCTTCGCGCGAACGACACCATCAGACGGATGGATGATGCGAGGCTAGACTTGCGGCGCGGGCTGCTGCTCGGCGTGTCCCTGGCCGCGATGCGCGAAGGCGGTGATCGCCGAGGTGACCAGCACGACGAGCATGACGGCGCCCAACGGGAACGCGTCGAGCTTGCCGGTATCGCGCGCCGACAGGAACAAGAGCACCGTGATGAGGCCGCGCGGCGCGATCCACACGAGCTGTGCGAGGCCTTCGCGGCGGAGCGCCTTGAGTATCACCCAGCGTGTTGAAAGGATCGCAGCGATCCCTGCAATGGCGATCAGCACCGCCTCGATCGACAGCATCGAGCGCACGTCGGTCCAGTAGCCCAGAAGCAGGAAGAAGAAGCTCTTCATCGCGAACGTGAGCTCCGCCACGAGGCCCTTGAACTCGCGCAGCGTCTGTTCGTAAGTCTCGTTCTGCATCCCGCGAAGCTTTGCGTGCCAGGTCACGAGATGCGGGTTGTTGATGATGAGCCCGCACACGAGCACGACGATGAGCGGCGAGAGGTGGAGCTCCTTGCCGATCGCGTACAGGAACACGAGTCCAGCGAGCAGCGGCAGGAACCGCACGTGCCCGACGATCTGGTTGATGAAATAGAAGAGCGCGATGGACGCCAGCACCGCGGCGACGAGCGAAAGCGCGCCGCCGCCCAGAAGATCCGCCGCGAAGCCTTCGATCGAGCCCTCGGCCGCGATCCACGCGTAGAACACGAGCACGCCCAGGATGTCCGACAGCGACGATTCGTAAACCACGAACTCGCGCGTGCCTGAGGCGAGACCTGCGGCGCTCGGGATGGCCACGGCGCTGCTGACCACCGCAAACGGAATCGCGGCCATGAAAGCGATCTTCGGCGCGAAATCGAGCAGACCGCCGAATATGAGCGCGAACGCGGCGAGCGACGCCAGGAACCCCGCGAGCGAAGCGGCGGCAGCGGTCATGATCAGCGCCTGCCGATCGCGCGTGACGGTGAGGTCGAGCGCGCCTTCGAGCACGATCAGGATGAGTCCGATCGTGCCGATCACCGGCACGATGGGCTCGACCCAGTGGAAGCGCCACCCGAAAGCGTCGAGGACCTGCCGTGCGATCAGTCCGGCGACGATCAGCAGCACGACGCTCGGGACGCGAAAACGCCGGCCGAAGTGCTCGATCCCATAGGCGAGCAGCAGCAGCCCGGAGGCCGCGAGGATGGCCGTGTTGGTCACCCGCGTATTTTGCCCGACGTTACGCTACGACCCCATCCGGATCGTTGAAAAACAGCCGTGCAATGCGCACGGCCGTCACGGTGAGACGATCGCGCTAGGGAATCTGGATTTTGCCGCCGCCGCCGAGTCCGCCCATGCCGCCGCCGGTCAGCGCCGCTGCGGCGCCCGCGGGGGGCACGATGAGTCCGGACGACTGCTGGCGGCGCAGCTCCTGCAGCTCCTTCATGGTGCGCTCGATGCCGGCGCGCGCCGCTTCGCCGTACTTCGCGACGGCGTCCGCGAGATTGTCGGCGTCGATGTCGAAGCTCACCGGAAGCGCGCCCATGTTCGTCATGATCTGGGCTTCCCCGGAGTACAGGGTCTTGCGGCTGGTGTCGGCAGCGCCGTCGGTGGCGATGGGCACCATCATGCGGATCGTGCCGATCTTGCGGTCGGTCACGATCTCTTCGCGATAGAGGGCGCCCGCGTCCATCGCGGCGTCGTTGGCGTTACGGTTGTCGGCGGCCATGAGGTATTGGTGTGGTGTACGCAGGAGGGATAGTTTAGTGGAAGATGAAGGCGGCGCCGCCGATGTCAACCGCCCCGGCGCCGGTCGCGTTCCTGTGGGTACGGACCGCGCAAGCCGGGAACGTTCGCGCGACGGGCCGCCCCGAGCGCGAACTGCGCCCCTCGGGCGCAGCGCGCAAAGCGAGCGTGGGGCGTACTCTGCGGCGGTAACCGGTGGTACGAAGCCGGCTGGAACCGGAGCCGGCGCGCCAAGTCCTAAAGAGATTCCAGGAGGGACCATGAAGATCGTCGCCGTAATGTGCCTTGCGTTTGCCGCGCTGGTGGCGCACGACCTCGCCGATGCCCAGAGGGGCGGCGGAGGTGGCGGTGGCGGTGGCGGCGGCGGTGGCCGCGGCGGCGGTGGTCCGGGAATGGGCAGTGGCGGCGGCGGTGGCGGCGGCTGGAGCGGCGGAGGCGGCGGATACCGCGGCGGAGGCTCCGGCGGCTGGAGCGGCGGCTACCGTGGAGGGTCCGGATCGGGAAACTGGAACGGCGGCGGTTACCGCGGCGGGTACGGCAACTGGAACAACGGCGGTTACCACGGCGGCAACTGGCACGGCGGCGGCTACCGGGGCTGGTATGGCGGCAACAGAGGGTGGTACGGCGGTTACCGCGGCTGGTACGGATATCCGTACTGGCGCGCCGGTTATTGGTGGGGCGGCGCTTACGCGGCCGCCTGGCCCTACTACTGGGGAGTGGGCTGGGGGTGGCCGTATTACAGCGCGTACGCGTCGTATCCCGTGACTTACGAAGTGGACACGACGACGGTGTACGGCTCGCCGCAGACGTTCTCGTCGCCGACACCCGCGGCTTCGGCTCCCCCGACGAATCTTTGGTACTACTGTACGGAGCCGGCGGGCTACTACCCCTACACGCAGACCTGCAACCGGGCGTGGATCCCCGTCACGCCGCCTGCATCGGGATCGCCGCAATGAACGTCTCCAGGCTGACGGGCGTTGCCGGTGTGTTAGCGCTCGCTCTCGCGGGATGCGCGACAGTGCCCAGCGGACCGCGCGTGATGGCCATGCCAGGCCCGAACAAGAGCTTCGAGCAGTTCCAGGCGGATCAAGGGTCCTGCCAGCAGTATGCGAGCGCCTCGATCGGCGGCCGGACCGCCGAAGAGAACGCGCAGCAAAGCGCGGTCGGCAGCGCGGCGGTCGGCACGATGATCGGCGCAGCGGCCGGGGCAATCCTTGGCGCGGCGACCGGCAACGCCGGCGCGGGTGCGGCGTGGGGCGCCGGAACAGGGCTCCTGTTCGGCAGCGCCGCCGGCGCCAACGCGGCCGGATACTCGTACGCGGACTCGCAGCGTCGCTACGACATGGCGTACTCGCAATGCATGTACGCCCGCGGCAACGACCTGCCCGGACGCGTCGCGTCCCGCCCGGCGCCGCCGCAGGCGAGCTATCCGCCGCCTAATTACCCCGCGCCCAACCTGTCGGGTGGCGCGCCGCGGTCATCGCAGACGCAGCCGGCGTACACGACTTACGGCACGCCTCCGGGGCCGATTGCGCCGGGACCGGCCGTGCCGGCGCCCAGCGCCCCGCCGTCGACGTATCCGCCCCCGAACACGCCGGCACCATCCGGGCATCACGTGAAAACTTCTGGTGGAACGGGCGCGCGCGGCGCGCCCGATTTTGCTTCAAACCCCCAGGTGTACCGAGTAATTCGCGCCCGTCGACAACGTGCACGTGCCCGTGCCTTGATACGGCGTGGTCATGCGGTACGAGCAGTTCATGTACGTGCCGCGCTGCCCGTATGCGTTGGCAACGCCGCCACGCTCGTCGCCGGGAACGCGCGTCGCTTCGCCGACCAGCGTCTCGCCTTGGTAGACGAGCTGGAAACGCCCCTTGCCGGTCATCATGTTCGTGACGGTTCCGGCAAGCATGCCGGATTGCGTCGCGGCCTCGTTCGAGGGATATAGACGCGCTTGCAGCACGCTCGGGAAGGGGCGCCACCGTAGACGGGCGCCGGCGCGACCGGCACCGCCACCGCAGCGGCGCCATGCAGCGGCGTACCGTCCGGCGCGACGGGCACGACGTAGCAGCCTGTAAGCGTCGCCGCGGCGAGCGAGCCTGCGATCAGCACGCGCGAAGAGCTGCGTAACATGGGAAGCTCTTTCGAGGTTCGCGGGCACATGCCCGCGGAGAGCACCTTCCGTCCAAAGCCTGCGGCGCGTAAACGCGACGCGCGCGCGAAGTTGCGCGGTACGCTACCCCGGGTGTCAGGCCTTGCGACTGCCCCGACGTGCCCTGATGGAGCGACAAGAGGCGCTCGGATGGGCCGGCCATGCTTCCCTCGCGTCGCAGCTGGCGAGAACACGCGCAGCTCCCACGGACGCATCGCGATGAGAAGGCTCGTGCCGAAACGCTGAGGCAGCGGCAGCCCGAGATCGCCGCGATGACGCTGAGCGAAATCGCGCGCGACGCGCCGCAATTCGCCGATGAGCTCGGCGATCGACGCATCCGAAAGCATTCCGCTCAGGAACAGGAAGAGCTCGCCGTTGCGCTCGAAGTTGCTGCCGAGGTACTCCGCTTCGACACGCGAGCGGAAATAGCGCTCGATCGGCCCGCCGGCGCGCCACGCGAACGTGCGGCTCAAGAGCGGACGGATGCGGTTGCCGGGAAGGAGCTCGATGATGCGGATGCGATCGAGCTGCGTGAGGCAGCCGATGCACTCGGCGTCGGTCAGCGCGTAGGTCGCGACGATCTGCTCGAACGTCCAGTTGTTGATCGCGCACCACGCGACGAGCAGGAGCTTGGGATCGGACACGATCTCCTGCTCCTGCTCGACGGACAGCTGCGTGATGCCGTGCGCGTCCTCGCCCGCCGACGCGGCGAGCTCGGCTAGGTCGATGCGCGCGAAGCGGCAGATCTCCTCGAGCCGTTGCAGCGTGAAATCGCCGCGCGCGAACATGCGCTTGACCGAGGCTTCGGACAGCGCGATGGCGCCCGCGACGTCCGCATAGGTGAGTCCCTTCGCCTTCAGCGTGCGCTTCAGTGCTTCGACCAACGCCGCCGCCCGCATATCGGGTCTCCTCGTGAGTGCCGCTACGTGTGCGCCATCCGCTGCCCGTGCTCGCGCGTGGCGTGGAAGCCGACCTGCGGCCATCGTTCCATCGCCACCTGCAGGTTGAACTTGTTCGGCGCGAGGTACACGGGGTTGCCGTCGACGTCGGTCGCAAGCGAAGCCGCGCGGTCGCGCTCGAAGTCGCGACGGACCTTCTCGTCGGGATAGGTGAGCCACCGCGCGGTCGCGATGCCCGCGTCGTCGTAGATCGCGTCGACCTTGTACTCGCTTGCAAGGCGCGCGGCCACGACTTCGAACTGCAGTTGCCCCACTGCGCCCGAGCAGCAGCGTGTTGCCGACGACGCTCTCGAACACCTGGATCGCGCCTTCCTCGCCCAGCTCCTGCAAGCCCTTCTGCAGCTGCTTCGCCTTGAACGGATCGCGCGGCCGCGCAACGCGGAAGAGCTCGGGCGCGAAGTACGGAATGCCCTTGAATGCGAGCGCTTCGCCTTCGGTCAGCGTGTCGCCGATCTGAAGCTGGCCGTGGTTGTGGATGCCGATGATGTCGCCGGCGACCGCGTCCTCGCTCTGCACGCGCTCGTTGGCCATGAACGTCATGACGTTGCCGAGCTTGATCTCGCGGCCCATGCGCTGGTGCTGCACCTTCATCGCGGGCGAGTAGCGGCCCGAGCACACGCGGAAGAAGGCGATCCGGTCGCGATGCCGCGGATCCATGTTCGCCTGGATCTTGAACACGAAGCCGCTGAACGGCGGTTCGGCCGGCGCGACCATGCGCGTGCCGCCGTCGCGCGGCTGCGGCGGCGGCGCCCACTCCGTCAACGCCGACAGTATTTCCTGCACGCCGAAGTTGTTGATGCCCGATCCGAAGAACACCGGCGACTGGCGTCCCGCGAGGAACTCCGCGAGATCGAACGGCGAGCTTGCGCTGCGCAGGAGATCGACGTCGTGACGAAGCGCTTCGATCTCGTGCGGGAAGAGCTCGGCCAGCCGCGGGTTGTCGATGCCTTCGATGACCTCCGCGTCCTCGCTGCGCCGCTCCTCGCCCGGCGTGAAGCGCCGCAGGCGATCGTTGCGAAGATCGAACACGCCGCGAAACGCCTTGCCCATGCCGATCGGCCAGGTGACGGGCGCGCAGTCGATGGCGAGCACCGACTCGATCTCCTCGACGAGCGACAGGGGCTCGCGCACCTCGCGGTCCATCTTGTTGATGAACGTGATGATGGGCGTTGCGCGGAGGCGGCACACTTCGAGCAGCTTGATGGTCTGCTCTTCGACGCCCTTGGCGGCATCGATCACCATGACCGCCGCGTCGACGGCGGTGAGCACGCGGTACGTGTCCTCGGAAAAGTCCTGGTGGCCTGGCGTGTCGAGCAGGTTGACCGTGTGACCGTCGTACTCGAACTGCATCACGGAGCTCGTGACCGAGATGCCGCGTTGCTTCTCGACCTCCATCCAGTCGGAGGTCGCGTGGCGCGCGCTCTTGCGCGCCTTCACGGTGCCCGCCATCTGGATGGCGCCGCCGTAGAGCAGGAGCTTCTCGGTCAGCGTCGTCTTGCCCGCGTCCGGGTGCGAGATGATCGCGAACGTGCGCCGGCGCGCGACGTCGCGCACGAGGTCGGCCGGGAAGGTGGGGGCAATCATCGGGGCTTCAAAACAAAAGCCGCCCAGCGGGCGGCAAAGCTAAAGCGAGGAGTCGACCGCAATTATACGTTACGTCAAGCGCTGGACGGTAAGCTCCCGCCGAATGGCGCGCAGCTTGTCCTTCACGCGCTTCGCGTTCTCCGGCCCCATGCGCACCAGGATCTTTTGTCCCGCGGAGCAGGGCCTCGACCGCCGGATCGGCGAACTCGTAGAGCACCTTGGGCTGCGCGAGCTTGGGCGACGGGATCTCGGGCGCAGCCAGCATGTCGTCGATCGCCACGATCAGGCGGTCGTTGAAGTAGGCGTTGGGATAGCCGAGCTCCTGGTACGCCGCCTGGAACAGCGGGTAGAGCTGCACGTACGTCATCACCAGGCGCTTCGCCTCCACGCCCTCCATGGCGACGATGTACGGGCGATAGCGAAGCGCGTTCTGCGGGCCGATCGCCATGTCGCCGCCACTGCCTTCGGCCGCGAAGGGGCCGGGCACGGGCTTTACCGGCATGAGGCGCGCGGCGGTCGTCTTGCGGGGCAGGTTGTCGACGGTCGCCACGAAGCGCCGCACCGCCGCGTCGGTGTTGAAGGCCTTGGCGAGCGACTCGGCGCCGAAGAGCTTCGCCAGGGCCTCCTGGGCGGCCGGATCGCTGTCGGCGAGCGAGGGCAGGGGCTTGGCAGGCGGCGGCGCCTCGGGAATGGGGTGTGCGATCGCGGGCGGCGTGTCCTCAGCAGGCGGCGGCGCAGGCGCCGTCGCGACCGGCGGCGTCGTGGCGGCGGGCGGGACCTCGCGCACGTTTTTCCAGTAATAGAGCGCACCGACGCCGGCGACGACCAGTACGACGAGCCACACGAACGGACTTTTCATGGCGGTTCAACCTCCGTGCGCGTGTTGGACCGGGGTGAGGCAACTTGGTTGCGCGGCTGGCGCACAATGACGGGCATCCGCCAGGAGCGCTCCAAATGGACTATCGCTCGATCCTCGTTCATCTCGACGACAACGACGGCCTCGCGTGCATCGACGTTGCGGCCGCGCTGGCCGCGAAGCACGGCGCCGAGCTTGCAGGGGCCTACCTCGTGCCGACGCGCGAGCTTACGCCGTTCACTTCGGCGATGCTGCCCGACTCGGTGGTCGAGCACCGGTTGCGCGACACGGGCGAAGCGCAGGTGCGCGCGGAGGCGCGGTTCCGCGACGCCACTGCGCGGCATGCCCTCGCGAACGTCACGTGGAGCGCGCCGGCCGGCGCGGCGATCGATGCCGCCATCCTGCACGCGCGCTACGCCGATCTCGTCGTGCTCGCCCAGCCGCGCGTCGGATTCGAGAGCGACCTCGTGCACGCGGTGCTCATGCAAGCGGGCCGGCCCGCGCTGGTCGTGCCTTCGACCGGTGCCTCCACCGTCGGCGAGCGCGTGCTGGTCGCGTGGAAGGAATCGCGCGAGTCGGCGCGCGCCGTAGCGGACGCACTGCCGCTCCTCGCACGCGCGAAGGAAGTGCGCGTCGTCTCCGTGTCCGCCGAGGGCGGCGACACGGCGCGCGAGACGCTCGCCAACAAGGACATCGCCGCGTGGCTCGCGCGGCACGGCGTGGCGGCGACGGTACGGCACCAGGTGGCCGACGACGTCGACGCGGGCAACCTCCTCCTGTCGCGGGCGGCGGACTTCGGCGCCGATCTCGTCGTGATGGGCGCCTACAGCCGGCCGCGATTGTCGGAAGTCGTGCTGGGTGGCGTGACGCGTCTCATGCTGCAATCGATGACCGTGCCGGTGCTGATGTCCCATTGAGGCTGATTGCCCATCTCGACATGGACGCGTTCTACGCGTCCGTCGCGCTCTTGCGGTATCCGGAGCTGCGCGGCAAGGCGGTGGTGATCGGCGGCGGTCAGCGGCACAAGCCGGAAGAGATCGTCGACGCGGCGGGCAACGTCACGCGGAGGTTCGCGACGTTGCGCGGTTACGCGGGGCGGGGCGTGATCCTCACCGCCACGTACGAGGCCCGCGCGTTCGGGCTGCGCTCCGCGCTCGGCCTCATGAAGGCGGCCGCGATCGCCCCGGACGTGATCCTCCTGCCGAGCGACTTCGACGCCTATCGCCGCCAGTCGCGGCTCTTCAAGTCGGCGGTCGCGAGCATCGCCCCGCGCGTCGAGGACCGCGGCATCGACGAGATCTACATCGACCTCACGGATGTTCGACTGCCCGGAGATCTCCCTCTCCCGCTTGCGGGAGAGGGTTGGGGTGAGGGTATGCATGAGCCCGAATCGGAGGTCGACGCGTGGTGGCGCGCGCGCGACGTCGCGAAGGCGCTGAAGGCCGCAGTTCACGAAGCGACGGGGCTCACCTGCTCGATCGCCGTCGCGCCCAACAAGCTCCTCGCCAAGATCGCCTCCGAGCTCGACAAGCCCGACGGCCTCACCATCGTGAAGCCCGAGGACATTGCCGCGCGCATCTGGCCCTTGCCGCCGAAGCGCATCAACGGCATCGGTCCCAAGGCGAGTGCGAAGCTAGACGCCCTCGGCATCCGCACCATCGGCGCGCTCGCGCATGCGGACCTCGCCTGGCTGGTCGAGCACTTCGGCCGCAACTACGCCGCATGGCTCGTGCGCGTCGCGCGCGGGGAAGACGACCGGGAGGTGGAGACCGAAAGCGAGCCCGTGTCGATCAGCCGCGAGACGACGTTCGACCGCGACCTGTCCGCGCAGCGCGACCGCGACGAGTTGTCGTCGATCTTCACCGAGCTGTGCGAGAGCCTCGCGGGCGACCTTCAGCGCAAGGGTTACGCAGGCCGGACGATCGGCATCAAGCTGCGCTTCGACAACTTCAAGACGGTCACGCGCGACCGCACCATCGACGCGCCGACGCAGGACGCGAAAGCGATTCGGCGCGCGGCCGGAGAATGCCTGAAGCGCGTGGAGCTCACGCGGCGCATACGCCTCCTCGGCGTGCGGATCGGATCCTTGTCGCCGATGTCCTAGAACGGTCGTACGCCGATGAGCGGCCCGTGCAGCCAGAATCCGAAGGCGAACCATGCGATCGTGCCGATCGCGAGGGCCGTTGCGTCGCGGCTCGAGGTCCCGGGTGGATAGACGACGCCGGCCGCGCGGTCGCGCCGCCGCGCCGACGCGTAGTCCACGATCGCCCACGCGAGGAACGCGCCGAACAGCACGATATCCGCCAGCATCCCGTTCGACAGGAGATGTGCGGCCGCCCACAGCTTGGTGCCGAGCACCATCGGATGGCCGAGCGCGGCGCGAATCCTCGTGCCCGGCAGGTTACCCGCCACGATCAGGACGAACGAGGGCAGTACGAGCAAAGACGTGGCGTACCGCGTCCAGGCAGGCGGCGACCACACGACGAGGGGGTCGGCGCGCGCCTGCCCGTAACCCCAGACGATGAGCGCGAAACCGACGAGCGAGACGATCGAGTACAGGCCGCGCCACGGATTGCGCCCGATGCGCGCGATCGTCGACGTGCGCCACCCATCCGCGAAGATGCGGACCGAATGTGCGCCCAGGAAGAGAACGAGGCCGGCGACGAGAAGGGTCATGGCGTTAATATTACCGTCATGACCGCACACACCCTCACCGCCCGTTTCGGCAGCGGCAAGTCCGTTCGCCGCGTGGAAGACGACGACCTCCTGACCGGCCGCGACCGCTTCGCCGATAATTTTTCGCTGCCCGGACAATGCCATCTCGCGTTCGTGCGCTCGCCGCATGCGCACGCGAGGATCCTTTCCATCGACGCTTCGTCCGCGAAAGCGATGGACGGCGTCGTCGCGATCGTGACCGGCGCGGAGCTCGCGCAAGCCGGCGTGAAGCCGCTCGTGCAATCCGCCGACTTCAAGCGCGCGAACGGTCAGCCGACGGCCGCGCCGCCGCAACACGCGATGGCGATCGATACGGCGCGCTTCG
Organism: uncultured beta proteobacterium; assembly: GCA_963707815.1. GTDB lineage: Bacteria > Pseudomonadota > Gammaproteobacteria > Burkholderiales > Casimicrobiaceae > VBCG01. Next base: position 47,619 of record CAVPRK010000016.1, read on the forward strand.
CCGGCGAGATCGTCGCGGCCGTCCTCGCGGAGACGCGCGAGCAGGCGCGCGATGCCGCCGAAGCGATCGACGTGCGCTACGAGGCATTACCCGCGGTAGTCATGCTCGCCGACGCGGTCGCGAAGCACGCGCCGCTCGTGTGGCCGGAAGCTTCCGGCAACGTCGCCTGCGCAGCCAAGCATGGGAACGCCGACGCGGCGATGGTCGCGATCGCAGGCGCTACGCACTGTGTGACGCTCGACCTCACCAACCAGCGCGTCATTCCCGCGCCCATCGAGCCGCGCGCCACTCTCGCAAGCTACGACGAGGCAAGCGACCGCATCACGCTGCGTCTCAGCGTGCCAGACGCCTACGGGCGCGCGCGACGAGCTCGGGCCCGAAGTGCTCGGCATCGACAAGGAAAAGATTCGCGTGCTCGTCGGCGACGTCGGCGGCGGCTTCGGCATGAAGACGACGCTCTATAGCGAAGACGTGGTCGCGGCGTGGCTCGCGCGGCAAACGAAGCGTCCGGTCAAATGGACTGCGGACCGCATCGAGGAATTCCTGTCGGCGACGCACGGCCGCGATCTTCAAAGCCGCGCGACGCTCGCAATCGACGAGGACGGGCGGATCTGCGCGCTGCGCGTGCATTCGCACGCGAACCTGGGCGCGTATTGCACGCCGGCCGGCGCGATCATCCAGCTCCTGATCGGGCCGTGGGTTTCGACCAGCGTGTACGACATCCCCACGATCGACGTGCAGATCGAAGGCGTACTCACCAACACGACGCCCACGGGACCGTACCGCGGCGCGGGCAGGCCCGAGGCGATCTACACGATCGAGCGCCTGATGGACGCCATGGCCCGCAAGTGCGGGATCGACCGTGTCGAGCTTCGCCGGCGCAACATGATCCGGCCCGCGCAGATGCCCTACAAGAACCCGATGGGCAAGACTTACGACGTCGGCCAGTTCGAGCGCGTCCTCGACCTGGGCCTTGCGCATGCGCAGTGGGACGGATTCGACGCGCGACTCCAGGGATCGCAGGCGAAGGGCAAGCTTCGCGGCCGCGGCATTGCGACCTTCCTCGAGTGGACCGGTGCCGAGGCGTTCGAGGAGCAGGTGACGGTCACGGTCGCGGACGGCGCGATCGAGATCTTCTCGGCGACGCAGCCCATGGGCACGTCGCTCACGACCACGTTCACGCAGCTTGCGGTCGACGTGTTCGGCGTGCCGCCGGAGAGGATCCGCTTCGCGTACGGCGACACCGATCGCGGCACCGGTTTCGGCAGCGCGGGCTCGCGGTCGCTGTTCGTCGGCGGCTCGGCGGTGCACGTCGCGGCCGAGCGCACGGTGAAGAAGGCGCACGAGCTCGCAGCGGACGAACTGGAAGCGGCGCCGGGTGACATCGAGTATCGCGACGGCGTGTTCCGCATCGCGGGCACCGATCGCACGATCGGCATCTTCGAGCTTGCCGCCAAGCAGGCCGACAAGCGTATCGTGCTCGTCTCCCAGAGCAAGGTCGCCGAAGCGACGTGGCCCAACGGCTGCCACGTGTGCGAAGTCGAGATCGACCCGGACACGGGCGAGGTGAGCGTCGACAACTACTGGTCGGTGAACGACGTCGGGCGCGTGATCAACCCGACAGTCGTCGCGGGGCAGCTCGAAGGCGGCGCCGCGCAAGGCATCGGACAAGCCCTGTGCGAGCAGATGGTCTACGACCGCGAGTCGGGGCAGCCGCTGACCGGCACGTTCCTCGACTACGCGATGCCGCGCGCGCATCACATGCGGCATTTCGCGATGACCACCGACGAAGGCACGCCGTCGACCAACAACCATCTCGGCGTGAAAGGCGTGGGCGAACTCGGCACCATCGGTGCCGCGCCCGCCGTCGCGAATGCCGTGCTCGACGCGCTCGCGCGCGCCTACCCGGGGATGGCGGTGGACCAGCTGCAAATGCCGTTCACCGCCGAGCGCGTGTGGAAGGCTATGGAAACACAGGGACGTTGACCTCGACGCCGCGATCCACCGCTTCGGGGTGGATGCGCGCGAGGAGTTCGTGCACTTCGTCCACCTTGTGCTCCGGCACGTCGACGATCAGCAGGAACTTGCCGTCCGCGATGTCGGTGGCGAAACCTTTGTGCCGCGAGTTGGGAACGGCGGCGCCGACGAGGCTCGACGTCCAGGCGCCGAATCCGGCGCCGAGCAACGCGGCGAGAACGACCGCGGCCACGTGCCAGCTCTGATCGGCGATTACCGTGTACACGAGCAGCAGGCCGCCCGCGCATCCCAGCGCCGCGCCGATCAGCGCGCCGCGCTGGAAGCCGTGCACGACGTCGGTGGTATGCAGGATGTTGGCCTCGTGCAGGCCCTCCATCGGGGCGCCCGTGCGGGCGATGAAGTGGATGTGCCGCTCGTCGATACGCGCGAGCAGGAGATCGTCCATGATCTTGCGCGCGCTCGCCGCGTCCGGCAGGAGGTAATACAGGCGACGTCTCATCAGGCTGCCTCCAAGCAGGTTGGAAGGCCCCGGCACGCCCCGCGCGAACGCGCCGGGGAGTTTCCAATTTACGCCTGTGTCGCGGGAAAGTCAGCGGCGGAGGAGCCGGCCGCGCCGCCAGTATGCGAGCATGAGCCCGCCGCCGACGAGGCCGCCCAGATGGGCAAAATGCGCGACGCCTTCCTGGGTGCCCGTTACGCCGAGGAAGAGCTCGATCGCCGCGTAGATGAAGACGAAGACGCGCGCCTTGATCGGGAACGGCACGAGCAGGAAATAGACGCGGTTGTGCGGGAAATAGATCGCATAGGCCAGCAGCAGCCCGAACACCCCGCCCGAAGCACCCACGGTAGGATAGATCTCGCGCGCCAGCGCCATCACGAGGAGCTGCGTAACGGCCGCCGCGAGCACGCTCACGAGGTAGTACGCGGTGAATCTGCGCGAACCCACGACCTGCTCGAGCGCGCCGCCGAACATGTACAGCGCGAACATGTTGAAGAGCAGGTGCACCAAGCCGCCGTGCAGGAAGCCATACGTGAGGAGCTGCCAGACCTGGAAGCTCACCTGGCCGTTGGACGCGGCGGACGCGCCGAGCGGCCACAGCGCAAACGGGACGGCCAGCGAGGGCTGCGCCATCTGCAGCAGGTAAATCGCGACGTTGGCCGCGATGAGGGCGGTGGTGACAGGGGGCATGGCGATCTACGTGGAGGCGCTTACAGTTCGTTGCAAGCCGCCGGGAACCATCGTCCCCGTTCGTCGGTCGGAACGGGGCCCAAGTAGCCAGGCTCACCTGCCGGCATGCCGGTTGCTGCATCCGTTTCGCTATAGTCGACCGCCATGACCAAACTGTCGCGCTCCATTCTCGTTCGTACCGCGCTCGCCGGCGCGGCCGTCGCCCTCATGGCGACCGGCTGCGGCTCGCTCGCGGAAAAGGAGCGCGAGCTGACGTTCCGCGTGGTCAAGGGTGACGCCGGATGGTACAGCGGCACCCCGGCGGCCGTTCAGGAACTGTTCATCCCCGTCGACGACAAGCCCGGCGCGCAGAAGATCCACGCGTGGTGGTGGCCCAACGCCGATACGGAAGCGCCGGTTGTGTACTACCTGCACGGGGTGCGCTGGAACCTCACCGGACACCTGCGCCGGATGGAGCAGCTGCGCACGTTCGGGTTCTCGGTGTTCGCGATCGACTACCGCGGCTTTGGCAAGAGCGACGGCGAACTCCCGTCCGAGGACATGACGTACGAGGATGCCGCGGCCGGCTTCGCGTGGCTCGAAAAGCGCGTGCCGGACGCGCAAAAGCGGTTCGTGTACGGGCACTCGCTCGGCGGGGCGGTCGCGATCGACCTCGCGAACAAGCTCGCCAGGCGTGAGCAGCCTGCCATTCGCGGACTGATCGTGGAGTCGTCGTTCACGTCGCTCCCCGACATCGCGGCGGAGCTCTCCTGGAGCTGGCTGCCGACGCGCCTCATCATGTCGCAGCGCTACGACTCCATCGAGAAGATCCGCGGCGTCAACGTCCCGGTCCTGCTCGTGCACGGGACCGGCGATCGCTACGTGCCCGCCAAATTTTCCCAGGCGCTGTACGAGGCGGCGCCCACGCCCAAGCGCCTGTTGCTGATCGAGAACGGCGGCCACAACAACGCGATGTGGCTGGGCGACAGCGAGTACCGGGGCGCGTTTCGCCGATTTCTTCGCGCTGACGGCCGGCAACCGCCAAGTGAGCAGGTCGGGCTTCAGCCCGACGCGATAACCCGGCTGCCTTACGTCCGCCCGGCAGGCCGGGGACTATTAGCGTTGACGGCGAGCCGGGCGAAAGCCTAGGATCGCCGCGGTGAAGGCCCTCGCCGCATTCCTTTTGTCTGTCGTCTGCGCAGCGCACGCGGTGCGCAGCCGGCTCTCGTCACCCTCGCCGAGGGCACGCCCAAGGTGCTGCGCGGCGCCACCTGGTACAAGCTCGTCCCCGGCACCGCGCTGGAGGAGGCCGACATCGTGACTGTCGGTCCGAAGCAGCAGATGCAGATCGAGACCGCCTCGGGGTCGATCGTCAACGTGACCGGCGAGGCGACGATCGTGGTGACGCTGGCGAAGGACGGCGCGCTCACGCTGACGATGTCGGCGGGTTTCGCGAAGACGGCCGCCAAGATGCCGCCGGTGAGGATGCGCACGCCCCAATTCGACGTGATCGCCGGCGATGCCATCGTCGTGGCGCATGGCCGACACCGCGGAGCTCTTCGTCGAGGCCGGCAACGCGAAGTTCGTCGACGCAGCAGGCGCGGTCCGCGATGCCAAGCGCGGCGAATACTGGGTCAAGTCGGGCAACGCGTTCGCGTCCCGGCCGCTCGCGCCGAAGGCGTTCGTCGACGCCCTGCCGCGGCAACTACCTCGATCCCCTGCCGTCGCTGGCATCGAGGATAAAATCGAAGCCCGCGCTGGTGGCCGACCACGACATCACGTACGCCGAGGCCGAGCCCTGGCTCGCGGGCAAGGACCGTGCGGCGTTCGAGAAGCGCTTCGCGGTCCGCTTGCGCGACCCGGTGTTCCGCAAGGCGGTCGCGCCCCACGTCGCCCGTTACCCGATGTGGGACCGCATCCTGAATCCGGAAAAATACGCGCCCAAGACGGACGAAAAGGCAAAGGAAGCCAAATGAAGCTCATCTGGAAGTTCAATCTCGTCCTGCTCGGCATCTTCGCGCTGGGCTTCCTCGTCGCGGGTTACGTGTCGTACAAGGCGCTGCAGGCCAACGCACGCGAGGAGGTGCTGCAGCACGCGCGGCTCATGATGGAAGCGGCGCTCGCCACGCGCACGTACACGGCCGCGCAGGTCAAGCCGCTGCTCGATACGCAGATGCAGTACAAGTTCCTGCCGCAGACGGTGCCTGCCTACGCGGCGACCGAGCAGTTCAACGAGCTGCGCAAGAAGCATCCCGACTACACTACAAGGAGGCGACGCTCAATCCCACCAACCCGCGCGATCGCGCGGCGGACTGGGAAGCCGACGTCGTGAACGTGTTCCGCAGCACGTCCACGACGACCGAGATCGTCGGCGAGCGCGACACGCCGACCGGACGCACGCTCTATCTTTCGCGCCCGATCCAGATCAAGAACGCCGCGTGCCTCGACTTGCCACAGCACGGTCGACGCCGCGCCAAAGACGATGGTCGACCTCTACGGCCCGGCCAACGGCTTCGGCTGGAAGATGGACGAGATCATCGGGGCGCAGATCGTGTCGGTGCCGATGACAGTGCCGATCGAGCGCGCGAACAAGACGTTCACCGCGTTCATGGGCTCGCTGGCGGCCGTGTTCGTCGCGATCTTCGTGCTGCTCAACGTGATGCTTTACACGATGGTGATCCGCCGCGTGACCAATCTCGCGGGCATCGCCGACGAGGTGAGCCTCGGCCGGTTCGACGCCGGCGAGTTCAAGGCGACGAGCCGCGACGAGATCGGCGTGCTGACCGAGGCGATGGGGCGCATGAAGGCTAGCCTGGTGCAGGCCATGAAGATGCTTGAAGGCTGAGTGTCGCGACCTCACCCACCTCGGCAAGTACGAGATCAAGAGCGCCCTCGGCAAGGGCGCGATGGGGATCGTCTACAAGGGCTACGACCCGACGATCGAGCGTTTCGTCGCGATCAAGACGATTCGCAAGGACCTGGTCGATCCCGAGGTGGCCAAGCAGTACATGGCGCGCTTCAAGAACGAGGCGCGCGCGGCTGGGCCGCCTCATGCATCCGCACATCGTCGCCGTGTACGAGTACGGCGAGGACGACACCGTCGCGTACATCGCGATGGAGTATGTAGAAGGCGCCGGGCTGCGCGAGCACCTCAACCGCCGCGAGGCCTTCGACTTCGCGCAGCTCGTCCGGCTCTTGCGGCAGCTCCTCGAAGCGCTCGAGTTCGCGCACGGGCGCGGAGTCGTGCACCGCGACATCAAGCCGTCGAACCTCATCGTCAGCGAGGACGGTCGCCTCAAGGTCGCCGATTTCGGCATTGCGCGCGTCGACACGTCGAACCTTACGCAGGCCGGCATGATCATCGGCACGCCGTCGTACATGTCGCCGGAGCAGTGCCGCGGCCTTCCTTCCGACGCGCGCTCGGACCTCTGGAGCACCGGGGTCGTGATGTACGAGCTCATGACGGGCGAGAAGCCGTTCCGCGGCACGATCGAGACGATCGCGTACAAGATCTGCCACGAGGAGCCGCCGGCGCCCTCCACGCTTTCGAAGCTCAAGCTGCCGGCCGACGTCGACCGCTTCGTCGCCACCGCGCTCGCGAAGGCGCCGGAGGCCCGTTTCCAGTCGGCGAAGGAATTCCGCAAGGCGCTCGACGATGTCGCCAAGTTGTCGGTCGAGGTCGACGAAGGCATGGGCACGACGATGGTGAACATCGGCACGCTCATGCTCGCCAAGCCGGCGCCGCCTTGGGACGACGAGACGCTGCGTACCGCCGAGCTCGAGCTCGCGCGCGCGCTCGGACCGATGGCGAAGCTGATCGTGCGCCGCGCGGCCGCGCAGACGCTCGACCGCTCGGAGCTGTGCGCGATCCTGTCCGACAGCATTTCCGACCCGGAGTCGCGGCTCCGCTTCGTCGTCGCGTTCAACAGGGCGGGCGGAGGACAGAGCACGACCGGCGCGTCGGGCGTGCGCAGCACCGGCGGTGCGACGACGCGCGCTACGACCGCCCAGGGAACGAAGACCGGCACGGTCGCGATGCCGCTGGAAGCCGCGTACGTCGAGCACGTGACGAACCGGCTGGCGATCTACATCGGGCCGATCGCGCAGGTGCTCACGAGGAAAGCGGCGCGCGAATCCCGGAGTCGTACCGAGTTCGTGCGCCGCTGCGCCGATAACTTGGGAACGCAGGAACGCGTCGCGTTCCTGCACGAGCTGGGCTACGAGTAGCTACTTCGTCACGGCCCACGCCTTCGCGAACTCGTCCTTCGTCAGGCGCCCGTCCTGGTTGGTGTCGGCCTGGTCGAAGTTGAACCCGCTGATGCCCTGGACGTCGCTCTTCGACAGGTAGCCGCGATTGCTCGCATCGAGCGACTTGTAGGCGGTGTCGGCCGAGTCCGTGCGGGATGGCGCGCGTGTCGCCGGCGACATCGGCTGGCCACCCGGCGTCACGGGAGCACTGGTCGAGGGTTGGGTGGCGGTGGGGGCCTGGTCTTTCATCGGCGTCGTGGTGGACGGATACGACTGGGCAGCAACGGTTCCGGCGAGGGCGCAAAGCGCGATAGCGAGCGCGGTTTGGCGATATGACTTCATGGGAGATCCTCCAGATGGCGGTTCGCGGATATCGGCGCCTGCGATCTATCGCGCCGATGCAAAGGATTCGAGCCTGCCCCTGCGCGGAGGTTCGTCGCGTTTGTGTAGGACACCGCCTCATTCCGCCTCCCGGCCTTCTCCTACCATGCGCCCGCGCATGGCAGAATCCTGCGCATGACCTCGCGGGACTTCCCGATCGTGCTCGCGAATACGGGCGACGCGCAAGCGATCGCCATGATGTCGCGCGACCTGGTCGAGATCGGGCTCGGGTGGGAATACCGTCGCGAGCGCATCGTCGGCATGATCGCAGACCGCGACACGACGGCGATCGTGGCGCGCGACGGCGCGCGGGTCGCCGGCTTCGCCATCATGACGTTCGGTCAGGAGCGCGGACACCTCGTCCTTCTTGCCGTGCGCCCGTCGCACCAGCGCTGCGGTATCGCGCATCGCATGCTCGCGTGGCTGACCGAAACCGCCCTGGTCGCAGGCGCCGCGTCCTTGCACGTGGAACTGCGCGTGACGAACCTTGCGGCGCTCGCGTTCTACAGGGACGAGGGTTTCGCGGAGACACTGCGCGTGCCGGGCTACTACCGCGGGCGCGAGGCGGGCGTGCGCATGATCCGGCTCTTGCGCAACCCCCAGCTGCCGTTGCCCGCGTGGCAGCCGCCGACGTTCGACGGCCGCACGCGCTGACGTTACTTCGACGGGGCCGGCGCTTCCTGCAAGCGGAGCAACTCGTTCCCCTCGAGACGTCCATCGCGGTTGCGGTCCGTCTTGTCGACTTCCTTCGGGCCTGCGAGCTGCTCCGTGTCCTTGCGGATGACGAAGTCGCGCGGCGCGTCGCTTGGCGCGGCCTTGGGCTCGAGAACCATGGGCGCGGACGGCAGAACCGGCGGGGTGTCCATCTCGGTCCCCGCGGAATTGTTGGGGAGCAGGAGCGACGGCTGTGCCGACGCGGTCGTGGCCGCGAACAACGCAGCGATCAGGAGACTGGATTTCATAGGGATACCTCCGCCGCCTACGATAAGCGTCCGAGCCCGGAGGTGCTGTCGGCAGGATAGTCGTAGTCGTGTCAGCGGCGCCCGCCGCCGGCCGTCAGCCGGCGTAGAAGAAATCGACGATCTTGGCGATCTGGCCCAGCATCATCTCGCGGCCGCGCACGGTAACGCATCCACAGGACTCGGCGAGTGCCAGGAGCGGCGTCGTTTCCGGCTTGACGATGGCGTCGAATACGACGAGCTCGCGCGGAAATCGGTCCGCCGCGATCGGCAGGCGGGCGTCGTCGAGCATTCCCACCGGCGTTGCGTTCATGAGTACGTCCACGCCCTCGGTCCTGGCGACGTTCGCCTGCACTGCGCCGACCTTGGCTGCAAGCGCGCTCGCACGCGCGGCGTCGAGGTCGTAGATCGCAAGCGAAGCCGGCCGCTCGCCCGCGACCGCGGCTGCGATCGCGGAGCCTGCGCCGCCCGCACCGATCAGCATCACGCGCTTGCCCGCAAGCGGAATGCCGCGTTTGCGAAACGCTTCGACGCAACCGAGGCCGTCGAAGATGTCGCCGCGCCAGCGGCCGTCGCGGCCGCGCCCCAGCGCGTTGATCACGCCAAGCGTGCGCGCCTGCGCACCGAGCTCGTCGGCAAGCGCCGTGGCGCGCGCCTTGAACGGAATGGTGAAGACGAGGCCGCCCAGGTTGCGCATGCGCATGAGGCGCGGCAGCACGTCGTCGAAGTCGGCCGGCAGCAGGTGCATGGGCACGAGCACGGCGTCATGGCCGCGGCGCTTCATCTCGGCCGTGATGATCTCCGGCGAGCGAACCTGCTCGATGGGATCGCCCACGATACCGAACACGCGCGTCTTGCCGCTGACGTAGTCGACTTCGTCCGAAACATTCTTCACGCGGTCGATGGTAGCATCCGCCACCCGCGTCGATCGTGTCGGACCATTCGCGGCGGAGGGCCGCTCCCGAACCGCGAATGGCGCCCCCTTCTGGGGGCAGCGAGCGACGCCTTTGTTGTTGTCGCGAGCGTGGGGGTACAAGTTGCCACGGTGGATCGCCCGCTTCTATCTCGCGTATCTCGCGATACCGATCGTGCTGCTGGTCGTGGGTTCAGTGGGCGAGCTTTGGCTCAACACGCTCCTGCCGACGGGCTTTACGCTCGCGTGGTACATGCAAGTCGCGGCGGACCCGAGCTTCCGGCGCGCATTCACCGCAAGCCTCGCCGTCGCGGCGATCGCGTGCGCCGCCTGCGTGCTCGCCGGCCTGCCGCTCGCATACGCGATTTTCCGGGCGCGCAGCAAGGTGGTCCGCTCGCTGGCACGCGTGGTCTACCAGCTTCCCGTTGCGCTGCCGCCGCTGGTGCTTGCGTTCGGTTTCATCCTCGTGTTCTCCTCGGACACGCTTCCGTGGCTCGGCAGCATCTGGCTTCTCGCCGCGGGCCACGTAGTGCTCGGATTGCCGTACTTTCTGCAAACGGTGGTCGCCGACATGCAGCGCCTGGGCCTGCGCACGCTCGAGGACGCGGCGGAATCTCTCGGCAGCTCCGGGATACAGCGCTTCGTGCACGTCGTGCTGCCGTCGTTGCGCCACTCCATCCTGTCGGGGCTCGTCATTGTCGCGGCGTTGTCGCTCGGCGAATTCCAGTTCAGCAACCTCGTCGCAGGCTTTCTCAATCGCACGTACCCGGTCGTGTTGCTCCAGGCGTTCTACGGCGCCACCGGCTTCGCGTGCGCGGCTACGGTGGTGCTGCTGCTGCTCGCGCTTGCCGCCGCGATCGCAGGTGGCGCTGTATCGGGAAGTGCTTCGCGATTGCGCGGCGTGGCGGCATGAGCCATGAGGGCGAAGCGCGGAGCGCAGTCCAGTGACCACGGCGGTCGACGTCGAAGGCCTGTCGTTTCGCTATCCCGGCACGCAGGCCGGTGTGCACGATGCCACGCTGTCGATCGCGCCCGGCGAGCTCGTCGTCTGCATTGGACCTTCCGGCTGCGGCAAGACGACGCTCTTGCGGCTCATCGCCGGATTCCTCGTGCCGGATCGCGGAACGATCCGTCTCGACGGCCGCGACGTGAGCGCGTTGCCGACGCGAGCGCGCGAATGCGGCGTCGTCTTCCAGAGCTATGCGCTGTTCCCGCACATGCGGGTGTGGGAGAACGTGGCGTACCCGTTGCGCGTACGAGGCGTCGCGCCCGAGGAGCGCCGGCGTCGTGCGCTCGCGATGCTCGATCAGGTCGGGCTCGCAGGGTTTGCCGATCGCCTGCCCGCGCAGCTTTCCGGCGGCCAGCAGCAGCGTGTCGCATTAGGTCGCGCGCTCGTGTTCAGCCCGCACGCGCTGCTACTCGACGAGCCCTTGTCGGCGCTCGACGCCGCGACGCGCACGACGATGCGCGACGAGATCCGCCGCATCCAGCGCGAGCACGGGATTGCGTCGCTGCTCATCACGCACGACCAGGACGAAGCGCTTTCGCTCGCCGACCGCATCGTCGTCATGCGCGACGGGCACATCGTGCAGGATGCGCCGCCGCAGACGATCTACGACGCGCCTGCCGATGCGTTCGTGGCCAACTTCGTGGGCCGGGCGAATCTCGTCGACGGCGTGGTTACCGGGCCCGCTGCGGTCGACACGTCGCTTGGCGCGCTCGTGACTCGCGAGCACGCGCTACCGGCAGGCGCCCCGCTGCGGCTTTTGATCCGGCCGGAACGCATCGAGATCGTCGACGGCACGCAAGGTGAGAACGCGCTCGCGGCACGGGTGCTGCGCGATCGCTTCTTCGGCGCCGCGCGCCGCGTCGAGGTCGGGGTCGGGCAAGGACGCCTCGAAATCGAGACCAATGCGCGCGATACTGTGCAGTGCATCCGCATCCCGCGCGACGCCATCCAGTTCCTGAACGACGCATCGAACTCCTAGGAGGAAGTCATGGCAATCGCTATCCGACCGCTCGTCGCCGCTCTGGTTGCCGGGGCGCTCGCCAGTGGCGCGCTTGCGCAGACGGCGGCCGACGGTCCCGAGCTCTACCCGGGCGAGAAAGCGCTCTACGAGGCCGCCAAGAAGGAAGGCATGGTGGTGAGCTTCGACACCGGCCCCACCTGGGCCAACTGGGCTGCGCAGTTCGCGGCATTCAAGCGCCGCTACCCGGACGTCGAGATCACGTACAACGACCTGGGCTCCGCGGCGACCGTGGTGGCGCTCGACAAGGCAAAGAACCGCCCTCAGGCGGACACGGCGTACTACTTCGCGGCCTCCGCGGTCGACGCCGCCAACAAGAACCTGGTCGCGCCCTTCAAGCCCGTGAACTTCGACAAGCTGCCGGCGGTGTTCCGCGACCCGGACGGCAAGTGGTTCACCATCCACACGCTGACCGTCGCGTTCGTCGTCAACACCAAGCTCGTGAAGAGCGTGCCGCAGTCGTGGGCGGACCTTCTGAAGCCGGAGTACAAGAACACGATCGTCTATCTCGACCCGCGCTCGACCGGCGTCGGGCAGGTGATGACGTTCGCAGCGAACTTCGGGATGGGCGGCGACATGAACAATCTCCAGCCCGGGCTCGACTATTTCACGAAGCTGCATCAGTCGGGCAACGTGTTGCGCGTGCTCGGCACTACTCCGTACGCGCAGTTCGTGAAGGGCGAGATACCGATCTGGATCAGCTACGAGAACGATGGTCTCAAGGCCAAGTACACGGATGGACTCGGCGATGCGGTGGCGGTGGTGATTCCGAAGGAGGCGTCCGCAGCCGCGCCGTACGGCATCAGCCTCGTCGAAAAAGGTCCCAATCCCAATGCAGGCAAGCTGTGGCTCAACTTCACGATGACCGACATGGGCCAGGGTATTTTCGCGCAAGGGTTCGTGCGTCCGTCGGTGCCCGGCGTCAAGCTGCCGGACAGCGTTGTCGACAAGCTGCCGACTGCGCCGCAGGTGCGTCCGCTGGACGTGAAAGCGGCGGCAGCCAAGAAGGCCGACGTCGACAAGGGTTGGGCGGCCGCGACGGGCACGAAATAGCGTGACGAGGGGTTTGCTCGCGCTGCCGGCGCTGCTCCTGCTCGCGCTGTTCTTCGCGCTGCCGGTGGCCGGCGTCGCTGTCGACGCACTGGGTGAAGGCACGGCCGCGTTCGCGCGCGTCGTTGCCTCGCCGGGGTTTTTCCGCGCGCTTGGCGGAAGCCTTGCGCTCACGGCGGTAGCAAGCGTCGTGTCGACCGCCGTCGGCGTAGCTGTCGCGCTGCACCTGTCGCGACTGCCTGCACGGCGGCGCACAACGCTCACGTTCGTGATCGCGCTGCCGCTCACCTTCTCCGGGTTGATCGTCGCGTACGGCTTCATACTCGGCTACGGCCGCGCCGGCTTCGTGACGCAGCTTCTTTCGACGCTGGGCTTCGATGCAGCGACGATCGGCGGTGCACTGTTCACGCCCGTGGGGCTCGCGTTCGCGTCGTCGTACTACCTGATTCCCCGGGTCGTGATCGGCATCCTGCCGGTGCTCGTCAACTTCGACCGCGCTCAGCTTGCCGCGGCGGAGTCGCTGGGTGCCACACCCGCGCAGGCGTTCCGCCAGGTGCTGATGCCGCAGGTGGCGGCGCCCGTCGTCGCGTCGTTCTGCCTCGTTGCCGCGGTTGTGTTCGGTGCGTACGGCACGGCGCTCGCGCTGGTCGGCACGCAGCTGCCGATCCTGCCGCTGCGCCTTTACAGCCTCGTCTCCGAAACCGGGTCGGATTTCCCGGCCGCAGCCGCACTCGCGCTGCTGATCACCGCGGTATGCGCGAGCGTCCTCACCTTCGGCGAATGGATCGGCGCGCGCCATGAGCGACATCTTTGAGCTCGACCGCGCGGCGCGCGAGTTGTACGACGCGCAAGGACGCCGCTTCGACGTGGTCACGCGCACGTGGACCTTCGTGCGGTCGTCGGAGAAGAACGATTCGCAGTGTGAGCGCGTCGATACGCTCGCGGCGGTCGCATGGCTCAACCGCGAGAGCGCCCACCCGCTGCGCGTCCCCATCGGCGTCATCGGCCCGCGCGAGGCGACGATCGAGCAGCTGCGCGCCGCCCTGCGTGTCGGCGAGCTGCTCGCCGATTGCGGCCTCACCGTGATTTGCGGCGGGCGCCAGGGCGTCATGCAGGCCGTGTGCGAAGGTGTTTCGCGCGTCGGCGGGCTGTCCGTCGGCTTGCTCCCCGGCACCGACGCCGCCGAGGCCAACCCTTTCGTGGGCATTGCGATTGCCACGGGCATCGGCGAAGCTCGGAATGCCCTCATCGCGCGCGCCGCTTTTGCGCTTGTGTGCATCGGCGACAGCTACGGCACGCTTTCCGAGGTCGCGCTTGGACGGCATTTCGGCAAGCTCGTGGTAGGTCTCGAGGGCGCGGCCGGCGTCGAAGGCGTGGTCCATGTCGACTCGCCGGAAGATGCCGTGATGCGGATCGCGTCAGCCGTGCTTGCCCGCTAGCGCCCCAGGAACTCCTGCACCGCGTTCCAGAATTCTCGTGTGGCGCCGAGCGTGTTGTGATCCGCGTCGCGGACTTCGATCCATTCCTTCGGGCCTGCCCACGCGTTGAACAGAGCGCGCGAATGCGCGACGGGGATGATCGAGTCGGACGGCGCGACGATCGCAAGCAGCGGCATGCGGCAGCGCGGCGCTTCGGAAGCGGGAGCGAACTTGTGCCGCAGCATTAGCGACACCGGCAGGAACGGATAGTGGCCTTGCCCGACGGCTGCCAGCGAGTCGTACGGCGAAACGAGGACCACGCGCGCGACCGGCCGCTCCGCCGCGACGTGGGTGGCCACCGCGGTGCCCAGGCTGCGGCCGAACGCCGCGATGCGCGCGCGATCGACGTCGGTGCGTGCGGCGACGAGATCGAAAAGCGCAATCCCGTCCGATCGCAGGTGATCCGCCGAGGGCTTGCCCTCGCTCGCACCGTAGCCTCGATAGTTGAGCGCCACTACCGTGACGTCGCGCGGCCAGCGCTTGTCCGCGAGCGCCCACGAGACCTCTTCGCCGTTCCCGCCGAAGTAAACCACTGCCGGGGCGGGCGCGGTCGCGGCAGGCACGATCCAGCCGTGGAGCATCGTCCCGTCGGAGGCGCGCATGGCCAGCGGCATCGCCTGCGTCGGCAGATGCGAGGTCGAGAGGATCGGCTGCGGGAAGAAGATGAGCTTGTCCTGCCCGAGCCAGAAGCACGCGGGAATGGCGAGGACGACCAGGGCGGCCAGGGCGAGCCAGAGCATGTTCCGTCTTAGCATACCGTCCCAATATAGCGGGTTCCATGGAACGAGAACACGAGCAGGGCGGGCTCTTCGACGCGCCGCAGGAGCTGCCGCAGGGGCTCGTCTACGAGCCCGGCTTCCTCACGCTCGAAGAAGAGGACGCATTGATCGCGCACATCGCGCCGCTGTCGCTGCGCGAGGCCAGGTTCCGCGAATACTTCGCGAAGCGGCGCGTGGCCCACTTCCACGACGGCGCCGACACGCCCCGGTACGACGATGGCGATGCCGACTCGTTCACGAGCGGCCCGCTGCCTCCGTTCCTCGTGGCGCTGCGCGACAAGGTGGCGGCGCATCTCGCGCTCGACCCCGCGCAGTTCGTGCACGTGCTGGTGAGCGAATACCGTCCCGGCACGCCGATCGGGTGGCATCGCGACAAGCCGCAGTACGGCATCGTCGTCGGCATCTCGCTGGCGGGCGTGGGACGCATGCGGTGGCGACCGTACGCGCACCAGGATGCCCGGCACACGGTCTCGCTCGATCTCGCGCGCCGCTCGATGTACGTGATGCGCGACCCGATCCGCTGGCAGTGGCAGCACAGCATGCCGCCGCGGCCTCGCTGCGTTACTCGATCACGATGCGCACGCGCGCAACACTTGCCGAACGCGAGTTCTGACCGCTACCGAGCCCGCTTCGGATGCGGTCGAAGAAGGTGAGCGCGGCGGCACCGATCTGCGCGTACCGCTTCGCGCGATCGACGCCTGGCGCATCGACACAGGTCTCGGGGAGCTCGAGCCTGCCCTCGCCCATGCATTCGTTGCCGAACCATAGCGGCGTTCGAATGCCGGGCCAACTGAATTAAGATGCCCGCATGACCTGGTCGATCGTTGCGCGCGACGCCTCCGGCGCATTCGGCGTCGCGGTCGCGAGCCGCTTCTTCGCCGTCGGCGCGCTGTGCCCGCACGCGCGAAGCGGCGTCGGCGCGCTGTCGACGCAGGCGCTCGTCAATCCCACGTATGCGCGCCCGGGGCTCGATCTGCATGGCGGAAGGCTTGCCGCCGGCGGAAGTCGTGCGCGTGCTGACCGCGGCGGACGCAGGCCGCGAATCGCGGCAGTTCCACGCGATCGATGCGCAAGGGCGCATCGCCGCGCACACCGGCAGCGCGTGCATCGATTGGTGCGGTCATCTCGCCGGCGAAGGCTATTCGGTGGCGGGCAACATGCTCGCGGGACCGCAGGTGCTGGACGAGACGGCCGCGGCGTACGAGTCGAACGCCGCGCTGCCGTTCGCCGAGCGATTGCTCGTGGCGCTCGAGGCCGGCGACGCGGCGGGCGGCGACAAGCGCGGCAAGCAGGCCGCGGCGCTGCTGATCTACACGACCGAGGACTATCCGTTCCTCGACCTGCGCGTCGACGATCACGCCGAGCCGTTCGTCGAGTTGCGGCGACTCTACGAAAAGAGCCTCGAGCGCTTCCAGCCCTTCCTCGCGTGCCTGCCGAGCAAGGCGCGGCCGGCGGGCATCACCGATCGCGCGGTGATCGAGGAACGCATCGCGAAGTTCCAGGCGACGCGGACGCCGATGACGGCGCTCCTGGAGGTCCGCGACCTGCGCACGCGTTTTGCGACGGAGGACGGCGAGTTCACCGCGGTCGATGGCGTGAGCTTCAGGCTCGACGCGGGCCGCACGCTCGGCCTCGTCGGCGAATCGGGCTGCGGCAAGAGCGTGACGTCGCTGTCGATCATGGGACTCGTGCCGCAGCCGCCGGGCCGCGTGCGAGGGCGAGATCCTGTTCGAAGGCGAGGACCTGCGCCAGCATGCCCGCATCCGCGATGCGCGAGCTGCGCGGCAACCGCATCTCGATGATCTTCCAGGAGCCGATGACCTCGCTCAATCCGGCGTTCACGATCGGCGACCAGATCGCCGAGGTGATCCTGCGCCATCGCAAGACGAGCCGCGCGGAAGCGAAGTCGCTCGCGATCGCGATGCTCGGCGCGTGCGCATTCCCGCGCCCGCGCAGCGCTACGACGACTATCCGCACCGGCTCTCGGGCGGCATGCGCCAGCGCGTGATGATCGCGATGGCGCTCGCGCTGTCGCCGAGGCTGCTGATCGCCGACGAGCCGACGACCGCGCTCGACGTGACGATCCAGGCGCAGATCCTCGAGCTCATGCGCATGCTGCGCGAGGATACGGGCACGGCGATCATCCTCATCACGCACGACCTCGGCGTGATCGCGGAAGTCGCCGACGACGTCGCGGTCATGTACGCGGGAAGCATCGTCGAGCGCGCGCCGGTGGACGCCCTGTTCGCCGAGCCGCAGCATCCGTACACGATCGGGCTGCTCGGCTCGATCCCGCAACTGCATCTCGAGCAAGACCGGCTCGCGGCCATCGAGGGACAGGTGCCGACCGCAATGTCGCCGGTGCGCCGGCTGCCGCTTCCATCCGCGTTGCCCGTTCGCGATCGACCGCTGCCGCGAAGAGCCGCCGCCGCTGGTCGACATCGCGGCCAACCACGCAGCCGCGTGCTGGCGCGCGCCGCTGCGTGGCAGTGAGCCGAAGGGCCTAGTGAGCAAGGCGGCCCGACCGAAGGTCGAGGCAAGGCCCGAAGGGCCCGTCGCCGCGCGAGCGTACGTGGCCGACACTGGCGCTTTGCAAACCATGAATAGCCCAATGAGGCCACGCTCCCGAGGGCGGACAGGGTCCGAAGCGCGTAGCGCGGAGGGTAGTCCCGTGACCCCGCTGCTGCGCGTCGACGCGCTGGTCAAGCACTTTCCGATCCGGCGCGGCCTCTTCGGCCGTACGAGCGGGTATGGTGCACGCGGTCGACGGCGTGAGCTTTGACGTCGATGCGGGCGAGACGCTGGCGCTGGTCGGCGAATCGGGTTGCGGCAAGTCGACCACGGGACGGCTCGTGCTGCGCCTGCTCGAGCCGACGTCGGGCAGCGTCCATTTCGAAGGGCGCGACCTCGGTCGCTTTCCGACGACGCGATGCGCGAGCTGCGCGGCGCGCTGCAGATCATCTTCCAGGACCCGTTCGCGTCGCTCAATCCGCGCATGACGGTCGGCCAGACGCTCGACGAGCCGCTCGCGCTGCACGGACTCGCCGAGGGACGGCGGCGCGAGCGCCTGGAGGAGATCCTGCGCCTCGTCGGTCTCGCGCCGGAGCACGCGCGCCGCTATCCGCACGAATTTTCCGGCGGGCAGCGGCAGCGCATCGGCATCGCGCGCGCGCTGGCGGTCGAGCCGCGCCTCGATCGTCTGCGACGAGCCGGTATCGGCGCTCGACGTCTCGATCCAGGCGCAGGTCGTGAATCTGCTGCGCGACCTGCAGGCCCGGCTCGGCCTGTCGTACGTCTTCATCGCGCACGATCTCGCGGTGGTGAAGTTCATCGCCACGCGCGTGGCGGTGATGTATCTCGGGAAGATCGTCGAGTACGCCGACAAGCGCGCGCTCTTCGCGTCGCCGCGCCATCCGTATACGCAGGCGCTGCTGTCGTCGATCCCGGTGCCCGACCCGGCGCGCCGGCGCGGCGCATCGTGCTCGAAGGCGACGTGCCCAATCCTGCGACGCCGCCGTCGGGCTGCCGTTTTCGCACGCGGTGCCCGCACGCGCGACCGCTGTGCGCGGAAGAGACGCCGCCTCTGCCGGCGAAGGCCACGCGGTGGCGTGCCATTTCTGGCGGGAGATCGCGCCACCCGCGGCGTTGCCCGGGGAAGGTTCACGCGGCGCGCAATCCTCGGCTCGAAGCGCTGCAGGCCGCGTTCCGCAGCACTCGGGCCTGATGCTATGCTCGAATCGCCCACTCGCAGGAGAACGCCAATGACTCGCCGCTCGTCCCTCCTCCCGTTGCTATTCGCCTTGCTGTGCGCGTGTCCTCTCGGCGCACAGACGCTGCGCTTCGGCCTCGCCGAGGATCCCGACGTGCTCGATCCGACGCTCGCGCGCACGTTCGTCGGCCGCATCGTGTTCGCGGCGCTGTGCGACAAGCTCTTCGACATCGACGAGAAGCTCAACATCGTGCCGCAGCTCGCGGAGAGCTACAGCTGGTCGGCCGACGGCAAGGCGCTGACGATCAAGGTGCGGCCCGGCGTCACGTTCCACGACGGCGAGAAGCTCGACGCCGCCGCGGTCAAGTACAACATCGAGCGCCACAAGAACATGGCGGGCTCCAATCGCCGCGGCGAGCTGGCGCTGGTAACGACCGTCGACGTGGTCGATCCCGATGACGGCGCGGCTCAACCTGTCGGCACCGTTCTCGCCGCTGCTTGCGCAGCTCGCCGACCGCGCCGGCATGATGGTGTCGCCCAAGGCCGCGACAGGCGGCGGGCGACAAATTCGGCGCCAATCCGGTGTGCTCGGGACCCTTCAAGTTCGTCGAGCGCGTCGCGCAGGACCGCATCGTGCTCGAGAGCTATCCCAACTACTGGAACAAGGGCCAGATCTTCATCGACAAGATCACCTACCTGCCCATCGTCGACTCGACGGTGCGACTCGCCAATCTCAAGTCCGGCCAGCTCGACTTCATCGAGCGCATGGCGCCCTCCGACGTCCCGGCGCTGAAGAGCGACAGCCGCTTCAAGATCTCGAAGGTCACCGAGATCGGCTACCAGGGCATCACGATGAACGTCGGCAAGAGCGACATGGCGAAAACCACGCCGATCGGCAAGGACCCGCGCGTGCGCGAGGCGTTCGAGCTGGCGCTCGACCGCGACGGCATCGTGCAGGTGGCGATGGAAGGCGAGGGAACGGTCGGCAACCAGTGGGTCGCGCCGGACAATCCGTTCTACGCGAAGAACGTGCCGATTCCGAAGCGCGACGTCGCGAAGGCGAAGGCGCTGCTCGCGCAGGCGGGCGTGCCCAATCCGGTCGTTAACCTGATGACGCCGACGACTTCCGACGCGCAGAAGATCGCGCAGGTCGTGCAGGCGATGGTCAAGGACGCGGGCTTCGACGTGAAGATCCAGTCGACCGAGTTCGCGACGTCGCTCAATCTCGCCGACAAGGGCGAGTTCGACGCCTACGTGCTCGCGTGGAGCGGCCGCGCCGATCCGGACGGCAACATCTACAGCTTCGACGCCTGCAAGCAGCCGCTCAACTACGCGGGTTACTGCAAGCCGGAAATCGACGAGCTCCTCAACAAGTCGCGCACGGCATCGGACATGGCCGAGCGCAAGAAGGCCTACGACCAGATCGCGGCGGTCGTGCTCAAGGATCGGCCGATCGTGTACCTGTTCCACCGGCACTGGCTGTGGGCCTACAACAGCAAGCTCTCCGGGCTGCGCACGATCCCCGACGGGCTGGTGCGCGTGCAGGGACTGAAGCTGTAGCGTGCTTGCGTTCCTGACCCGCCGGCTCGCGACGATCCTGCCGACGCTGTTGTTCGTCACGATGCTGATCTTCGGGCTGCAGCAGCTCTTGCCCGGCGATGCGGCGATCGTGCTCGCGGGCGAGGACCGCGATCCCACCGTCGTCGCGTATCTTCGCAAGAAGATGCACCTCGACGAGCCGTTTCCGGTGCGCTACGCGTACTGGCTCGGCGGCGTGCTGCGCGGCGACCTGGGCGAATCGCTGCGCATGCAGAAGCCGGTCACCGCGCTGATCGCCGAAAAGCTGCCGGTCACGATCGAGCTCGCCGCGATTGCCATCGTCATCGCACTCGCGATCGGCATTCCCGCGGGCATCGTATCAGCGATCGCGAAGGGCACGTGGTGGGACTACGCCGCGAACGCGGTCGCGTTGTGGGGATTGTCCACGCCCAACTTCTGGCTCGGCATCATGCTGATCCTGCTCTTCTCGGTGCAGCTGGGTTGGCTGCCGGCGTCGGGCTATGTGAGCCCGTTCGAGGACCTCAAGGCCAATCTCGCCGCGATGATCATGCCGGCGTTCGTGCTCGGCAACGCGATCGCCGCCGTGCTCATGCGGCACACGCGAAGCGCGATGCTGCAGGTGCTGTCGTCCGATTACGTGCGCACCGCGCGCGCCAAGGGTCTCGACGAGCGCGTCGTCATCTTGAAGCACGGCCTGCGCAACGCGCTCACGCCGATCATCACGCTTGGCGCGCTCGAGCTCGGAACGCTCTTGTCGGGCGCGGTGCTGACCGAGCAGGTGTTCACGATTCCGGGCTTCGGCAAGCTGATCGTCGACGCGGTGTTCAATCGCGACTATGCGGTCGTGCAGGGCGTGGTGCTGTTCACGGCGACGGCTTACATCCTGCTGAATCTGCTCGCGGACATCGCCTACTTCCTCGTCAATCCAAGGCTTCGCGATGGCTACGCTCGCGCTTGACGTCCTGCCGCGCGAAGCGAGTCCCGGCCGGCGGGCGCTGCGCCGTCTCCGCAAGCGGCACGCTGCGCTGTTCGGGCTGTGTGTCGTGGTGTTCTTCGTCGCGATCGCGATCTTCGCGCCGTGGATCGCGCCTTACGATCCGCTGGGGACGAGCTGGTCGGCAATCCGCAAGGCGCCTTCCGCGGCGCACTGGTTCGGCACCGACGAGCTCGGCCGCGACGTGCTCTCGCGCGTCATCTACGGCGCGCGCGCGTCGCTGCTCGCCGGCGTCGTGTCGGTGAGCATCGCGTTGTCGCTCGGCGTGCCGATCGGGCTCCTCGCCGGCTACGCGGGCCGCTGGCCGGATGCGCTCATCTCGCGCATGACCGATGCGATGCTCGCGACCCCGTTCCTGATCCTCGCGATCGCGCTTGCCGCGTTTCTCGGGCCGAGCCTCACCAACGCGATGATCGCGATCGGCATCTCGGCGACGCCGATCTTCATCCGGCTCACGCGTGCGCAAGTGCTCGCGGTCAAGGTCGAGGACTACGTCGAGGCCGCGCGCGCCGTGGGCAATCCGCATTGGCGCATCGCGGTGCGCCACATCCTGCCCAACGTCGTGCCGCCGCTGATCGTGCAGGCCACGCTTGCGATCGCCGCCGCCGTGATCGCCGAGGCGAGCCTCTCGTTCCTGGGCTTGGGCCAGCAGCCTCCGGCGCCGAGCTGGGGAAGCATGCTGAACACCGCGAAGAATTACGTCGAGCACGCGCCGTGGATGGCGGTGTGGCCGGGCGCGTCGATCTTCGTGCTCGTGCTGTCGTTCAACCTGCTGGGCGACGGGATGCGCGACGCGCTCGATCCACGTCACGCGTAGCCGCAAAAGGTAGCGGCCGCCCGGAGGCGGCCGCTTTTGTCATCGTAGTGCGTATCCATTAGCGTTCTCGCGTTCGCCCTGAGGCGTATTGCGATTGCACTTGATCGATTTGGGTCGATCCTTGCGGTGAACCTAGCGGACTTGCTCGGATGACGATTTCATTATGACCCGCGATTCGCGCATGGTCAGGTGAACGCGTCCGAAATGCTTATCGGACGATTCCTACAGCGACGTGCCGGCGGGTTGCGGGGTGGCGGGTGCGCGCGCCGAGGCTTCGACGGCCTGCGGAGTTGCCTCCGCCGTACGCGAAAAAGCGGTCGTTTCGCGGTGCATGGTGGTTCCCGCGAACGGCTCGCGGGGCTTGAGGACGTTGATTGCCGTCGCGAATACGGCGGCAAGCACGACCGTTGTCAGATAGATATGGCGATCGGGATTCATGGCGCGGATTCTAGAAAGGTCGCCACGGCCATGCTGTAGGCGGACGCCGCAAAACACCATAGGACAGTATTCCCCTACAATCATAGGGATGAACGAGGAAGCGACGATCGAGCTTGCGCCCGCCGGCGTGCTTCGCGCGGCGATCAACTACGGCAATCCGGTCCTGGCCCGCCGTGAGGCCGACGGGGGTCCCGGCGGCATCACCGCGGACCTCGCGCGCGAGCTTGCGCGCAGCCTCGATGCGCGCGTGGCGTTCGTGGGCTACGAGCAGGCGGGCGACGTGTTCGCGGGACTCGACAGCGACGCGTGGGACATCTGCTTCCTCGCGATCGAGCCGGTGCGCGCGGCGCGCATCGCGTTCACGGCGCCTTACATCACGATCGAGGGTGTCTATCTCGTTCCCGCGGGCTCCTCGCTTTCCCATGCGGACGAAGTGGATCGCGCCGGAGCGCGCATCGGCGTCATTGCCGGCAGCGCGTACGACCTCTTTCTTACGCGCGGCCTGAAGCATGCGGAGCTCGTGCGTCGCCCGGGACCCGACGAGGTGAGAAGCGAGCTCGTCGAAGGACGCGTCGATCTCATCGCGGGTGTGAAACCGGCGCTCGAAGCCGATGCGCGTACCGTGCCGGGATCGCGCCTCCTTCCCGAGGCGTTCATGTCGATCCGGCAGGCGATGGGCACGCCGCGCGAGCGCGAGGCGGGGGCCGCCTACATCACGCAATTCATCGACGACGCCAGGCGCACGGGCCTGCTCGCGGAGCTGTTCGCCCGCAATCGCGTCGAAGGCGGCGCCCTAGCGTAGCGCCTGTTCGAGATCGCCGATCAAGTCGCCGGCGTCCTCGATCCCCACCGACAAGCGCAGAAGATCCGGCGGCGCCGGCGTGCCGGCACCCTCCACGCTCGCGCGGTGCTCGAGCAGGCTCTCCACGCCGCCGAGCGACGTCGCCCGCTTCCACACGTTCACCCGCGCCGCGGTGTCGATCGCCGCCGATTCCCCGGCGCGAACGCGAATCGACAGCATGCCCCCGAAGCCGCCGCGCATCTGCCGCTTGGCAATCGCGTGACCCGGGAACGCGGGCAGGCCCGGATATAGCACCCCGCTCACCTTGGCGTGATCGGCGAAGTGCTCGGCGATCCGCTGCGCGTTGCGGCACGCGACCTCGACGCGCGGGAACAGCGTGCGCATGCCGCGTGTGAGGAGCCACGCCTCGAACGGCCCGATCACGCTGCCTAGCTGCGCGCGCAATGTGCGGATGCGCTGCCATAGCGGCGTGTCTTCGCGCGTGACCAGGGCGCCGGCGATCACGTCGGCATGGCCGTTGAGGTACTTCGTCGCCGAGTGCATGACGAGGTCGGCGCCCAGCGCCAGCGGCTGCGTCAGCACGGGAGTTGCGACGGTCGAATCCACGGCGACCGCGGCGCCACGCGCATGCGCGATCGCGCACACCCCTGCGATGTCCGAGATGGTCCACAGCGGATTGGCCGGCGTCTCGATCCATACGAGCCTGGTGTTGGGACGCATTGCGGCGACGATCGCGTCGAGGTTCGACGTGTCGACGGTGTCGACCTGCAATCCCCAATCCCGCGCGAACCCGGTGAGCCAGTTGCGCAGCGACCAGTACATCACGTTGGGCACGACAACGTGGTCGCCCGGCGCGAGCGCCTGAAACGCAACCGTCGCCGCCGCCATCCCTGACGCGAACACCATCGCTGCGTGTCCGCCTTCGAGTGCCGCGAGCGTGGCTTCCGCCTGGTCGAACGTCGGATTGTCGGCCCGGGCGTAAATGCGGCCGCTGCGGTACTGGTTGTCCGGGTCACGGATGTACGTAGTCGACGTGTGGATGGGCCCCACTACGGCCTTCGTCTTTTCGTCCACCCATCCGAGCGCCTGCGCCGCCAACGTCTGTGGCTTACGCGATTCAGTCATGGTCAGGTTCGCCTGTGCAGCTTGCGGTCGATGTGCAACAGTATGACGCTGACCGAGGCAGCGAACACGACGATCACCAGCGTCACCGACATGATGAGCTCGACATTGTGCAGGCCGATCGCGTTCATGAGGAGGTAGCCCAGCCCGCGCTGCGAGGCGAACATCTCCGCCAGCAGCGATCCGATGAGCGTGAGCGCGAAGCCGACGCGCAGGCCCGTGAAGATCTCCGGGATCGCCGCGGGAAACAGGATCCAGCGCACCGTCTGCCAGCGCGAGAGCTTCATCACGCGCCCCGTCTTGAGGAGGATGGGCTTCGTGTTGTGCACGGCGGAGAGCGTGAACAGGATGATCGGGATCACGCCGTGGATCACGCCGAACGCGACCTTGGCCGAGAGCGAGAGGCCGAAGGCGAGGAGCAGGATGGGATATAGCG
Source organism: uncultured beta proteobacterium (assembly GCA_963707815.1). Classification (GTDB taxonomy): domain Bacteria; phylum Pseudomonadota; class Gammaproteobacteria; order Burkholderiales; family Casimicrobiaceae; genus VBCG01. The sequence goes on from CAVPRK010000016.1 coordinate 72,477, forward strand.
TGAGCTTCGGGACCGCGTAAACCGAGACGATCATCGGTTCCAGGGCGTCGGCCGAGAGCCGGTCGAATCCGAGCCAGAAGCCTACGGCAAGGCCGATCACCACGGAGAGCGCATACGCGATGGCGAACGCGCGCAAGGTCTCGTACACCTGCGCGTCGAACGCATCCTCCGCGAAGAGCTTGGCCGTGTAGCGGAACGTGGCCATCGGCGAGGCGAGGGCGACGTCGCCGGTCCAGAGGTAGAGCAACTGCCAGAGCAACAGCAGGCCGACGATCAGCGTGAGGCCGTTGCGCAGGCCGGCCCACTTCGTCATCGCATCCCCCGCCGCGCGAGGAGCCGCTGCTCCCAAACCGTCAGCACGCCGTTGACGGCGACCGACGCGATCAGGATCAGGAGGATCAGGGGGTACATCGTCGCGTTGTCGAAGTTGGCGTACGCGAAGCTGATCTCGTAACCGATGCCGCCGCGCGACATGATGAACTCCGAGCCGATGACCCCGATGAAGGCGTAGGCGACCGCGAGCTTGATCCCGGTGAGGATGTAAGGGCTCGCGTAAGGCAGTGTCATGTGCATTGCAGTGTCCGCGGGCGACATCCGCAGGATGCGCGCCGTCTTGGCGAGCACGGTCGGAACGCGATCGAGGCCATTCAGCGTGTTCACGATCACGGCGACGACGCCCAGCATGAACGCGATGAGCACCTGCGGCAGGTCGCCGAGCCCGAACACGACGATGAAGAACGGATAGAAAGCGAACACGGGTACCGCGTAGTAGGTCGCGAACAAGGGATCCAGCGTGTCGCGCAAAGCACGCGCGCGATGCAGCAATGCGGCTGTGACGATGCCGACGCCCATCGCGAGCACGAATGCGAGCAACGTGTTGGACAGCGTCTTGGCGATCGCCGAGTTCATGCGGCCCGACACGATCATGCGCCAGAGGTCGCGCACGATGATGTGCGGCGCCGGCATCGTGATCTTGTCGATGATGCCCGCGAGGCACAGCGCCTCGAGCAGGGCGACGATGCCGCCGATGACGAGCGTGCGGTACCAGCCGACCTTGCTCAAGATTTGATGGACTTCATCGATTCGCCGCGCAGCGTGTGCCACAGGCGCGCGGTGATGCCGCCGAACTCCGGCCGCTCGACGATGCGGCTGTCGCGCTCGCGTGGCCATCCGGTTTCGACCACATCGATGATGCGACCGGGGCGCGCCGACATGACGCCGATGCGGTCGGCGAGCATCGTGGCCTCGTCCAGCGCGTGCGTGATGAGAAACACGGTCGCCGACGTCTCCCGCCACAGCCGCAGGACCTCGTCGCCCATGAGGAGGCGCGTCTGCTGGTCGAGCGCGCCGAACGGCTCGTCGAGCAGGATCAACCGAGGCTGCATCACGAGCGTGCGCGCGATGCACACGCGCTGGCGCATGCCGCCCGAGAGCTGCGCGGGATACGCGGAAGCAAAATCCGAAAGACCGACGAGCTTCAGCGCGTCGCTGACGCGCTTGTCCTTCTCCGTTGCGCTGAGCGACGAGCGCCGCAATCCGAACTCGACGTTGCGGCGAACGTCGAGCCACGCGAGCGAGGCGTCCTCCTGGAACACGACACCGATCCCGTCGGGGGCTTCGCCCTTGACGGCCGTCCCTTCGAACTCGATCGTCCCTTCGGTCGCGGGCGTGAGGCCCGCGATGAGCTCGAGCAGCGTCGACTTGCCGCAACCCGAAGGGCCGACCACGGCGAAGAATTCACCCTTCCTGATCTCGAAATCGATCGGGCCGACCGCATGCAGGGGCGCCGGCGGGCGCCCCGTCATGAAGGTCTTGCCGACGTTCTCGAGCCGGACCTGCGCAGTCACAGGTGCGCGGCTATTGCTTGATCGCTTGCAGGTCCGGCGGCAGGAACCGCGTGTCGATGATCTTGCTGTAGTCGACCTCGCCCGTGATCGCGCCGACCGAGCGCTGCGCTTCGATCATCCGCTTGAGGCCGGACAGGTTGATCTGCCCCTCGCCCCAGTACGGCACTCCTTGTGTCTTGCTCGTGACGAGGTTGCGCACCGCGCTCTTCGCGACGTCGAGGTCGAGCTTGTATTCCTTGGCGACGATCACGGCCGCTTCGTCCGGGTTGGCGATCATGAACTGCACTGCCTTGCGCCGCGCACGGATCACGGCGCGCAGGAAGTCGCCCTTCTTCTCGGCCATCTCCACGGTGGTGACGCCGACCACGTTGTCGAGCGGCGGCAGCACTTCGCTCGCCACCACGACCGCGCGGTACTTGTGCTTCACCTTGGACCACAAGGGCTCGGTGATCGCGGCCACGTCGATCTGCCCCGAGTCGAGCGCCGCGATGCCTTCGCCGAAGCCGCCCGTCTTCACGAGCTCGGCATCCGCCTCGGTGTAGCCCCCTTGCGTGAGCAGCATGCGCGCGAGCGCCTGGCTGGTCGACCGCGGATTGGTATAGCCGATCTTCTTGCCCTTGAAGTCCTTGATCGACTTGATCGACGACTCGGGCTTCACTGCCCACACGAATTCCGCCACGGTGAGCACGTTGTCGCTGATGATCCTGAGATCGGCGCCGGCAAGGATCGCCGAGACGACCACGCCCGGATTCACTTCGCCGTAGGGCACGCCGCCGCCGGCGAGCATGTTGCGCAGCGACGTGCCGCCGCCCGCCGACGTGATGAGGCCGGTGACGTTGATCCCCTCCTCCTTGAAGTAGCCCTTGGCCATGGCAACGCCGAATGGCATGCCGTTGGCCGACACCCCGTAGTTGCCGACGGCAAGCTCTTCCGCATTCGCGACCGCGGATGCGGCAACGAGTGCCGCGACGATCCATCGCTTCATAGTTCCTCCTAGTTTCGACGCAGCGTGACGTTGACGTTCTTGATCTGGGTGCAGGCCAGCAACTCCTCGATCGACTCCTCGCGGCCGATCCCCGACTGCTTGTAACCGCCGAACGGCACGCCGACGTGATGCGTGGACGCGCCGTTGATCCACACGTAGCCCGCCTCGACGCGAGATGCGAGCCGCAGCGCGCGATCGAGGTCGTGCGTCCAGATCGAGCACGTCAGCCCGACGTCGAGCGCATTCGCGCGTGCCACGACCTCGTCCTCGTCCTTCCATCGCAGGATGCTGACGACGGGGCCGAAGATCTCTTCGCGCGCGATGCGCATGTCGTCGGTGACGTCGGCGAACACCGTCGGCTCGACGAAGTACCCTTTCGCAAGCGCTGGGTCGGCCGGCCGCTTGCCGCCGTAAGCGAGACGCGCGCCGCCCTCGACGCCGAGCTTGATGTACGAGAGCGTCTTCTCGTACTGCGCGGCGCTCGTGAGGCACGACATCTCGGTGTCGCGCTCGGTGGGCAGTCCCACCTTGATCTGCGACACCTTCTTCACGATCTCGGCCAGTGCCTTGTCGTAGATCGCGTCGTGCAGGAACACGCGGCTCGTCGAGTTGCACGACTGCCCGGTCACGTAGCGGAAGTTCATGCCGCGCACGACCCCGTCGCCGATTTCCTCCGGCGTCGCGTCGTCGCACGCGATGAGCGCGTTCTTGCCGCCGAGCTCGAGTGTCAGCGCCTTGAGCGTCGCGCTCGCGCCGTTCATCACGGCGCGGCCCGCCGGCACGCTGCCGATGAAGCCGATCTTCGCGACTTTCGGATGCGCGACGAGAGCGATACCGGCGTCGCGTCCGCCGGTCAACACGTTGAACACGCCGGGAGGGAACACGTCGTGCCACAGCTCCGCGATGCGCAGCGACGAAAGCGGCGTCTGGTCGGCGGGCTTCACGACGAGCGTGTTGCCGGTGACGAGCGGCGCGCCGCACTTTCCGGCGGTGAACAGCAGCGGATGGTTGAACGCGCCGATCCGGCCGACCACGCCGAGCGGCTCGCGCAACGTGTAGTTGAGCGTGTTCGGTCCGATGGGAATCGTGTCGCCCTTGATCTCGGTGACGAGACCCGCGAAGTACTCCATGTAGCCCACGCTGATGTCGACGTCGTAGCGCATGGCCTGGAACGGATTGCCCGTGTCGAGCGCTTCGAGCCACGCGAGCTCGTCGGCGTTGGCGACGAGGATCTGCGCCGCGCGCCGCACCGCCTTCGCGCGCTCCTGCGCCGGCGTATCGCGCCACGCGTGAAACGCGTCGCGCGCGGCCTTCACGGCGTGATCGACGTCGTCGGCCGACGCGTCGATCACGTTGCCGAGCGATTCGCCCGTTGCCGGTGCGATCACGGGAATCGACTTCTGCGCCTTCGATTCGACCCACCGCCCGCCGTAGTAGAGCGCGCGGTTCTTCGGGAGCCTGTCGTTCATCAGCGCTGGGGGATATGACGCATGAGCGCGCCGGCCTGCGCGCGCGAGTATTCCGGCGCGACGCGCGCATCGATCACGAACAACTGCCCCGCGCGAACCGCATCGATGCCGGTCCGCAATGCGGAATCGAGCTCGGCTGCGGTGCGCACAGGCCCGATGCCCTGGGCGCCTTGGTTGCGCGCGAGTCCGGCGAGATCGAACTCGGGATCGCTCATGCGCAAGCCGATGTGACGATTCTCGACGGGACGCCCGCGCATGCGCGCGACGCGCTCCTGATGCAGCTCGTCGTTGAAGAACGACTGGTTGTTGGCGACGACGATCAGCACGGGAATCCTGTAGTGCACGCCCGTCCACAAGGCGGTGATGCCCATGAGGTAATCGCCGTCGCCCAGGACGGCGACGGGCAGGCGATCTCCGCCGCGCATCGCGAGAGCCGCGCCGACGGCCATGCCGGGTCCGGAGCCGATGCCGCCGCCGCCATCGAAGCCGATGTAGTCCATCGGATGCGCGAAGCGGCAGAACTCGCCGGGCCAGCCGAGCGGCAGGCGTATGTACGACGGATTGTGCGCAGCGAGGACCTCCGTCGTGACGCGCGCCATCTCCGCCAGCGGCATGCAATCCTGCGTGCCGGTCGGCGGCGCCGGTTCAGCGGCGAGCCTGTCGAGCCACGGCGCGCGCGCGGGCGCGTCGAGCGGACCGAGCGCATCGACGAGCGCGGTCACGCACGCATCGGGTGAGGCGAGGATCGCGACGTCCGCCGGCGGCAGCGCCTGATAGTCCATGTTCCAGCCGTTGTGGAGGTACTCGTCGAGCGAGCAGGAGATCACTTTGGCGGTCGGGAACGTGCCCTCGCACGCCTGCCGCACCGTGCCGCCGAGATCGATCCAGTCGAGGCTCAGGATGACGTCGGCGTCGGCGATCGCGCGCGTGGCCGCACCGGTCACGTACAGGCTCGGCGGGAAGGGATGGCGCGCATGCGCGGTCGGGAAGCTCGCGCCGGTCTTGATGTCGGTCAGCACGAGCGCGCCGATGCGCTCGGCGAGCGCTATGCGTGCGTTCCAATCCTCGAGGCTGTTCGACACGCGTCCGATCATGACGAGAGGCTTCGTCGCGCGCGCAAGCAGTGCGACGGCCTCGCGCAGCGCCTGCGGCGAAGGCGACGCCTGCTGCGGCAAGGGGAATCGCGCGAGCGGCGGCATCGGCACCTGCGCGGGCAGCGGTTCTTCCTGCATGCCTGCGTCGAGCGCGACGTACGTCGGCCCGCGCGGATGCGTCAACGCGATGCGATGCGCGCGCACGATCGACTCGAGCGCCGCGGCGACGGAGCCCGGCAGATCGTCCCACTTGATGTAGTCGCGGATGATCGCGCCAAGGTCGCGCGACGTGTGAATCCAGTCCACCCACGGCCGCCGCTTCACTGCGTCGATCGGCCCGACGCCGCCCAGCATCACGACCGGGACGCGGTCGCACCACGCGTTGAAGATCGCCATCGTCGCGTGCATCAAGCCTACGTTCGCGTGCAGCGCGACCGCGAGCGGCTCGTTCGTCACGCGCGCATAGCCGTGCGCCAGCGACACGGCATTCTCCTCGTGAATGCACAGCAGCATCTCGGGCCGCGTGTTGCCCAGGAAGTTGACGAGGCTGTCGTGCAACCCGCGAAAGCTCGCTCCCGGCGTGAGTGCGATGTACGGAATGCGAAGGTCGCGCAGCACCTGCGCGACCGCGTCGCTGCCGAACCCGGCCTCGGCCTCCACCTTGCGAATCGGCGCTGTGTCGTTCATGCGCTCTTGTCGCCTCTCCTCCAAAGAGGATCGCACTCTACCGCGTGGTGAGCGCAGCGACAATGCAAGGACGCGCTAAGATGGCGCCATGTTCCGGCTCCTTACACTCGTTGGACTCTTCGCATGCACGCTTGCATCGGCGCAACCGGTCGCCGAGATCGCGCCGACCGGCAAGCTTCGCGCCGCCATCAACTACGGCAATGCGGTTCTCGCGTCCAAGGATGCGAACGGGCAGCCCCAAGGAGTTTCCGTAGATCTCGCGCGTGCGCTCGGTGCGCGCATCGGCGTTCCGGTCGAGCTCGTGACCTTTGATTCCGCAGGGAAAGTGTCCTCGTCGGTCGGCCAGTGGGACATCGCGTTCCTCGCCGTCGATCCGATGCGCGCGACCGACATCGCGTTCACCGCGCCGTACGTGATAATCGAAGGCGCCTATCTCGTTCCTGCAAATTCTCCTATCAAGTCGAACGAGGAAGTCGATCGCGCCGGTACGCGCGTGGCCGTCGGCGCCGGCAGCGCGTACGACCTCTACCTCACACGCGAGATCAAGTCCGCGACGCTCGTGCGCGCGCCCACTTCGCCCGCGGTCGTCGACATGATGGTGGCGCAGAACCTCGACGTCGCAGCCGGGGTGAAGCAGCAGCTCGAAGCCGACGCCAGGCGCGTGCCCAACGTGCGGCTCCTGCCGGGGCGCTTCATGGTCATCAACCAGGCGATGGGCGTTCCGCAGGGAAGGCCCGCCGCGGCCGCGTACGTGAAGCAGTTCGTCGAGGACGTGAAGGCGAGCGGCTTCGTGGCCGAGTCGTTGAAGCGCCACCGCATCGAAGGTGCCGCGGTGGCGCCCCCGAACTGACGCGTGCGACCTGAACGCTAGGCGGCCGAACTTACCGACACCTCGCGCACCTGGTCCTGCTTCGCGTCGGCTTCGAACAGCTCCTGCAGCTGCGCCGCCGCTTGCGCCGAAGTCTGGATGAACTGCTGCTCGTCCTGACGCACTGCGTATTGCTGTTCCACCAGCTTCAAATCGTGCTCGCGAAAGAGCGCCACCGCACGCTCGGCCTGCGGCTCGCCGAGTCCGGCCTGGACGAGCGCCTGCCGCGCGGTGTCGAGGCTCGACAGGAACGTTTCGCGCTCCACCGCGTGAACATCGAGATCGCGCAAGCGGAAGAGATGCACGCGGTTGCGCGCGCGGGCGAGGATCGGCAGGTTGGGGAAATGCTTGCGCACCAGCGCCGCCGTCTTGATCGACGCTTCCACGTCGTCGATCGCGAGCACGAAGAGCTTCGCGTCCCGCGCGCGGGCCGATTCCAGCATTTCGAGCCGCGTCGCGTCGCCGTAGTAGACCTTGTTGCCGAAGCGGCGCACGAAGTCGACCTGCTGGTAGTCCTTCTCGATGGCCGTGAACGATATGCCGGCCATGCGCAGGACGCGCGACACGATCTGGCCGTAGCGGCCGTAGCCCGCGATGATCACCGGGTTGGGAGCCCCGTCGATGGTGTCGAACACGGGCTCGGCTTGCCGCTCTTCCCACCGCTTCTGCAGGCGTTCCAGCGCGAGGAAGAGGAGCGGCGCGAGCAGCATGGACAGTGTGACCGCGAGCACCAGGAATTGCGCGGTCTGCGTGTCGAGGATGCCGCCCGATTGCGCCGCGGTGAACAGCACGAACGCGAATTCGCCGCCTTGCGCGAGCCACACCGCAAGGCGTTGCGCGTCGGGATTCGCGCTGCCGCTGGTGCGCGCGATGCCGTACACCAGTGTCGCCTTGATCAGGATCAGCCCCAGCGCCACTGCGAGCACTTGCAACGGCTGCGCCACGAGCAGCGCGAGGTTCGCGCTCATGCCGACGGCGATGAAGAAGAGGCCGAGCAGCAGTCCCTTGAACGGCTCGACGTCGGCCTCGAGCTCGTGCCGGAATTCCGAGTCGGCGAGCAGAACGCCGGCCAGGAACGCGCCGAGCGACATCGACAGGCCGATCGCTTCCATCACGAGTGCCGCCAGGATCACGACGAGCAGCGCCGCAGCCGTGAACACTTCCCGGCCGCCATGCTGGGCGATGAACTTGAGCGCGGGCCGCATTAAGAGGCGGCTGCCGATCACGACGGCCGCGATCGCGCCGAATCCCTTGGCGGCGAGCATCCACGCGCTTTCCGTGGCCTGGGCATTCTGCGAAAGAAGCGGCAATACGGCGATCAGCGGGATCACCGCCAGGTCCTGGAACAGCAGGATCGCGAACGTCTTGCGGCCCGCGGGAGAGGAAAGCTGCTCACGCTCGCCGAGCCACGCGAGCACGATCGCGGTCGACGACATCGCGAGTCCGAAGCCGACGACGATCGCGGGCTGCCACGCCAAGCCGAACGCGTGCGCGATGACCGAAAGCGCCACGCCGCACGCCAGCACCTGCGCTGTCCCGAGACCGAACACGGAATGCCGCAGCGCCCACAGCCGCGAGGGCTCGAGCTCCAGTCCGACCAGGAAGAGGAGCAGCACGACGCCGAGCTCGGCCGTATGCTGCGTGCCCTCGGTTCGCGGGACGAGGCCCAGGCCCCAGGGGCCGATCAGGACGCCCGCGGCGATATAGCCCAGCACGCTGCCGAGCTTCGCTCGCCGGAAGAGCGGCACGACGATCACGGCCGCGAGCAGGAAGATGGCGATGAGGAAGAGCACGGCGGCGGTCCTTGCGATGACAACGTATGTGCGAATGCTAACCTCCGGCGATGACCGAGGCCGTGGAAACCCATCGTCTCGACCGCGCGGTCGATCCCGCCTACGACCATGTGCTGGGCCTGCCCGCCGGCGACATCACCCTGGTCGAGTACGGCAGCTACGCCTGCCCGTATTGCCGCGCGGCCAACGAGGAGATCGCCAAGCTGCGCGACCGCTTCGGCGAGCGCCTGCGCTACGTGTTCCGGCAGCGGCCGATCACGGGCAGCGACATCGCGCGTCGCGCGGCCGACATCGCGGAATCCGCGCCGGACGGTGCATCGTTCTGGGACGCGCACGTCAAGCTGATGACGCGCTCGGCGACGCTGACCGAGGACGACCTCGCGAGCGTCGCCGACGAATTCGGCGTCGACGAGGACACGGACCAGGCGCCCGGCCGCGCGCGCGTCGAGGCGGACATCGCGAGTGCACGCGCGAGCGGCGTGCACGTGACGCCGACCTTCTTCATCAACGGCCGGCGTTACGACGGTCCCTGGGACTACGTGTCGCTGTCCGAGGCGTTGCTGGGCTCGCTCGGCCATCGCGTCCAGTCGGCCGCGGTCGACTTCGCAAGCTGGGCGCCGTCCACCGGCGTGCTGCTGCTCGCGATGTCGATCCTCGCGGTGCTGATCGTCAACTCGCCGGTCGGCCCAGCCTTTGCAGCGTTCTGGGAAGCGCCCCTCGGCTTCGAGTTCGCGGAGGCGCGCTTTCGCATGTCGCTTACGCATTGGGTGAACGACGGCCTGCTCACGATCTTCTTCCTGCTGGTGGGACTCGAGATCAAGCGCGAGTTCACCGTGGGCCGGCTCGCGAATCGGCGCCTGGCCGCGTTTCCGATCGCGGCTGCGCTCGGCGGCATGGCGGTGCCCGCTGGCCTGTACGCGCTCGTGATCCCGGCAGGCGCATGGAGCCACGGCTGGGGCATTCCGATGGCGACCGACACCGCGTTTGCGATCGCGCTCATCGTGATGCTCGGCAAGCGCGTGCCGGTGGAGTTGCGCGTGTTCCTGACGGCGGCGTCGATCGTCGACGACATCGGCGCCATCGTGGTCGTCGCGTTGTTCTATTCGGGCACGCTGCAGTGGGCGTACCTGGCGGGCGCCGTGGCCGTCGTGGCGATGCTCGCGCTGCTCAATCGCGCCGGCGTGTATCGCGCGATGCCATACGGCCTTCTCGGAATTGCGACTCTGGGCCTGCGTGCACGCGGGCGGACTGCACGCCACGCTGGCCGGCGTCCTGCTGGCGCTCTTCATCCCCACGCGACCGCCGCCCAATCTCAATGCGCTGATGGCGCAGGCGAATGCAGTGCTCACCGCCGAGTCGGCACACGGCCAGGACGTGCTGCGACACGGCCCGTCGGAGCCGGCGTTGCGCGCACTCGATGCGATCCACGATCGCCTCGAGTCGCCCGCGCAACGCACGCTGCGCGCGATCGAGCCATGGTCGAGCTTCGTCGTGCTGCCGGTCTTCGCGCTGTGCAATGCAGGCGTCGCGATGTCGCTCGGCGTGCTTGCCGGGCACGAACCGCTGATCGCGGCCATCATGGTCGGGCTCGTCGTGGGCAAGCCCATCGGATTCATCGTCGTCCCGGCGCTCGCCGTCTGGGCCGGCATTGCAGTGAAGCCGGCGGGGTATTCCTGGCGGCAGTTGCTGGGTGCCGGCGCGCTGGCCGGCATCGGCTTCACCATGTCGCTCTTCATTGCAGGACAGGCGATGCCGACCGCCACCGACTTCGCGGCTGCGAAGATCGCGGTATTCGCGGCATCGATTGTCGCTGCGTGCCTCGGGATTGCGCTGCTGTGGCGCCCGTGGCAGCCGTGAAAGCGTGCCGGCCGACGAGTCCGGCACACCTTACGGACACACGCCTGCGGGCGCTGGCTAGGGCTCCGGCTTGAGCTCACGCAGCAGCACGAGGCGCTGGCGCTCCGCGTTCGCGAGATGTACGCGCATGGCGCGTCGCGCCGCCGGCGCATCGCGCCTTCGAATCGCATCGAGGATCGCCGCATGCTCGCCGATGTTGTCGCGCCGGCGCCCGCGCGAGACGAACAGCGTTTCCATCCGCAGGTTGAGCGGCCGCTCGCCTTCCTGCCACAACCGCTCGATCACCTGCGCCAGCGCCGTGTTCGCGCTCGCGTAGGCGATGCACAAGTGGAATTCGCGATCGGCCGCGGGGCGTATCCGATTGGCGCGCATCTGCGCCGTGAGGCGGTTGAACGCCGCGACGAGCTGCGCGATCTGCGCCGGCGTGGCGTGCCGCGCGGCCAGCGCCGCGGCCTCGCTTTCCACGAGTCTCCGCACGCGCATCACCTCGAGCGGCGAGGTCTCGGCGGTTGCCGCGCGCTTTGTAGCAGCGCGCCTTGCTTTGGTGACGACGTACGCGCCCGACCCGATGCGGATCTCGATGCGCTTGTCGAGCTCGAGCATGGAAAGCGCCTCGCGGAGCGAGCTGCGCGACACGCGCAGCGATTTGGCGAGCGCACGCTCGGCGGGCAACCGCGCGCCGGGAGCGAAGGTCCCGTCGTCGATCAGGCGCGCGAGCTCGCCCGCGATGCGCTGGTAGAGGCGAGGCTCGGCGATGGGCTTGATCGGCACGGCGAGCAGTCTGCCGAGCGCGCGCTCGAGGGTCAATGAGGTGTCGATCGGCGCCGGGCGCCGGTTTGACGAATACGCCTGGCCCGGATACATTGGTCTGAAAAACAGACCGCCAGCCTCCGACGGGCGCTGGTAATCGCCTCGGAGACGCACGTGCAGGATCTCAAGTTCTATCGCGAAGGCACGCCGTTCACGGGCCGCATCGGCCGCACGTCGACGACCTCGGACCCCGCGTGGCCGCAGCCTCCGCGCGCGCGCGAAGGCGCTCCCAACGTCCTCGTGTTCCTGCTCGACGACGTCGGCTTCGCGCAGCTCGGCTGCTTCGGCTCCGACATTCGCACGCCGACGTTCGACCGGCTTGCGGCCGGCGGCCTGCGCTACCGCGACTTCCACACCACCGCCATCTGCTCGCCCACGCGCGCGTGCCTGCTGACCGGGCGCAATCATCACAGCAACGGCGTCGGCATCATCCAGGAGATGGCCACGGGCTATCCCGGCTACAACGGCATGGTGCCGCGCGAGAACGGCTTCCTCTCCGAGATGCTGCTCGCGGAGGGCTACGCGACGCTCGGCATCGGCAAGTGGCACCTGACGCTGGCGAGCGAGTACGCCTCGGGTGCATCGAAGGCGCGCTGGCCGCTGTCGCGCGGCTTCGAGCGCTTCTACGGATTCATCGGCGGCAAGACGAACCAGTGGGTGCCCACGCTGGTGCACGACAGCCATTACATCGATCCGCCGCGCCGGCCGGAGGAGGGCTACCACCTCAACGCCGACCTGGCCGATCGCGCGATCGAGTACATCACCGACCTGCGCACCGTCGCGCCGGACAAGCCGTTCTTCATGTACTACTGCCTCGGGGCCGGACACGCGCCGCATCACGTCGAGCCCGAATGGAGCGAGCGCTATCGCGGTGCATTCGACAAGGGATGGGATCGCTGGCGCGAGGAAGTGTTCGCGCGCCAGCTTGCGATGGGCATCGTGCCGCCCGACACCAGGCTCTCGGCGCGGCCGCCGTGGGTCAAGGCGTGGGACTCGCTGCCCGACGATACGCGCCGCCTCTACGCGCGGCAGATGGAGGTGTACGCCGGCTTCCTCGAGCAGACCGATCATCACATCGGTCGCGTCATCGACTTCCTCGCGCGCCTGGGCGAGCTCGACAACACGCATCGTGCTGCTCGCCTCGGACAACGGCGCGTCCGCGGAAGGCGGCGAGCACGGCTCGTTCAACGAGAACCAGTTCGTCAATCGCGTCGAGCCCTCGGTCGAGGAGAACCTGAAGCATCTCGACGACTGGGGCAGCGTGCGGTCGTTCCCGAACTATTCGTGGGGCTGGGCCTGGGCCGGCAACACGCCGCTGCGCCGCTGGAAGCGCTACCTGCACCAGGGCGGCATGAGCGACCCGCTGATCGTGCACTGGCCCAAGGGCATCGCGGCGCGCGGCGAAGTGCGCGGTCAGTACGTCCACGTCGTCGACTTCGCGCCCACGATCCTCGAAGCGCTCGGGCTCGAGCCGCCGACGATGCTCAACGGCGTCGCGCAGCGTCCGATCGAAGGCGTGAGCTTCGCGCACACGTTCAACGACGCCGCGGCGCCCACGCGCAAGAAGGTGCAGTACTACGAGATGATCGCCTCGCGCGCCTTGTGGGCCGACGGCTGGAAGGCCGTCGTCGAGCAGCCGCAGGGCGACCCGCTCACCGAGGAGATGCTCGCCGCGCAGAAGTGGGAGCTCTATCACGTCGCGCGCGACTTCTCGGAGTGCGAGGACCTGGCCGAGCGGCACCCCGAGAAGCTCGCCGAGCTCGTCGAGCAGTGGTGGGTCGAGGCGGGCAAGTACAACGTGCTGCCGCTCGACTCGCGCATGCAGCTGCGCATGGGCGAGCGCAAGCCGGGCACCATTCCCGCCGGCAACCGGCGCGTGTTCTATCCGGGCGGCGCGCCGCAGTTCGAGTACACGGCGGTGAACGTGAAGGACCGCTCGCACACGATCACGGCGCACGTCGACATTCCCGAGGCCGGGGCCGAGGGCGTGCTGCTCGCGCATGGAAGCTGGTTCGCCGGCTACTCGCTGTACGTGAAGGACGGCCGGCTCGTGTACGTGCACAACTGCATGGGGCTCGCCGAGTACCGGATCGAGTCGACGGCTGCGGTGCCGGCGGGCAGGCATACGCTCGCCTTCCGCTTCACGCGCACCGGGCCGCACCGCGGACGCGGGACGCTGCTGATCGACGGCAAGCCTGTCGGCGAAGGCGAGATCCCGCGCACCGTGCCGCACGTCATCGAGACGTCCGGCGAAGGACTGTGCTGCGGCTACGACAGCGGCCTGCCGGTCACGCCCGATTACGCCGCGCCGTTCCGCTTCACGGGGCACATCGACCACGTGGTGGTCGAGCTCGACGACGCGGCGGCTCCATCCGACACCGAGGCGCAGCTTCGCAACGCGCTCACCGACCAATGAAGACGAGGGAGGGATTCATGCAAAGGCTACTCACGCTGGTCGCGCTCGGCGCGATCCTGGCGATGCCGCTGGCGGCGGCGGCGCAGCCGTATCCCGACAAGCCCATCCGCTTCATCGTGCCCTATCCGCCGGGAGGCAACAACGACATCGTCGCGCGCATCTACGCGCAGAAGCTCTCGGAGCGGCTGGGGCAGTCGGTCGTGATCGACAATCGCGGGGGTGCTGCCGGCACGCTCGGCGTCGGGCTCGCCGTCAAGGCACCGAACGACGGCTACACGGTCGTCATCGGCGACCTGGGCTCGCTGATCATCGCGCCGCTCGCCAACCCCGCCGTGGGTTATACGCTACCGCGACCTCACGCCGATCGGCCTGATGGCCACGGTGTCGATCGTGGTGTCCGCAAATCCGAAGTCGCCCGACAACAGCATCGGCGACTTCATCGCGCGCGCGAAGGCGCAGCCGGGCAAGCTCACCTACGGGACCAGCGGCATCGGCGCACCGAGTCACCTCGCCATGGAGTACCTGCGGTCCAGGACCGGCGTCGAGATCCTGCACGTTCCGTACAAAGGCGGCGCGCAGGCGGTCGCGGGATTGCTGGGCGGGCAGGTCGACATCGTGGTCGACGGTGCGGCGATGGCACAGGTCAAGGCGGGCAAGCTGAAGGCGCTGGCCGTCACCGGGCCGCGCCTGCCCGCGCTGCCCGACGTGCCGGGCATCGGCGAGACCGTCAAGGACTTCAGCTTCACCAACTGGTGGGGACTGCTCGCACCTGTCGGGACCTCCGCGGACGTCGTGAAGCGCCTGAACGCGGAGCTCAACGCGATCGCGGTGATGCCGGACGTACGCGACAAGCTGCGCGACCTCGGGCTCGCGGCACAAGGCGATTCGCCGCAGCAGTTTGCGGATCGCCTGCGAACCGAGGCGGAGCACGTGGCCCGCATCGTCAAGGACGCCGGGATCAAGCTCGAGTAGTTGCGCTCCGCAGCCGCGTCTTCGCCGCCTCGAGCGCATCCACCTGCGCGCGGCACTCGGGACCGCTGAATTTCTCGGTCAGGAGGTCGACGAAGGCGCGGGTCTTGGCCGGCATCAGCCGCCGCCCGGGGAACACCGCCCAGAGGTCGATCGGCGTCACCCGCCAATCGGGCAGCACCTGGATGAGCTCGCCGCTCTCGAGGTGGTGCAGCGCGAAGTGATCGTTCACTATCGCAATACCGCAGCCTGTCAGCGCCATCCGCATCAACAGCTCGGGCGAATTTGCCGTTGCCCGGCCGGGTGGGACACCTTCCCACTCCGCCTCGCCCCGGCGAAGGGTCCAGGTCATCGGGTCCCCGGCGCGGTTCAGCACCCGCAGCGCGTCGTGCTCCATGAGCGCCTCCGGCTCGCTCGGCGTGCCACGCCGTGCGAGGTAGGCCGGCGCCGCGTACAGGCTCGAGCTGAACGTCGCGATCCGCCTGGCCGCGAGCGTGGCGTCGTCGCGCAGCCGGCCGGGGCGCAGGGCCACGTCGAAGCTCTCGGCGACCAGGTCGACGAAGCGGGCGGACAGGTCGACGTCCAGCGAGATCTTCGGGTAGCGCTCGACGAATGCCGCGAGCACCGGCGCCAGGACCAGGTTCGCGAGATCGTTCGGCATCGACACCCGCAGTCGGCCGCTGGGCTCGCTCTGGCGGTTCTGGGCGAGGGACTCGGCGGCCTCGACGTCCTCGACGACGTGACGGGCGTGGGCGAGTACGGCCAAGCCGAACTCCGTGACGGTGAGCTTGCGCGTCGTCCGCAACAGCAGCCGCTCGCCGAGATGGGACTCCAGCGCCGCCACCCGTCGCGAGACGGTCGACTTGGGAAGCCCGAGCCGGTCCGCCGCCCGGGAGAAGCTGCCCTCGTCGACGACGCGGGCGAAGAGAAGGAGGTCATTCGGCTCGAGGTTCATGGGATTGTCCCGTTGGTGGAACAATCATATCCATTTTGAGGGCTTCCGGGATCGTGAGCGCAACAAATATAGTGCATGACATCAACAACGGAGGTCCCAAATGAACATCCTGCAAATCAACTCCAGCGCCCGCCGCGAAGGCTCCCACTCGACGCGCCTGGCCGAACGGATCGTCGCCAGGCTGCGCGAGGCGGACCCCGAAGCGACGCTCGCGGTGCGCGACCTGACTGCCACGCCGCACCCCATCCTGGACGAAGCCGCGCTCGGCGCGCTCTTCACGCCGGCCGCGCAGCGGACGGTCGAGCAGGCCGCGCGCGTCGCGCAGGACGATGCATTGATCGCCGAGATCCAGGCCGCAGATGTGGTGGTGCTGGGCGTGCCGATGTACAACTTCGGCGTCCCGGTGCAGCTCAAGAACTGGATCGACGCGATCTCGCGGGCCGGCGTCACGTTCCGCTACTCGGCGAACGGGCCGGAAGGATTGCTGGCGGGCAAGAAGGTGTACGTGGCGCTCGCGCGCGGCGGCAAGTACCGCAACACGCCCGCCGACTCGCAAGTGCCGTATCTTGAGACCGTGCTCGCATTTCTCGGCATGACCGACGTGCACTTCGTGTACGCCGAAGGGCTGGCGATGGGTCCGGACGCGGAGCGCGACGCGCTCGCGACGGCGTATGCGGAAATCGACGAAGCGGTTGCAGCGTAATGAAAACTGCGGAAAGGACAAGAACCATGACGACAACGACCACTATCGAAAACGAGCGCGTGACGAAGCCGCGCGCGGTCGAGCGCGTGATCGCCGGCCAGCCGACGTCGGACGGCGCGGGTGTGAAGCTCACGCGCGTCCTCACACAGCCGCTGCAGCGCAGGCTCGATCCGTTCCTGATGCTCGATGCGTTCGGCACCGACGATCCCAAGGACTACATCGCCGGCTTCCCGAACCATCCGCATCGCGGGTTCGAGACGGTGACGTACATGATCGCGGGACGGATGCGCCATCGCGACAACGCCGGCCACGAGGGACTGCTCACCAACGGCAGCGTGCAATGGATGACGGCTGGGCGCGGCATCGTTCACTCCGAGCTGCCCGAGCAGGAAGACGGGCGCATGGAAGGCTTCCAGCTCTGGCTCAACCTGCCGGCGAAGGACAAGATGCGCGCGCCGTGGTATCGCGACATCGCCACGGAAGAGATTCCGGAGTTCACGACCGACGAGGGCGTGCGGGTTCGCGTCGTCGCCGGCGCGAGCCACGGTGTGGACGGCGCGATGCAGCGCGAGGTGACCGAACCGCTGTATCTCGACATCGAGCTGCCCGCCGGCGCGTCGTTCGCGCAGGCGCTGCCTGCGGGGCACAACGCGTTCGTCTACGTGTACCGCGGCGGCGTGAAGGTCGAGGGCACCGACGTTCCGGTGCAGCGCATGGCGATCCTCGACAACAACGGCGGCGACGGCGTGCGATTCACGGCACCCGCGGCCTCGCGCGTGCTGCTGATCGCGGGCAAGCCGCTGAACGAGCCGATCGCGCAATACGGCCCGTTCGTGATGAACAGCAACGAGGAGATCTTCCAAGCGGTGCAGGACTACCAGAACGGGAGGTTCTAGCGGTCTTGCGGGCCTAGCCCTTCCAGCAATACTTCACATCGGCGTCGTCCTCGCGGCGCCTTTTTTTCAACGCCTCGACGTTGGCCATGTTGGCGAGATAGGCCTCCGCCTTCGCTTGCTCCTCCATGAGCTCGTTGAAGCCCTTGCGAAAATTCTGCTTGCGATCGCCGGGCAGCGCAGGAACCGCCGGATCGAGCAGCGTCGTGTACGGGTGGTCGATCGTCCACTTGAGCGCGTTCTTCGCGATCGCTTTCTGCTTCTCGATGTCGCAGAACGCATAGCCGTTGATCGCGGGCCCCGCGAGGTAGACGAAGTCCTTCATCGCCTGCTCGACGTTCCCGAGGTCGCGCGACTTCAGATCCGCGACGCGCATGGCGGTGACGAAGCGATTCCGGGAAGCGTAATACCAGAACACGGCGTCGTCGCGCAGGCCGACGTCATAGAGGCGGATCGCGAGCACCATCATCGTCATCGGCGTGATGCCGTCGTTTTCGTTCTCGATGAGATCACGGGCGCGCGCGATATCGCCCGGGTTCACGCTCGCGAGCAGCCGGTCGTACCGGGTCGCGACCTGGACCCGCGGCGTGCCTTCCGCGTCGGGCGCCGCCGTGTAGTAGGGGTCGACCTGAATCGCGATGCGCTTGACGCGCACGTCATCGGCCTGCGCCGCCGCGGACAGCAAGGCGAGCGTCAGTGCGACGAGAACGGCCGATCGTGGCTTCATTGGGGCGGCCGCACGCCGTCCTTGCTCACCTGGATACGCAAGGCGGTAAGCGCGCCGTCGCCGGCGGCCTGCGCCGATACGAACACGTACTCGCCCGGCTTGAGGTCCGCGCGCGCGCCCGGCACGGTCCGCACGAGCGGGATGCCGTCGGGCACCACGATCTTCTGCGTGCCGCCGGGATACTGCAGGTCGAGCTCGTGGCTGCCGGTCCCGACGACCTTGGCCTGCACGGTGGCGTTGGTCATCTTCGAATTGGGCTCGAGGTCCCACGCGCTCTGGCCCGCGTTTGCGGTCGGCGGCAGGTAATGCACCTCGATGGCGACCTGCGTGCCGTTGGGACCCGCCTTGGTGGTCGCGCCGACGAAGTCGCCGTCCTTGATCTCGTCGAAGCGCACGGCTTTCGCAACGGCGACCGTGGCATTCTCGGGCAGCGCGAGCTTGAGATCGCGCCCGTCGCGCGACTTCACCGATATCGACGTCGCATCCACGGCGGTGATGGTGCCGCGGATGCGCACGTTGGTCTGCGCATTGGCCGCCGTAACGAGCGCGAGGCAGGCTAGAAGGGTGCAGGCAATTCTCGTCATGATCCGATTCCCTCCAAATGCAGTGCCAACAGCACCCTGCGGGCTTTATTCACGCGTCGGCCACCTTCAATACGAGCTTGCCGGTGTTTTCTCCGGTGAACAGCATCGCCAGCGCTTCGGGAAAGTTGTCGAGGCCCGCCACGACGTCCTCGCGTGACTTGACTGCGCCCGATGCAACCCACGCCGCGAGATCGCGCGCCGCCTCGCCGTAGCGCGCAGCGTAGTCGAACACGACCATGCCGGTCATGCTCGCGCGATGCACGAGCAGCGACAAGTAGTTCGACGGCCCCTTCACCGTGGCCGTATTGTATTGCGAGATCGCGCCGCAGATCACGACGCGCGCGCGCATCGCGAGGCAGGCGAGCGCGTCCTCGAGGATCGCGCCTCCGACGTTGTCGAAGTACACGTCGATGCCGTCGGGGCAATGGCGGCGCAGCGCCGTGCGCACGTCCTCGCTCTTGTAATCGACGCAGGCGTCGAAACCGAGCTCTCCGGTCACGTGGGCACACTTCGCCGGGCCGCCGGCGATGCCGATCGCGCGACAGCCGTTGATCTTCGCGATCTGGCCGACGACCGAGCCGACCGCGCCCGCGGCCGCGGACACGACGACCGTGTTGCCGGGCATGGGTTTGCCGACGTCGAGAAGACCGAAGTACGCGGTCATGCCCGGCATGCCGAGCGCACCGAGATACGTCGGCAGCGGCGCGACCGACGGATCGACGCGATGCATGCTGCTTGCCGTGCGCGATCGCGAACTCCTGCACGCCGAACATGCCGACGACGTGGTCGCCGGACGCGAACTTGTCGTTGCGCGACGCCACGACGCGGCCCGCGCCGCCCGCGCGCATCACCTCGCCGACGGCAACCGGCGCGATGTACGACTTCGCATCGTTCATCCAGCCGCGCATGGCAGGGTCGAGCGAGATGTAGAGGACCTTCACGAGGACTTCGCCATCGCCGAGCGTGCGAACGGTTTCTTCGCAAAAACAGAAGTCGGAGCGCGCGGGCATTCCCGCAGGCCGTGCGGCGAGACGGTACTGGCGGTTGCGGGGCTCCATGTCCTTTGGATTATCGTCTGTCCGGGCCGCTTTCGGCAGCAAGGTAAGATTGCGCCATGACAGAGGTTACCCACTGGTCGTTCCCGTCCGAGCTGCAACCCGTGCCGTCGGAGCTCGCGTTCGACCTCGACCGTGCGCTGCAAAGCGTCGTGCGGCTGTCGTCGCACATTCCCGAGGACGGCTACACGGCGTCGATGCTCGGCACCGAGCGCACCGGCAACGGCGTGGTGATCCGCGACGACGGCCTGATCGTCACGATCGGCTATCTCATCACCGAGGCCGAATCCATCTGGATCACCACGCACGACAACCGCGTCGTCCAGGGACACCCGCTCGCGTACGACTTCGCCACCGGCATGGGCCTCGTGCTGCCGCTCGGACCGTTGAATGCGGCGCACGTTACGCTGGGAAGCGCCGCCAACGCCGCGGTCGACGACGACGTGCTCGTGATCGGGCATGGCGGCCGCGGCCACGCGCTCAAGGCCGAGATCTTCGCGCGCCGCGAGTTCGCGGGCTATTGGGAATACCTGCTCGACGTCGCGCTCTTCACGTCGCCGCCGCATCCGGAATGGAGCGGCGCGGCGCTGCTCGACCGCGAGGGACGTCTCATCGGCATCGGGTCGCTCTTCGTGCAGGAAGCCGCGGGCGACGAAGTGAGGAAGGGCAACATGTTCGTGCCGATCGACGTGCTGGTGCCGATCCTCGACGACATGGTCAAGACCGGGCGCGCCGCGTCGCCGCCGCGTCCCTGGCTCGGGATGTACGCGAGCGAGGACGACCAGCGCATCGTCGTCGGCGGCGTCGCGGAAGGCGGTCCCGCGCAACAGGCGGGCGTTCGCCAGGGCGACCTCATCGTCGCCGTGGGCGGGCAGCGCGTCGGCTCGCTCGCCGAATTCTTCCGCACCGTTTGGGATATCGGCCCGTCGGGCAGCGTGATTCCGATCACGCTTGCGCGCGACGGCGCGACGCTGCCGGTCAAGGTGCGTTCGGCCGACCGCGGCGACTTCCTCAAGAAGCCGTCGCTGCAATAATTGGCCCAGGCGCCGCTGCCGTTCGCGATCGTCGACGCCCACCAGCATTTCTGGGACCCGGCGCGCAACTACCATCCGTGGCTCAACGACGAGCCGCCGATTCCCTTCCGCTACGGCGACTATCGGCCGATACGCAAGCGCTACCTTCCCCCGGAATACCTCGCCGACGCCGCGCCGTATCGCGTCGAAAAGACGGTGTACGTCGAGACCGAATGGGACCCGCGCGATCCGATCGGTGAGACGCGCTATGCCGCCGCCTTGCGCGACGCCTATGCGCTGCCGAGCGTAGTGGTGGCGCAGGCGTGGCTCGACCGCGACGACGCGGAGGACTTGCTCGCGCGCCAGGCCGCGTTTGCGTTCGTGCGCAGCGTCCGCCACAAGCCGCGCGCCAACGCGTCACCCAACGACGGCACGCCCGGCGGGACAACCGATCCCGCATGGCGCGCCGGCTTTTCGCGTCTCGCGCCGCTCGGCTTGCGGTTCGATCTGCAGACGCCATGGTGGCATCTCGCCGAGGCAGCGCGTCTCGCCTCCGACTACGTGCACACGCAAATCATCCTCAATCACGCGGGCTTGCCGGCCGACCGCTCGGCCGAAGGGATCGCGGGCTGGCGTGCCGCGATGGCCACGCTCGCCCGGCAACCGAACGTTGCGGTGAAGATCTCCGGCATCGGGCAGCGCGGCGCAGCATGGACAGCCGAGGCGAATCGCGGCATCGTGCGCACCGTGATCGATCTTTTCGGCATCGAGCGTTGCATGTTCGCGAGCAACTTCCCCGTCGACAGCCTATGCGCGAGCTTCGCCACGATCTTCGACGGCTTTCGCGAAATCGTGTCGGACTTGTCGATCGACGAACAGCGCGCGCTGTTTCGCGACAACGCGATGCGCATCTACGACATCGCATGAAGCCAACCTTGGCTTACGTCGGCGTTGGCCTCATGGGGCTCCCCATGGTGAAGCGCCTGGTGTCGCTGGGGTATGCCGTGCGCGTGTACGACATCGTGACACCGCAGGTGGAGGCCGCGCAGGCCGCGGGCGCGGTGGCCGCGACATCCGCGGCGGATGCGGCGCGCGGCGTCGACTTCGTTCTGCTCAACCTGCCGACGACCGACGCCGTGGAAGAAGCGATGTTCGGCGCCGACGGGGCGGCCGGGCGCGCTCAAGCCGCCGCAGCTCGTGGTCGATTTCTCGACGGTGAAAGTCGAGAAGGGACGCGCGTTTGCGGCGCGGCTGCGCGAGGCCACGGGATGCGGGTGGATCGACGCGCCCGTCTCCGGCGGACCTCCTGCATCGGGCACCGGCACGCTCACGGTGATGATGGGCGGAGACGACGCGGACGTCGCGCGCGTCGTGCCTTTCATGAACGACGTGTCGAGCCGATGCACGCACATGGGCCCGCCCGGTGCGGGACTCGCGGCGAAGATGATCAACCAGCTCATCGTCGGCTGCACGCACGCCGTGATGGCCGAAGCGCTTCTGGTCGCGGAAAGCGCGGGCATCGACGCCGCGCGCATTCCCGAGTGCCTCGCGGGCGGCCACGCCGACGGCACCCTCCTGCAGCGCCTGTATCCGCGCATGGCGGCGCGCGACTTCGCGCCGCAGGGCTATGCGCGCCAGCTTCTGAAGGACCTCGAGATGGTCAACGAGTATGCTGGCGCACTGAAAGCGCCGGTGCCGATGACCGCCGAGGCGCTGTCGCTGTATCGATTGCTGATCCATCTCGGCCACGCCGAGCTCGACACGTCGGCCGTGTTCAAGATCTACGAGCGCTAGAACAACAAGCTGTCCCAATTCAAGGAGGATTCGATGAAGCTTCGCACGATGTTGTCGCTCGCGGCTGCCGCCGCGCTCCTGGCGGCGGGCGCAGCACACGCCCAGGTCAAGCTCCGTTACGCCCACGTCGGCGTAGCCAACGCGCCGCAAACGCTCTATGCCGACGAAGTGGCCAAGCTCATCAAGGAACGCACCAACGGCCGCGTCGAGATCCAGGTGTTCGCGAACTCGCAGCTGGGCGGCGTCGGCGAGATGGTCGACGGCGTGAAGTCCGGCGCGATCTCGATGGGCCACCACGACTTCGCGTCGCTCGGCAAGATCGTGCCCAACACGGCGGTGTTCAACACGCCGTTCGTGTACCGCGACCCGGGACACGCGCTTCGCGCGACCGATCCGCGCACGTCGAAGGCGCTGCAGGAGATCAACAAGGAACTGGTCGAGAAGGGCAACATGCGCATCGTCGGCAGCTTCTTCCAGGGCACGCGCGAGCTCACGTCCAAGGAGAAGGTGCTTTCGCCGAAGGACATGCAGGGCAAGAAGTACCGCGGCGTTCCCGTGAAGCTTTGGTCGTCGATGATCACCGGCATGGGCGCGGTGGCCACCCCCGTCGAAGTCTCCGAGCTCGCCACTGCGCTCGCCACGGGGCTCGTCGTCGGGCAGGAGAACCCGCTGCCCAACATCTACAACCTGAAGCTCTACGAAGTGCAGAAGTACGTGATGATGACCAACCACATGCAGTCGGTGCTGTCGGTCTTCTTCAACGAGAAGGTGTGGCAGTCGATCTCGCCCGCGGACCGCAAGATCATCGAGGACACGCTTGCCGAGGTCGGTGCCAAGACGCTCGAGTGGGACGCGCAGACCGCCGCCAAGTACCGGTCCGACCTCGAAGCCAAGGGCATGGTCTTCATCGAGGCCAAGGACGGCCTCGACATTCCGGCGTTCCAGAAGGCCGTGCTCGCGCAGGTGAACAAGGACTTCCCGGAGTGGACGAACTACATCCAGCAGATCCAGGCCGTCAAGTAGAGTGAAGCTGCTGGCGCGGGTCCGGGCCGTCGGTGCGCTGGCTCTCGCTGGCGCTCCTCGCGGCGCTGATCGTCACGCCGCTGGCGCAGATCGTGATGCGCGGCGTCTTCAACGTGCCGATGTCGGGCGCCGAGGAGCTCGCGCGCTACTTCCTCATCACGATGACGTTCGTCGCGGCGTCGTACGTCACGCGCGAGGGCGGGCAGATCCGCATGGAGGAGTTCCAGGGCGCGATCCCGCCGCATCCCCGCTGGTGGCTGCAGCTTTTCATCGAGCTGTGCGGCATCGCGATGTTCGGCGTGTTGTGCGTCGCCGCCTTCATCACCATCCGCAACAACCTCAGCAACCAGACGGCCACGCTCGAGATGCCGTTCTGGCTCTTCATGGCGCCGCTCGCGGTCGGCTCGGCGCTGCTGGTGGTGGAGACGGCGGCCACGCTCGTGCACACGTGGAAACGCAAGCGCCCGGAAGAGAAGAAGACGGTGCTCACCTAGATGGAAGGCTTCCTCGTCGTCTTCGCGTTCCTCGTGCTGTTCGTGCTCGGATTCCCGGTCGTGCTCGCGATCGGGATCCCGTGCATCGTGTACATCTTCACCAAGGACCTGCCGATCGACCTCGTCGCGCAGCGCACGCTGTACGCGCTCGATTCGTTCCCGCTCGTCGCCGTGCCGGTGTTCCTGTTCGTCGGCAGCCTCATGAACAGCGCGGGCATCTCGCGCTACATCTACAAGTTCGCGGATACCGCGACGGGCCGCCTCCCGGGCGGCCTTGCGCAAGTGAACATCTTCGGGAGCCTGATCTTCGCGGGCATGTCCGGCTCGGCGCTTGCCGACATCGGCGGCCTCGGGCGCATCGAGATCGACGCGATGCGCAACAAGGGCTTCACGCCGGCCTTCGCGGCCGCGGTGACGAGCTCGTCGGCGATCGTCGGCCCTATCTTCCCACCGTCGATTCCGCTGATCATCTACGGCACGGTGACCGGCGTGTCGGTCATCCAGCTGCTGCTGGGGGGGATTCTCCCGGGATTGCTGTGCGTCGCAATGCTCATGCTGATGACGGCATGGCTCGCCACACGCCGCAATTACCCGCGTGCGTCGCGCTGGCCGACGATGAAGGAGCTGTGGCGCGACTTCAGGCCCGCGTTTCCGGCAATCGTGGCACCGGTGATCCTGATCGCCGGCATGCTCGCGGGCTTCTTCACGCCGACCGAGATCGCCTCGGTGACGGTGCTGTACGCGATCCTGATCAGCAGCCTGTTCTACCGGGAGCTCACTTGGCGCGGCCTGCTCGATGCGGCCTACGAGACGATCGGCGCGTCGGCCGGCATCCTGCTGATCGTCGCGGTTGCCGCACTGTTCGGCTGGATCCTGTCGGTGGAATCGGTGCCGCAGAAGCTCACGGAGGGGATGCTCGCAATCTCCAGGGATCCTTACGTGCTGCTGCTGATCGTCAACCTGCTGCTGATCGTCGTCGGCATGTTCCTCGACAGCACGACGGCAATCCTCGTCATCGCACCGATCATCGCCAAGCCGCTCGTGGCGGCGGGCGTGGATCCCGTGCACCTCGGGATGGTGGTCGTGTTCAACCTCATGATCGGGCTCCTCACGCCGCCGATGGGGCTCGCGCTGTTCCTGGTCACCGACATCGCGAAGGTGTCGATGAAGGACGTGCTGAAGGAGATGGCGCCGTACTACGTGCCGCTCGGCATTACGCTGCTGCTCATCACGTACGTCCCGGGCATCACCACGTGGATCCCGCGCTGGGCGCTGGGCAATTAGGTCGAAGGGTGTCGGCGATGCCAGTCCGTCGCGTGCTGGAACGCACGGCCGATGCGCACGAGGGCGCTCTCTGCGAACGGTGCGCCGATGACCTGTACGCCGACCGGCAATCCCGATTGCGAGAAGCCGGCAGGTAGCGACAGCGCGCAGCCGCCCAGGTAATTCACGGCACGCGTGAACGAGGCGAGCGGCGACGTCGACTCGTCGACCTCCGCCAACGGCGTCGCGGTGATCGGTAGGGTCGGCGTCAGCAAGGCGTCCCAGTCGCGCATCCACGCCGAGAAGGCCGCCTGCGCCGCGTACATCGCGTGCATCTCGGCGATGAAATCCGATGCGGCTATGTCCTTTCCGCCGAGGACGCGCTTGCGCACCCACGGGTCCATCTTCGCATCGGCTTTCTCGGCGATCTCGCGCCGCAGCGCATAGGCTTCGGCCGCGAGCAGCTTGCCGAGGCGCGATGCGATGTCCTCGAATGCGATGGGACCGGGAACCTCGACGAGTTCCGCACCTGCGTCACGCAACACCGCGAGCGCATCGTCGCGCGCACGCACGACGTCGTCGTCGATGTCGCGCGGAAACCGATCGGCGGAGAGGACGGCGATGCGCATGCCGCGAACACCGATCCTTTGCGTTGCCGCGTCGGCAATATCGCCGCCGCGTCCGCCTTCGGCCATCGCCGCCGTGAGCAACGCGCAATCCTCGACCGTGTGCGCCAGCGGGCCGATGGTGTCGAGCAGCGTGGACAGCGGCACGGCGCCATGGAGGCTCACGAGTCCGAACGTCGTCTTGAGGCCGGTGATGCCGCACAGGGCTGCGGGAATGCGCACCGAGCCGCCGGTGTCCGAGCCGATCGCCGCAGGCGCGAGCCCTGCCGCTACCGCGACCGCCGATCCGCTCGACGATCCGCCCGCCACGCGATGCGTGACGAGGTCCCACGGGTTCCACGGCGCGCCCATCGCCTCGTTGCGCCCCCAGCCGCCGAACGCGAATTCGACGAGATGCGTCTTGCCGAGCAGGATCATGCCCGCATCGACGAGCCGCGTGACGCAGGTGGCCGTGTGATCCGAGATGCGGCCGCGCCACGAGTGCGATCCTGCGGTCGTCTGCCGGCCCGCCAGTTCGAGCAGGTCCTTGAGCGCGATCGGCAGGCCGTGGAGCGGCCCGCGATGGACATGCGCTGCGCGTTCGAGGTCCGCCGCTTGCGCGAGCTTGCGCGCGTCTTCGACATAAACGTCCACGAAGGCATGCAGCTTGTCGTCGAGGGTCGCAATGCGTGCGAGGCAGTCGTCGACGATCTCGCGCGACGTCGCCTCGCGCCTGGCGAGCAAGGAAGAGAGCTCGCCGAGCGAGCGCCATGCGAAGTCGGTGGCCATGACCGTATGCGCGTGAAAGACCGCTACTTTACCTTCTGGGTGCGCCTTACCTCGAGCGTGATGCCTGCGCCGCCGCGCGTGTCGAAGTAGGCGAAGCCCGATCCGTCGGCACGCTCGCCGCTCGCGGTCACCGCGACGCCCGCTTCGTGCATCGCGCTCTTCGCGCCCGCGAGGTCCGGCACTTCGAATCCGAGGTGGTAGACGCCCTCGCCGTGCGCGTCTAGAAAGCGGCGCTGCGGGCAGTCCAGGTGCGGTGGCTCGCATAGCTGCAGCTGCACGTTGGCCAGGTCGGCGCACTTGTAGCGCATCGCCTTCGAGGCGTTCGGGTTGGGCACGTCGAACGCAACGTAAGCCCCGCCCTTCGGGTAGTCGTACCAGGGCCCGATCCCCAGGGTCTCGTAATAGGCGACGGCCTTCGCGAGGTCGTGCACGACGATGCAGACGTGATGCAGCGTTTGGAACGGTGACGACATGCTGCCTCCGTTGCGACGTGTTGCAGGCACCTGGACTTCGGTATATTGTTTCATATACGAAAGAATATACGAAGGCTCGTCCATGCACTATTTCGCCTACTGCACGTGGCTTCACGACGCCGAGCTTCGGCGCTTCTTTCCGGAAGCCAAGCTCCTGACCAAGGGCTACGCCGCCAATCACCGTCTTCAGTTCCACGCCGCGGGCGAGCGCACCGACCGCGGCTGGTGCCACTTCAACAGCAGCGCCGACGCGTGGGGCAACAAGTGCCTGGGGCTCGTCTTCGAGCATCCCGAGAAGCACTTCGACGAGGATTACGACGACTTCGAGCGCTGCGCCGTGACCGTGCACGGGGACGACGGCAACAGTTACGACTGCTGGACGTATCGCATGACCAGGCCCGGCGTAGCCATGCGTCCGCCGAATTTCTACTGGCAGCACATTCCGGACGGCCTTGCCGAGCACGACTTTCCGAAGGCTTACGTCGATAGCGTGCTGGCGACCTACGAGGCGGCCGCGCCCTGCCCCCGCGCCGATCGGCCGAATCCGTCCAAGGTTCCCGGCAAGTCGGCGGATACGCGCTGACTTTTTCTACCTCCGCACGCCCACGAGGAGCTCCCGCATGCCCAAGTCCCTGCGCGTTCTCTCGCTTGCGCTCGCCGCTTTTGCATTGCCCGCGACGCTGCTCGCGCAAACGAAATCGATGCCTGCCGACGTGATCGCGGCAATTCCCGCGGAGATCAAGACGCGCGGCACCATCCGCGTCGGCTCGCAGCAGACCTTCCCGCCCGTCGAGTTTCGCGAGCCAGGCAAGACCGAGGTGGTCGGTGTGTCGCGCGACCTGTTGGACGAGGTCGCGAAGCGCCTGGGCTTGAAGATCGAGTACATCCAGGGCGAGTATGCGGCGCTCATCCCCGGTGTCGAGGCGGATCGCTTCGATATCGCATCGGGCGGCATCAGCGACACGGAGGAGCGCGAGCAGAAGCTCGACTTCGTCAATTACATGGTTTCCGGTGGCAGCCTGCTCACGCTGTCGACCAACACCGACAAGCTCGCGACCATCGACGATTTCTGCGGCAAGAGCGTTGCGACGATGCTCGGCAGCCGCACGATCATGGGCGCGGTCGAGGCGGCCTCCGAGCGCTGCACCAAGGCGGGCAAGCAGCCGATTCGCGCCGAGCAATTGCCCTCCGCACCCGATGCGAGGATGCAGGTGGATCTGAAGCGCGTCGACGCCTATATCGGCGATCTGCCCGCGCTCGCGTACATCCGCACGCAGTTTCCCGGAAAGTACAACATCGTGGGCAACGGCTACATCCTGACGCCGTACATCACCTCCTGGGGTTACGCGAAGAACCGGACAGGCTTGCGCGACGCGATGCAGAAGGCGCTGCAGGGCATGCTCGACGACGGCACGTACAAGCAGATCCTCGACAAGTGGGGAATGAGCGGCGGCGCGCTGCCGAAGATCACGATCAACCTGCCGTCTTCCAAGCGCACGTGACGGCGGCGGCGGGGCCGCGGCAGCGCGTCGTTCACCGCCGCAGCCGGCTCGCGTGGGCGTTCGGCATCGCCGTCCTCGTCGCGCTCGCCCTGCTGATCGACGCGGCCGTCCGCTCGAAGGTCGTCGACCTCAAGGTCGTCGCCCAGTACATCGCAAGCCCTCGCATACTCGAGGGCGCGCTGCACTCTCTCCTGCTCGGCACCACCGCGCTCTTCATCGCGGTCGCCATCGGCCTCGTGGTCGCGCTCATGCGCGTCTCCGGCAACCCGATCCTCGTCGCGTTCTCGTCCACGTACGTGTACCTGTTCCGCGGGACGCCGATGCTGATCCAGCTCATCTTCTGGTTCAACGCGTTTCCGATCATGTTTCCGCAATTGCGCATCGGCATTCCGTTCACCGACATCGTGCTCGTGAACGAGGCGATGACGAAGCTCGTGACGCCGTGGCTCGCGGCGCTCCTGGGCTTGAGCCTCGCCGAGGGCGCGTACATGGCGGAGATCGTGCGCGGCGGCATTCTCGCGGTGGACGCGGGACAGCGCGACGCGGCACGCTCGCTCGGCATGACGAGCCTCGGCGTGATGCGCCGCATCGTCGTCCCGCAGGCCGCGCGCATCGTCGTGCCGGCGACGGGCAACCAGTACATCATGCTGCTCAAGTCGACGTCGCTCGCGTCGGCGATCGGCTATCTCGAGCTCCTGCGCGTGACGACCGACATCTACGCCACCAACTTCTTCGTCGTGGAGCTCCTGGTCGTCGCCGGGTTCTGGTATCTCGTGATGACGGCGTTTGCGACCGCCATCCAGACCGGACTCGAGAAGGCGTTTCCGCATCGATGACGATGGCCGGCCCCACCCAGGCGCACGACGCTTCCGACGCGATGATACGCATTGCCGGCGTCACCAAGTACCGCGGCAGCGTCGCGGTGCTGGAAGACGTGACGGTGGACGTCCCCAAGGCTCAGGTGGTGGCAGTGGTCGGTCCGTCGGGGGCGGGGAAGTCGACGCTTCTGCGCTGCGTGAACCATCTCGACACGATCGACGCCGGCCGGATCTATGTCGACGGTCTCATGGTCGGCTACCGCGAGCGCGATGGCGTGCTCCACGAGCTCACCGACGCCGAGATTGCGCGCCAGCGCACGCGCATCGGCATGGTGTTCCAGAGCTTCAACCTGTTTCGTCATCTCAAGGTCCTCGACAACGTCGCGGCGGGACCCATGAACGTGCTTCGCATGCCGCGGGGCGAAGCTTGCGAGCTCGCGCGCAGACTCTTGAAGCAGGTGGGTCTCGAAGGCAAGGAAAGCGTCTATCCCAACCAGCTCTCCGGCGGGCAGCAGCAGCGCGTGGCCATCGCCCGCGCACTCGCGATGTCGCCGTCCGTCATGCTGCTCGACGAGCCCACGAGCGCGCTCGATCCCGAGCTCTCGCAGGAAGTCGTCAGTGCGATTCGTACGTTGGCCGAAGGAGGCCTCACGCTCATGATCGCCACGCACGAGATGGCCATCGCGCGCGGCTTCGCCGATCGCGTGCTGTTCATGGTCGCGGGACGCGTCGTCGAGGATGCGCCGGCGAAACGCTTCTTCACCGACCCGCAGCACGAGCGCGCACGCCAGTTCGTCCGCAGCCATGATTGAGCGCGTTCGTTCGCACGCCGCCGAGCCCGTGGCCGGGGACGTGCACCACCGCCTGCGCAGCAAGATCCTCACGCTGGAGCTCAAGCCGGGCTCGCGCCTCGTGGAAGAGGAAATCTGCGCGCTGCTCGGTGCGGGCCGCACGCCCGTGCGCGAAGCGCTGTTGCGGCTCGAGGGCGAGCGCCTCGTGAGCCGCGACCGCGGGTGGATGGTGCAGGGCGCCGATCCGTCGGCGTTCAAGGCCATCTTCGAAGCGCGCATGGCCATCGAGGGTTACGCGACGCGGCTTGCCGCGCAGAACGTGACGGACGAAGCGATCGCGCGCCTTACCACGATGGTGGACGCGATGGACAAGACCGACCTCCTGCCGCGCTCCGAGATCAATCGCATCAATCGCGCTTTCCACCAGGCCATCGTCGCGCTGTCGGGGAACGAGTTCTTCATCGAGACGCACGAGCGCACGCAATTCAACTACTGGAATCTCCGCTTCCCCGTCGTGTTCATGAAGGACCAGCTCCAGGAGTCCGCGCGGCAGCACCGGCGCATCCTGGCGGCGCTCGTCGCGCGCGACGGCGACGACGCGGAAGCCGCGGCGCGCGAGCATATCGGCGCGACCATGCGCATCGTCGCCGAGGCGCTCGAGGACTGATGGCGGCGTCGCATCGGGTTTGGCGGCTCGCGGCCGCCAACACGCATCTTTATCCCGGCGCGCGGCTCACGGAACGCGAAGTGGGCGCCGCAATGCCCGAGCGTGGCGACGCGCTCGTCGTCGAGTTCGCCGACCAGCGGGCCGCCACCGGGGAAGTCAAGTCGGTGTCGCAAGGACGCGTCGCGATCCTCGTCGACGCCTACGTCACCGCGCACGGCACGGCCATCGCGCGCAAGGCATGGACGCTGGCGCGCGATCTCGCGGCGCCGGACGCGTGGAAGGTCGTCCGCACGTGAGCGCTGAAGCGAGCCTTTTGCAACGACGGCCGACACCGGCTTCCGCGATCGTGATGCTGGTCGCGGCGATGGCGTGCTTCTCCGCATCGGACGCGCTCGCGAAGTACCTCACGGGCATGCTGCCGGTCGCGGTGATCGTGTGGGTGCGCTACCTCGCGTTCATGGTTACGCTCATTCCGCTCCTGCGGCGCGGCCGGAGCGTCCTGCGAACCCAACGGTTGTGGCTGCACGGCATTCGCTCGATTGCGCTCGCTGCATCCGCATCGTTCTTCATCCTCGCCCTGCGGGTGTTGCCGATGGCCGAGGCCACGGCCCTCGTGTTCGCGTCGCCGCTGTTCGTGACGATCCTGTCCGCCTGGCTCCTGGACGAGCGCGTCGACGCCGTGCGCTGGCTCATCGTGGTCGCCGGCTTCGTGGGCGTGGTCGTCGTGATGCGGCCGGGCTCGGCGGTCTTTCGCTTCGAGGCCCTGCTGCCGATCTGCTCGTCGATCGCATGGGCAATATCGGTGATATGCACCCGCAAGCTCGCCATGCACGACGGAGTCGACACGACACTCGTCTACTCGGGCATCTTCGGCTTCGCCGTCGTGACGCTCGTCGCGCTGCCGCAGATCGCGGTGCCGCCGGCCGAGGGCATTCTCGCCGCCGTTGCGATGGCGGTCGTCTGGAGCGCGGCGCAATGGCTGAGCGTTCACGCTTACCATCGCGGCAACGTCTCCGTGCTGGCGCCTTTCTCGTACAGCCAGCTCATGTGGTCGACGTTGATCGGCTTCGTGGTGTTCCGCCACATTCCAGACGGTGCGTCGCTCGCCGGAATCTGCACGATCCTCGCCTGCGGCGTGGTCGCGATGTGGTGGAGCACCCGTGACGAGGCGGAGCCCGAGCGGCCCGGCTGAACCGCGTCCGGTGCGGCAGCGCCGGCCCGCTACAATGCGCGCCATGCCGCAGTATCCGAATCTCCTCGCGCCCCTCGATCTCGGCTTCGTCACGCTGAAGAACCGCGTGCTGATGGGATCGATGCATACCGGCCTCGAAGAGGCGAGCGACGGGTTCGAGCGCATGGCCGCGTTCTACGCGGCGCGCGCGAGAGGCGGCGTGTCGTTGATGGTGACCGGCGGTATCGCGCCCAATTTCGCCGGGAGGCTCGAGCCCAAGGCGTCGCAGCTCTCGTTCCCCTGGCAGGTGTCGCGGCATCGGCTGATCACGGATGCGGTCCATGCGGAAGGCGGGCTCATCGCCATGCAGATCCTGCACGCGGGGCGCTATGCGTATCACCCGCTCGCGGTCGCGCCGTCGTCGACGAAAGCCCCGATCAGCCCATTCCGCGCGCGCGGGATGACGGCATGGGGCGTGCGCCACACGATCGCCAAGTACGTGCGATGCGCGGAGCTCGCGCAGCGCGCAGGCTACGACGGCGTCGAGATCATGGGCTCCGAGGGCTACCTCATCAACCAGTTCGTCGCGCCGCAGACGAATCATCGCGACGACGAATGGGGCGGCGCGTTCGAGAACCGCATCCGCTTCCCTGTCGAGATCGTGCGCCGCACGCGCGAAGCCGTG
This sequence comes from uncultured beta proteobacterium, assembly GCA_963707815.1. Lineage (GTDB taxonomy): Bacteria > Pseudomonadota > Gammaproteobacteria > Burkholderiales > Casimicrobiaceae > VBCG01. The sequence goes on from CAVPRK010000016.1 coordinate 105,277, forward strand.
GGCCGGGACTTCATCATCATCTATCGCCTGTCGATGCTCGACCTCGTCGAGGGCGGAAGCACCTGGGACGAAGTGGTTGCGCTCGCCAAGGCGGTCGAGGCCGCGGGTGCGACGATCCTCAACACGGGCGTCGGCTGGCACGAGGCGCGCATCCCGACCATCGCCACGATGGTGCCGCGCGCCGCCTTCGCGTGGGTCACGCGCAGGCTCAAGGGCCACGTAGGTATTCCATTGATCGCGACCAACCGCATCAACGATCCGGCGACCGGCGAGGCCGTGCTCGCGCGCGGCGACGCCGACATGGTGTCGATGGCGCGCCCGTTCCTCGCCGACCCGGAGTTCGTGCGCAAGTCGGCCGAGGACCGCGCGGACGAGATCAACACGTGCATCGGCTGCAACCAGGCGTGCCTCGACCAGATCTTCGCGCGCGACATCGCCACGTGCCTCGTCAATCCGTACGCGTGCCATGAAACGGTGCTCGTCGCACCGCCGCTCAAGCAGAAGAAGGCGGTCGCCGTCGTCGGAGCGGGTCCCGCCGGCCTCGCGGCGGCCACCACGGCTGCCGAGCGCGGCCACCTCGTTACCCTGTTCGACGCCGCGGACGAGATCGGCGGGCAGTTCAACCTCGCGCGGCGCATCCCCGGCAAGGAAGAGTTCGCCGAAACGCTGCGCTATTTCCGCACGCGGCTCGCCAAACTAGGCGTCGAGCTCTCGTTGTCGCGGCGCGCGCAGGTGGAAGACCTGCGCGGGTTCGATCACGTGATCGTGGCGACGGGCATCGTGCCGCGCGTGCCGCAGATCCCGGGCATCGATCATCCGAAGGTCGCGAGCTACGTCGACATCGTCGAAGGACGCAAGGCCGCGGGGCGCAACGTCGCGATCATCGGCGCCGGCGGGATCGGCTTCGACGTCGCCGAGCTGCTGACCGCGGAGCACGCGCCCGACGGGCACGCGAGCGACGGCGACGTCGCGAATCCCGCGATCGAGGCGTTTCGCGAAGAGTGGGGCATCGATGCCTCATTTGCGTCGCGCGGCGGATTGATGCAGCCCCACGAGCACGCGGGCGAGCGCAAGGTGTGGCTGCTGCAGCGCAAGGAGTCGAAAGTCGGCGCGGGATTGGCCAAGACCACCGGCTGGATCCGCCGCGCGTTGCTCAAGCACCGCGGCGTGGTGATGATGGCGGGTGTGGAGTACCTGCGCATCGACGACGAGGGTTTGCACGTCAGCGTCGACAGCGTGCCGCAGGTGCTGGCGGTCGACACGGTCGTGATCTGCGCGGGCCAGGAGCCGCGCCGGGAGCTGGTGCCGGGGCTCGTCGCCGCGGGCATTCCGCATGAGCTCATCGGCGGCGCCGAGGTGGCGCTCGAGCTCGACGCCAGGCGCGCGATTGCCCAAGGCACGAAGGTTGCACTCGGCCTTTGAGAAAACTCACAACGGAGAACGAGCGATGTGTGAACGATGCGGTGACTTAAGCCACGATGCGAATTTCTCGCGCCGGCAGTTCCTCGGCGCCGGTGCAATAGCGCTCGCGGCGTTGAGCGGAGCGGTGCACGCCGCCGATCCGCCCAAGGCCGGCGCGCCCAACGCAATCGCGCCCGGGGACGCGCTGAAGCGCCTCATGGACGGGAATGCGCGCTACGCCGCCAACAACCCGACCGAGCGCGATTTCTCCTCGAAGCGCGCGCAACTCGCGCAGGCGCAGTATCCGATCGCCGCGATCCTCGGATGCGCCGATTCGCGGGTGGTGCCCGACCTAGTGTTCGATCAGAGTCCCGGTGACCTCTTCGTCGCGCGCGTTGCCGGGAACATCGTGACCACGAACCTGCTCGCCTCGCTCGAGTACGGCGTGCAGTTCCTCGGCACACCGCTCATCCTCGTGCTCGGCCACTCGAACTGCGGTGCGGTCGACGCCGCCGTCAAGGTCGTGAAGTCCAACGCGAAGCTGCCCGGCCACCTGCCGGAGCTCGTCCAGGCGATCAAGCCTGCCGTGATCACGGCCGCCAAGGTCGCGCCGAACGACGTGCTGAATTACGCGATCGCCGACAACGTGCGCCGCCAGGTCGCGCGACTCAAGGGCGCAGCCCCGATCGTGCAGAAGGCATACCGCGACAAGAAGATCGACATTGCCGGCGGCGTGTACGACATCGCCACCGGCAAGGTCACGCTGGTCTAGGGTTCCCGCCGCCGGGCACGAACGGCGTCGCGTATCGCGGCGTCGATCCTGGCGCGGGTTACGTCGCCGGGAACTACGCCCGCGTCGACCGACGTCGTCACTCGCGCAGCAGGTGTCGCCGGCGAGGGCCGCGCGAGGCTCGTGACGATGTCCGCGCGGTTGTCGCCATCCGCGTTGGCGCGACCGAACGCGACGACGAACGCATTGCCCGCGTTCGTCATCCCCATGTAATCGCCAAGGAAGTAGCGCCCGCCTACGAGCGGCGCTCTCGCATAGTCGAAGGGTCCGGCAAGGCGGCGCTCGCTCCACGTCACTCCGTCGGCGGAGGTCGCGAGCCAGAAGTCGGTGAGGAGCGTTCCCGGGTCCGGCGTGTTGCTGCGGAAGTCGTAGTACGCAACGCCGATCGTCCCGTCGGCTGCGAAGGCCACACTCGGGATCAGCGCGCGCACGGAAGGATTGCCGTTGATACGCGCCGGGGCCGACCACGTGAAGCCGCCGTCCGTCGACTGCGAGAATGCGATGCTGTCGTAGGCGCCGCTGGTGAATCGCGAGTCTTGCCAGGTCACCGCGAGCACGCCGTTGCCGCCTGCTGCGACGGACCCGATCGCCGACCCGTCACGTATGCCGATGCCCGTCTCGGGATCGACCGTGCCGACGGTCTGCAGCCCCGCGATGGTGATCGGCGCAGACCAGGTGACGCCCTTGTCCGTGGACCGCATGACGCGCAACGTGGCCGGCGCCCCGCCCGCGACCGTGGGCAGCTCCGAAAAAAACAGGATCAGGGTGCCGTCGGGCAGCACGACGACGATGTTGTTGATCGTCTGGCGGTTCGGACCCGGATCGTAGATGTTGCGCGCGGCTTCCCACGTCGCGCCGCCGTCGGTCGTCCGCGCAAGCCACGTCGGCGCGTTGTTGCCGGCGAGCCGGTCCCATACCGCATACGCAAAACGCGCATCGGTCGGGTCCGCCGTGATGGACTCCTTGTCGTTGCCGGGCGCGAACGTGTCCCGCCGCAGCGTCGTCGCCTGGCTCCACGTGCGGCCGCCGTCGGTCGAGCGCGAGACGATGATCGCGTTGTCCGCGTTCTGCACGTTGTTGAAGCCGAGCGCCGCCTGATAGGCCGTGCCGTCCGGCGCGAACGTGACCCACGGGTCCGACGCCCGCTCGAAAGCGTTGGCGCCGGTGCCGCCCGCGCACCGCGACATCGGTGCGCTGGTGCGCGTCCACGTGCCGCCGCCGTCGAAGGAATACGCGGTGCCGGGGCCGCGCGCACCGCCGTTGGACCAGCGATCCTGCTGCCACGCCGCGATCATGTTGTTCGGATTCGCCGGGTTGACGGCGATCATAGGCTCGACTTCGGCGTTGACGTAGACGATTCCCGCGCTCGTGACGCCGTCGCATCCGGGCGTGAACGTCGACGCGCCGGACGTCGGCACCAGCGCCTCGACGACCAGCGCCTGCGTCGTGCACATGGCGACCGCATCCGCACCATAGCCTTCCGCTACATAGTTCTTCGACTGCATGAACGCCTTGATGCCGGCGTCCGTCGTGTAGCGATGATTTGAATCGGCGCGCTGGTTCCAGAGGCGGTATACGGCGGTCGTTCCCGCGGGACACGCGCCGCTCGCGAGGTCGGGAAGCGCAATGAAGAATGCGCTGGGCGTCTCTTCCATGTAGCCGCTGTAGTTCGGGTCGACGCCGATCTTGTCGCGCACCGTCGCGCATTCCGCCGTCGACGCCGAGAAGAAGTGCGAGTCGCCATGCTGGGGCGGAATGTAGAACCGGCAAACGGGCGACGCGGTCGACGGCGCAGAGAACACCGAGAAGCCGCGCCCTGTTCTGGACCAGCCGGTGAACGTGCCCGCGTCGAGTGCCGCGATCTCCGCGGGCAGGGAGGTGATGAAGTAGTGGTCGAAAGCCGCATGGTAGAACTCGATCGCGGTGTTCGCCGGAAGCGGTGGAAAATCGGCGTGCGCGTGCGAGGCGATCGCGGCGCATGCGGCGAGGAGAACGCGTTTGTTCATCGTGCAAGTCCTGCGGAAGGAACGACGATGAGTGTAGCGTCTACTCCGACTTGCGCATGACTTCGATGGTGAGCCTGATGAGCTTCGCGAGCGCCTCGGTGTCGGGCAGGGTGTCCTCGGACACCCCGATAGCGCGCAGGTAGGTCGCACCCGCGCGCAAGGCGCGGGCCCGCGTGTCGAGCGGGACGGCGCCGTAGCGCGCGCCGTACGCGAGGCGAAGCGCATCGGTCAGCGCGAGCGAGATCTTCTCCTGCAGGAGCGAGCCTGCCGGCTCCTCGAGCCGCATCGCGCCCTGGCCGGTGAGGAGCCAGTGCAGGTTGATGTTGCGCACTTCAGCGATGCGAAGGAGATAGTCCTGCGTGGCGGAGCTGCGACGTTCGGCGTTGGCGACCGAGTTCTCGTGCACGCCCAGCGTGGCCGCGAACGCCTTCTGCGTGTCGGCGCCGCGGACGAGGCGGAGGCGGTCTCCCAGGTTCATCCGTCAAAGCTTGTGTGTTGTATTTGCGTCATTCCGGCATCGCGAATGTGAAAATTCTGCTTGCGCGGGTTCGCCGGCCGATACTATCATCGCAACCATTCATTCCCTCGTGGGCTAACTCGCTCTACATGACTTCGATGCATACGTCTCTGCGCAAATACCAAGGCACCTCGTCGGCGTACTCCGCCGCGGGCCAAGCCATTGCGCGCGAGCTTTGCGTCGCGGTCGACTTCCCGGTCAATCCGGGAATGGTGGACACGAAGTAGCCCCGCCGGCCGGAAGACTTTCCGCCGGTGGGATGGCGGAACAGTCGGAAGGCCTTGAAGCTCCCCTCCAGATTGTTTCGCCAGCCTACGAGGCTGGACATTCGCATTGGCGCGCCGCCATCCGGCGTGGCGGATTTTGCGGAGGAAAGGAGCATTGACGACATGACGGTATCCATTGGCAATCGACCGACCAGCGCCTGGCGCTTTGGCTCGGGCGACGCGTACTCGCCGCACGTCGGCGAGTACGCGTCTACCGGCATGCGCTGCCTGGGCATGGTCAAGCAACGCGACGGCGGTCGGGTTTCCGCCGCGGGAGACGAGAGGTAAGCTGGATCCTTCCGCTCCTGCCAGGAAACCCGGACGCCCACGAGGCTCCGGGTTTTTTTGTTGCCCGTAGTCACAATAATTGACGGTAACGAGGCACACAAAATGGCAAATATCCTCGAAAGGATTCGCCGTCCATATGGGCGGGAGTACTGGGAGTTGATACGATCGGGCAAGGAAGGCTCGTACTGGCAGGCGGCGGACGGCCTGATCGTGCGCCTCTGCGTTGCCGAGGCCGCGCACGAGACGGACGTCGTAGCACGTCACTTGCTTGAACTTGCAGTCCAGTACGCAGCGGGCCGGTAACTTGAGGAAGCCCGCGCGGCAGGGTCCCTCGAGGGGCGCGAGAGCGTCCCTCGAAGGGGTGCAGCACCGACGCGCCGCGTGGCCGTCGGAACGTAACTTTGAAACGGGTGCCGGACGCGGCCCAAGGAAGTTTCGAGCCCGTCCTCATCTGCCGCCAACGTTGGGCGGGGAGGTGTCCTTATGAACGCAACCGAGAACGGGTGGTGACACCCGGCAACACCGGCGATTTCGAAGGCTGTGCGCGGCCTTCCCAACCGAGAATCGGGATCGCCGCCCGGCGGGGCCGCAAGGCCCCGCGGGGTCAAGCGTCGCGGAGAACCCGGTGGCACGTTGTGCCACCGGGCCCGACGTTCAAAGTAGCGGCGGACCGGCGCGCGTAGCGCCTGCCGTCCGGGCCGCTTCGCCATCAGGAGTTTTCAGGCATACTTTATGCCGATGGAGCCCCTCGTACTCACTGTCGACATGGCCGGCCTCCCCCAAGCCTGGGTGGCGCTGGAGGAAGCGATCACGTACCACGCGAAGCAGATGGTCGCGTGGTCGCTCGGCCGCGAAGTACGCGAGTTCCGCGGCGGCTGGCAACGCAACGGCGAGCGATCGCGGATCGCCACCAAGTCCATCCTCGCGATCAAGGGCACCGGCGCCGGGTCGCACATCCACGCGCCTAGCCTCACCAACTCGATGCTGTTCGCGCGCGACCGCCAGCTGTGCGCCTACTGCGGCAAGCGCTTCATGATCCGCGACCTCTCGCGCGATCACGTCGTCCCCGTTTCGCGCGGCGGCCGCGACTCGTGGACCAACACGGTGACCGCGTGCCGGAGCTGCAACACGCGAAAGGGCGGGCGCGCGCCCGAGCAGGCGAACATGCCGTTGCTCTACGTGCCGTACGTGCCCAACCGCCACGAGCACTTCATCCTGCGCAACCGGCGCATCCTTGCCGACCAGATGGAGTACCTGCTCGCGGGCGTGCCGCGCACGAGCAGGCTGCATGGCCTGCGCGGGACCGGGGGCGGCGGGGTGCTGCTCGCGAGCTGGAAGCCTTCAGTCGATCGTGATGCTCGCCGCCTTGGCGACCTTGCCCCACTTCACGACTTCGACGTTGATGAACTTCGCGAATTCCTGGGGCGTGTTGCCGCCCATGCCGGAACCCTGCTGCGCCCAGGCGTCCTTGATCTCGGGACGCTGCATCGCCTTCGCGACTTCGTCCCTCAGCTTGTTGATGATGTCCGGCGGCGTTCCCCCCGGCGCCCACAGCCCGTACCACGTCGTCACCTCGTAATTCGGCACGCCCACCTCCTGCAGCGTGGGCAAGTCGGGGAACGCGGACGAGCGCTGGGTCGTCGTCACCGCGAGAGCCTTGAGCCGTCCCGCGCGGATCTGCGGCGCGCTGCTGCCCATGCCGTCGAACATGAGATCGACCTGGCCGGCGACGAGGTCCTGCATTGCAGGTCCCGCGGTGCCGCCGGCGCCGCCGCGGTTGTCGATGAAGAACTGCTGGCCGAGCCGCTGCGACAACGCCGCAGCGAGCGGACGCGCGAAGGCGTCCGTGCCGCCCCCCGCCGGAAACGGAACGACGAGGCGGACCGGCTTGGCTGGCCACGCCTGCGCGAACGCCAGCGCTGGAACGAGAATGAGCAGCGCGCAAGCGCGTGCGACGAATCGCTTCATGAATCCTCCGGAATGCTCGTAGCACAGCACTCTTGGCGGTGCTGCGCCGTCGAGTATAAGGCGCTTGCGGTACCTCTAGTCTCCCCTGGAAAATGCGTTGCTTTGATGTGGCTGGCGTGCGCGCGCTGTTGTAGGATTGGTTTGCTGCGCTGCGACAGCGCGTGGCGGTCCAACGCTGTTACGACGCTTCGGAACGTACTTTTTTCCAGGGGATGACTCCATGATTCGACGCGCTTTCCTTTCGATGTGTGCCGCGCTCGCAGCGTTGTTGCTCGCTGTCCCGGCGGTCCATGCGCAGAACAAAACCAAGGTCGCGGCCATCTACACCGTGCCCGTCGAGCAGCAGTGGGTGAGCCGCATCCACAAGGCGCTCAACGCGGCCAAGGACCGAGGCGAGATCGAGTACGTCTTCTCCGAGAAAGTCGCCAACGCGGACTACGAGCGCGTCATGCGCGAGTACGCCGAGAAGGGCAACACCTTCATCGTGGGCGAGTCGTTCGCCGTCGAGCCGGCGGCGCGCAAGGTGGCCAAGGACTACCCGAAGGTCTCGTTCCTGATGGGCTCGTCGGGCAAGCCGCAGGCGCCCAACTTCTCGGTGTTCGACAACTATATCCAGGAGTCGGCGTACCTGACCGGGATGGTCGCGGGCGGAATGACCAAGACCAACAAGATCGGGATGGTCGGCGGCTATCCCATTCCCGAAGTGAATCGCCTGATGCACGCATTCATGGCGGGCGCCAAGGAAGTGAACCCCAAGGTCGAGTTCTACGTCACGTTCATCGGCTCGTGGTTCGATCCGCCAAAGGCGAAGGAAGCCGCGTTCGCGATGATCGAGAAGGGCGCCGATGTCATGTACGCCGAGCGTTTCGGCGTGTCCGACGCCGCCAAGGAGCGCGGCAAGCTTGCCATCGGCAACGTGATCGACACGCAATCGCAATATCCCGACACCGTCGTCGTGTCCGCGTTGTGGAACATGGAGCCGACCATCGACGCCGCGCTCGCCAGCGTCAAGTCCGGCAAGTTCAAGGCCGAAGACTACGGCTCGTACTCGCTCATGAAGAGCAAGGGCAACGAGATGTCGAAGTTCGGCACCTTCGACGCCAAGATCCCGGCGGACTTGAAGGCCAAGGTCGCCGCGAAGGAAAAGGACATCCGCGACGGCAAGTTCAAGGTGACAGTGGTGGAGACCGAGCCCAAGACGAACGCAAAGTGACGGCATGGCGCCCGTCCTGCGACTGACGGGCATCACCAAGCGTTTCGGGCAGCTCGTCGCCAACGACGCGATCTCGCTCGAGTTGGCCGAAGGCGAGGTGCTCGCTCTCCTGGGCGAGAACGGCGCGGGCAAGTCCACGCTCGTGTCGATCCTGTTCGGACATTACGTGCCCGACGAAGGATCGATCGAGGCCTTCGGTGCCCCGCTTCCCGCCGGCGACCCGGCCGCCGCCCTCGCGGCGGGCATCGGCATGGTCCACCAGCACTTCACGCTCGCCGATAACCTGTCGGTGCAGGACAACGTGATGCTCGGCACGGAAAGCTTGTGGCGACCGGCGTCGCGCAGGCGCGAAGCGCGCCGCAAGCTTCTCGCGACGGCAGATCGATTCGGCCTTCGCGTGAATCCCGAAGCCCGCGTCGGCAGTCTTTCCGTCGGCGAACGGCAGCGCGTCGAGATACTGAAGGCGCTGACGCGTGACGCGCGCGTGCTGATCCTCGACGAGCCCACCGCGGTGCTGACTCCGCAGGAGTCGGAATCGCTCTTTGCGACGCTGTCGCTGCTGGTGGCCGAAGGGCTGTCGATCATCTTCATCAGCCACAAGCTGCCCGAAGTACTGCGCGTGTCGCATCGCATCGCGGTGCTGCGCAACGGCAAGCTCGTGGCCACCGTTCCCGTGGCACAAGCCGATCGCGCGTCGCTTGCGCATCTCATGGTCGGCCGCGACGTGCCCGCGCCCGTCGCGAGGCCGCGCGAGCCCGGCGACCTGGTGTGCGAGCTGCGCGGAGTTTGCGTCGACGGCGCGCTCGCCGACGCGAGCGTGGCGCTTCGCGCGGGCGAGATCACCGCCATTGCCGGTGTATCGGGCAACGGACAGCAGGCGCTGGCGGACGTGCTTTTCGGCATGCGTGCGCCGGATTCGGGAAGCGTTCGCATCGCCGGCCGCGCGGTCCCCGCCCGCGCCCGCGCATGGGTGGCCGCGGGCGTCGCGCGCATTCCCGAGGATCGCCACGGCGAAGGTCTCGTCGGTCCGCTCCCGCTATGGGAGAACGCGATCGCCGAGCGGTACCGCAGCCGGTTCGCGCAAGGCCCGTGGATCCGCAGGCGTTCGGCGCAGCGCTACGCGCGCGACATCGTCTCGCGCTTCGACGTGCGCGCGGGACAGGGCATCGACACTGCCGCGCAATCGTTGTCCGGCGGCAACATGCAGAAGCTGATCCTCGGCCGCGCCCTCGCGACCGATCTCGCCGACCGGCCACCGCCGATCCTGGTCGTCGCCGACCAGCCGACGTGGGGCCTCGACGTTGGCGCGGTGGCGTTCGTGCATCAGCAGCTGATGGATGCGTGCGCGCGCGGCGGGGCGGTCCTGCTCATCTCCGATGACCTCGACGAGATCTACGCACTCGCCGATCGAATCGCGGTGATTCACGCGGGACGGCTGACGGAAGTAAAGCCGCGTTCGGCCTGGGACCTTGCGACCATCGGCCTTGCCATGGCCGGCGCAGAGCAAAAGAATGCGGCTTGAGGCGAGAAGCGGCGTCTCTCGCGTGTGGCTCGTCGCCGCACCGTTTGCGGCGATCGCATTCACGCTCGTCGGCGCGGCGCTCTTCGTCGCATGGGCGGGCGCGCCCGTCGGGCGCACGTACTCGCTCATCTTCGAGGGTGGCTTCGGATCGCGGTTCGCGTGGAGCGAGACGCTCACGCGCGCGACGCCCTTGATTCTCACGGGGCTGTCGGCGGCGATCGCGTTTCGCGCGCACTTCTACAACATCGGCGCCGAAGGCCAGCTTTACGCTGGCGCGCTTGCCGCGGTCGCCATCGGCGGCATGGCGGGCCCACCCGTGCTGCTGTTTCCGTCGATGATGATCGCCGCGATGGTCGCAGGCGCGGTGCTGCTCGTCCTGCCGGCGCTCTTGCGCACGAAGCTTGGCGTCGACGAGGTCGTCACGACGCTGCTTCTCAACTTCATCGTCCTGCTGTTCGTTTCCATGATGCTCGACGGGCCGATGAAAGATCCCTCGGCGATGGGATGGCCGCAGAGCATCTCGCTTCCCGACGAGCTCCAGCTCGGCAAGCTCATCGAGCGCACGCGCGTGCACACGGGGCTCGTCTACGCGCTCGTGCTCGCCGCGTTGCTCTGGGCCGTCCTCAAGTACTCGACGTTCGGATTCGCCGTTCGCGCGGTCGGCGCAAACGCGCGCGCCGCCGCGTTCGCGGGCGTGCCGGTCACTGCCACGACGCTCATCGTCGCCGCGTTGTCGGGCGCGATCGCCGGGCTCGCAGGAGCCATCGAAGTGGCGGGCCGCACTGCGTACGTCACGCTCGACATGTCGCCCGGCTACGGCTACAGCGGCATCGTGATCGCGATGCTGGCAGGGCTCAATCCGCTCGGCGTCGTGGCGGCGTCGATCTTCGTCGCGGGCGTGCTCGTCGGCGCGGACAGCATGAGCCGAGGCGTCGCGGTGCCCACGTACATCGCGGACGTCATCGTCTCCATCGCGTTGCTGTCGATGCTCGTGGCGACGGCGTTCGGCCGCTATCGCCTGCGCTGGAAGTAATGGACATCCTGCAGAACGCGGACTTCTGGGTTGCGGTCCTGCGCATCGCGACTCCGCTCGTGTTCGGCACGCTCGGCGTCCTCCTGTGCGAGCGCGCGGGCGTGCTGAACCTCGGCATCGAGGGCATCATGGTCGCGGGCGCCCTGACGGGCTGGCTCGTCGTCTACCTGGGCGCCTCTCTGTGGACCGGCGTGCTCGTCGCGGCGCTGACGGGCGCCGCGTTCGGCTTGCTGCATGCGTTCCTCACCGTGCCGCTGGCGTTGTCGCAGCACGTCTCCGGGCTCGGCATCACGCTGTTCGCGACGAGTGTCGCCTATTACGCGTATCGCGTCAGCTTTCCCAACGTGACGGCGCCGCCGACCATCCAACCGTTCGTCGAGATGGCGTGGCTGCCTGTTCCGATCCTTTCGCGCCAGACACCGATGACGCTCCTCGCGCTCGTGTGCGTCGGACTCGTCGGCTGGATTCTCTATCGAACGCCACTCGGCCTCGCCGTGCGCGCGGTCGGCGAGAACCCGGCCGCCGCCGAGGGGCAGGGATTGAACGTCAACGCGATTCGCACCGGCGCCATCGTTGCAGGCTCCGCGCTCATGGCCGTCGGCGGTGCGTTTCTCACGTTGTCCGCGTTCAACGCTTTCTTCTTCAGCATGGTGAACGGGCGTGGCTGGATCTGCGTGGCGCTTGTCGTCTTCGCAAGCTGGCGACCGGGCAAGGCGCTCGCGGGCGCGCTGCTGTTCGCGTTCTTCGACGCGCTGCAGCTCCGGCTCCAGCAGAGCGGGGGCGACGGCGTGCCGTACCAGATGTATCTCATGCTGCCGTACGTGCTCTCGATCCTTGCGCTCGTCCTGGTCGCGCGGCGCGCCACCTATCCGCAGGCGCTGATGAAGCCCTACCGCAAAGGCGAGCGTTGAGCGACGCCGTCCAAGCGATAACGCGCGCGTTCGCCGCGGCGCAGGCAGGCGATCTCGCGGCGGCCGACCAGATATGCCAGGCCTTGCTCGCGCGCGATCCGTCGTATCTGCCGGCGTTGCGTCTGGGGGGCGTCGTCGCGGCCGAGCTCGGCCGCCATGGCGACGCCATCGAATTGCTGTCGCGCGCCCTTGCCCGGGATGCCGCCGACGCGCTGACGCGGACCCAGCTTGGCGCCGTCTTCCGTCTCCGTGCGGACCGGGCGCTTCAAGCCGGCGACATGGCCGCCGCGTTATCCGACTACGACCATGCGCTCGGGTGCGATGCCTCCAATGCGGACACGCATTACAACCGCGCCAATGTGCTGCACGCGCAGAACCGCGACGACGAGGCGGTGTCGGGCTACGATCGCGCGCTTGCCCTGCGGCAGGCGTTCCCGCAAGCCTGGCTGAACCGAGGCGTGACGCTGTCACGCCTCGCGCGCTACGACGACGCGATCGCGAGCCTCGACCGCGCGATCGCACTCGACGCGTCGTACGCGGACGCGTGGATCAACCGCGGCAACGCCTTGCGCGCGCAGGACCGCGACGGCGACGCGCTCGTCGCCTATGCGCGCGCGATGGCGATCGACCCCGACGCCGCTTTCTTGCGCGGCACATGGCTGCACGCGCGCATGACGGTATGCGACTGGGACCGCATCGACGAAGCCTTGGCATTGCTGGCGGCCAGGATCGCCGCCGGCGAGCCGGCGAGCCCGCCCTTTCCCGCGCTCGCGATGTTCTCGGCGCCGTCGATCCTGCAGACTGTCGCGCGAACGTGGGTCGACGCGCGTTGCCCCGAGCGGCGGGACTTGGCGCCGCCCGAGATCCGTGCTGCGGCCGGCAGGATCCGCATCGGTTACTTCGCCGCCACGTTGCACGAGCATGCCACGGCGTATCTCATGGCGCAGCTCTTCGAATCGCACGATCGCGACCGCTTCGAGATCACCGCATTCTCGTATGGGCCGCGGACCGGCGACGCCATGCGCGCGCGACTCGTCGCCGCCTTCGATCGCGTCGAGGAAATCGGCGCGCAATCGGATGTCGAAGCCGCCATGCGCGCCCGCGCGATGGGCATCGACATTGCCGTCGATCTCATGGGTTTCACCCGCGACGCGCGGCCGGGCATCTTCGCCTGCCGGGCGGCGCCCATCCAGGTCGCGTATCTCGGCTACCCCGGCACGATGGGGGCGAGCTACATCGATTACGCGATCGTCGATCGCACGGTGGTCCCGGCGTCGCAGCAAGGCGACTACACCGAGAAGCTCGTCTACATGCCGTCGTGCTACCAGGTCAACGACGCCAGGCGCCCACGGCCGGAGCACGGCTCGACTCGCGAGGATGCGGGGCTGCCGCGCGACGCCTTCGTGTTCTGCTGCTTCAACAACACCTTCAAGCTGGCGCCGCGCATGTTCGACGTCTGGATGCGCATCCTGCGCGACGTCGACGGCAGCGTGCTGTGGCTCATGGAAGACAACGCCTGGGCGGCGGCGAACCTTCGCAAGGAAGCGCGTGCACGCGGCGTCGACGAGGAGCGTCTCGTCTTCGCGACGACGCGTTCCGTTGGCGCAGCATCTTGCGCGCCATCGCCTCGCCGACCTGTTCCTCGACACGCTGCCCTACAACGCGCACACGACGGCCAGCGATGCGCTGTGGATGACCTTGCCGGTGCTGACGTGCATCGGCGAGTCGTTCGCGGGGCGGGTGGCGGCAAGCCTCGTCCATGCGGTCGGCATGGGAGAGCTCGTCGTCGCGACGCTCGACGAATACGAGGCGCGTGCGACGGCGCTCGCGCGCGACGCGCAAGCGCTGGCGGCGCTTCGCGACAAGCTCGCCGCCAGTCTTCGCGGGGCGCCGCTATTCGACGCCAGGGCGTTCACGCGCGACCTCGAAGCCGCTTATCGCGCGATGCATGCGCGGAGGCTCGCCGGATTACCGCCCGATCACATCGACGCGGGGGAAGCGATATAGTCTCGGTTTGAAAAGCAGCACGCCATGCCCAGCGACACGCCGCCCGCCAAGCACATTCGCCTGACCTCGCATCCCGTCGAGGGCAGCGAAGGCCTGCCGCCCATCCGTTGGGGGAATGCCGATCCGCGGGCGCGCGGGCCCGTCATCGGCAGCACGACCAACCGCAGCCAGCGCAACGTCATCGGCACTCACAGCGGCTCGTACGGCGTGTATCGCGCACTCGCGGTCGCGGCCGGCGCGTTGTTGCGCGGGCATCGGCCGGACCTCACCAACACGATGCCGACCGACCCCATCGGGCCATATGCGTCGTGGGGCGACCCCGGCAAGATCGTGTCGATGGACCCGTTCGGCGCGGTCGTGGCCGACGTCTTCAAGGACGAGATCGCGAAAGGCTACGACGTTCGGCCCACCATCGCGGTGACGAAGGCGCACATCGACATGCCCGAGGTGCATCGCGCGGTCGCGGCGAACCGCCTCGTTCCCGACGGCCGCATCCTGCTTCCCAACGGATCGGCCGTCGTCACGAAGGCCGCCGTCGAGCCCGTGTGGTGGCTGCCCGGGGTCGCTGCGCGCTTCGGGTGCAGCGAAGCCGACTTGCGTCGCGCGTTGTTCGAGGAAACGGGCGGCATGTATCCCGAGCTCGTCACGCGCGGCGATCTCGACGTGTTCCTGCCGCCCATCGGCGGCCAGACCGTGTACGTATTCGGCGACGCAAAAGACCTCGCCAATCCCGACGTCACGCTGACCGCGCGCGTGCACGACGAGTGCAACGGCTCCGACGTATTCGGCTCGGATATCTGCACGTGCCGCCCCTATCTCACGCACGCGATCGAGGAGTGCATCCGCGGCGCGCAGGAGGGCGGCGTCGGTCTCGTCGTCTACAGCAGAAAGGAAGGCCGCGCACTCGGCGAAGTGACGAAGTTCCTCGTGTACAACGCGCGCAAGCGGCAGGCAGGCGGCGATTCCGCGAGCAACTATTTCCTGCGCACCGAATGCGTCGCGGGCGTGCAGGACATGCGCTTCCAGGAGCTCATGCCCGACGTCCTGCATTGGCTCGGCGTACGTCGCATCCATCGCCTCGTGTCGATGAGCAACATGAAGTTCGACGCCATCATCGGCGCGGGCATCGACGTCGGCGAGCGCGTCAAGATTCCCGACGATCTCATTCCCGCCGATGCGCGCGTGGAAATGGACGCGAAGAAGGCCGCCGGGTACTTCACCGACGGCGAAGTTCCCTCGGCCGACGCACTCGCGACGACCAAGGGCCGCGACTTGTGACGAGCGCGTTGGCCGAGTCCTCGGCGACGTGCCTGCTCTCGCCGGCGGCGATTCGAGAACGAAGCCGCAATATCGCCGAGGCAGTGACTGCAGGTGACTCGCGCCACTTTCGTATCGACCGCGCACGACTCGATGCGACGGCCGACTACGTCGCGCAGGTCACGCGCAAGCGTTATCCCGATCTCGTCGTTCCGTATCACAGCCGTTGGCGCCACTTCGAGGCCGGCGGCGTCGACCGGCGCGCGTTGCTCCCCCGCGATCCGCATGCGGACGTCGACCTCACCGTCGTAAGCGTGCTGCTGGACGCCGGCGCCGGGCCGGCGTGGAGCTACTTCGAGGAAGCGACGGGCAAGCGATTCACGCGGTCGGAGGGCCTCGGTGTCGCGATCTTTCGCGCATTCGCCGACGGCGCGTTCTCCGCTGGCGCGGACCCGTTTCGCGTGGATGCGGAGCGCCTGGCAGACATCGACGAGGACACCCTCGGCGCCCTGTTCCAGGTGCGCGACGACAATCCGCTGGTGGGCCTGCCTGGCCGCGCCGCGTTGCTGCGGCGTCTCGGCGAGGCGTTGAACGGCCGCAGGCCCGGCGCGCTCTACGACACGCTCACCGCGCAGACGCGCACGGTAGGCGCAGCGGCGATCTTGCGCGCGTTGCTCGAGATGCTGGGTCCGATCTGGTTGACGGGCAGCAACATCGACGGCGTCAAGCTCGGCGACACGTGGCGCCATCCGCGCGCCGGTGGCGACGGCGTGACGGAAGGCTGGGTGCCGTTCCACAAGCTTTCGCAGTGGCTCGCCTATTCGCTGTTCGAGCCTTTCGAATGGGCCGGAATCGAAGTCTGCGACCGTGATGCGCTGACCGCGCTCCCCGAGTACCGCAATGGCGGCCTGCTGCTCGACTCCGGTGTGATCACGTGGCTCGCCCCGGGCGAGACGAAGCTTGCGTGGGACGTCGGCAGCGAGCTCGTGGTCGAGTGGCGCGCGTCGACCGTTTCCTTGATCGACGAGCTCGCGCCGCGCGTGCGCGCCTCCCTCGGCGTTGCCGACCTTCCGCTCGCGTGCATTCTCGAAGGCGGCACCTGGGCCGCGGGCCGCGAGCTCGCGCGCGAGAAGCGCAACGGCCTTCCGCCTTTCGCGGTTCGCAGCGACGGCACCGTCTTCTGACAGGAGTTCTCAATGCCCGCCAAGGTTCACGTGTTCGACCATCCGCTGGTGCAGCACAAGCTCACGCTTTTGCGCAAGAAAGAGACGAGCACGACGAGCTTTCGCCGCATCCTGAACGAGATCGGGTCGCTGATGGCGTACGAGGTGACGCGCACGATGCCGATGCACGAAGTGATGATCGAGACGCCGCTCGAGACGATGCGCAGCAAGCTCATCGACGGCAAGAAGCTCGTGTTCGTGCCGATCCTGCGCGCGGGCATGGGCCTTTTGGATGGATTTCTCACCGTCGTACCCGGCGCGCGCGTCGGGCACATCGGCTTGTACCGCGATCCCAAGACGCTGGTCGCGGTGGAGTATTACTTCAAGATGCCGGGGGGCTTGACGGAGCGCGACGCAGTGGTGCTCGACCCGATGCTCGCGACGGGGAACTCCGCGATCGCCGCCGTGGAGCGACTGAAGGAGGCGCGCCCGCGCTCGATCCGCTTCGTGTGCCTGGTCTCCTGCCCCGAAGGCATCCGCAACTTCCAATCCGCCCATCCCGACGTGCCGGTCTACACGGCCTCGATCGACCGCGAGCTCAACGATCACGGCTACATCATGCCGGGCCTGGGCGATGCGGGCGACAGGATCTTCGGCACCAAGTAACCATGGCGGATCTGCTCGTCACCAACGCAACGCTGCCCGACGGCCGCACCGGCGTCGACGTCCTCGTCGCGGGCGGCCGCATCGTCAACGTGTCGTCGCGCATCAACGCCGCGGCGGCGCAAACCTTCGATGCCAACGGATACCTGCTCGCGCCGCCGTTCGTCGATGCGCACTTTCACATGGACGCGGCGCTGTCCTACGGGTTGCCGCGCGTGAACGAGAGCGGCACGCTGCTCGAAGGCATCTCGCTCTGGGGCGAGTTGAAGCCGCTTCTCACGCAGGAGGCGATCGTCGAGCGCGCATTGCGCTATTGCGATTGGGCCGTTGCCAAAGGGCTGCTTGCGATCCGCTCGCACGTCGACGTGTGCGACCCGCGCCTGCTTGCCGTGGAGGCGCTGTTGCACGTCAAGGAGAAGGTGAAGCCTTACCTCGACCTGCAGCTCGTCGCGTTTCCGCAGGACGGCGTACTGCGAAGCCCGAACGCTGTCGCGCTCCTCAAGAAATCGCTCGCCATGGGCGTCGACGTCGTCGGCGGCATTCCGCACTTCGAGCGGACGATGCACGACGGCACGCGGAGCGTGCGCCTCCTCTGCGAGATCGCGGCCGAGAAGGGGTGCCTCGTCGACATGCACTGCGACGAGACCGACGACCCCAACTCGCGTCACGTCGAGACGCTCGCGATGGAGTCGCTGCGCCTGGGCCTGCAGGGCCGCGTCAACGGATCGCACCTCACGTCCATGCACTCGATGGACAACTACTACGTCTCGAAGCTCATCCCTCTCATGCACGAGGCCGGTGTCAGCGCGGTGGCGAACCCGCTCATCAACATCACGATCCAGGGGCGCCACGACACGTATCCCAAGCGGCGAGGCATGACGCGCGTGCCGGAGCTCATGGCGGCGGGCATCACGGTGGCGATGGGCCACGACTGCGTGATGGACCCGTGGTACTCGCAAGGCAGCGGCGACATGCTCGAAGTGGCATCGATGGGCCTGCACGTCGCGCAGATGACGAGCCAGGCCGGCATGCGCGCCTGCTTCGATGCCGTCACCGTCAACGCCGCGAAGATAATGCATCTGCCCGGCTACGGCATCGCTCCGGGCAATCGCGCGGACTTCGTGCTCCTGCAGGCGCGCGATCCGGTCGAGGCGATCAGGCTGCGGGCGACGCGGCTCAAGGTGTTCCGCGCGGGAAAGGTCGTTGCCGAGACGCCGCCTGCGACCGCGTCGCTGCACGTTCCCGGACGACCCTCGCAGATCGACTGGACGCTGCGCTAGCGGCGGCTATGCGGTCAGGATGAGCTTGCCGGTTTGGGTGATCCGCAGCAGATAGCGCCGGCCGTTGTGCTCGATCTCGATCTCGCGCGCGCCGCCGAACAGGTCGGCGCTCGAGACGCGCCGCGAGCCTTGAATCGCTGGCGCGTCAGCCGCGGCGTCCTTGACCATCGCGGGCTCGCTTTGGCTTGCCGATTTGTCGTTCTGCATCGCGCGTCGAAATAGGAATGATTCGCATTATAATTAGGTTTGCACCACCGTGGGAACCCCTGCGATGAAAACGATCCTGGCGGTGCTCGCCTCCGGCGCTTTTGCATTCAACGCGTGCGCCGCGACGAGGCTCCCCGCCGATGCCGCCGCGCTCGCGCGAGCGATGCAGGGCGCGCGCACTGTGCTGCTGGGGGAAGTGCATGACAACGCCGCGCAGCACGCGCTGCGCGCGCAGGCGCTGCGCAAGCTCGTGGAATCGGGCGCGCGGCCGGCGATCGCGTTCGAGCAGTTCGATCACGGCGCGCAGGACGCCATCGAACGCGCGCGGCGCGAGCGGCCGCGCGATGCCGACTATCTCATTGCACAGGCGAAAGGTGCGCCGAGCTGGCGCTGGGAGTTGTACAAGCCGTTCATCGCGCTCGCGCTGGAGTACGACCTCCCGATCGTGGCGGCGAATCTCGCGCGCGCCGACGCGATGAAGACGGCGACCTCGGCGGCCTCAACCGACGCGCCGCCAGCGGTCGTTCGCGCGCAGGAAGACGCGGTCAGGAGGGGCCATTGCGATCTTCTTCCGCCGGAGGCGATCCCCGGTATGGCGCGCGCACAGATCGCGCGCGACCGCACCCTCGCGCAGGCGATCGCGCCGTACGCCGATCGCGGGGTCGTGCTGCTCACGGGCAACGGCCACGCGCGCAAGGACATGGGCGTGCCGCGCTGGCTCGCCGCGTCGAGCGTAAGCATCGCGCTTGTCGAGGACGATGAGGACGTGGCGCAGTTCGACTACTACACAGTGACCGAGCGCGCGGACCGTCCTGATCCGTGCGAGGAGCTGCGCAACCGCCTCAAGCGCTGAGGTCAGGCAGCGGCGAAATGCCTGCCACGCCGCCTTCGACGAAGCGCAGCGCACGCTCGACGTCGTCGTCGCGGAAGCCGCGCGGCCGGCACGCGCCGCCCATCTTGCCGCAACGATAAAGCAGGATCTCCGAGAACAGCGTGCGGGCGTAACGGAACGCGGCTTCCAAGTCTTCGCGCGGGGCGTGCGGCATCGCCTCGGACAGCGCGTTGAGGAAGTCGCGGTCGGAGGTGCCGAAGTAACGCTGGTACCACGTCTCGCCGTCGGTCGCTGCGCCGAGGCGCGCGAAGGTGCACAGGTAGTTGCCCCATTGGGCATCGCGGTTCATGTCGACTTGTTCGAACGGTCGCCACCACGCCCGGAGTACGTCGGCGATGGTTCGCGACGGGTGTTCGCGCAGCGCTGAAAGCGCGTCGTGCCATAGGGCGTTGAGCCGCGGCGCGCGCCGCTCGAGCGCGGCCTCGAACAGCATTTCCTTGCTGCCGAAGTGATAGTTCACCAGCGCGACGTGCGTGCCCGCTTCTCCCGCGATCATGCGATGTGAGGGTGTGGTAAAGCCATGGCCGGCGACGAGCATCTCAGCGGCATCGAGCAGCGCGTCTCGGGTGGCGGCACCGCGTATGGCCGTCGGTGGCCGAAGAGCTAGTGCGTCCATCGTGTCCTCGCTTGAACGGCGTTGTGACGTTTACCGAGGATTGTGGTGGAGCGCGCCCGCGCCCCGTATCGGCCAAGTCCGCGAAGCCGTGTCGGAGCGCACCGACGGCGGGGAGGTCAGACCGAAGGGTTTTCGATTGCCGGCGCGTCGCGCTCCGCGGCCGGCATGGCCGACGCGAGCGGGGTCGACGCGCCGAACAGGCCGACGACCTGTCCGCGTGCGCTGACATGCGCGACCACGACGTCTCGCACCTCGCGATAGCCGCCGTCGGCATGCTTCAGCCGGTACGCGATGGCTTGCGGCTCACGCGTCGCGAGGGCCTTGGCGAACGCTTCCCGCCGGCGCGCCAGGTCCTCGGCGTGGACGCCTTCGCACCAGCCATTGCCAAGCTCCTGCGCGAGCGTGCGGCCGCGAAAGCCGAGCCACGAGCGATTGCAGTAGGTGCACCCTTGCGACGCATCGGTCATGAACAGCGCGGCGGGCGCGAACTGCGCCAGCGCACGCAGCGGGTTGTCGCCGTCGCGCGCGGGCTCTGCGTGCTTCGTCTGGTTGGCGAGCTGCTGCGCGCGGACGAGCGCGTCGTGCAGGGCGGAAACGATGGCCGCGATCCCGAGGCACACCAGCAGGAAGATGCCCAGCAGCACGAATCGCCCGACCTCCATCCCCGTGTCGGGCCTGACGTAGAGCGCGCCCGCGATCGCCGCCGACAGGAGAGTGGCCACCGCCGCGGGACCGAAGCCGCCGACCCAGCCGGCGATGGCAACGGCGAGGTAGAACGTGATGAAGGGGACCTCGTTGGGAATGTAGATGTCGAGCCACATCCGCGCACCCCAGGCGCACAGCACGGCGACGACGGCGAGCGCGTACTTGCGGAGCGTCTCGGCCCAATGCGCTTCAGGCGTGCCGGCAGGTTGCATCGCGGAAATCGCCCTGCGCTCGGCGCGCTCCGCCGCACTTTCGAGCCAGAACGCGAGCGCGAACGCCGCCGCGCCCGGCAGGCAGAATGCAAGCGTCGCCACGGAGGCGGAGGCAATCAGCGCCTCGACGCTGGTCGTCAGCGCGATCGCGCCCACCACGAGCAAGCCGCCCCCCACCAGGAGCGCCATCCCGAGCCAGGTCAGGCCGCGCGTGACGCGTTCAGTCGAGGTGCGTGCCATGGCTCGAAGCGACGATGCCGCGACAGCTCCGACGGGGTGATTCGTTGTAGGACGCGAAGGGTCCGTTCCGAGGGGAAAGGTGTAGGAGGTATCCGACAGGGCTTTCCGCGAGCCGCCGATGCGTAGTCCTACAACGTTTGCCTACGATGGCCCCACCAGAACAAGCAAAACGAGGCGAGACGTGCATGACGATTCCCCTAGCAACATCGTAAGCCTACCCTTCTTGGCCGCTGCACGGGCTGCGTCCGCGCCTGCGCTGGGTCGATTCGGCGCCCTGTACGGCGGGTCGCAGGCGATGCAGGACGTCTACCGGCGCATCGACAAGGTGGCCCCCACGTCCGCGACGGTGTTGATCGTCGGGGAATCGGGGAGCGGCAAGGAAGTCGTGGCGCGAACGATTCACGACCGCAGCGATCGCGCAAAAGGCGCGTTCGTCGCCGTCAACTGCGGCGCCATCCCGGGCAACCTGATCGAGGCCGAGCTCTTCGGCTACGAAAAGGGCTCGTTCACCGGGGCGGCGCGCATGCACCGCGGCTGCTTCGAGCGTGCCGAAGGCGGCACGCTGTTCCTGGACGAGGTCACCGAGATGGCGCCCGAGATGCAGGTGCGCCTCCTGCGCGTGCTCGAGACGGGCCGTTTCACGCGCGTCGGCGGTGAAGAGGAGTTGCGTTCGCGCGTGCGCATCATCGCGGCGACCAACCGTGACCCGCGCCAGGCCGTCAACGACGGGCACCTGCGCGAGGACCTCATGTACCGGCTCGCCGTGTTCCCGATCGCATTGCCTCCGTTGCGCGAGCGCGAAGGCGACGCGGAGCTCCTGGCCGAGCACTTCCTGGCCGAGCTCAACGACACCGAGGGGACCGCCAAGGAGTTCTCGCGGCAGTCGATCGCGACCATCCGCGCGCATCGCTGGCCGGGCAACGTGCGCGAGCTCAAGAACGCCGTCCAGCGCGCGTTCATCCTCGCCGACGACGAGGTCGACCTCGACTTCTCGGGGCTCGAGTGCGCGGCGCCGTCGGGCAATTGCCTGCGCATTCCGATCGGCACACCGCTCGCGGAAATCGAGCGCCAGGCGATCTACGCAACGCTCGACCTGTGCGAAGGCAACAAGCGCCGCTGCGCGAGCATGCTCGGCGTGAGTCTCAAGACCCTCTACAACCGGCTCGCCGAGTACCAGGCCGGTGACGTCATCGCAACCGCGAGCGTGTGATGAACCACCCGGCTCTTCGGAACTGACTATGCTCACCTCGACCTCCGCCGACCTCCGTCAACCAAGGACGTTCTCCTCGACCATGATCCGCATCCTCATTGCCGACGATCACGCAATCGTGCGCGCGGGACTCAAGCAGTTCATCGCCGACCAGCCGGACATGCAGGTCGCGGGGGAAGCCGCCACCGGCAGCGAGGCGATCCAGCTCGTGCGCGCGTCCGAGTTCGACGTCGTGCTGCTCGACATCTCCATGCCGGACAAGAACGGCATCGACACGCTGAAGACGCTGAAGCAGATCCGCCCCGAGCTTCCGATCCTCATGCTGTCGGGCTACGCGGAAGACCAGTACGCGGTCAACCTGCTGCGCGCGGGCGCGGCGGGCTATCTCAACAAGGAAGCGGCTTCCACGCAGCTCGTGGGCGCCATCCGCACGGTCGTGCGCGGGACGCAAGTTCGTGAGCCCGGCGCTGGCGCAGATCCTCGCCGACGGCGTGACGGGCGACGCCGACAAGCCGCTGCATGGCGAGCTGTCGCAGCGCGAGTTCCAGATCTTCTGCAAGATCGCCGCGGGCGCGGCGGTTTCGAAGATCGCCGACGAGCTTCACTTGTCGGTGAAGACCGTCAGCACCTACCGCACGCGCGTGCTCGAGAAGATGGGCATGAAGTCGAACGCCGACCTTACCTATTACGCCATCAAGAACGGCCTGATCGATTGATGCGCCAACGAGTCCTCCCGCGGTACGGCAGCAAAGTCGGACAAACACCGACAGTCAAGCCTATTCCGTCCTGTTACTTTCCCTGCCTCCGATTTCGAGAGAGCGATCACCCGGAATTGAAGGGGACGCGATGGAAATGTCCGGCCTTCAGCCCCGCCGTGCGCACGCACCAATGCAGCACTCATCGTCCGCGGCGTCCAAGCTCCGCGTAATCATCGTCGAGGATTCGGCGATCATTCGCGCACGCCTCATGGAATCGCTTGCGGAGATTCCCAACATCGAGGTCGTCGGCGAGGTCGAGACCGAGGCTTCCGCGCTTGCCGCGATGTCCGACCGGCGGTGGGATGCCGCCGTGCTCGACCTGCAGTTGAAGCAGGGTACGGGGCTCGGTTTGCTGAAGGCGCTCGCACAAGGCGGGCGGCCGCCGAACACCAAGGTGATCGTATTCACCAACTACGCGTTCCCGCAATACCGGGAACGCAGCCTCGCGCTCGGCGCGGACTTCTTCTTCGACAAGGCGCGCGAGTTCCATCGCGTGCGCGAAGTTCTCCACGACCTCGCGGGCGGCGGCTCCGCGGCCACGCATTGAGAGGCAGACATCAGCGCGAAGGTGACCGCGAAGCGAGCGCCGGCCGTGGTGCCGTCGGCCGAGCGTGTCGCCGCCGCTGCGGAGGTAGCGGCCATCGCCGCGCCTGCGCTCGCGCCGCAGCTCACCATCATCGAGCTGACGACGCTCCTCATCGCGGTGGTCGTCGCGATTGCCGCAGCACGTGTCGCCGAGCCCTTTCTCGTTCCCGTCGTGGCGGGGATCCTGTTGAGCTATGCCTTGCGTCCGCTGGTGACGCTGCTCGAGCGCGGGAAGGTGCCGCGGGTCGCCGCCGCGGCGCTCGTGATTTCCGTGCTCGTTGGCCTGCTGTCGGGAATCGGCTACGCGATTCGCGACGACGTGAGCGCGGCAGTCGCGGAGCTGCCCGGCGCCGCTCGCAAATTGCGCCTTTCGATCAACGAGTCGTCCCAGCCAGGGCCGATGACGCACGTCAAGGAAGCAGCGAAGGAGCTCGATCGCGCCGCTGCCGAAGCGTCCGGCGCGAAGCCCGCGCCCGCGCCGCCGCCCGATCGCGTCGTAAGCCAGGTGCAGACTTTCGTCGAGGCGCAATACGCGAAGGTGATGACGGTCTTCGTGGAGGCCCTGTTCGCCCTGCTTCTCGCATTCTTCCTCCTGGCGTCGGGCGACACGTTCCGGCGCAAGGTCGCGAAGCTCGCGGGCGATTCGCTTGCTCGGACGGCGCGTCACGGTGGAGGTGCTGAACGATATCGACGCGCAGGTACAGCGCTATCTGTGGACGCTGCTCGTCAGCGAACGTCCTGATCGCGGTCGCGACGTGGGGATCGCTCGCGGTCCTCGGCTTGCCCAACGCGGGCATGTGGGGGGCGATCACCGGCGTCCTGCACGTCATCCCTTACGCCGGCGCGGCAGTGGCGACGGCCGGCATCGGCGTCGCGATGTTCCTGCACTACGGGCAGCGTCGCCTCGGCGGTCGTCGCGATGCTGGTGGTGGCGGCAATCGCAACGCTGATCGGCATCGTCTACATGAGCTGGCTGCAGGGCCGCGCATCGCGGATGAATGCGGTAGCGGTCTTCATCGGCGTGCTGTTCTTCGGTTGGCTTTGGGGCGGCTGGGGATTGTTGCTCGGGCTGCCGATCCTCGCGGTGCTGAAGAGCATCAGCGACCGCGTGGAGTCGATGCGCCCGGTGAGCGAATTGTTGGGGGCCTGACGTGCCCGCGAGAACGCCTTTGCCATTGTGGGACTGCGCCTACGCGCAGGGGAAAAATTCGGCACGCGGCAGGTATGGATTTCCGCGCGCCGCCGATCGTGCGCCGCAACTCGTTGATTCGATGCGAGCGAGTCCGGGCATGAACGGTGCGTTTGATAGCGACACGGGGCCTGTGGCCGTGGTTCGATTTTCGTTCCGCTTTTTCACGACGACGAGGAGAAGCAAATGAAGGGACTCATGTTGGCGTTGATCGGGTTTTCAGTGCTGACGCTATCGGCCTGCAACACGGTCGAAGGAGCGGGCAAGGACGTGAAGGCGACCGGGCAGGCGGTAGAGAACGCTGCCAAGGACTCGAAACCCAAGTAATCCAGCTTACGCACGGCCGCCCGGGGTCCCGGGCGGCTTTGTTGCTCGGACGCCACGCACCCCGCGTGCGTGGCAGGCGGCCCCGGTGCGTGAGGCCGCGTGCGAACGTTCCACTTTTGAGCGGCTCGAATCATGACTCTCATCGACGAAATCAAACTGTTGCTGGAAGCCCCCACCATGAACGCGCGCGACATCCGCACGATGTTGCGGCAGGACCACGATGAAGCGCTGAAGCTCGCGCGCGACATGTACGAATCGGAGAGCGGCGACGAGCGCCGGGCCCTCCTGCGCCAGCTCAAGCCCGCGCTGCTCATTCACATGCGCGCCGAAGAGAAGGAGGTCTACGACGCCCTGCTCAAGTTCGCCGACCAGGACCTGCGCGACCTTTCGTATGAAGGGTACGTGGAGCACGGCGTGCTGGACGACCTTCTCGAGAAGCTGCTCAAGAGCCGCAAGACCGAGACGGACGAGTGGAAGGCGCACGCCAAGGTCCTGTTCGACCTGCTGGATCGCCACATGGCGGAAGAGAACGAGCGCTTGTGCGCGGCGCTGGAGGAGCACTTCGGCGACGAAGAGCGCGAGACCATGGGCCGTCGCTTCACCGCGGCCAAGGCGCGACTCAACATGAAGCTCAAGGCCGCCTAGGCGGGAGACGCGATGGCACAGATCCTGGTCGCTCAGTTCGACGATTTCGACACTGCGCAGTCCGCGGCCGCCGATCTGCGCGCGCTAGGCGTCGCGCAGGGCGACCTCGAGATCTATCACCTCAACGCTCCGGGACAGCACGGCGAATATCCCATCGGCGGCGACGAGGATGCCGACCGCGGCGCAAGCAAGGGTGACGAGGGCCAGATCGCCGGCGCGGCGATCGGCGGTGCGGCCGGTGTTGCCGTGGGCGCGATGGCGATTCCCGTGGTCGGGCCTATCGCTGCGGCGGCCGGTCTCGCCGTCGGCGCATACACGGGGGCGCTGCACGGCGCTGTCAGCAAGCTCGGCGACGCGCCGGCGCAGGCGCAGATCGTTCCGCGTCCCGCGGGCGTGCGCCTTGCCGCGCATGTATTGTCTCCTTCCTATCGCGAGCAGTTGCTCGCCGCTTTCAGGCGCCACGGCGCGCACTCGATCGAGGAGGGCGAGGGAACGTGGCGCGACGGATCGTGGGCGGACTTCGATCCGGTGAGCAAGCCCCGGTGGCTATTGGCCCCCGAAACGTAGAGCTCAAAGTCGGGGTGCGGTCGCGAAGCGGCTCGCACCCCGTTCCATACCGGCGGCTACTTTAGTAGACGCCCTACCAGGTAGCCGAACGCCAGCGCGCCAGCGACTGCGACCAGCGGACGCTCGCGCACGTACGCGCATGCGACGTCGCTGAGCTCGCTGCCCTTGCGCGCGATGACCTTCGTGTTCTCCGCGGCCCAATCGACACCGGAAGCCGCGGAATCGGCCACCTTGTCCACGGTGTTGTGCACGTTGGTGCGTACGCGGTCGAGCGCGGGCGCGGCTTTCTCGGCCGCGCGGTCGATGACTTGATGCGCGCGGTCTGCCATGTTCGCAGCGGCGTTGGTAGCCGCATTCGAAGCGGAATTGATCGTCGTCGAAGTGGTCATGCGTTTCTCCTTGAGCCAGGTGGATGAGGGAAGCGCCCGGCACGGGCGCGCGAGTCGCGCATGGTCGGGCCACCATCTGGGATTGTTGTGGAAAAGCGCGCGCGGCGCGCTAAGCGGCGCGCGGATTGCGAAGTCGGCGACGTTCCTACAAACCGTCTCTTGCGCATGGCGTGCGCATGACGCTCGCTTGTTGCCAGTGGTCGCTACCGCCCGCCTTCCTCGTTCAGTCGCGCGATGAGCTTCGCGCTGCGCAGGAACTCCGCCTCGACGAACGCGCGCGTGCCCGATCCCGAAAGTCCCATGAACGAGAGGCCCGCCGCGCGCATGCTGTCCGCGTAGCGAGGCTCGCTCAGGAGAACGCTGATCGCCGAGGCGAGCCTTACGTATGCGGAAGGCGGCACGCCCTTTGGCACTACGAGACCGATCCAGACGACGAAAGACTGCTGCCAGAGCTCGCCGAAAGCCGGAACGTCGGGCAGCTGCGGAACACGTGCGGCGGACGTCACCGCGACGATTCGGTGACCCGAGCGCGGGATCTTGACCACGGCATTGGGCACGCCGTCGAACAGCACGTCGAGGCGCCCCTCGTTCAGCATCGCGTAGCCGTCGTCGAGAGAAGGCACCGTCGCGTGGGTGAGGTTGGCACCGTGCTCGATGCGCATGTACGCCCCGGCGAGATGGCCCGCGGAGCCGCGCGCGAAAGATCCGAACACGAGCGGCGTCTTCGCCGATTTCGCCGCGGCGAGCCACTGCTCGAGGGTCGTGTGGTTCGAGCGCGAGTTCACGATCATCGCGTTGGGATAGGTGCCCAGGATCGCGAGCCAGTCGAAATCTTCGCTCGGGTTGAACAGCGCGCCCCGTGACAGGAGCCGCCCGCCGATGAGGGCGGAGCTTACGGCCAAGCCCATCACCGAGCCGTCCCGCGCCGCACTCGCGACGGCATTGGTGCCGACGACGCCGCCGTCGCCGGGGATGTTCTCGACGCGCACCTGCGTCTCGAGGATTGCCGACAGCGCGTCGGCCAGGAGACGGCCGAGCCCGTCGGCCGACCCGCCGGCGGGCGCGGGCACGATGAGCTTGACCACGGCTGGTGCACCCTGCGCAAAAAGGAAAGGGGCGACACCAGCCGCGACAAGCGCCGCTACGACGCGGCGTCTTCGATGGGCAAACGGAAGCACGAGCGGCCTGACGGGCAACCCGCCGATTCTAGCAAGTCGCGTCGCGCAGGCCGCACGCGCGGCTTGGACAGTTTCAGCGGCGCTTGCGCAGGCCCGCTTCGCCGACTTCGCGCATGCGCGTGTAATTGTCGGTGTCGACCTGACCCTCGCGCACGTCGCGTTCGGCGATCGCGATCTCTTTGGACGGCTCGGCGCCGGGTTCCGCGGCTTCGTCGCGCTCATGCGGCAGCCGGGTTCCGCTGTCTGGCGAAGCCTGGCCCGTGCGCTTGGCAATGTGCGTTCGCGTCGTCCTGTTCTTCATGTGAGAGCTCCTGCATTCGCAACGAGTTCGGGGCGAGCATGCGCGGCGCATGGCGGCTGCCACCATCGGATGGAGTCCCAAACAACGATGTTCCCGCGTCCTACAGTGGGCGCGCGTTTTACACCGCACCTATGGCCTCGTTGCTCGAAACGCTCGAACCGCTGAGGCTAAGTCGCTGTACGCAAAGGGAACCCATGCATGGCACGGGGGTTGCGAGTGCTTGCCTGTGCTCGGGTGATGGCACCCGGAACTTATTCGAGGAGCAACAGATGAACTGGGACCGCATCGAAGGCAACTGGAAGCAATTCACGGGCAAGGTGAAGGAGCAGTGGGGCAAGCTGACCGACGACGACATCGACGTCATCGGCGGCAAGCGCGACCAGCTCGTCGGCAAGATCCAGGAATCGTACGGGATCGGCAAGGACGAGGCCGAGAAGCAGGTCGACACGTGGGGCAGCTCGTTCCGCGATGAAGACCTGCGCAAGTACCAATAGGGAGATTGCCATGAACAAGACACTGCTCGCGCTTTTCGCGGCGGCGGGGCTCTGCTTCGCCGGCGCGACGACCGCGGCCACGACCACACCGCATGACAAGGCGGCCCGCGACCAGGCGATCAAGGCCGCCGACGCCACGTACAAGGCGGACAAGGACGCGTGCGGCTCGCTCTCCGGCAATGCCAAGGACATCTGCATGCAGGAAGCCAAGGGCAAGGAGAAGGTCGCCAAGGCCGAGGCGAAGGCTGCCTACGACGGCACGCCGAAGGCTCGCGAGAACGCGCGCCTCGCGCGCGCCGAAGCGACGTACGACGTCGCCAAGGAAAAGTGCGACGACCTGTCCGGCAACCAGAAGGACGTCTGCGTGAAGGAAGCGAAGGCGGGCTATACGAAGGCCAAGGCCGACGCCAAGGTCGATCGCGTCGCGGCCGACACCTCGCAGACTGCCGTGAAGAAGACCGCGGATGCGAAGAAGGACGCCGCCGAAGACAAGCGCGACGCGGACTACAAGGTCGCGGTCGAGAAGTGCGACTCGCTTGCGGGCGCCGCGAAGGACACCTGCGTGCGCGACGCGAAGGCGAAATTCGGCAAGACCTGATGTGATCGAGTGGCCGGCGTCGCGCCGGCCAACAGCGTCTCCCTCGCCGGTGTCCGAGCAGACTCTTCTGCCGCACCGGAACTCGAAAGGCCGGCGGCAACTCCGCCGGCCTCTTTTTTTGTTCGAATGCGCGGCGTAGGACACAGACGACAACGCAATCCGCGCGGCACCGATCGGACGCGCGAGCGCGCGTGGGCATAGTGTCGCGATGCCGCGACTCCGCGCGGCCACCGGGAAAGGGAAGGCGATGAGCAGCAAGGACAACGTGCACGGCGAAGGCAATTACGAAGCGTCGCGGAAGTACAACGAAGCCACGAAGAAGTTCGTCGATT
This sequence comes from uncultured beta proteobacterium, assembly GCA_963707815.1. GTDB lineage: Bacteria > Pseudomonadota > Gammaproteobacteria > Burkholderiales > Casimicrobiaceae > VBCG01. Next base: position 135,007 of record CAVPRK010000016.1, read on the forward strand.
CCGGCAAGGTCGACCAGGCGGCACGCGATGCGGCTCCCCGTGACGCGGGCGAAGCCACCGAGATGAAACAGGCGGAGCAGGCGGCATTGCTGCGGGCCAAGGATTCGCCCCCCGTCAAGGAGCCGACGCGCGAGCCCGCCATCAAGGAGCCGCCTAACCCCCAGGACCAACGCAAGCGCGACGCATCGTCGCACTGATCGGCAGCCCGGGCCGGACTTCGCCAATGAACGAACCAACGCGCGCGCCGGGCGCCGATGAGCTCGGACGCCTCGAATTCGTCGTCGAAAGCCGTCGCAGCGACGCGCACGAGACGTGGCTCGTGATGCGCGCCGATTCGAGCGCCGTCCCGCGCTACGCGCAAATGGGATTGACGGTGACGCCGGGCACGCGGGTCGTCCTCGAGGCGCAATCGCTGCGCCCGATCGGCGTCCTCGAGCGCGGCGAGCCGACGCCCAACCGGCCCGCTGGATTCAATCCTTACTTCGATCCGCCTCTTGCCGCCTGACGGAGCACTTGCAATGCGATTCAATCCCCACGAGACAACCGGGAGCCGCGTGCGGATCCGTTATAGCGTCGACTTGCGCTACGACGTTTCCGCCAAGTCCGATTTCTTGCTCAACGTGCACGCGGCGATGACGCCGCGCCAGCAGGTCGTCGAAGAAGAATTCGAGATCTCGCCCGGGGAGCCGTGGACCGTGGAAGCCGACGAAACGACCGGCAACCGCATCGCGAAGTTCAGCAGCGAGGCGAGCGTGGTCACGGCGCACTATTCGGGGCTTGTCGACATCACGCACCGGATCGTCGACCCCACCGATGTCGTGGCGGAGGCGCCTTCCGAGCTGCCCGTGAGCTCGCTGCGCTTTCTGTATCCGAGCCGCTATTGCCCCTCGGACGCGATCTCGCAGAAGGCCTGGGACCTGTTCGGCACGCATCCGCGCGGTTATGCGCAGGTGCGCGCCGTGCGCGACTGGGTGCGCGACAACATCAAGTTCCAGGTCGGCACGTCGAATAGCGGCACGACGGCGGTCGACACGCTGCGCGACGGCTGCGGCGTATGTCGCGACTTCGCGCACACCTTCATTTCGTATTGCCGCGCGCTCAATTACCCGTCGCGCTTTTGCACCGGCGTCGATTACGGCGCGGACCCGGCGCTCGGACCTCCCGACTTCCACGCGTACGCCGAAGTCCTGATGGGCGGGCACTGGTACCTGTTCGACGCGACGGGCATTTCGCCGATCACTGGTCTCATCCGCATCGGCACCGGTCGCGACGCGGCCGACGTCTCGTTTGCGACGATCTTCGGCCCCGTGCGCACGGGCATGCCCATCGTGAATTTCGAGGCGGTGGACGATCCGGCGAACGGGCTCCTGCCTCCCGTGGTCACCGATCTCGCGGTGTCGACCGCGGACTAACTTTGGAGATGGCAATGGCCGTTTGCGATCACTGCGGCAACGATTACGACAAGGCGTTCAAAGTCACGATGAACGGTACGACGCACACCTTCGACAGCTTCGAGTGCGCGATCCAGATGATGGCGCCGCGCTGCGAGCATTGCGCGTGCGCGATTATCGGGCACGGCGTCGAGGCGGGCGGCAAGTACTTCTGCTGCGTGCATTGCGCCAAGCACGCGGGCGTGCGAGGTCTCGCCGACCGGGTGCCGGCGCAGGCAGCATAGAACTTCTGATGGAGACGAGGCGAGGAGTGCCTTCGGCGTCCTCACCTCGACTTTAGGCTAGAACCGGTTCCGAGGCCTGTGTCGTTTCTGGGGCCATCGGCACGTTGACCTCGATCATGGTGCCGCCTTCCGGGCGGCGCGCGATCGCGAAGTCCCCGTGGAGCGCGCGCACGCGCTGGCGCATGCCGGAGATGCCGTGCGACAGCAGGTTGTTCTGGGCGTCTGCCGGGATGCCGATGCCGTCGTCCTCGATGAGAAGCGTGACGGTGTCGCTCGTGACGCCGAGGTCGACGTTCACGTTCGAGGCCTGCGCGTACTTCACGATGTTCGTCAGCGCTTCCTGCAGGATGCGGTAGAGCGCGATCGAAACCTCCGGCCGGATCATGCCGTCCTCCGCCGGCGTGGCAATCGTGCATGCGATGCCCGCGCGGTCGCAGATCTCGTGGACCTGCCAGTCGAGCGCCGAGGAAAGACCGAGGTTGTCGAGGAGCGTGGGACGCAGCTCCTCGATGATGCGTCGCTTGATCTGCACGCCGTCGTCGAGAGCCTGCAGCGCGCGCTCGAGCTTGGCGGAGATCTCGCCGTCCTTCTTCTTCATCCGCTCCTCGACCCACGCGACGTCCATCTTCGCGCTGACCAGGATGCCCCCCAGCTCGTCGTGGATGTCGCGCGCGAGCTTCGACTTTTCGTCCTCGCGCACCTTCTGGAGATAGCTCGAGAGCTCCGAGAGCTCGGCCGTACGGTCCTCTACCTCCGACTCGAGCCTGCGCTTGTCCTCGACCGCCATGCGGCGTCGCACTTCGCGCTGCTGCGCGTCGCGCCGCGCGAGGAGCCACAAGACCAGCAGCAGCGCGACCGTAAACGCAGTCATCACCTGCATGCCCAGCCGCGCGAACGAGATGTCGTTGGACCAGCGCGCCGACGCCTCGGCGATCTGCGTGCGGTGCGTCGCCGCCATGATGTCGACGTCGGCACGAATCTCGTCCATCGCTCGCCGGCCGATACCCGTGTCGAGAAGCGCCTGCGCGCCTTGCGGGCCGCTCTTCTGGTAGAGCGCGATCGCCGCCTCGAGCTCGGATAGCTTCTTCCCGACGAGGCCGTTCAGCCGGCCCAGGGCGTCGCGCTGCGCGACCGTGCCGTTCTGGACCAGGAGCTCGCGAAGACGATTGAGCGCGCCGTCGATCTTCGGCACCGCGCTGCTGTATGGGGTGAGGTACTCCTCGCGGCCTGTCAGCAGGTAGCCGCGCTGGCCGGTCTCGGCGTCCACGATCAGGGCGAGGGTTTCGTGCAAGGTGGATTGCATTTCCAGCGCGATCGCCATCTGGCGGTTCGCGAGCTCGAGCCGGCGGTAGCCGAGCTCGGCATACACGGCGATCGCGAGCGAAGCCGCGATGCCGAGCACCAGGGGAAGGACGATGCGAAGGGGAAGTACGGATTTCACGCGCGCTCTCTGGATTGTGGGGCCACTATATACCCCATCGCAGCGCTCCCGGGGGTGTCGGGAAGCGTCCTACATAGCATCGGGATTGCGCCTACATATAGACAACGTGGCGCGTGTCAGAATCAATCGTTGGGCATCCGCAGAAACGGGATGCCCCAATCTCTCCCCTCCGCTCCTGAATAGCAACATGGAGCGGGCTTGGACGCCGCGGAAACGCGGCGTCTTTTTGTCGCCCGGAAGTTGTCGCCGCGAATGGGTGTGGCCTATCGGGGCACCTGCGACGTTTCGGCCGGGACGTGCTGGGGGGCCAGCGCGCCGCCTTCGTTTTCCCACGTCTCGATCTGCGGTTTGCGCGGCCTTGCGTAAGCGGCGGTGCGCGCAAGGTACCGCTGCACCGCGTACGTCGCGGCCGCCAGCACGATCGCCGTAATGACCTTGTTCATGAATTTCTCCCGTCGATGGAATCGCGACGTCGCACAGCGTACGGGCCGCGATGGCGCGACCGTATCCGTGGCCGTCGGAACCCGCCGTAGGAGCGCACCGACGGATCTTTCCGAAGTTGCAACGACATCGCCCGCAATTGCCCAAACGGCCTCGCGGCCTCCATTTCAAATGCGTCCCAAATCGTTGAATCGGTACGCCTATCACCCGAAGCCGCGGGATGGCACGCGGTATGCGACTTCTTCTTCAGCAGCAGCGCTTGCTGCGTACATCTTCTCACTCACCTGGAGGTTGTCATGCTGTATTACGCGATCGTGTTTTTCGTGATTGCGTTGGTGGCGGCGCTGTTCGGCTTCGGCGGTATCGCGGCCGGTGCGGCGGGCATTGCGAAGATCCTGTTCTTCGCGTTCCTCGTCATCGCGATCGTGACGTTCCTGATGTCGCTCGCGAGAAGGACTTAGCCCCACGAACGCAGTAACGGCGGCGCGCCCAGGCGCGCCGTTGCCATTTCCACGAGGGATCCCAAAATGTCCAACAATACGCAAACCCCGAACACGCCTTTCGTGTCCGACGTGGCGGCGCTGCGCAAGCGCGCGCGAGAGCACATCGACCAAGGCGCCGTAACTGATACCTATGGCCTCGACGCCCAGCAGGTGTGCAAGGTCCTGAACGATGCGCTCGCCACCGAGATCGTGTGCGTGCTGCGGTACCGCCGTCATTACTACATGGCCTCCGGCATCCATTCCGAGTCGGTCAAGGCGGAGTTCCTCGAGCACGCGAACGAGGAGCAGGAGCACGCGGACCAGATCGCCGAGCGCATCGTGCAACTCGGCGGCGAGCCGGACCTCGATCCGGCCGGCCTTCTATCGCGCAGCCACTCCGAGTACGTCGAAGGCAAGACCCTGCGCGACATGCTGCGCGAGGACCTCGTGGCCGAGCGAATTGCGATCGACAGCTATCGCGAGATCGTGACCTGGCTGGATGGGAAGGACTCGACGACGCGTCGCATCATGGAAGAGATCTTGGCGAAGGAAGAGGAGCACGCTGAAGATCTGTCGACGCTGCTGGCCAATATCCCGGATTAAAAGCGTAGAACGGGGCGGCGTGGCCGCCCCGTCTTTGTGCTGCTTACGGACGAGTTGTGCGAGAGCCGGTGGCCCGCCACTGCGTCCTATCCCGCTCGATCTCGTCGAACGTGAACGGCTCGGCGTCCGGGTTGTAGCCCGCCCAGCCCGTGCTCTTCCATTGCGTTGCGCGGTCCTCGATGTCGAACGCGCCGTGGCGGCGGATGATCGCTTCCGCCTCGTCCGCGCGCGCATCGTCCGCGCGAATGGTCACCAGAGCGCCGCCTCGTCGCACGGCTTCGGCGTAATACTCGGCATGCGTCTCCGAGACGCCCGCGTCCGTCAAGCCGCCGATGAGGCCGCCGGCAACCGCCCCGGCGCCTGCGCCCGCAAGCGCCGCCGCGATCGGCCCGGCCGCGAGGATCGGTCCGATGCCCGGGATCGCGAGACCCATGAGGCTTGCCGCGAGACCCGCCGCGCCGCCCAGCGCGCCGCCGGCCACGATGCCGGTCGCGGTACCGCTCACCTTGTCGGGCTCCGTGACCTTGACCGTGGAATCCGCGGGGCGTTGCTGGTTGTTCGCGATTACGCTTACGTCACTGTCGAGGAAGCCGGCAGCACGCAGGTCGCGCGCGGCGCTGGCCGCTTCCGAAACCGTGTCGAAAGATCCAACCACTGTCTTGATCATATGAGCTCCTATAGCATCGATTGATATAACCCCGGCGGGGGACCTCTTCGATGCTAGGAGGAATCGCGCGCGCTCGTCAGCCGCAAGGCGCGCGGCATCGTGTCAGCGGACCGCGCATTCCCGGGACTACAGCTACTTCGCGGGAACGACGTGGAGCTGAGCCGGTCCGGCAGCGTCTTTCGGTCGCGCGCGGATCGCCCGTTCGTAATTCGCAATGACCTGGGCGCCGAACAACAGGAGCGCAGCGGCGACCTCCACGCTCAGCAGCACCGCGATCGCGGCCGCAAACGATCCGTACACGACCTGGATCTGGGAGAGGGTGGCGTAATACCAAACGAGGATGTGCCGCGTGATCTCCCATAGCAGGCAAGCCACGACGCCGCCGATCAAAGCGTGCCGCCAACTCACGCTGCCTACCGGCATCACGAGGTAGATCGCGGTGACCACCAGGATCTCTCCCGCCACGCCGAGGGCATAGAGCAGCGAGCTCGACAGCAATTCGAGCGAGTGCGGCGAACCCAGGAGCGCGACGTCGCGCGTAGCAAGCTGCGCGAGGCGCCCGGAAACCAATGTCGCAGCGAGCAGGCCGAGGGCGAGGAACAGGATGAAAACGTAGGGCATGATCGCCGATACAAGGAAGTGGCGGCGCCGGATCTCGACCCGATGCAGGAAGATGACCGACATCGCGTTTTCCAGCACTGTGAACGCGAGCGAGCTGAAGAAGAGCATGCTCACGAACAGCAGCCCGCCCACCACGTCGCGGTGAGCCAGCACCAGGCGAAGCTGTCCGGCGATCTCGTCGGCATAGCCGGGCACGATGAACTCGAGATACTCCCCAATGGTCGCGATGATGAGTTGCGGGTCCATGAAATGCGACAGCGCGATGACCACGAGGATCAGCATGGGCACGAGCGAGAGCAAAGCGTAGTAGGCGACCGCGCCCGCGAGCAGCAGTCCCTGGTTCGCGCGGAAATCGCGCAGCACGCCCACGGTGAAGCGCCAGAGCGTGCGTGCCGCTGCGGCCGGCGAGTCCGGCAGGAATCTACTCAAATGGGAACGTAGCCGAGAGCGCTTGCGCATGCGCGCAAGGCTGACGAAAAAAGGGCACGGCGGGCATCGGCCGCGTGCGGAAGGGGCGGTAGGAATTGCCTGACGCCGCCCCGAAAATGGGACTCGCCCGGACAACGTTACCGGCACGCGCCTACGTCTTCACCCGTGCCCGCCCGGTTACCATGGAACGGGATGGATTATGCGGGGTGGCTCGTTGCCGTAGGCGTCATGCTGGTCGCGATCTACGCGACGAGCCATGTCGTCGCGCGCATGCCGGCAAGCCCCGCGCTCGTTTACCTGGTAATCGGCATGGCGATCGGCCCATGGGGCCTCGGGTGGCTTCGCCCCGATCCGGACGTGCACCGGGTATTCCTGGAGCGCGCGGCGGAGATCGCCGTGCTCGTGTCGTTGTTCGCGACGGGCTCCGCGGTCGGCACGACGCTGCGCGTGAAGCACTGGCACGTCCCCGTGCGGCTCGCGAGCGTCGCGATGATCGTCACCGTGTTGCTGCTGGCGGCGTTCGCGCATTGGGCGTTCGACTTGTCGATCGGCGCTTCGCTCGTTCTGGCCGGCGCGCTTGCGCCGACCGACCCGGTGCTTGCCGGCGACGTGCAGGTCGCAGACGAGCGCGACCGCGACGGCCTGCGCTTCGGTCTCACCGGGGAGGCAGGCCTCAACGACGGCGCCGCGTTCCCGATCGTGCTTGCGGGCCTGGCCATGCTCGGCGTGGAGCAGGTCGCATCCGATCGCTGGGGCACGTTCGCGCTTGGCGCGCTGTGGGGCGTGGTGGGCGGCCTTGCCCTCGGCGCCCTGCTGGGCGCGGTCGCCGGGCGCTGGGTCGCGCGCCGTTTGCGCGACGGCGTCGAGAGCGAGACCTCGGAAGCTTTCCTGGGTCTCGGCATCGTCGCCGTGAGCTACGGGGTTGCGCTCCTGATCGACGCCTACGGGTTTTTGGCCGTGTTCGCCGCCGCCGTTTCGCTGCGGTATTCGCTGGCAGGCGAGGGCGGCAAGGCGAATGAATCGTCGACGCCGATACAGCGGTTCAACGCAGACCTCGAGAGCCTGTTTGAATTCGCCATCGTCATCGTGTGCGGCGCGCTCGTGACCATCGTCGCGATTCCGCTCGCCGCCGCCTTGCTGGCGCTCGTGCTGTTCCTCGTGGTGCGTCCGATCTCGGTGCTGGTTGCCCTCGCCGGCGTGCCGCTGGAGCGCGAGCAGCGCGTTCTCGCGGGATGGTTCGGCATTCGCGGCGTGGGCTCGCTCTACTACGTCTTCTTCGCGTTGAGCCACGAATGGCGGGGGCCGGAGTCGGATTACGTGCTCGGCCTCGTGCTCGGGGTCGTTGCCGCGTCGATCGTGCTGCATGGCATCTCGGTCACGCCGCTCATGCGCGCCTACGAGCGACACGCGCGGGCATGGACGAGCCGTAGGAAACGGACCACGTGACGATGCGCGCGCCGCCTATCGCGCCGGCGTGTCGCCATCACGAAAATGCGGCCGTGTGCAATAGAAGGAGCGATGCCCGGGAAAGAACGGGACAACCGTCCGGCGGGTTGAAGGCCGGATGAGCAAGGATCGCGTCGGAGTGCACTGGCGGGATCGAGAACAGCTGAAACACATCCTCAAACGACGGCCGCGCCGCAAGGCAGGCCGTCTTTTCATTGCGGCATCGCGGCCTCCGTGTGCCTCCGACTTCGATGCGAGATCAGCGTGTCGGCCGCAGTCAGTCGCGCGCGGTCCGCCTCCCTCGGCTTCGCCTCGGCCCCCGCGCTCACTCTGCGGCCTCCTTGTGCCTCCGAGTTCGATGCGAGATCAGCGTGTCGGCCGCAGTCGGTCGCGCGGGGACGCGCGCTGCGCGCCTCCCTCGGCTTCGCCTCGGCCCCCGCGCTCACTCTGCGGCCTCCTTGTGCCTCCGAGTTCGATGCGCAGATCAGCGTGTCGGCCGCAGTCGGTCGCGCGGGGACGCGCGCGGCGCGCCTCCCTCGGCTTCGCCTCGGCCCCCGCGCTCACTCTGCTCGCCAGCGCCCGGTAAAATGCGGCATGCGTGCGCTCTTCATGGTCTTCGCCGCCCTTGCCCTTCCATGGATCGGCGGCTGCGGCTCCGCGCCGTCCACGGCGTCCGCGGCCGCGCGCAGCGTGAGCGAGGGCGATCCCGCGGTGATGAACCGCGACTGCAAGCTCCTCGGCACCGTCAGCGGTCGCAGCCTGTTCGGCGGCGCGGACGAGGCGCGCGTGCAGAACGCCATGAACGATGCGCGCGAAAAGGCCGCCGCGATCGGGGCGACGCACGTGATCTTTCTCGCGGCGGACACGAAGGGCATCCTCAACCGCGGAAACGCGTCGGCGCGCGCGTACCGCTGCGACCCCAAGGCCTCTTGACGCTGCGCCCGGCCCGGCGCAGGATGCACCTTGCTGTCTGCAACTCAGGGCAACTGAGTGCAACTCACGTGGAAGGAGTCCCGATGAAGACCATTCTTGCGGTGCTTGCCGCCTCGGCGCTTTTCGCAAGCGGCGCCGCGCTCGCGTGCGACGACTTGAGCCATCACACCGATGCGCAGGCGTCGAAGGCACCCGAAACCGCCGTCGTGATTGCCGAGAAGGCAGACGCGCCGCAGGTGGCGAAGAAACCGGTGGCCAAGCAAAAGACGCCGGCCAAGCCGGTGGCGCAAGCTTCTGCGCCGCTCACGCGCACGGTCGCCAACTAGCGACATTCGCTCGCGCTCGACGGAAGCCCGCCCTCGCGCGGGCTTTTTGTTTTAGCAGGACTCCCGCGGGAAGCGCGCTACGATCCTCCGAACGCATCGGAAGGAACGGCAATGGAATCGCTGACCGCTTCGGGCCGCAAGGCCGTCGAGACAATCGCGCAACGCCACGGATTCACCGTCGACGCCGCAACCGAGGCGCTGCACGCCATCGTCGCCGGCCACGGCACGATGGCGCAATTCAGTCACCGCGAGCTGGGCGGCCCCGGACAGTGGATGCGCGGCGGCATGACCATGCTGTCCGAGATGGGGAACGATGCGCTGCGGCGTCGCGTCGATGCCCTGTGCGCGGATCTGGCGGAGCTCTCCTCGCGCGAGCCTCGCCTCGTGGAAGAGCACGCGCCCGCGTCGACGCGGTGGTGGCCCAAGGCCTTGGGGACGCCCGCGAGCACCGGCGGGCAAAACGACGTGCGATACGCGTACTTTCCCGATCTTCGCCGGCTTGCGATCGACATGAACGGCGCGGTCGCGGTGTACGACACGCTGGACCATCGCATCGGCGGCTTCGCGCAGCAGCAAGGCTCGTCGTCGTCGCTCACCTTCACGAGCGATCGGGGCGTCGTGGACGTGGCCAAGCTGCCGGTCGCCAATCCCGACGATCTCGACTAGCGTATGTGGGACGCGCTCGCCGCGGAGTTCTCGGACCTTCCCGACGCCGCGCAAGCGACGCGCCTCGTCGTGCGCCTGCTGGTCGCGGGCCTGATGGGCGCGCTCATCGGCTACGACCGCGAGCGCGTTGCCAGTCCCGCGGGCCTGCGCACGCACATCCTGGTCGCGCTCGGTGCTGCGCTCTTCGTGATCGTGCCGGTGCAGGCGGGATTTTCGGCCGACGACATAAGCCGCGTCGTGCAGGGTCTCGTCGCGGGCATCGGTTTTCTCGGCGCCGGCGCGATCCTCAAGCAGGAAGCCACCGTGCGCGGGCTCACCACCGCAGCCAGCATCTGGCTCACCGCGGCGATAGGCATGGCGGCCGGGCTCGGTCAGCTCGTGACCGCGCTAGTGGCGACGGTCTTCGGCTTGGTGGTGCTCAACGTGCACGCGAAAGTCGACAAGCGCCCGCCTCACGACGACGGCGGCCGGGTCTAGAGGGCGCCGGCGGCGTCTGCCCGGCACGCAAACGCGTAGCGGCCATAAGCGATCCCGGGCTTCGCGCCGCGCATTTCGAGCGTTTGCGAGGCAAGATCGTCCCCCTGCAACGCGTCGAGCATCCCGGCTGCATAGCTCGACACGAGGACGACGCCGTCGACCGTCGCATCGCGCCCGCGCAGCGATTGCTCGGAGGTCATCGGCGGCTGCACCGCGGCGGCGAGCGTGCACGCGTTCGCGAACCCGCGACGCTGCGCGACGCGCGGCAGGCAGTCCTCGCCCAGCCATTGCATCAGCGCGCCGCGGTGCGCCGGATCGGCGTCGAACCGGATGGTGAGCATCTCGGCGCCGATGCTGCTGCCTGCCTCGTGCTCGATCGCGCAAAAGCCGCGCACCATGCCGCGGAAGTGCGGCATCATGCGCTGCGTCCAGTGGCTCGGATGGTTGAGCCGCGACTCGTACGCGGGCGACGTCAATGTGGCGACGTCGCGCACGTCGTAGCGCACGAAATACCGCGGAGACGTCGCCGCGTGCGCCACCCATCGCTGCGCGCAGAGGAATCCCGGGATGCCCACGCGCTCGGGAAAGTGCTCGCGCGTGTGCCATTCGTCGTGCTCGGTGACTTGCTCCGGCACGATGTCGTACCAGAGCAGCATCGCGGCGCTGCCGGTCATGCCTGACTCGCCTCCTCCGATCGAGGGCGGAAATGCAAAGCCCCTGGCGCGGACACGTCAGGGGCTTTCCGGAAGGTGGTGGAGACGAGGAGGATCGAACTCCCGACCTTCGCATTGCGAACGCGACGCTCTCCCAGCTGAGCTACGTCCCCACGAGGGGCGGAATTATAGCGTGAAGGGGGTTTGGCCGTAAACTTGGGGCGCATTGCCCCGACTCATCGTGGGGTTGGGTTCGTGACCGCCCATGCCCACCTAAGTTGTCCTCGTTGCCGATTTGGCACAAGCGACGCATCGCCATGGAAACGCTCCTCGCCCTCATCCAGCAATACGGGCTCGCGTTCGTGTTCGTGAACGTGCTCCTGCTGCAGGCGGGACTTCCCGTCCCCGCGTATCCCACGCTGATCATCACCGGGCGCGCTGGCCGCCAAAGGCGGCGCGCCGGTGTGGGCGCTGGTCGCGATCGCGGTCGTCGCGGCAATGATCGCCGACCTGGTCTGGTACTTCGCAGGGCGACGCTTCGGCAGCGGCGTGCTCAAGACCATCTGCCGCATCTCGCTGTCGCCGGACTCGTGCGTGCGCCAGACCGAGTCGATCTTCGACCGCTGGGGCGCCCGCTCGCTTGCGGTCGCGAAATTCGTCCCCGGCTTTGCTTCGGTGGCCACGTCGATGGCCGGCGTCGTACGCCTGCCCTTCTGGAAATTCGTCGTGTTCGACGCGATCGGTGCGGCGCTGTGGTCGGGCGTCGCGATCGGGCTCGGCTTCGCGTTCAGCGGCGCGATCAATCAGGTGCTCGGCATCTTCGAGACGCTGGGACGCATCGGGCTGTGGATCATCGCCGGCGCCTTCCTGCTCTACGTCGTCGGCCAAGTGGTGGCAGCGCGAGCTCTTCATCTGGCAGCTGCGCATGGACCGGCTCACCGTCGACGAGCTTCACGAGCTCATGCAGTCGAGCCGGGTCGGCAAGGTCATCGACGTGCGCTCGCCGATGTCGCAGGCGATGACGGGGCGCATCCCCGGCGCGATCACCGTCGATCCCCAGAACATCCGCGTCGACCTCGTCGCGGTCGAGCCCGAAAGCGAAGTGATCGTCTATTGCGCGTGCCCCAACGAATACACCGCCGCCAAGGTCGCGAAGGTGCTCGTGCAGCACGGCTTCAAGCGCGTGCGACCGCTGCTCGGCGGCATCGACGCGTGGGTCGCGGCCGGCCATCCGGTGGAGAAGGTGGAGCCCGCGGGTGCTAAAGTAGTGCCGCTTAAAGTGCAGCGCACCGCGTAAGGCTTACGCCTTACCCACACCGACATGACAAAAGACGCGATTCAAAGCAACGACGCGCCCGCCGCGATCGGACCGTATTCGCAGGCCATTCGCGTCGGTCAAACGTCTATCTGTCGGGACAGATCCCTCTCGATCCTTCGTCGATGACGATCGTCGAGGGCGGCATCGAGGCGCAGGCGCACCAGGTGTTCCGAAATCTGCGCGCCGTGTGAGGGCCGCGGGCGGCTCGATCGACGACATCGTCAAGCTGTCGATCCTCATGGTCGATCTCGGCGATTTCGCGAAGGTCAACGACATCATGGCCGGCTACTTCACCAAGCCCTATCCGGCCCGCGCGACATACCAGGTCGCGGCGTTGCCGCGCGGCGCGACTGATCGAGGTCGAAGGAACGGTGGTGCTGCCGGGCGGCTGGCCGCGGCCCGCAGACCGGTTGGCGCGAAACGTTCGATCAGACGAAGGGGCAGTAAAGCCCGCGTTGGGTCGGGGGCGCGATGACGCGGTCCAAGAAATCCACGAAGCCGGCCGCGGCCGGAAACCGGCGGCCGCGGTCTCGCCGACCAGCTCGCGAAGCTCGGGCTCACGCGCGATGCGGACGTCGTGCTCCATCTGCCGCTGCGCTACGAGGACCACACGCGATTGACGCCGCTCGCCTTCGTGCAGCCCGGGCTTGCCGTGCAGTCCGAGGGCGTGGTCGTCACACCGACATCCAGTACCGGCCGCGGCGCCAGCTCGTCTGACCTGATCGCCGACCCGGACGATCGCGACGCGCAGCTCGTGCTGCGCTTCTTCACGTTCTATCCGAGTCAGCAGAAGGCGCTGCAGCCGGGTCAGCGCGTGCGCGTGTTCGGCGACGTGCGGCCCGGCTATTTCGGTCTCGAGATCGTGCATCCGCAGTGGAAAGTCAGTCGCCGAGGGCGCGCCGCTGCCCGACCGGCTGACGCCGGTCTATCCGACGACGGCCGGGCCTTGGCAGGACACGTTGCGCAAGCTCGTCGCGCGAACGCTGGCAGACGACGCCGTCGCTGACGGGACACGCTGCCCGAGACGTCGTGAAGCGCGGCGCAAGCTGTGGAAGTTCGGCGATGCCGTGCGGTTCCTGCACACGCCGCCGCCGCGGCTGTCCGGACCGCACGCAACGCGCGCTCGATGCGCGCACGCATCCGGCGTGGACGCGGCTCAAGTTCGACGAGCTGCTCGCGCAACAGCTGTCGCTCCAGGCGCATCGCAAGGCGCGATCGCTGCGTCGCGCGCCGGTGCTGACCGGCACCGGCGTCGCTGACCCGGCAATTGATCGAGCGCGCGTCGATTCAAGCTGACGCGTGCGCAGGAACGCGTGTGGCGCGAAATCGCGCACGACTGAAGCGCGCGATCGCCCATGCAGCGGCTGCTGCAGGGCGACGTCGGCTCCGGCAAGACGATCGTCGCCGCGCTCGCGGCGCTGCAGGCGATCGAGAGCGGCAAGCAGGTCGCTTTCATGGCGCCGACGGAAATCCTCGCCGAGCAGCACTATCGCAAGCTCGCTTCCTGGCTCGACGGCATGGACGTGCCGATCGCATGGCTGTCGGGGTCGGTCGGCGCCAAGGCCCGCAAACAGGCGCTCGCAGCGCTCGCGAGCGGCGAGATCGCGTTCGCCGTCGGAACCCACGCGCTGTTCCAGGAAGGGGTCGAGATCCCGCATCTCGGGCTCGCCATCGTCGACGAGCAGCATCGCTTCGGCGTCGCGCAGCGGCTTGCGCTGCGCGGCAAGGGACTCGCCGAAGCGCATCAGTTGATGATGAGCGCCACGCCGATTCCGCGCACGCTCGCGATGACGTTCTACGCGGACCTCGACGTCTCGGCCATCGACGAGATGCCGCCCGGGCGCACGCCGGTGCTCACGCGCCTCGTCAGCCAGAAGCGCCGAGACGAGATCGTGCAGTGGGTCGGCAAGCAAGGCGGCGAGGGCCGGCAGGCCTATTGGGTGTGCCCGCTCATCGAGGAATCGGAAAAGCTCGAATTGCAAACCGCGGTCGCGCTGCACGCCGAGCTCACCGCGGCCTTGCCGTCGCTGCGGGTCGGCTTCATCCACGGGCGCCTGAAGCCCGACGACAAGGCGGCCACGATGAGCGCGTTCGTGCGCGGCGAGATTCACGTGCTCGTCGCGACCACGGTCATCGAAGTGGGGGTCGACGTGCCCAATGCCTCGCTCATGGTGATCGAGCACGCCGAGCGCTTCGGCCTGTCGCAGCTGCATCAGCTGCGCGGGCGCGTGCGGACGCGGCGCGGCGGAGTCCACCTGCGTGCTGTTGTTCGAGGAGCCCGTCGGCGAAGTCGCCAAGCTTCGCCTCAAGGTCATCTTCGAGAGCAACGACGGCTTCGAGATCGCGCGCCAGGACCTC
>CAVPRK010000017.1:0-54318 GCA_963707815.1 uncultured beta proteobacterium
GCCGTTGCTCGGCGAGATTGTCGCGGGCGGTGCGCGCTTTCGCGCCGATGCGCAATCCCTCGACGTGACCTGGCCGCTGCGCGACGCACGCACCCTGCGCCTTGCACGTGCGCTTGTCTCGCGGCCTTGCGATATCCGAGCCACCAGGCGAAACGATCTACGAATCGGCCCCCGACGACGCATGGTACGTGCGCTGGATGATCGGCCATGCCTGACGATCTCGACCGTCTCTGCGCGGCGTACGGCATCGCACTGTCGTATCACGACATCTGGGGGAAGGAGCATGCGACCCCGGACGCTACGAAGCGCGCGCTGCTCGACGCGATGCACGCAGGCGATGCCTCGCCGGACGTCCTCGCACCGGCGACGGTGCGGACCCGGCAATGTCACATGCCCCCGCCCGGCGCGCGATTGTTTGGTCCGGCGATCCAGCTCTACGCGATGCGCTCGCGGCGCAACTGGGGGATCGGCGACTTCACCGACCTCGCGAACGTGGCGCGCCATGCCGCCGCGGAGGGCGCGAGCTTCGTCGGCGTCAACCCGCTGCACGAGCTGTTCCTCGACCGCCCCGCGCAAGCGAGCCCTTACAGCCCCTCGAGCCGGCTGACGCTCAATCCTTTGTACCTCGATGTCGAAGCGGTCGACGACTTCGCCGCGTGCGCGGAGGCGCGCGCGTTGGTCGCGAGCGACGCATTCGCCGCACGCCTCCTCGCGCTGCGTTCCGCACCGCTCGTCGATCATGCGGGTGTCTGGGACGTAAAGCAGGAAGCTCTCGCTCTCCTGTTCGCGCGCTTCCGCGACCGCGAGCTCGATGCAATGACCGCTCGCGCCCGCGAGTTTCGGGCGTTCGTGCAGGAGCAACGTGCCGCGCTCGACGGTGCGATGTTCGATGCGCTCCAGGCAAGGTTCGGCGTGTGGGGCTGGCCTGCGTGGCCGGAGCCGTATCGCGATTGCGGCGCGGTGACGCCGTTCGCAGGCGACGGACACGAGTCCGTCGATTTCTTCCTGTACCTGCAGTGGCAGGCCGACGAGCAGCTCCGTCGCGCGCATAGAGCCGCGCTCGATGCGGGCATGTCCATCGGCCTGTACCGCGACCTCGCCGTCGGCGCCAATCCCGGCGGCGCGGAGACGTGGCAACAACCGCGCCTCTTTGCAACGCGCGCGCACGTCGGCGCGCCGCCGGACGACTTCAATCGCACCGGGCAGGACTGGGGATTGCCGCCGTGGATCCCGCACGAGCTGCGCAAAGCCGGGTATGCGCCATGGCATGCGCTTCTGCGCGCCAACATGCGGCATGCCGGCGCGCTGCGCATCGATCACGTGATGGGACTTGCGCGTTTGTACTGGATTCCCGAGCGCATGTCCGCGACGGAAGGCGCGTACGTGACCTACCGCGTCGACGAGTTGTGCGCCGCGCTCGCCGATGAGAGCCAGCGGGAGCGGGCGATCGTCGTGGGAGAAGACCTGGGCACCGTGCCCGACGCGCTGCGCGGCGACGTTGCGCGACACCGGCCTGCTGTCGTATCGCGTGCTTTACTTCGAGCGCACGCCGGACGGCGGCTTCAAACGACCGGACGAATACCCGCCGCAAGCGCTCGCTTGCGTGAGCACGCACGACTTGCCGACGCTCAAGGGATTCTTCGAGGGCACCGACCTCGCGCACCGCGAGTCGCTCGGCCTGCTGCCAAGCGGCGACTTGCGCGATCGCCTGCGCGCGGAGCGCGACCGCGACCGACGCAAGGCTTCGCGAAGCGCATGGCCGATGCCGGCCTCGGCGGCGTCGAGGAGGTCATCGCGCTCCATCGTTACGTTGCCCGCACGCCGTGCGCGCTGATGACGATGCAGCTCGAAGACGTGTTCGGCGAGATCGGAACAGGCGAACCTGCCCGCGACGATGGACGACCAGCACCCGAACTGGCGGCGCAAGGTCGGCGTCGATCTCGAGGATTGGTCGCGAGGACGGTCGGTTCGCAGGCGTATGCGCCGCGATTCGCGAGGAAGGGCGCGGCGAGGACGCATTGATGCCGAGCGACGTCGTCATTCCGCGCGCAACGTATCGCGTGCAGCTTCACAAGGGGTTCACGTTCGACGATGCGCGCAGCGATCGTGCCCGTACCTCGCGTCGCTCGGCATCAGCCACCTCTACACGTCGCCGTTCCTCAACGCGCGCGCAGGGAGCACGCACGGCTACGACGTGGTGGATCACGAAGCGTTGAACCCGGAGATCGGAACGGAAGCCGACTTCGACGCGCTCACCGCAACCTTGCGCGAGCACGGCATGCGCCTCATGCTCGACCTCGTGCCCAATCACATGGGCGTGCTGAAGGCGGACAACGCGTGGTGGCTCGACGTCCTCGAGCACGGGCAGGCTTCGCGCTGCGCCGAATACTTCGACATCGACTGGGCGCCCGCCGGACGAAACATTGGCGGGCAAGGTGCTCGTTCCGATACTCGGGGATCAATACGGCACCGCGCTCGAGCGCGGCGAGATCGCGTTGCGCTTCGCGCCCGAGCACGGCGAGTTTTCGTTGTGGTACTACGAGCATCGGCTGCCGGTGCGCCCGGCCGAGTATCCGCGCGTCCTACTCGCCAACCTGCGCCGCGTCCCGGCGAACATCGCGAACGGCATTCGCCGCGTGGCACGTCGCTTCGCCGCCGTTCCCATGCAACCGGAGGCGAAACGCGACGCGAGTGGCGCTCGGCGCTGCGGCCAAGCGAGCGCTCGCCGATTTGTGCGCAAGCACACCCGCGGCCAGCGCGGCTCGATCGAGCGAGAACGTTGCCGCGATCAACGGTTCACCGGGCGACTCGCGAACTTTCGACGCGCTCGATCAACTGCTCGCGGGGCAGGCCTACCGCCTCGCGTTCTGGCGCGTGGCCGCCGACGACATCAACTACCGCCGCTTCTTCGACATCAACGATCTTGCCGGCTTGTGTGCCGAGCGCGACGACGTCTTTGCGGCGACGCATCGGCGCGTGATGGAGCTCGTTGCGCACGGCAAGGCGGACTGCCTGCGCATCGACCATCCCGACGGCCTCGCCGATCCGGCACAGTATTTCTCGCGCCTGCAAGCCGCGGCTTGCGACGCATTGCGCAACACACCCGACGACAGGGGACGCGCAGCGTACGTCGTGGTCGAGAAGATCCTGGCCTCGCATGAGAGGTTGCCGGAGACGTGGCCGGTGCATGGCGACACGGGTTACCGCTTCATGCGCGAAGTCAACGGGCTATTCGTCGATCCCCGCGCCGAATTGCGATTCGACCGCCTGTATGCGGGATTCATCGGCGATCGCCTCGAATTCGACGACGTGCTGCGCCATTCGAAGACGCAGATCGTCGTGCAGTCGCTCGCGAGCGACCTCAATCGCCTCGCCACCGCGCTCACGCGCATCGTCAAGAGAGATCGCCATACGAGGGATTTTTCGTGGAACGCGATCCGGCGCGCGCTCGTCGAGATCGTGGCCGCCTTTCCCGTGTATCGCACGTACGTCACGCAAACGACGAGAAGCGGCGATGATCAGCGCTACGCCGACTGGGCCGTTGCCGTCGCCAAGCGCCACAGCGCGGCGGCGGATACTTCGGTGTTCGACCTCATTGGTGCCGTGCTTCGCGGCGAATACGGCAAGGCGGACGAATCGGCGTCACGCGAGGTGGTGCGCTTCGTCTTGCGCTTCCAGCAGTGGAGCGCGCCGGCGATGGCGAAAGGGCTCGAAGACACGTCGTTCTACATCTTCAACCGGCTCGCGTCGCTCAACGAAGTAGGCGGCGACCCCCGCACGTTCGGTTCGACCGTCGGCGCGTTTCACCGCGCTTGCCGGCAACGGGCGGCGCACTGGCCCCATTCGCTGCTTGCCTCCTCGACGCACGACAACAAGCGAAGCGAAGACGTGCGCGCGCGCATCGATGTGCTTTCCGAGATGCCCGGCGCGTGGCGCCTCGCGTTGCGCCGGTGGCGGCAGTTCAACCGCCGGCACCGCAGCGAGGTCGACGGCGAAGAAGCGCCGTCGCGCAACGACGAGTATCTCTTCTACCAGACGCTCGTCGGCGCGTGGCCGCTCGGCAAGATGAGCCAGCGCGCACTCGACGCATTGCGCGTGCGCCTCCAGGCGTACATGCAAAAAGCGACGCGCGAAGCGAAGGCGATCACGAGCTGGGTGAACGTCAACGCAGCGTACGAGGCGGCGCTCGAGCGGTTCGTCGACGGCGCGCTGGGAACGCTCGCGGGCAGCCCGTTTCTGAACGACTTCACGCCGCTTGCGCAACGCATTGCGTTTGCGGGATGTGTCAACAGCCTTGCGCAGACGACACTCAAGTTCGCGGTACCCGGCGTGCCCGACACGTACCAAGGCACCGAAGTGTGGGATTTCTCGCTGGTGGATCCCGACAATCGCCGTCCCGTCGATTACGCGGCGCGCGAATCCTTGCTGCACAAGGTGTGCCGCCGCCCCGCCGCGCAGCTCCTGGAAACGTGGCAGGACGGCGGCGTGAAGATGCTGGTCACCGCGAGCTTGCTCGAGTTACGCAAGCGCCGCGCCTCGTGGTTCGAGCGCGCGACGTATCGACCAGTGCGCGTGCGCGGCGCGCACAAGAACAGCGTTTGCGCGTTCATGCGCGTAGCGGGAGGCTCGCACCTTCTGTGCGCCGTGCCGCGACTCTGGCAGGGCATCGTGACGAGCGACGCCACGTGGCCGGTCGGCGACGATGTGTGGGCCGATACGACGCTTGTGCTCGACGTGCCCGTTGCGCAGTGGCGCAACGTCATCACCGGCGAAGTCCAGCGTCCTCTCGTCGAGCGCGCCGGCGCCCGGCTTGCCGTCGGCGCGGCGCTCGCGACGTTTCCCGTCGCGGTCTTCGAGGAGATGTAGCGGCTACGGCTTCTTCGAACCCTGGATTTCGGCCGCTGTCGCGTTCGTGCTCGGCGGCGCTGACGCGGTACCCGGTGGCGAATGCGCGCCTGCTGCTTCGAGCGGTTTCTGCGCGAGCGGCGAGACGAAGGGTCCGGGGTCCGCGCAGGCGGCCGTGGTCGTTGGCGCCGGCGCGGTCTTGCCCGACCCCTTGGCGTCCTTGCGGTACGTGTCTGCCACGCGGTCCTGCGCCTTGCAAAGCTGGTACGCCGCGACCTTGTCCTGCCATCCGGTCCGGGCGGCGGCTTCGGCCGCTTGGTCCTTGGCGGCCGCGGTCGGGGCCGGAAGCGTCGCATGTACGGCACCTGCGCTCACCACCGCAAAAGCCGCCAACACGGCGCCAAAGCCATTGATTCTATTCATGTCGCCTCTCCGAATGTGGACTTTTAGAGCATCCCGGCCTGCGGACAATCCGGCTAGCGGACGACGTCACGATTTCCCGTAGGAGAGATTCCTACGCTACACCTACCTCCATTTTCGTGTCATGCAAGTTGTCGGATACAACTTGACACGTCCAAACACGCTGTGATGGCCGGCACGAAGGCGTCACGTTGTGTTGCGCTCAGTTACCGGGAACACCTTGTTGGGGACACGGGAGTTCTGTAGCATTCACTCCTGTACGTCCGTTCCATTTGGGGGAGATGAACATGGCGTCCACGGGCAGTGCCGTGCACGATTCAACTACAACAAGAAGCACGGGTCTAATGAATCTGCTGTCGCGGATTCTTCTTCCCCTCGGTCTCTTCGCGATCGCTATGTTCGGCGCAGGCGTAAATGCCGCGCACGCGGCCAAACCCGAGAAGGTTTCGAGCGATCTCAGGAAAGTGTTGACCAGCGGCGCCACCGCCAAGTGGACCGCGAATACGAGCAAGGGTAAATACGTTCAGGTCGTGATCAGCGCCGAGTCGTCTGATCCGAGCCTTGCGTCCGTTCGAGCAGCGGTGCTCGCTGCAGGCGGTTCGGTGCTTTATCAGTACCAAGCGACGCCGGCGCTACTCGCGGTGGTACCCGCAACTGCGATCGATGGTCTCGTCGCGCGCGACGACATCTCGTACGTCGTTCCAAATCGCGTTGCACATCGCACATTGAGCTTCGAGGAGCTGATCACTGGCGCGGGGTCGCTGCGCGCGTCCAATCCGTCGGCGTTCACGGGTGCGGGCGTCGGCATCGGCGTGCTCGACTCCGGTGTTGACACATGTCACGCCGCATTCGGCGGCAAGATGAACGGTAACAGCGGCAGTTGCAAAACGAGCGGCCGTATCTCCGCTACTGCCGACTTCACAAAGATCTCTTCGACATCGCTTCCGGACTGGACACTGGGGAAAGATCTCTCGCTGGGATACGCGCCGGGCAGCAATGTGTACAAGGCACTGCAGAAGTTCGTGGACAACTCGGGCATCGCCAACCCCGACGTTTATGGTCACGGCACGCACGTGGCCTCGGTAGCCGCAGGCCAATCGATCGCCGGGGCACCGGAATCGACCGGCCTCGCGCCCGGTGCGACGATCGTCGATCTCCGAGTACTCGACGAAAACGGCGTCGGGTTCCTGGGTGACGTCCTCGCGGCGATCGACTGGGCGATTGCGAATCGCAAGACCTACAACATTCGCATCCTCAATCTGAGCCTCAGCACGCCGGCTGCGGGATCGTTCCTGGGTGACCCCCTGTGCAGAGCCGTTCGCGCGGCAACATCGCTCGGGATTGTCGTAGTCGTCGCTGCCGGGAACTCCGGTCAGACCGTTGACGGAAGGGAAGTGCTTGGCGCGATGGGAGCGCCGGCCATCGAGCCTTCAGTCATTACGGTGGGGTCGGCAAATCCGCACGACACCGTGTCGCGTGGCGACGAAACGCTCAGTAAGATCAGCTCCCGCGGACCAACACGCACCGGAGTCATCGATCAAGATGGGAACCGGCGTTACGACAACCTGCTCAAACCCGACCTGATCGCGCCGGGCAACACGGTCATCGGTGCGCTCGCCGGTAACGGGAATACGCCAAGCGTCATCGCTTCGGAAAACCCGCAACTCGAGGTCACGGGCTTCAACGCGGGCAGCAATGGCCGTCTTATGAAGCTGTCCGGAACGTCCATCGCGTCACCGGCGGTTGCCGGGACGGTTGCGCTGATGCTCCAGGCGAACCCGGGACTGACGCCGAGCCTGGTGAAAGCGATTCTTCAATACACGGCGCAGCCTTTGCCGAATCTCGCCGTGATTCAGCAAGGCACTGGCCTGCTGAATGTGGACGGCGCGGTGCGCGTGGCGAAGTCCCTGCGCAGCGACATCGCGAACTTGAAGGCTGGAGACCGCCTTCTCGCTACCGGCGCCTCGTTGCCGTCCGCGTCCTCCAACATAAATGGTGACGCGGTCAGATGGAGCGGCATCATCACTGCCGGTGGTGTCCACGTCGTCGGCGGCAGCGCGCTACTCGAGAAGTACCAAGGATTCTACGACGCGAATTTCGTGTGGGTCCGGCGTTTGATCATGCGGACCACCCCAGTTGCTTTCGCGGGTACTAGCGGGCTTCCACGAGCCTTCGTCCAGCGTTATGCCACCAAGACGAATGTGCTCACTACGGGCGTCAAGGCCTTGGACGCGGCCGCTGGACGAATGAATGTCGCGCACCACACGGGCGGTTGGTTCGCGCCAGTTTCCTTACTTGCCTCGGCGGCACAAAGTCAATCCACAACGCTTTCCCAAGGCATGACCTTGGCCGACGGCATGACCTTGGCCGATGGCATGACTTTGGCGGACAACATGCTTCGCGCCGAAGGAATGACGCTTGCGGATGGCATGACCCTGGCGGACGGAATGACTTTGGCCGATGGCATGACCCTCGCCGACGCAATCGTCTCCGCCAGTGGGATGACCTTGGCCGACGGCATGACCCTGGCCGACGGTATGACCCTGGCCGACGGTATGACCCTGGCCGACGGTATGACCCTGGCCGACGGTATGACCCTGGCCGACGGTATGACCTTGGCCGACGGTATGACCTTGGCCGACGGTATGACCTTGGCCGACGGCATGACCTTGGCCGACGGCATGACCCTGGCCGACGGCATGACCCTGGCCGACGGTATGACCCTGGCCGACGGTATGACACTGGCCGACGGTATGACACTAGCCGACGGCATGACTTTGGCAGACAGCATCCTGTTAGGCGCTCCTTGATCGCCGGCGCGTGACGCGCCTACCCCAGCGCGCCGGGCGGCCCCCGGCGCGCTTTTTGCTTTTGGGTCAGTCCGTCCTCCGACCGCGGCGGACCCCTTACCAACACAATTTCGCGGCAATACTCGGATAGACCATCCCATGCTTCGGATGGACGACTACAACCTGGCCGCCAAGACCTATTGGTGGATCACCACCACGCTCGGCGCGGTGGCCATAGGGCTCGCCATTTACTCGGTTGCAAGTCTTCCGCTCGCTTCCATCGCCCAGGTGGTGTCGGGCGTGGCATTGGCCGGCCTGGTAGGGTCATTCCCCGCGCCCCGTGGGAAGGTCGCCTTTACCGGCGGCGAGATGTTCATTTTCCTGGTGCTTCTCATGAACGGCCCAGCCTGCGCCGGCCTTGCGGCTGCGGCCGAAGCAGGCGCCGGCACCTATCGATTGACCCAGCGTCCCGCGAGCCGGATCGGAGCTCCGGCAATGGCCGCACTCGCGATGTACGCATGCGGGACGGTATTTGCATTCATCTGGAACTGGGTCGCCAGGCACATCGAGGCACCGTCCTTCCTTGTGCTCGTCGCGGTACTGTTCCCGCTCGCCGTGGTGTATTGGGCGACGCAGACGCTACTGATGTCGTCGCTCATCACGCTTAGGCAGGGTCAGCCGCTGCGGCCCTGGAAAGTGCTCCGCGAGTATTGGTGGATGGCACTTGTCACGCTGGGATGTGCCGGTGCGGCCGCGCTGCTTTTCACCGGATACGAGAGCCTCGGGATCGGCGTTTTCCTGGCCGCGCTTCCAGTGATCGGCGGCGTCATTCTTTCCCACCGTCTCTACCTCCGACACATCGAGGACACCGAGCTTGCCCAGAAGCAGCGCATCGAAACCGCCGAACGTGAAGCCGCCGAAGCCGAACGCCACCTCGAAGAGCTCCAGAAGAGCGAAAACCGCTTCCAGAAAGCCTTCGCCCACGCCGCGATCGGCATGGCGCTGGTCTCGCACGACCGCACGATGCTGCAGGCGAATCCGGCGTTGTGCGACATCCTCGGTCGCGCACCCGACGAGCTCCTCGGCGTGGACTTCGTCGAGTTCGTCCATCGCGACGACCACCCGTCACTCACCTCCGAGCTCCAGCAACTCATTGCGGGTAAAACGGTCACGTGTGCAGTGGAAGTCCGCTGCGCTCGACCCAACCGCGACCTCGTCGCGGTAGCTTTGCACGCGTCGTCTTTCTTCGCGGTCACCGACGAAGACACACCTTGTCTCATTCTCCAGGTGCAGGACGTGACCGCGCGCCGCATCGCCGAGAGCCGCCTGCAGCACATCGCACACCACGACGACCTCACCGATCTTCCGAACCGCGCCTACTTCTTCGAGCAGTTGCAGGGCGCGATCAAGGCAACGCGCAAGGATCCGCGCTACCGCTTCGCGGTGCTTTTCCTGGACTGCGACCGCTTCAAGACGATCAACGACAGCCTGGGGCATCGCGCCGGTGACGAGCTCCTCGTAGTCCTCGGCAAGCGTATCGCCGCGCAGCTTCGTCCGACGGACGTGATCGCGCGTCTTGGCGGCGACGAGTTCGCAATCCTAGCCCGACACATGCGCGAGGAAGATGCCGTCGTTCTCGCCACGCGGCTGCAGACCGTGGTTGCAGAGCCGGTGCACATTCGATCTGCCGAGCTCTCGACCAGCGTCAGCATCGGCATCACGATGGGCGGGCCGCAATACAACTCGCCCGAGGACGTGATGCGCGACGCCGATATCGCGATGTATCGTGCGAAGGGCCAGGGACGCGCGCAGTACGCGATGTTCGACAGCGCTCTGCACGCGGAAGTCTCCTCGCAGCTTTGGCTCGAGAGCGCGCTGCGCCGCGCAATCGAGCAGGAACAGCTCTACCTCGCCTACCAGCCGATCTTCGACCTGCGCACGCGCCAGATGACGGCCGTCGAGGCGTTATCGCGCTGGGTGCACCCTGAGCGGGGCGCGATCGAGCCATCTCGCTTCATCCGCGTCGCCGAGGAGTCGGGCCTCATCGTGCCGCTCGGGGATTGGGCGCTCGAGCAGTCGTGCCGCCAGCTCGCGTTGTGGCAGAAGTCGGTGCCGAACGCCGCGCATCTCCAGGTCCACGTCAACGTGTCCGGCGCGCAGCTCCTGCAAAATGACTTCGTCGATCGCGTCCTGCACATCGTGGATCATGCGCAGGTGCGTCGCGCGCAGGTCTCGATCGAAGTGACGGAAAGCATGTTGATCGACGGGTTGTCGATCGCGCTGCCGAACCTGCGCCGGCTACGCGACGCCGGGCTGAACATCAGCATCGACGACTTCGGGACCGGATACTCGTCGTTCTCGAGCATGTGCGACCTGCCCATCGGCGAGATCAAGATCGACCGCTCGTTCGTCACGCGCATGACGCGCGGCAGCGAAGGCGAGGAAGTCGTGCGGGCGATCATCGCCATGGGCCGTGCAATGGGCAAGACCATCGTCGCCGAAGGTGTCGAGACCGAGCTGCAATCGCGCAAGCTGCTGGAGCTCGGCTGCGACGGCGGCCAGGGCTATTTGTTCGCGCGCCCCCTGACGCCCTGGGACGTGGAAGCGCTTCTGAAGCAGTCGCGGCCGCGCGCGGTCGTCGCGTAAGTTACGGCCGGCTTGCGCCGGCAAGCGCTGCGCGTCCCGCGATCAGCTTCTGCACTTCCGTCGCACCTTCGTAGATCCGCAGCGCACGGATCTCCCGATACAGGCGCTCGACCACCGAACCGCTCTGCACGCCGCGTGCGCCGTGGAGCTGCACGGCGGCGTCGATGACCTGCTGCGCACCCTCGGTCGCGGTCATCTTGGCCATTGCAGCTTCCGCCGTCGTGGAACGGTGCATGACGTCGCGCAGCCATGCCGCACGGTACGTGAGGAGCGCGCTGCCATCGACGGTCGACGCCATCTCACCGAGCTTCGCGCGCACCGTGGGCATGTCGGCGAGCACGCCGCCCGCCATCGAGCGCGTTCGGCAATGCTCGATCGTCTCCGAAAACGCGCGCCGCGCGAATCCGACCGCGGCCGCGGCCACCGACGTGCGGAAGATGTCGAGCGTGCGCATCGCGAGCTTGAATCCGATGCCAGGCATGCCGATCATCGCGTCGGCGGAAACCGCGCATCCGTCGAATTCGAGCCGCGCGAGCGGGTGAGGCGCCATCACGTGCAGCCGCTCGGCGATCGCGAGGCCACGCGTCGCGGCGGGCACGAGAAAGCACGAGATGCCCCGCGTGCCGCTCTCGTCCGAGGTTCGCGCGAACACGCTATAGAAATCGGCGATGCCCCCGTTGCTGATCCACGTCTTGGCGCCTTCGAGGCAATAGCCCTCCTTGGTCGGATGCGCTCGCATGGTCATTGCGGCGACGTCGGAGCCCGCGTCCGGCTCCGAAAGCGCGAAGGCGGCGATCGCTTCGCCTCGCGCAACGCGCGGCAGCCATTGCGTGCGCTGCATCTCACTGCCCTCGAGTGCGATCGCACCGCTCCCCAGGCCTTGCATCGCGAACGAGAAGTCGGCGAGCCCGTCATGCTCGGCCAAGCGCTCGCGCATGAGGCACAGCGAGCGCGAGTCGATCTCGCCGGAGACGCCGCCGTAAGCCGCCGGAACGCAGTGACGCAGGAAGCCGCCTTCGCCCAGCGCGCGCACCCACGCACGGCACGCCGCATCGACATCGTCTTCGTCGTGCTGCGACTGCGCGACGAGCCACGCCCGCACATCGCGATCGAGCGCGCGATGGCGGTCCTCGAAGAACGGCCAGTCGAGTTGGTCGCTGATCACGAGCGAATCAATTTCCTTCGAAGTCCGGCTTCTGCTTCTCGAGGAACGCACGATACGCCCGGCCGTAGTCCTTGGTCTGCATGCAAAGCGCCTGCGCCTGGGCCTCGGCCTCGATGGCGTCGTCGATCTGCATGCTCCATTCGGCGTGGATGGACTTCTTGGTCATCGCATGCGCAAACGTAGGCCCGCGAGCAGAGCTCATGCGCCAGCGACGTCGCCTCGTCGATCACCGACTCGGGCGCCACGAGTCGGTTGAAGAAACCCCAACGTTCGGCTTCGTCACCACTCATCGCGCGGCCGGTGTAGAGCAACTCGGCCGCACGTCCCGCGCCGATGATGCGCGGCAGGATGTTGCATGCGCCCATGTCGGCGCCCGCAAGGCCCACGCGCACGAACAGGAATGCAACCTTGCTGCGCGACGTGCCGAGTCGCAGATCGGACGCCATCGCGAGGATCGCGCCGGCACCTGCGCAAACGCCGTCGACCGCAGCCACGATCGGCTGCGGGCACGCGCGCATCGCCTTGACGAGATCGCCGGTCATGCGGGTGAAGTCGAGCAGACCGCCGATCTCCCCTCTCTCCTGCATTGCGACGAGCGGGCCGATGATCTCGTGCACGTCGCCGCCGGAGCAGAAGTTGCCGCCGGAGCCTGCAAGCACGACCGCCTTCACCGAATCGGCATACACGAGCTCGCGAAACGTATCGCGCAGCTCCGCATAAGACTCGAACGTCAGCGGATTCTTGCGCTCGGGCCTGTCGAGCGTGATCGTCGCCACTTTGCCGTCGAGCTTCCAGCGGAAGTGACGGGGTGCGTAGGCTTGAAAGTCGATGCGGCTGCGATCGTGCTCGAGAGCCATGGTGTTCACATCATAGGCCGAAGGCCCCTCCTGCGGCAATTTGCCGCACCGTGCGCGCGCGAAGCGCCGATATCATTGGCGCATCGTCGCCGCTCTTCGATGGGATGTCACACGCCGTTCGACTCGCCTGCTTGCTCCTGATTGCGGCTGTGCTCGCACCACCGGGCGCTGCGTTCACGAGCGTGCGGTCGCAGGCCGTGGAAGGCGTGACCTCCGACAACGCCTTGCGCATCGGCGAAGGCTGCGCGGTGCCGGGCGGCGCGCCCTTGCCCGTAGTGGCGCAAAGCGTCGTGTTTCCTACCGTTGCACCCATCGTGACGGCGCCCAACGGCTCGGCCGTCGCGCTCGACACGGTGATCGTACAGGGCTCGCTCGCGGGCCTCGTCCGCGCGATCGAGGACACGAGCATCTTCATGTCTCATGAGCAGAAGTCCGACGCCCTCGGCAACAGCGTGGGTTTTGCGGCGTACGACGGCGCGCTGTCGCCCGACTTCGCGGGCCGTGTCCCGTTCCAGTTTGCGGCCCCAATGTTCGTTGCGACAACTTGCGCGTCACGACTACTCGTGAAGGTTGCGGTCGCGGATGTATGCTCGCGCGAAGCGGACGACACGGCAAGCACGGGCAAGGTCAACCTCTGGATTCCCGACAACGGATCGCAATACGCGGCGGCGGGAAAAGATACGAGCGTGGAAGGCATCGGGTCACCGGCCACGTTGATCGTCAACCGCGACCTCGCCACGAACCCGTTGGGACCCGGTTGTGGCGCGGGTATCGACGTCACGGTCACGCCATCCGCCGCCGACGTCGACGCGAATCTTGGAATTCGCGGCGTGTGGGGATTCGGCGCGACGGCGGCGTCGCAACCGGTGCAGATCGTCGAGTATTACAACGCCGTTCTCGATCATTACTTCATCACGTGGCTGCCCGATGAAATCGGCAAGCTCGACGACGGAAGCGTCATTCGCGGATGGCAGCGCACGGGCCGCGAATTCCGGACGTATACGTCGGCGGCGGCGGGCACGTCGTCGGTCTGCCGCTACTACATTCCGCCGGGCCTCGGAGATTCGCACTTCTTCGGGCGCGGCACCGTAGAGTGCACGCAGACGGGCCAGAAGAACCCGAGCTTCGTGCTCGAGGATCCGCAGTTCATGCAGATGTTCTTGCCGGCGCAAGGCGCGTGCCCCGCGAACACGCAGCAGATCTTCCGCGTCTTCAGCAACCGCGCCGATGCCAATCACCGGTACATCACCGACAAGACGACGCGCGCGCAGATGGCGTCGCGAGGATGGGTCGTCGAGGGCGACGGCCCCGACGCCGTCGTGATGTGCGCCCCGCTATGAGGAAACGGATGTCGATAGGAAGCATGCTCGCAGCGTGCGTGGCCGTCGCGCTGTGCGCGCACGGCGCATTCGCGCACACAACGGTACGCTCGCAAGCGACCGAGAGCGTGACGGAGGACAACGCGCTCAAGATCGGACACGGCTGCACGACGCCGGAAGGCGCGCGAATCCCCATGATTGCGCAGAGCGTCGTGTTCCCGAGCGCGGCGCCGGAGCTGTCGACGTCGGACGGCTCGCCGGTCGCGAGCCTCGACGCGGTCATCGAGCAAGGCACCGTTGCGGGGCTCGTGCGCGCTATCCAGGACAAGGGCGTGTTTCGCGCGCAACAAGTCAAGCGCGACGCACTCGGCAACATGACGGGATTCAGCGGAACGAGCGGATCGCTCGACGTCGACGTCCTCGGCCGCGTACCGTTCCAGTTCGCCGCGCCAAAGTTCGTCGCGACGAGCTGCGCCAGGCGCCTGCTGGTCAAGGTCGCGATTGCCGACGTGTGCCTGCTCGGCGCGGGCCTCGCGGACAGTGTCAAGCAGGGCAAGGTCAACCTCTGGATTCCAGATAACGGGAGCCCGTTCGCTGTGGCGGGCAAGGCGCAGAACATCGACGGCATCGGCGCACCGGCAACGCTTACGATCAATCGCAACGTCGCGGCGAATCCGCTGCCCTCCTCCTGCGGCGCCGGCATCGACGTTACGGTGACGCCATCGGCCGCCGACGTCACGGTCAACCTGCCGATTCCAGGCGTCTGGCCATGATGGGTTTGCGCACTCTGGCGAGTCTGGCCGTCGCGGCAGTCGCTACGACCGCGCTCGCGCACACGCAGGACGGCACGCTCGGCGACACGGCGGCATCGACCGACTATTACCAGATCACCTGCTCCGACGATGGAAGCGGCGTGCCCGCGTCGATGATGGTCCAGGTGCAGCATCGCGGGCCGGCGGCGGTCCCGGTGTCTGTTGTCGTGCATCGGGGTACGGCCGCGACCGCAACAGTGGACACGGTGGGCGGCGATACGACGCCGAGCCCGCTCGTTTTCGTGAACGGCAACGACGGCGTCTACAACGTATTCGTGACGAAAGCGGGCGGCGGTGCCGTCAACTACACGCTGTCCTTCCACTGCATGACAGGACAGAACGGCGGCGGCCTTCACACGGGCACGACGATCGTGTTCCGCCAGAACCAATGAAGGCGTTCGTCGTGATCCTGTGCGCGACGCTCGCCGGATGCGCGAGCGTGCCGCCGTGGGATCGCGGCAATCTCGCGAAGCCGCAGATGGCGTTCGACCTCAATCCCGCGCGAAAGCGCGCTGCGTGCGCACGCCTACAGCAGTCGTGAGGCCGCGGCGAGCGGCATGGTCGGCGCCGGAGGCGGTTGTGGCTGCTACTGATGGAAAGCAAAGCGCTGCGTGCACTCACCGCAGCGGCGCTCGCGCTTCCGGGCCTCGCTGAACGCGCAGGACGACGCCGCAGTCCTGCAGTTTGGCCGCTACCAGGAAACGAGCCGCGATCTCTTCGGGCTCTCGAGCAAGTTCGCTCCGCTTCGCTCCGACAGCCTGCAAGCCAGCGCGTGGTCGACCTTCGCGGACCGCCTGAACGCAACCTTCAACTTCCACCAGGACACCTGGTCGGGTGCCACGCCGATCGCGACCGCGCCGCGCGAATGGCGCGGCAACCGCTCGCGCGCGCTCGATAGCGTGTCTGGCGCCTCGCCGTACGTCGCCGTCACGAGCCCGCTCTACCTCGACAAAGCGACGCACAAGCCGCTGCGCACCGACGGCTTCGGCAATCTGACCGGTGGTACCGATACGCAGCTCGTGCACACGATCGCGGGCGCCTCGCGCGAGACGCGCAAGCAGGCCGACGTCAACGTGCGGCGCGGTTACGACGACTCGGCTTACAACGTCAACGGCGGCGTCTCGTCGGAGCCCGACTACCTGTCACGCTTCGCGGGGGTCGGCGGCCAGTGGGATTTCAACCAGAAGCTCACCACGCTCAACGCCGGGCTCGCGTACACGTGGAGCGACATCAAGGCGACGCTCGACCACGATGCGACGCCGTACATCTACAACGCCTGCGGCACGGCGCGTTGCAATTTCTCGTCGTCGTCGAGTCACATCGCAGACACGGACGGCGGCGGCAAGGTGATGAACGGCACGCGCCGCGACTGGTCGGCGACCGCCGGTATCACGCAGGTCCTGTCGCCCAACTCTCAGCTGCAGGCGAACCTCGGCTACACCGACAGCCGGGGCTATCTTTCCAATCCGTACAAGCTCGTCGAGGTCGCGTTCATCGACCCCGCGCAGCAGTTCCTGTCGCCCTCGCCCGATGCGTTGTTCGTCAACGTCGGTGCCATCTTCGAGACAGCGGCCCGACCTTCGCAAGCAGTGGCTCGTCAATCTGCGTTACGCGCAATACGTTGACGCGACCGACGCGGGACTGCACGTCAACTACACGTACTTCAGCGACGACTGGGGCATTCGCGCGCATACGCTGGAGCTCGAGTGGGCGCAACCATTGGGCGACAGTTGGATGTTCACGCCGATGGCGCGCTACTACACGCAAACGGCCGCGAATTTCTACACGCCTTATCTCGTCACCGACCAGGGCCAGTACAACACGCGAACCGATCCGGTCACGGGCCAGCCAACGACCGTGCCATTCGACCTCTCCAAGCTGCCGCCTTACTACTCGAGCGACTACCGCCTCTCAGCGTTCGGCACGCTGGGTGGCGGCTTCACGCTCACCCGACAATTCGCCAAAGGCGTGACGGCGTCGCTCGGCTACACGTATTTCCGGCATGCCGGAAATCTGAAGTGGAACGGCGGTGGCGAAGGCGCGTACGCCGACTTCGACTGGTGGCTGCTCAACGCGTCGCTGACCTTCGACCTGAGCTACGCCGGCACTCTCCTGACGTCGGCCCACGCGGTGCACGGCCACGCCGACCACGCAGTGCCCGCCGGCGTCATGTTCGCCCACATGCTGCCGAAGGCCGGCGACTGGATGGCGGGGTTGCGCGCATCGGCAATGCGCCAGGCCGGCCCGTTCCGCCACGGCGCGCAAACGGTCGACGATGCGCAACTGCGCGTGTCGGGCTGCGGAAGCACGCCATGCCTGACGGCGCCATCGTGGATGAACATGAGCATGTACATGCTCGAGCTCATGTATGCGCCGGCCGACTGGCTCACGCTCATGGTGATGCCGACGTACATGAACATGGACATGCAGTCGCGCGGCCTTCTGACGTCGACGGAGCAGGCCGCATTGCCGCCGGACGTGCAGGCGATGTACACGCATCACACCGGGCATCAGCACACGAGCGGCGGCATCGGCGACACGGGACTCTACGCGACGTTCCGTCTTCTCGACACGCCCGGAACCCGCGCGCACGTCACGCTGGGCGTCACCGCGCCGACGGGGGACGTGGGCCTGCGCTATCGCGATACGCATCAGATCGACGCTGGGTACCAGCATTACGGCATGCAGATCGGCAGCGGCACGTGGGATGCCAATCCGAGCATCACGTATCTCGGAGCAGCGGGACCGTGGTTCTGGGGCGCGCAGGCGAGCACCGTGATCCGCATGCAAAGCGCGAACGCATCGGGTTATGCGCTTGGCAACGTCGCGCAAGGGACCGCCTGGGTGGGATGGTCGTCCGAGACCGGTCTGTCCGCCACGTTACGCGCCGCGTATACGTGGCAAGGCGCCATCCGCGGCGCATTCGACGGCACGATCTACAAGCTATCGCCGCTCGACGAACCGTCCAACTACGGCGGCCGCTTCTGGGACGTGGGTGTGGGTCTCAACTACGCGTTCCAGGGCACGCTTGCGGGGAACCAGCTCGGCATCGAGTGGCTGCAGCCGGTGCACGACGACTTCAACGGATACCAGCTGACGCGCCGCGGAACGCTGACCGCCGTCTGGAATTATGCGTTCTAGCCTTTCGGCGGCCGCTTGGCGAGCTTGCGCTGCAGCGTGCGCCGATGCATGCCGAGCGCGCGTGCCGTGTCGGTGATGTTGCCCTGACGCTCGGCGAGCACTTTCTGGATGTGCTCCCATTCCACGCGCGCGACCGGCGCCGGTGCGGCCGCGACGCTGACTTCCGTCTCGCCGTCGGTACGCCCGAAAGCGGCGATGATCTCTTCGGCGTTCGAAGGCTTCGCGAGGTAATGCGTGGCGCCGACCTTGATCGCCTCGATCGCCGTCGCGATGCTTGCATACCCCGTCAACACGACAATACGCGAATGCGGATCGAGCTCTCGCAGCCGCCGCACCAGCGCGAGTCCCGAAGGGCCGGGCATCTTCAAGTCCACGACCGCGTATCGCGGAGGATTGCGCTCGGCGCTGGCGATCGCCTGCGGCACGTCGTGCGCGACAGTCACGGCGTATCCCGCGGCCTTCCATCGCGCGCGCGAGCACGCGGCAGAACGTCGCGTCGTCGTCGACGATGAGCATCTGCGTCACTGCACTACCACCGGCGGAAGAACCACGCGCGTGCAACATCCGCCGTCGGCGCGATTGAACAGCGACACGCTGCCGCCGAAGCGCTCGATCGTCGCGTTGGCGAGAAACAGTCCGATGCCGAGGCCGCCCTCGGAGCCCTTGGTCGAGAAGAAGAGCTCGCCGGCGCGCGAGCTCGCCTCACCGGTGAGGCCCGGGCCGCGATCCAGGATGTCGATGACGACCTCGCCTTCTCCCGCGTGTCCCTTCACCTCGAAACCCGACGGCGACGCGTCCGCGGCGTTGTTGAGCAGGTTGAGGAGCGCCTGCTCGAGCGTTTGATCGGCGACGAGCGCAGGCGCATCGCGTCCCGACCACTGCACGTCTGCGGGAACTGCGGGACGCAGCAGCTGCCATCGGTCGACCGTCCGCATGAGGAAGACGTCCGCTGCCTCGGCCCCGCCGCCCTCGCCGCGCGCCGTCCCCGCGGCGCGCGCAAGCGCGTTGAGGATCGTCTTGCAGTGCGCGACCTCGCCTTGCAGGACCTCGACGTCGGAGGCGAGCTCGGCGTTGGCCGCATGGCGCCGCGCCATGTCCTCGGCCAGCACGCTCATCGTCGACAGCGGCGTGCCGAGCTCGTGCGCGGCGCCCGCCCCGAGCGTGCCCAGCGCGACGATGCGCTCGTTGCGCAGCGCCTCCTCCCGTGCGCGGGCGAGCTGCCGGTCGCGCTCGCGCACCGCCTGCGCAAGCGACGACACGTAATGCGCGACAAGACCCGCGCTCACCACGAATATCACCCACATGCCGATCAGGTGCTCGCTGAACGCCTTCGATTGCATACCGCCGTCGTGGACGTGCTCTTCCATGGGCACGGCCACCGCGAGGAGCAGCGAGTAGCACGCGGCCGTGAGGAACGCGAGCACCCAGGTGTGCCGGCGCGTGAGCAGATTCGCCGCCATCGTGAGCGGCAGCAGGTACAGCGATACGAGCGGGCTCGTCGAACCGCCGACGAAATACAGGATCGAGGTGAGCGCGGCGATCTCGAGCACGAAGTTGACGAGCAACGCCTTCTCGCCGACGCTGCCACGCGCGCTCACGTACCAATGCAGCGCGACGTTGACGAGCACGAGTCCCGCAAGGCCCGCAATCACCGGCGGCCAGGGAATGGGCGTGTCGAAGATGGCGTGCAGACTCAGCACAGATGCGGACACCAGCACCATCACGGCGTAGCGGAAGCCGATCAGCCGGCGCAGCGCGGACGGCGCACCGGTGAAATCGAGGGAAATCGCGGGCATCGGGCAATGGTAACGGCCGGCGTGCGGTTCGGCCATACTGCGCGTCGTGCCCACGCCTATCGAATGCGACCTCCTCGTCGTCGGCTCCGGGGCGGCCGGCCTTTCCGCCGCGGTGACGGCCGCGCATCACGGTCTGCGCGTCGTCGTGGCCGAGCGCGAGCCGGTGTTCGGCGGCACGACGGCGTGGTCGGGCGGATGGATGTGGACGCCGTGCAACCCTCTCGCGCAACGGGCGGGCATCGTCGAAGATGTCGCGCAGCCGAGGGAATACCTGCGCAACGTGCTCGGCTCCCACTTCGACGAGCGTCGCGTGAATGCCTTTCTCGACGCAGCGCCGCGTATGGTTGCATTCTTCGAAAGCCATACGGCGCTTGCATTCGAGAGCGGCACGACGATTCCCGATACGTACGGAACGCTGCCGGGCGCGGGCACCGGCGGCCGATCGGTGATCGCGGCACCGTACGACGCGCGTGCGCTCGGCGATCTCGTCGCGCGGCTGCGCGAACCGTTGCGCGAGACGACGTTCCTCGGTCTCACGATCCAGGCGGGGCCCGACCTGCGTGCCTTCATGAACGTGACACGCTCGCCGCGCGCCCTGGCGTACGTCGCCGGGCGCGTCGCGAAGCACGTCGTCGACCTCGCGATTCACGGCCGGGCAATGCAGTTACGCAACGGACTTGCCCTCGTCGCACGTCTTCTGCGCTCCGCGGCCGATCGCAGCGTGGAGCTTCGCTGCGATGCGCGCGCGTCGCGTTTGTTGCCGGTCGATGGACGCGTTCATGGTGCCGTGCTCGCGATGCGCGACGGTGAAATCGAAGTGCGCGCAAGACGCGGCGTCGTGCTCGCTAGCGGCGGCTTTCCCCACGACGATGCACGGCGGCGCGCGACATTCCCTGCGCCGGACCAGCACTGGGCGCTTGCGGTGCCATCGGCTGCGGGCGACGGTGCGCGTCTTGCCGAATCGGTGGGCGGTATCTTCGATAGCCTCGCTCGCGTCGCCGGGCGCCTGGTGTCCCGTCTCGCTCGTACCGTATGCAGACGGCAGCGTCGGCCGCTTTCCACACATCATCGAGCGCGGCAAGCCCGGCATCATTGCAGTGCTCGCCAGCGGCCGCCGATTCTGCAACGAGGGCAATGGGTATCACGATTACGTCGAAGCGATGCTGCGTGCCGTGCCTGACGGCGACGAAGTCGCGTCCTGGCTCGTGTGCACGCGCGCGTTCCAGCGACGTTACGGCCTCGGCGTTTCGCGACCGAGCCCCCTGCCGGTCGCACCGTTCCTGCGGTCGGGCTACCTCAAGACCGGCCGCACCATCGCCGAGCTCGCGCGTAATTGCGGGATCGACCCGCAGGGCCTCACGGACACGATCGCGGAATACAACGCGCATGCCAAGCACGGCGAGGACCCGTTGTTCGGCCGCGGCACGACGATCTACAACCGCTATCAAGGCGACGCGCGCGTCACGCCCAATCCGTGTGTGGCGCCCATCGAGCGCCCGCCGTATTTCGCCGTCAAGGTCGTACCCGGGAGCTTCGGCACGTTCGCCGGCATTCGCACCGACGAGCACGCGCGCGTCGTCGACGTACGCGGCGATCCGATTCCCGGTCTTTACGCAGCGGGCACCGACATGGCGAGCGTGATGGGCGGTTACTATCCCGCGGGCGGCATCAACCTCGGGCCGGCGATGACGTTCGGCTATATCGCCGGATGCCACGCCGCGGGTCAGTCCGGATGATGCGCACCCGTCTCGTGCGCGCCGCCGATGGCCATGCCGACGCCGCCGCCGCCCGCGGCTGCGCCGCCGCCGCGACCGCTTCCGCCTGCGCCGCCGCCCGCGCGTTCACCACCACCACCGCGGCCTCCGGCGGAACCAGGCCGCGTCGGACCTTGCCTCGGGATATGAACGTCGGGTGGTACGGGATCGAGATCGAGAACGTCGCGGATGAACGTGCGCAACGAAACCACGAGTTCCGAGGTCTCGACCGTGCGACCTGCCGCCATGTCCCCCGCGGCCTTTGCAGCAAGGCGAACCTGCTCTTCCGTGCCGAGCAGGATGATGTCGGACAGTGCGGCCTCGACCGCGTCGCGCACGCGCCGCCGGCGGTCGGACACGCTGCTCTTGTCGCGGGCCGGCGAGCCGTCCGGCGCTTCGTCGTCGCGCAAGTCGCGCAGGTGCGTGGGGTCCACCGCGAGGTTGCCCGTGAACGATCCGCCGAGCGTGCGATACGCCGCGATCAGCGTGCGCAGCCGCTCGTTGATCTGCCGGTTCTCCCGCTCGCGCCGCAGCTGCACCGTCTGCATGATCAGCAAACGGATGCCGACGACGACGAGCGAGATGACCGCGAGGCCCGCCAGGGTGGTCAGGACCGATTGCCATGACGAAAAGTCGAGCGCGCCGTGCATGGGCGGATGATACGGCGGGCGCCAACCATCGCACGGTTATGGCCCGTTCGCTGCGCCCGTAGCGCATCGTGCCGCGGAACAGTAGGATCGCCATTTTCGATACTCGGGGAACCGGCATGATCCTTGGAATGAGCATCGCCACGTTCACGCTCGTGCACGGATCTACGCCGTGACCGCGGTCGTCGCGCTGTACCTCAACGTCTTCGTGCTGGTGGTGCAGGCCTTCCTCAAGATCGGCGCCTTGAAGGCACTGGCGCCAACGCAAGCCGAGCCGCCGTTCGTGATCGCGCAAGGCATCGTATTCGTCGCGTTCGTCGCGATCGGGTACCTCTGCGTTCGCCGCTTCCACCCCGAGACCGCCCAGCCGCAGCTGCGAACCGCGTGACCGAGAGTTCCGCGGGCACCCTCGACTGGGCCGTCTTCGCAGTGATCGTCGCCGTGCTGCTCGCTGTCGACATGACCGTCGCCGGGCGGGCCGATCGGTCGGCGTCCGTACGTCGCGCGTGGCAGTGGACAGCGGCGTGGATCGCCGCCGCCATCGCGTTCGGCGGCTGGATCTGGTGGCGGCTGGGCAGCGAGCCCGCGATCGGTTACGCGACCGCGTACGTCATCGAAAAGTCGCTCTCGATCGATAACCTCGCGGTGTTCGCGCTCGTGTTCTCGCAAACGGGCATCGTCGGGCCGCTGCAGCGGAAGGTGCTGACGTGGGGCGTCGTCGGCGCGCTCGTCATGCGCGCCGCGCTCATCGGCGCCGGCCTTTACCTCATCGCGAAGTTCCAGTGGATCATTTATCCGATGGCGGCGCTCCTGCTCTACGGCGCGTGGCAGATGGCAAGGCACGACAAGACGCGGCGGCTATGGGTGGAGACCACCTGCTCCCTGTGCTCGAGCTGGATCGGACGTTTGCTGCCCATCGCGCAGCGCCAGAAGGGCGGTCGATTCACCGTCCGCATCGACGGCGTCCGCCATGCCACTCCGCTGCTGGTCGCGCTGGTCGCGGTCGAGTCGGCGGACGCCGTCTTCGCCATCGACTCGATTCCTGCGGTATTCGCGGTCACGCAAGACCCTTTCCTGGTCTACACGTCGAATATCTTCGCGCTCCTCGGACTGCGGTCCATCTACGCCATCGTCGGCAACGTGTTCGAGCGGTTCCCATACGTGCGATACGCGCTCGCAGCGTTGCTTGTCTTCGTCGCGATCAAACTTGGCGCGTCGGCGTACTTTCACATTTCGCCGGCGATTTCGCTGGGGGTCATCGCCGGCATCCTTTTGCTGGCGGCCGCTGCCACGCGTTGGCTGCCCGAGCCCGCGCAATCGCTGCCGCCCCTCGTCGCGTGCAGCCATCGCGGCCAGGAGAGTTCCGTCGAGGCCGCCGACACCGGCTGCACCGAATGCAAAGCGCTCGGCGAGACCTGGGTCAGCCTGCGGATGTGCACGACGTGCGGCCACGTCGGCTGCTGCGAGACGTCGGAGCACAAGCACGCCGAGAAACACTTCCAGGCAAGCGGCCATCCGATCATCCGCTCGCTCGAGCCGGGCGAGCGCTGGCGATGGTGCTACGTCGACAATGGGATCATCGCGTACGACTGAAGATGGGAAAACGCCATGTACGTTCCAAAGCATTTTGACGACACCCGGATCGAGGAGCTCCACCGCATCCTCGAGCACTATCCGCTCGGCGCGCTAGTGGTCGACGGCCCGCACGGGCTCGATGCGAACCACATCCCCTTCGAGATGGTGACAGCGGCCGATGGCACGTTCTCGCTGCACGCGCACGTCGCGCGCGCCAATCCCGTGTGGCAGGAGATCGCGACGGGCGCCGACGTGCTCGTGATGTTCCGCGCCGGCGACGCGTACATCTCGCCCAGCTGGTACCCATCCAAGCACGAAGAGCATCGGCAGGTGCCGACCTGGAACTACCAGGTCGTGCACGTGCACGGCAAGATCACCATCCACGACGACGTGCGCTTCGTGCGAGGTGTCGTCGCGCGCCTCACGCGGCGGCACGAAGGCCGCGCGAACGAGAAGCCGTGGCGCATGACCGATTCGGAACCGGCGTACATCGACGACATGCTGACGAGGATCGTGGGCATCGAAGTCGTGCCCGAGCGCATCGTCGTGAAGTCCAAGCTCAGCCAGAACAAGGAAGACCGCGACCGCGTCAACGCGGCCCGGGAGCTCGCGAACCGCGGGGAGCATGCGGTAGCGGAAGCGATGCTCGCCGCCGCCGCCGACAAGGACTGAACCTGCCTGGGAAGCCCACGCCCGCCTGGCAGGTCATCGCTTGTTCATGATTCCCCAGCGCTCCACGCTTTCGCGCATCTTCTTCATCTGATTGTCGGTCAGCGGCCACGCGGAGGGTGGCCGCGTCGGGCCGCAGTCGTTGCCGATGAGCTGCAGCGCGGCCTTCACGCCGGTGACGTTGGTGCCGTTCATCTCCTCGGCGCGCACGTCCTCGAACGGCGCCATGACGTCGATCAGCCTGGCCGCTTCCGTGTAGTTGCCAGCGTCGAGCGCACGATGGATCGCGACCGACTGCTCGGGCCACACGTTGATGAGCCCCGACGTGAATCCGCGCGCGCCCACCGCATAGAACGGCGGCGCCCATGGCTCGGCAAGGCCGTCGACCCACACGATTTCCGGCGAGCAGCGGCGGATCGCTTCGGCGAGGCGCATCGGTGTCGGGCTCGCCCACTTGACGCCCGCGACTCCCGGAACCTGCGTCAGCAACTGGATCGCATCGAGGCCGATTGCGTCGTTGCGGAGGTACAGCATGATCGGCAGGCCACCACCGGCGTCCGCCACGCGCTTGACGTACTCGACGACACCGCGCGGGGAGACGAACGGATCCGGCGGCTGGTGCACCATGAGCACTTGCGCGCCGGCCGCACGCGATGCCTTCGCGAGCGCGCACGCGTCGCCGACGCTCTTGCCCACACCGCCGATGAGCGGGGCGCGGCCGGCCAGCATCTCGGCGGCCGCGTGCACCATCTTCTCCGCCTCCGGTACGGTCAGTCCATAGAACTCGCCCGTATTGCCGTTGGCGACGAGCATGTGCACCCCCGCCGCTACGGCCCGGTCGATGATCGGCTTGAGACGGTCCGGTGCGATGTTGTCCGCGCTGTCGAACGGCGTCACGAGAATGCCGGAGATTCCCGACAGCGACTTGCGCAGCTTGGGGTCGATGCGTTCCATCAATTTGCTCCTCGTGGTTGCCTGTCTCTTACGACCAATGAGCACGCTTGCCGTCGACGAGGCGCGGCAACGCCGTGTTCGCCTCGCGCAACGACGCCGGCAAGAGCGCGTCGGGGAAATCCTGGTAGCACACCGGCCGCAGGAAGCGCCGGATCGCGAGCGTGCCCACCGAGGTCGACCGGCCGTCGGCCGTCGCCGGAAACGGCCCGCCGTGCACCATGGCATGCGCAACCTCGACGCCCGTCGGAAATCCGTTGATCAGGATGCGTCCCGCCTTGCGCTCGAGCGCGGGAAGGAGCGCGCTCGCGAGCGCCGCATCGCTGTCGTCCATCTGGAGCGTGACCGTGAGCTGGCCTTCCATCCGCTCGACGATCGCATGCATGCTCGCTTCGCTGTCGCATCGCACGAGCAGCGACGACGCGCCGAATATCTCATCGGACAGCGACGCGTCGGTCAGGAAACTCGTGGCATTCGTCGAGAACAGCGCGCTCTGGCCCGCATGCGGACCACTCGGCGACTGGCCGCGCCCCAATGCCTCGACTTGCGGATGCTGCGACAGTCGCTCCACGCCACTCGCGTACGCGGCATGGATACCCGGTGTCAGCATCGTGGCGGCGGGACACGACGACAGACCCGACGCCGCAACCGATGCGAACGCATCGAGCTCCGCGCCCTCGCGCGCGATGACGAGACCCGGATTCGTGCAGAACTGTCCCGCTCCCATCGTGAGCGACGCCACGAACTCGCGGGCGATCGCTTCGCCGCGCGCACGCAGCGCGTGCGGCAGCACGAACACGGGGTTGATGCTGCTCATCTCCGCGTACACGGGAATCGGCTCGTGCCGCTCGTTCGCGATCTTCTGCAGCGCGAGCCCGCCGCCGCGCGATCCCGTGAATCCGACCGCCTTGATGCGCGGATCGCCGACCAGCGCGCCGCCCAGCCAATTGCCGACACCATGCAGCAGTCCAAACACGCCCGCGGGCAGCTTGCACTCGGCAACGGCCGCCTGCACCGCGCGCCCGACGAGCTCGGAGGTGCCTGGATGCGCCGGGTGCGCTTTCACCACGACGGGGCAGCCCGCCGCGAGTGCTGAGGCGGTGTCCCCGCCTGCCACGGAGAACGCAAGCGGGAAATTGCTCGCGCCGAACACCGCGACCGGTCCCACGGGAACGTTGCGCAAGCGCAAGTCGGACCGCGGCACCGGCGTGCGGCCGGGCTGCGCATGGTCGATGCGCAAGTCGAGGAATGCGCCGTCGCGCACGACTTCGGCGAACAGTCGCAATTGACCGACGGTTCTTCCACGCTCGGATTCGATGCGCGCGCGGGGTAGTCCCGTCTCCTGCGAAGCGCGGTCGAGAAGCGGATCGCCGATCGCCAGAATCTGCTGCGCGATAGTCTCGAGGAACATCGCCCGCACTTCGAGCGGCGCCTCGCGATACGCATCGAACGCGTCCGCCGCGAGCGCACAGGCGCGCGCAAGATCGCTTGCGCCGGTGCCGGCGAACTCGGGCTCGAGCTGTGCGCCGTTCGAGGGATCGAGCGCGCGGTATCCGCCCTCGCTGCCGCGGACGATGCTGCCGCCGATCAGGAGGTCGCCTGTCAACATCAATCCACCTTCACGTTGCCTTCCTTGGCCACCCTTGCCCACGTCGCGTACGCCGGAACGGCGCAGGCAGCGGCCGCTAGGAGCGCCATGCCCATGGTTTTTTTCACGTTTCTCCTCTTCCGGGTGGGTTGGCCTGCTGCAACAGGATAGATCGTTCTCGCGCCGGGCCTGCGTTACGGGACGTCGACCGTCTCGCGCGGCCGATTGGCATAGCGTCGGGCGAATCCTACAGCGAATCCGCCGACCTGCCGCTGGCGCGCGTCGCGTTGCTTGTCCATGCTCGTTGATCGGCGCACGAGGCCGTTAGCCGATTCACCGGACACAGGAGAAAGCACAAATGGGCATCTTCAGCACCATCATGGACAAGATCTTTCATCATTCGAAGGCAGCGCAGCCTGCAACGCCGACCGAAACGCAGGCGGCGGCGCAGCAAACGCAGACGGGAACGTCCGCGCAGCAGGGGGCCGCGCCTCAACAGGCCTTGCGTAACGTCGACGTGGACGCGGTGCTAACGCAGCTCGCGTCGACGAAGGGCGGCGGCGGCAACTGGCGCACGTCGATCGTCGATCTCTTGAAGATGCTCGACATGGATTCGAGCCTGGCGGCGCGCAAGACGCTGGCGCAGGAGCTCAGCGTCCACGCCGGCGCCGACGGCAGCGCTGAGCAGAACATCGCGCTGCAAAAGGCCGTGATGCAGAAGATCGCGGAGAACGGCGGCAAAGTGCCCGACAGCCTCAAGCACTAAGCAAGCTGCCTCAGTGCGCGTGCGCGGGAGGTTGTTGCAGCACCCCGCGCACCGCCTCCATGAACGCGGGATCCGGCGTGCCGCCGATGCGCTCGGTGCGCGCGACGACGCGCCCGTCCGCGTCGAGCAGGACGAGCACCGAGGTGTGGTTGAAGTCGCCGTTCGCCAGCGCGCGGTAGCGAACGCCGAGCAGCGCAGCTACCGTGCGCACGTCCGCGGGCTCGAGGCGTGCGAGCGTCCACTGCGCCCGGTCGAGTTCGCGATCGACGCGCAACTGGGCCAGAGCACGGGTCTTGTCGCGCGCCGGGTCCAGGCTCATGAAGGTTACGTGCAGGCGCGCGCGCTCGTCGGGCGTGAGACTCGCCTGCACCGCCTTCGCGCCATCGACCAGCATCGGACAAGTGAACGTGCACGACGTGTAGAACATGGACACGATCTGCGGCTGCCCGCGCTGGTCGCGCCAGGCCAATCGCTCCGCGCGGTCGTTCAGCAGCATGATGTCGGCCCGGTAAACCGAGTCGCGAGGCAGCGGCGCGGGCGTTGCCGCCGCAAGCTGCGTAACCAATGCCAACGAGACCGCCATCAGCAATACCTTCATTTCATCTCCTTGACACAACGAAAGCCGAGGCTCGTCGTGCTGTCCGCCGCTTCGAGCGACGACAGCATCGCGACGCGCATCAGCACTGCGTAATTGGACCGATCGTTCGCGGCGAGCGCGGCGGCGCCGCAGAAACGCCCGCGCGCGCCGTCGCCCTGATTGCGATTGTCGGCATCGACCAGCATGGCCCCGTGGTCGTCGACCCATTCCCAGACGACGCCGTGCAAATCACGGATGCCGTAGGCGTTGGGAGCCTGGGCGCCGGCCTTCGGCAGCGCGCTCGAAGCGGGACGCGCATACCAGGCGAGGATGCGCTCGCGCCACGCAGGATCGTTGCGGGCGTCGCGGCGAAGGGCATCGGCCGCGGCCACGTATTCCCACTCGATCCAGCGTGGCAGGCGTGCGCCTTGCGCTGCGCAATACGCCGACGCCGCGAACCAGCTCACGCGGGTGACGGGCAGGTCGCGTTGCGCGGGATCGACGCGCGCCAATCCCGGCCAATGTCCAAGATATCCGACTGCCGCGAATACGCTCGCGACGTTGTCCCGCCGCCATTGCGGGTGCGCCTGCGCAAATGCGAGGAACTCCGCATTGGTGACCGGCTGCGTCATCATGCGGAACGGTGCGACGGTCGCCGCGCCGGGCGCGTCCTCGTAGCGCAGCGTGGTCGTGAACGCGCCGCCAGGCACGGCCACGTAGTCGTGCGCGCTCGCCATGCTTGCAACAGCGGCGAACGCGAGCGCAACG
The DNA here is from genome assembly GCA_963707815.1 of uncultured beta proteobacterium. Classification (GTDB taxonomy): domain Bacteria; phylum Pseudomonadota; class Gammaproteobacteria; order Burkholderiales; family Casimicrobiaceae; genus VBCG01. Next base: position 29,086 of record CAVPRK010000017.1, read on the forward strand.
AGCTTTCGCATGGTCAGTGTTGGGCTACCGTCGGACCGCCAGGCTGGACGCGCGCCTTTGCGACCTGCCCCTTGGTGACGCGGCCGCCCGGATTGCCCCAGCTATTCAGGACGTACGTCGTGATGTTCGCCACTTCGTCGTCGGTGAGCTGCGCAAGCGGCGGCATCACCGAGTTGTACGCCTCGCCGTTGACCTTGACGGGGCCGGACAGGCCGCGCATCACGACGTCGACGACGCGCATCGGGTCTTTCGCGAAATAGTCCGACTTGGCAAGCGGCGGAAACACGCCCGGAAGCCCCTGCCCGCTCCCCTGGTGGCAGGTCGAGCACGTGCCCGCGAACAGCGCCTGTCCCGCCTTCATCTGCTCCTCGACCGTCAGCGCGCCGGCCTTCTGGGCGCGAGCCGCCGTTTCGACCGCCGCAAGATTCGGCAGCGCGCGATCGCCGAGATACATCTCGTCGACTTCCTTGCCGGAATAGATCTCCTTAACTTCGGCGCCTTCCGCCTTGAGGATCGCGATGGCGCCCTTGTTGAACGCGCGGAAGATGCTGTGGTCGACGATGACGTAGCTGCCGGGCACCTCGACGTGGAAGTCCATCATGGCGGCGCCGCCCGCGGGAATCAGCGTGGTCTGCACGTTCTCCTGGAAGTGCGTGCCGCCTTCGTACCAGACCTTGTCGAAGATCTCGCCGATGACGTGGAAGCTCGAAACCAGGTTGGGCCCGCCGTTGCCGACGTACAGGCGCACGGTTTCACCGGTCTTCGCGGCCATCGCGCGATCGCCCGTGAGCGCGCCTTCGCTGCCGTTGAAGAGGACGTACGTCGGATTCTCGTCGATCGCCTTTTCCATCGCGAACGATTGATGGCCCTTCTCGCGGTACTTGCCGACGGTGTAGAAGTCGCCCTGCATCACGTAATACTCGCGATCGACCTTGGGCAAGCCCTGCGGCGGCTCGATCAGGATGAGGCCGTACATCCCGTTGGCGACGTGCATGCCGACGGGCGCTGTCGCGCAGTGATAGACGTACAGCCCCGCGTTCAATGCCTTGAACGTGAAGCGCGATGCATGGCCGGGCGCGGTGAAGCTCGACGCCGCGCCGCCGCCCGGACCCGTGACGCCGTGCAGGTCGATGTTGTGCGGCATCTTGGAGTCGGGCGCGTTCTTGAGATGGAACTCCACGGTGTCGCCCTGACGCACGCGTATGAAGCTGCCGGGCACGGTGCCGCCGAAAGTCCAGAACGTGTACGTGACGCCCTCGGAGATCGGCAGCTCCTTCTCGATCACTTCGAGCTCGACGATCACTTTCGCGGGTTTCGTGCGATTGGTCGGCGGCGGCACGTTCGGCGGGCTCGTGAGCACCGCCTTGACGGGCTCGCCCTGCGGGGGCCCGAAGTCGCCGTGTTTCGATCCGCCGGTCTGCGACAACTTGTCGGGTGTGGCGGGCGGCACCGGTTTATCGCAGGCCGACACTAGAAGAGCGCCGCCCACGAGCAGCGCGGCGAGCATTCGTGACATGTTCATTTCTCCTATGAGTTCTTGCATCAGGCGAGCCAGCCCAACGGGTGATGCGAAAGCGCGACGCCGATCACGAGCGCATACGCGACAACGGCGGCGGCGAGGAAGACGGCGCGCGCCCGGCGAGTCGCCGCGCGCCGCATCGCGAACACGCCCAGCACGATGTACGCGACGACCAGCGTTCCTTTGACGGCGAGCCAGTGATTGGAGAACACAGCGCTCGGCAGCATCGCGACGAGCATCAGCGCGGCGGTCAGCAGGACCGTGTCGATGGCGTAGCTCGCGAAGCGAACCGGCGCCACCTGTGCCCAGCCCTCCCGTCCCGCCTGCACGAGCAATGCGCGCATGAGGAACACGGCACCGCTCACCGAGACGGCCGCGATGTGCACCGACTTGACGAAGGCGTAGTACGCGAGCATCGCCGACTTACGCCATGCCCGGAGCGGCTGCCGCAGCGCGACGCGGCGCGATCCACAGCCGCAGCACGAACCACGCGATCATGATCGCCCCCACGCTGAATATCGTGTCGCCGGGAACGCGCATCCACACGAGGGTCTGGATCAACGGCTGGCCGAGGAACTCCGCCGAGCGCGCGTACCAGTACCCGTGCGTAAGCGCCGCGTCGAGCTGCAGGACGCCGACCGGCAATAGCGTGAGCAGCGCCATGAGCGAGAGACCCACGTTCATCGCCCAGAACGACCCGGACAGCAGCCGCTCGTTCCACACCGCATCGGGCTTGAGCGCGCGCAGGCAGAACAGCATGAGGCCGAGGCCCAGCATGCCGTACACGCCGAAGAGCGCCGTGTGGCCGTGCAGCGGCGTCAGGTTCAGCCCTTGCATGTAGTAGAGCGCGAGCGGCGTGTTGATGAGGAAGCCGAAGAGGCCCGCGCCGACCAGGTTCCAGAAGCTCACCGCGAGGAAGAACACGATGGGCCAGCGGTAGCGTGCCATCCAGGGCGTCGCCCGGCTGTGCTTGTACGTGTCATAGGCCTCGAGGCCGATCAGTGCGAGCGGCACGACCTCGAGCGCGGAGAAGCTCGCGCCGAGCGCGACGATCGGCGTCGTGGTGCCGGCGAAGTACAGGTGGTGGAACATGCCGAGCACGCCGCCCGCCATGTACACGATGGTCGCGAACAGCACGTTCACCGTGGCCGTCCGTGCGCGCACGAGGCCCAGCTTCACGAGCAGGAAGCTGATCACCGCGGTCGCGAACACCTCGAAGAAGCCTTCGACCCACAGGTGAACGACCCACCAGCGCCAGTACTCGACCATCGACAGGTGCGTGTGCTCGCGCCACATGAGGCCCGCGCCATAGAGGAGCCCGATCGCGACCGTCGACAGGAACATGAGGCCGACGATCGACGACGTGTCGTCGCGCCTGGCAAGTGCGGGCCACAACGCGCGCCCGACGAGGACGAGCCAGAGGATGAGGCCGATGAACAGGAAGATCTGCCAGAAGCGGCCGATGTCGACGTATTCCCACCCCTGGTGCCCGAACCAGAAGTTGCTGGCGAGGCCGAGCTTCTGCATCACGGCGAGCCACTGTCCCGCGAACGCACCCACGACGATCACGACAAGGCAGATGAAGAGGAAGTTGACGCCGAGACGCTGGAACCTGGGCTCGTGACCCGAGATCGCGGGGCCGATGAAGAGTCCGGTACCGAGCCACGCGGTCGCGATCCAAAGCACCGCGAGCTGCGTGTGCCAGCTGCGCGTGAGGCTGTAGGGGAGGATAGTCCGCGAGCGGGAAGTCCATACGCGCTTTGCCCCTCGACCTGGTAGTGCGCGGTGGTGGCCCCGAGCAGGATCTGCACAAGGAAAAGTGCGACGACCAACCAGAAATATTTCGCGGTGGCGCGCATCGACGGTGTGATGACGAGCCCTGCGAGTGGATCGCGAGCGGGTGGTGTCGCGTGCGCCTCCCTGCCGTGCCACACCGCGTAATGCCACGCGAGAAGGCCGATGCCGCCGATCATGAACAGCACGCTGAACATCGACCACATGAACGCGCTCGACGTGGGCGTGTTGCCCACGAGCGGCTCGTACGGCCAGTTGTTGGTGTAGGTTTGCGCGTACCCCGGGCGCTCGGTCACGGCGGCCCAGGACGTCCAGAAGAAAAAAGCTCCCAGCGCACGGCGATGCGCAGCGTCGGGAACGGCATTGTTGCGGATGGCGTACGACTCCCGTAGCGCACCCGTCGCCGGGTCGTTGGAGAACAGGCTGTCGTAATGCGCAGCGACCTGCGCGATCGCCTGCGCGCGCCGGTCGGTGACCACGATCTCGTCGCGCGCTTCGTCGTAAGTGTTCGCGCGCAGCAGCGGCTTGACGTCCGCGGCCAGGCGCGCCTTCTCGCCGTCGGACAGCCGATCGTACGGCTCGCCCGACGCGGCACGCGACAGCAAGTCGAGCATCGCGAGCGTTTCGCGATGCAGCCAATCGGCGGACCAGTCGGGCGCCACCAGCGCGCCGTGGCCCCAGATCGATCCCTGTTGCTGCCCGCCGATGCTCTGCCACACCTGGCGACCGCGCTCGACGTCTTCGCGCGTGTAGACCACGTGGCCGGACTTCGTGACGACTCGAGACGGCATCGGCGGCGACAGCCGGTCCATGTCGCGTCCCATCCACAGGAGAACGGCGAAGCTTGCGACGAGCAAGGCACCGAGGCCGAGCCACAGTCTGCGGGTGGTATTCATGCGGGACTCCATGACGAGGTATGGCGTCATGTTCACCGCCCGCGCGCGCATCGCGCGCTGACGCAGGTCAAGCGGGTGTCAGGTTGCGAGCGCGGGCGCCGCGAGCGATTCGAGGCGCTTGATGTCGAGCAGCTCGATCTCCCGGCGATCGACGTTCACGAAGTTGCTTTCCTGGAAACGGCGGAGCACGCGGCTCACGGTCTCCGGCGCGAGGCGCAGGTAATTCGCGATGTCCGTGCGCGCCATCGTGAGCTCGAACCGCCGGGCGGAAAAGCCGCGCGACGCGAGGCGGCGGCCGATGTCCACGAGGAACGCCGCGATACGCGTATCCGCGGACCAGTCGCCGCCGAGGCGCGTTGCCGTATGAATGTCGCGGCTCAGCAAGCGAAAGAGGTGCTGCTGCAACAGCGGGAGGCGCATGGCGAGATCGGCCATGCGCGGAAATGAGAACCGGCACAGCGCGACCGTGTCGAGCGCCACCGCATCGCACGGATAGCGCTCGCCGTCGATGCCGTCGAGCCCGATGACTTCACCGGGAAAGTGGAAGCCCAGCACCCGCTCTCGCCCGTCGAGGTCGGTCACGCAGGTCTTGACGGAACCGCCGCGCACCGCGGCGATGGCGTCGAATCGGTCGCCCTTGCGAAAGATGTAATCGCCCGCGTGGTAGGGCCCGAAGTGCTCCACCAGCACGTGCAGCTGCCCAAGGTCGCTCTTGTTCATGCCCTGCGCGAGACACGCCTGCGAGAACGCGCACGTCGAGCAGAAGTTGAGATTGTCGCCGTCGTCGGCGGACGTTCGCTCGTCGCCTCGCGGGAAAACGGGCCGCGTCACCGAACCACCCCGCGTATCAGATGGCGCGGGAGAACTGGACGGGAGCGGTTGCCGGGCGGTCGAGGTAGGCATCGAAGCACATCGCGATGTTACGCAAGAGCAGGCGCCCTTGCGAGCTCACGGCGATCCGGTCGTTTCCGACGTGCACGAGACCGTCCTGCGCCATGGGGCCGAGCGCCTGCAGCGCGTTGCGGAAATACGCGGCGAAGACGATGCCGTGGCGGCGCTCGACCTCGCGCACAGGAACCTCGCCGTTGCACATGATCCGCTGGATCACGTCCGCACGCACGACATCGTCGCCGCTCATGCGCATGCCGCGGCTGATCGGAAGGCGGCCGTCGCCGATGGCGGCTTGCCATGCCGCGAGGTCGCGCGCATTCTGGCTGAAGGTCGGACCCACGTGGCTGATCGCGCTGACGCCGAAGCCGACGAGATCGCTTTCCGCGTGCGTCGTGTAACCCATGAAGTTTCGATGCAAGGTGCCCGCCTCGCGCGCAATCGCAAGCTCGTCGCCCGGCAAGGCGAAGTGATCCATGCCGATGTAGACGTATCCGGCGGCGGTGAGCCTGTCGATGGCAAGCATCAGGAGCTCGAGCTTGCGCTCGGGCGGCGGCAACGCGGCCGTCGCGATGCGCCGCTGCGCGACGAACAGTCGCGGCAGGTGCGCGTAGCCGTAGACGGCGAGGCGATCCGGCCGCGAGGCGACTACCGTGTCGAGCGTCGCACCGAAGCCGTCGAGCGATTGCTTAGGCAACCCGTAGATGAGGTCCACGTTCACCGAGCGCATGCCGTGCCGCCGGCACGCTTCGATGACTTCGACGGTTTGTTCCACGGACTGGATGCGGTTGACCGCCGCCTGCACCGCAGGGTCGAAGTCCTGCACGCCGAGGCTCGCGCGGTTGAACCCGATGTCGGCGAGTTCGCGCACGCCCGCTGCGTCTATGGTGCGCGGATCGAGCTCGATCGACAGGTCGCGTTCGTTGCTTTCGCTGAATCGAAAGTGGCGGCGCAGCGTCTCGACGACGTCGCGCAGCTCGGCGGGCGAGAGGAAGTTGGGCGTTCCGCCGCCGAAGTGGAGCTGCACAACCTCGCGGTCGCGGTCGAACATCCCCGCCGCCAGGTCGATCTCGCGGTACAGCGAGGCGAGATACGGTCCCGCGCGCGACTTGTCGCGCGTGATGATGCGGTTGCACCCGCAGTAGAAGCAGGGGCTCGTGCAGAACGGCACGTGCACGTACAGCGAGAGCGGCCGCGGGATCGGGTCGCCGTTGGTCTCGCGCGCGGCCTCGCGAAAGGCGCGCTCGTCGAACGCCGTGGAGAAGTGCGGGGCCGCCGGGTATGACGTATAGCGCGGTCCGGCGCGATCGTATCGGCGCAGGAGGTCGGCGGTTAACGTAGCAGTTGCCATGGCCCGAGGATGGCAGGAGCGCACCCCTCCCGCCTTGACCGCGGTCAACCGCAACACCTCGGCGAGAGGATCTGGATGGTTTCCCATCGTCGGAGATGATGGTAGATTGTCCATAAGCAGAAACAGTGTTCATACATGCGAACACAAGAGGTCAAGTCGGCCGGCCGCATCCTCGATGTGCTGGAGCTCCTGGCGGGAATGCCGCAAGGCATTCGCGTCAACCAGCTCGCGCGCACGCTCGCCATCCCGAAGAGCAGCGCCTCCGGGCTCCTCGGCACGCTCGCCGTGCGCGGGTATGTCGAATCGTCGGGCGACGGCTATCGCCTCACCGACGGCTATCGCGGGAGCGGCTGGGTCGGCGGCGTCACGGGGATGCTCGTGCGTGCCGCGCATCCCATCATGGAAAGGCTGGTGGCCGATACCGGGGAGTCGGCTTTCCTGGGTGTTGCTACGCCCTCTTTTGAAGTTCGTTACGTCGCGAAAGCGGTGAGCGCCAACCCGTTGCGCTACGACGTCGAGCTCACGTCGCTGCGACCCGCGCACTCCACCTCGATCGGCCAGGTCCTGCTCGCATCGCTTTCCGCCGAGGCGTTGGACGACTACATTCGTCATCACGATCTCACGCGCGCCGCAGGCCGCCCGGTGATCGGCGAGCGCGCGCTGCGCCGTGCGCTCGCCCTCGCGCGCGAGCAGGGCTACGTGACGATCGCCGACAGCCACGTGGCGGGAACGTCCGGCGCGGCGGCACCGGTGACCGCGACGGACCGCACCGTTGCAGGACTTGCCATCATCGCACCGACGTCGCGCTTCGACGCGGCGCGCAATCGCATCGTGCCGCGCGTGGTCGCCGCAGCGCAGGAGCTGAGCCGCGCGATCGGCGGAACTGCATGACACAACGGCATCGCGTCGCGGTCATCGGCGCCGGCATCATCGGCGCCGCCACCGCTCTCGTCCTGCAACGCCGCGGGCTCGCGGTCACGCTCGTCGATGCCGACGAGCCCGGGATGGGGTGCTCGTACGGCAACGGCGGCGCGATCAGCCCGGACTTTTGCGTGCCTGCATCGCTGCCCGGGATGCTGAAGCGCGTGCCGCGCTGGTTCGCGGATCCCGAAGGACCGCTCGTGGTGCGTTGGCGGCGCGTGCCCGCAGCCGCGCCGTGGCTCGTGCGCTGGATTCGCGCAGGGCGCATCGACCGCGTGCACGCGTCGTCCGCCGCATTGCGCGCCTTGCACGCGCCGAGCCTGGATCGATACGCCGAGCTTCTCGGCATCCATGCCGACGGCCTGATCGAAACGACCGGCCAAATCTATGTGTGGCGATCGAGCAGCGCTTCGCCGACCGAAACACTGGCGCGCTCGTTGCGCGAACAGCATGGCGTCGTCACGCGCGCGCTCGACGCTAACGAGATCCGCGAGATGGATCCCAATCTCGCGGACGGCTTCACGCGCGGCCTCTTCTTTCCGGACAACGGGCATACCGTCAATCCGCTGCGTCTCGTGCGGACGCTCGTGAACCTGTTCGGCGAAGCGGGCGGCAAGGTAGAGCGGCGCAAGGTCGCGCGCTTCGAGTTCGGCGACGGCAACGCGTCTGCCGTCCACTGCGAGGACGCGACCCGGATCAAAGCCGACACCCTCGTCGTCGCTGCGGGGATTCGCTCGCGCGCATTCGCTTCCGCACTGGGCGACCGCATTCCGCTCGAGGCCGAGCGCGGCTACCACGTCATGCTGCCGAACCCGGGCGTGCGTCCGCGGATCAAGATCAGCAATCGCGATCACATGTTCGGATTGACGCCGATGGAGCACGGCGTGCGCATCTCGGGAACCGTAGAGTTCGCGGGGCCCGACGCTCCGATGGACGAGCGCCGCGCGCGTTCGCTCCTTGCGCACGCGAAGCGCATGTATCCCGCGCTCGACGGCGCGGGCGCGCAGTTCTGGATGGGCAGCCGGCCATCGACGCCGGACAGCCTGCCCGTGGTCGGCCGCGCGTCGCGCGCGCGCAACGTCGTATATGCCTTCGGGCATGGCCACACGGGGCTCACCGGCGCACCGATGACGGCGGAGCTCGTGGCGTCCATCGTCACGGGCGCGTCGCCCCCCATCGATCCGGCACCCTTCCGCGCCACACGCTTTTGAGGTGATGTGATGAACGACATGACACACAAGCCCTATGCCATCGGAGTCGACACCGGCGGCACCCACACGGACCTGGTGCTTGCCGGCAACGGCAGGCTCGCGACGCTCAAGGTGCCGAGCACTCCAGAGGATCTCAACATCGGCATCCTCGCAGGCGTGGATGCGCTGCTCGCCGAGGCGGGCGTAACGGTGGAGGAGATCGGCCGTTTCGTCTACGCAAGCACGTACGTCACGAACCTCTTCGTGGAAGGCAAGGAAGGAGGCATCGGCCTCCTGGCCACTGCTGGCTTCCGCGACGTGCTCGAGATCGGCCGCGCGTCGCGCAAGCCCGACGTCTACGACATCCACTGGCGTCCGGCGCGCCCGCTCGTGCCGCGCAACCTGCGCCATGACGTGGTCGAGCGCATCGACCATCGGGGCGACGTGCTGACGCCGCTCGACGAAGCCTCCGCGCGCGCCGCCTTGCACGCGCTCGCCGACGCGGGTGTGACGAGCGTCGCGGTCTGTTTCCTGCATGCGTACGCCAATCCCGCGCACGAGCGGCGCGTCGCCGCCATCGCGAAGGAAGAATTCCCGTCGCTCGACGTGTCGTTGTCCTCGGACGTCGTGCGCGAGTTCCGCGAGTTCGAGCGCACGAGCACGACGTGCGTGAACGCGTTCATTCGCGGGCCGATCGCGCGGCATCTTTCGGGCCTCGGCGAGAAGCTTGCGCAACGCGGCATCGACGCCCCCGCCTACATCATGCAAGGCAACGGCGGCGTGTCGACCTTCGCGTCGGCGTCGCAGTCGCCGACGGCCGTCGTGCACTCCGGCGTGATGGGCGGCATGGTCGGCGCCACCGCGCTCGGCAACGAGTGCGGCGTGCGCAACCTCATCACACTCGACATGGGGGGAACGAGTGCCGACGTCTCGCTCATCGCCGACGGCGCACCGTTGCTCACCAATCGCAGCCGCATCGGACCGCATCCCCTGCTCGTCCCGACGCTCGACATGGTGACCATCGGCGCAGGCGGCGGGTCGATTGCGTGGGTCGAAGGTGGCTTCGGGCTGCGGGTCGGACCGCACAGCGCGGGCTCCGTGCCCGGACCCGCGTGCTACGCGCAAGGCGGCGGGCAACCGACCGTCACCGATGCCAACCTCGTGCTCGGCCGTCTCAATGCGTCGTACTTCCTCGGCGGTGCGCGCTCGCTGGACCTCGCGCGCGCGACCGATGCCATTCGCACCAGGGTCGCCGAGCCGCTCGGCATGACGACCGAAGCCGCGGCGTTCGGCATCATCGCCATCGCGGAAGCGCACATGGCCGACGCGATCCGGCTCGTCTCGGTCGAGCGCGGCCTCGACCCGCGCGACTTCACGCTCGTCGCGTTCGGCGGCGCGGGCCCGTTGCATGCGGTGCGCCTTGCCGAAGCCTTGTCGATCGGCAACGTGCTCGTGCCGCCTGCACCGGGCAACCTCTCGGCGATGGGGCTCCTGTGCGCCGACGTGCGTCACGATCTCGCGCGCACGCTGCTGCATCGATTGACGGCCGACTTCCTGCCGCGTGTCCGGGCGATCTACGTGGAGCTCGTCGGGGAAGCCGACGCCGCGCTCGCCTCGGACGGCGTGCCCGCAATAGACCGCGAATGCACGCTCGCCGCCGACTTGCGCTACCAGGGGCAGAACTACGAGCTCACGATCCCCGTCTCCGACGACGATCTCGCGCGGGGCTTCGGCGAGCTCGTCCTGCGCTTCAATGACCAGCATCGCCGCATCTACGGCTACCAGCTCAGCGGCCGCGAGGTGCAGCTCGTGAACGCACGCGTCACCGCCGTGGGGCGTACGCGTCATGCGCATTGGCCGGTCGGCGCGCAAGGCGTATCCGCAAAGCCCGTTGCCGCGCGCAGCCTGCTGGTCGAGCCGGGAGCGCGCGTGGACGCGCCGGTCTATCGCTTCGACGACCTCGCGCCGGAGCAAGGCATCGCCGGGCCGTCGATCGTCGAGTACCGCGGCAGCACCCTCTTCCTCCCCACGGGCTGGCAAGCACGCATCGACGCGCGCCGCAACGCGCATCTGGTGCGGGAAGCCGTCGCGCAATCGACGCCGCCACGCAACATGAGCAAGGAGACGGCATGAGCAGAGTCGATCCCGTCACCCTCGAGATCGTCCGCAACGGTCTCAAGGCCATCGCGCAGCGGATCACGCGCCGCATGATCCGCTCCGCCAACTCGTTCATCGTGAAGGAGATGGAAGACTGCTCGGCGTCGATCTTCGACGCGCAGGGCCAGCTGCTGGCGGAGGAAGCCGGTCCGCCCATCCAGCTCAATACCGTGGGCGTGTGCCTCAAGACGATCCTCGCGCACTACTTCCCGCTGGAAGCGTGGAAGCCTGGCGACGTGATCGTCACCAACGATCCGTACGCAGGCGACGGCTCGCTCGCTGCCACGCACACCAACGACTACCTCGCCTTCCATCCCCTCTTTCACGAAGGCGAGCTGGTCGCGTTCTCCGGCCTCATGGTCCACCACTTCGACATCGGCGGCATGAACATGGGCACGCGCGGATGGGGCACGGAGATCTACCAGGAGGGCCTGCGCATCCCGCCGCTCAAGATCATCGAAGAGGGTGAGCTCGACGGCAAGGTGCTCGACATCATCCTGACCAACACCCGCACGCGCGAGATGCTCGAGAACGACCTCATGTCGCAGATCTCGAGCGTCAAGGTCGCGGCCGACGACGTGCTCCAGCTGTTCCGAAAGTACGGCAGCGACACGATGCGCGCCTGTTTCCGCGAGCTCATCGATTACTCGGAGCGGCGCACGCGCGAAGCGCTCGTGCTGATTCCGGACGGCACCTACACGCACGAGGAGCCCATTCTCGACGACGGCGCAAAGGGCGGCCCGTACTGGCTTCGTCTCGCGCTCACCAAGTCCGGCGACAGCGTTACGCTCGACTTCACAGGTACCGATGCGCAAGTGAAGGGACCCGTCAACAGCCCGCTCGCCACGACGCACGCGGCCGTCTACTATGCGATGCGCTGCGTGACCGACGCGTCGATCCCGAGCACCGAGGGGTGCAAGCGGCCGATCACGATCGTCGCGCCACCGGGGACGCTCGTGAATGCGCGCAGCCCCGCCGCCGTGTACCAGCGCATGATCGTCTGCCACTCGATCGTCGATCTCGTGATGGGCGCGCTCGCGCAGGCGGTGCCCGACCGCGTGATGGGTGACTCCTGCGGCTGCCTCTACAACTACACCATCGTCACGCATCCGGATACGCAGCGGCGCACCGTATTCGGCGAAGTCAGTACCGGGCGGCATCGGTGCGACGTCGCGCGCCGACGGCATCGAAGTCGTCGCATGCCACGTGACCAATTGCCACATTCCGCCGACGGAGGCGATCGAGATGGAATCGCCCGTCCTCTACATCCGGCGCGAGATGCGCGTGGATTCCGGCGGAGCCGGCACCTTCCGCGGCGGCGTCGGGCAGCGGTTGACGTATCGCATCCTCGGCGACTCTCCCGAGCTGCAGCACACGTCGCAGAAGTCGGTCTCGCTTCCGCAAGGCGTCGCGGGCGGCAAGCCCGGCGACGGCGGCCGATGGATCATCAACGAATCGCTCGCCGGCGAGCATCGCCTCCGATCACGCGATCGGCGACGTCGAGCCGTTGCGCGAAGGCGACACCGTCACGCACTACACGCCGGGCGGAGGCGGCTACGGCGATCCGATGCGTCGCGATCCGTCGGCGGTCGCGCGCGACGTGCGCCTCGGTTTCGTCACATCGCAAGCCGCGCTGCGCGATTACGGCGTGCGCGTCGATCCCGCCACGCTCGAAGTGACCGAACTCGTTCGTTAACGCATCGCACGCCCAAGGAGACTCCCATGCCCAAGGTGCACACGATCCTTCGCCTTCTCGTCGCTCGGCGCTTTCGCGCTCGCGCTCGCTGGGTGCGCGCGCCGCCGACTGGCCCGCGCAGCCCATCAAGCTCATCGTGCCGTGGGCGCCGGCGGGATTCACCGACGTGTTCGGGCGCATCATCGCCGACAAGCTCACGAAGTCGCTCGGCCAGCCGGTTATCGTCGAGAACAAGCCGGGCGCGAGCGGCGGCATCGGCAGCGAGCTCGTCGCACGCGCGGCCCCAGACGGCTACACGTTGCTGCTGCACACGAGCGACACGCTCGTGTGGAACGTCGGCATGGCGGACGCGTATGCGAGCGATCCCGCGGCCAACCAGAAACCGGGATACGATCCGCTGCGCGACTTCACGCACGTGACGCTCATGGGAACGCAGCCGGTGCTGTTTCTCGTCGGCGCCCACGTGCCGGCGAATACGCTGGCCGAATTCGTGACGATGGCGAAGGCGAAGCCGGGCATCGCCACCTACGGCTCCTCGGGCGAAGGGAGCGCGGTCCATCTGGCGATGGAGACCTTCAGCTCGCAAGCCGGCATCAAGATGATCCACGTACCGTACAAGGGCATCAACCCCGCGCTCATGGACGTGCTCGCAGGACAGGTGCAGGCGCTGTTCCTCAGCGTGCAAGGCGCAGGCGGTAACATCCAGACCGGTAAGCTGAAGCCGCTCGGCATCACGTCTTTGCAACGCTCGGCGCTCGTGCCCAATGTACCGACCATCTCCGAATCGGGCTATCCGGACTTCCAGCTCACGTTGTGGTACGAGATCGTCGGGCCGAAGGGATTGCCGCAGGACATCGTCGACAAGCTCAATCGCGCGGTCAAGGCAGCGCTGGCCGAGCCCGACGTCAAGGAAAAGCTCGTAAGCGGCAACACGACGGTCGTCGGCAGCTCGCCCGACGAGGCGCGCGCGTTCGTCACCGCGGAAACGGCGCGCTGGAACGCGGCAGTGAAGAACGCGAAGGCAAAGTAGCCGGAATCGGCGTGGATCGGGGCTGCTACCATTCGTGGTCATGTCCGCACCAATCCTCGACGAGGACAACGCCGCGTTCATCCAGACTGGGATCTCGATCGTCGCGGCGTCGCGCGATGATGCGCTGGTGCCCGTCGATCGCGCGCGCATCGGGCTGCCGCGTCTCGGACGACCGTCGCGCGGTGTCGATCTTCACGCCGCTGAGCCAGGCGCTGCAGCTCGTCGCGGATCTTCGCGCCAGCGGCCGCATCGCCGTCGTGTTCAGTCGCCCGACGACCCATCGAACGCTGCAGCTCAAGGCGGACGACGCGCGCGTTCGCAACGCGACGCCGGACGAAGCCGCGATCGTCGCGGACTACGTCGACGCCTTCGCGCGCGAGATCGGCATCATGGGACACACGGCCGAGCAGGCGTGCGCGATGTTCCAGTTCCGCGAGGACGACCTGGTCGCGATCGACTTCACGCCGCACGCCGCATTCGAGCAGACGCCCGGCCCCAAGGCCGGCAGCCCGCTGCCCGCCGCGCGATGATCCACTCGGTCGACTCGATTCGAACCGCGCTCGACGGTGCCATTCCCGCGACGGTCGCGACCTGCGCGCCCGACGGCGTGCCGAACGTCTCGTACGTGTCGCAGGTGTATTACGTCGACCACGCAGCACGTGGCGCTGTCGTACCAGTTCTTCAACAAGACGCGGCAGAACGTACTCGCGACGCGGCGCGCAGCGGCGCTCGTGATCGACCCGGAATCGTTCGCGCGCTATCGCCTCGCGCTCGAGTACGTGCGCGTCGAGACCGGCGGCCCGCTGTTCGAGCGGATGAAGGCGCACCTCGCCGGCATCGCGTCGCACACGGGCATGGCGGGCGTGTTCAAGCTGCAGGGCGCCGACGTCTACCGCGTGCTCGCGGTCGAGCAGGTGCCCGGGCACTCGCTGCCCGGCACCGCGCCGCAGCGGCACCACCTGGCCGCGCGTGCGCGCGATCGCGCAGCGCATCGCGGGATGCGCCGACCTGTCGAATCTCGCTCGACGAAGCGCTGGCGGCACTCGACGACGCGCTCGGCATCCGCCACGCGATGATCCTGATCGCCGACGCGCGCGCGCAGAAGCTCTACACGGTCGCGAGCCGCGGGCTACGACGCGTCCGGCGTGGGCTCGGAGATCGCGTTCGGCGAAGGCGTCATCGGCGTCGCCGCGCGCGAGACGACGCCGATCCGCATCATGCATCGCGCCTACGAGTGGGGCTACGGCCGCGCGATCCGCGACAGCGCCGCGGCTGACGGCATGGCGGGCGTGCTGGAGACGGAGATTCCCATGCCGGGCTTGCCGGATTCGCGCAGCCAGCTCGCGGTGCCGATCGTAGTGGGCAGCGCGCTGTCGGCCGTGCTCTACGTCGAGGACGTGCTCGACCGCCGCTTCGGATTCGACGACGAGGACGCGCTCGTCGCGGTGGCCGCGCTGCTCGGCCCGACGATGCGCAGCATGCAGGAGCTTGCCGACGCCGCGCAGGAAGCCGCGCCGCCGCGCGACGGCGCCGCCGCCGTTGCAAGGCGCCGCGGTGACGGTGCGCCACTACGCGGCGGACGACAGCGTGTTCCTCGGCGACGACTACCTGATCAAGGGCGTGGCGGGCGCGATCTTCTGGAAGCTGCTGCGCGATTACAGAGCGAGCGGACGCACCGAGTTCACCAATCGCGAGCTGCGCCTCGACCCGTCGCATCCGCCTGCCCGATCTCTCCGACAACCTCGAAGCGCGCCTCATCCTGCTGTCGCGCAGGCTGGCCGAGCGCGCGCCGCACCTCGCGATCGAGAAGACCGGACGCGGCCGCTTCCGCTTTTGCGTGAGGCAACCGGTCGACATGGTCGAGGTGGCGGGTGCCGTACGCTGATCCGACCGCGCACGCTTCGTCGAAGTGCGGCATTGCGCGATTCCGTCAGGCCGCGAGCGCCAGGGACAGCTTGTTGAACGCATTGCGTGTCGACGTGCGCCTTGGCGAGCGCAACCACGCTCTCCACGACCTGCGGCGGCGCCACCTTGCGCAGTCCCGCCACCAGGCCCGCACGCTCGGCGGGCGTCATCGCCGGAAGCATCCAGCGCAGCACGAACGTCATCTCCTCTGGCGTGTGATGCGCCTTGATCGCCCTTTCCAGCGCAAGGAGCTCCTCGTCGGTGTAGGCGTCCCACAGCGCGCGGTTGTGCACGGTCTCTTCCTCGTACATGTGCACGAAGTTCTCGCCGACGAAGCGGCCGAGCTCCGCGTACAGCGCGAACGCTGCGGCATCCCGCGACGCACTGGGTGCGCGAGCGAGCGATTCGACGGCGCGATCGAGCGAGGCAATCGACGCGAGATGCTCGATGTGCTCGGACGCGACGCGCGCGCTGGTGCCGGAGCGGCGCGCCTCGATCGCCGGATGGATGAAGGTCTCCTCGTTGGCGACATGCGCCTTGCAGAAGCGCAGGAGGTCGCGGACCCGGACGATCGCTTCGCTCACCTCCTGCGGGTCGGAGGCGTCGAGCCGGCCGACGGCGGGCAGCGTCTCCGTCATCGCGAGGCGGAGCGCCTTGTGGATCATTGCGTAGATGTTGTGGCGGGCACGTTCCATGTTCGATCCTCTCGTTCGCTCCCGCGACAATCGCGGGATTCAGTGGATCGAATTGTCGTTGGACGGCCGGATGCGCGTTCGTAAATGATCCGTAAGCGAATCCTAAGATTTCCTTAACCGGCACCACGGCGCGTACGTAGGCGAAGATCCCATGACGGAACAGGACGACGACCCACGACCCACCCCGCCCGTGGAGCCCCATCCCGCCGAGTGTTGCGGCAAGGGCTGCGACCCTTGCGTCTTCGATCGATATGGCGACGCGGTCGCCCGATATCGGAAAGAGCTGCGGGCGTGGGAGGAAAGGCAGCGGGATCGACGGCCACGCGAGCCTCGATAGGCATGGAGGAGCGTCGCCGACTGTCGCGTGCGCGCCGTGCCACGCGCTTTCAATTCCTCGTGCTCGGCTTCGTCGTCGGCACCTGGGGAACCCACATTCCATCCGTCAGTGCGCGGTACGCGCTGGGCGAAGCAGCGCTGTCGGTCGTTCTCTTCGCGGTAGCGCTCGGCACCGTGCTGGCGCTGTTCGTCGCAGGCCGCGTGATCGCGCGACTCGGTGCGCGCAACACCATCGCGCTGTTCGGCGCGTGCATGGGCGTATCGCTCGGCTTCGCACTCGAGTATCCGGGCTTCGCCGCGCTGCTCGCGGCCATGCTGGTGTTCGGCGCCTCCATGAGCCTGTTCGACGTCGCGATCAACACGGAAGGGTCGGTGCTCGAAGGACTCGGCGGACGCCCGATCATGAGCAACCTGCACGGTATGTTCAGCGTCGGCGCGATGGCGGGCGCGGCGTTGACGTTCGCGCTCCTCGACATGCAGGTGAAGCCGCGGTTGCAGCTGGTCGCGGTTGGAGCGAGCCTGGCCGTCCTCGCGCTCGTGGTGTCGCGCGCCATGCTCGATACCCATGCGAGCGCGGCGCAGGACGAAGACATGGCGCACTTCGCATGGCCGCGAGGCGTGCTGCTCCTGATCGGCGTGCTGATCTTCGCGGGTATGACGGCGGAAGGCGTCCTGTACGACTGGAGCGTGCTCTACCTCAAGGAGGAAATCGGCATGCCGCAGGCGCGCGCGGCACTCGGTTACGCCACTTTTACCGCATCGATGGCCTCGCGCGCTTCGTAGGCGACGCGCTGCGCACCCGCTTCTCGGACCACACGTTGCTTTGCTGCAGCGCCGCGGTCGCGGCCGTCGCAATGGCGCTCGTGCTGATCTCGGCGAACGCGTGGGTCGCGTTTGTCGGGCTTGCCCTCGTCGGGGCCGGTCTCGCGCCGATTGCGCCGATCCTGTTCAACGCCGCCACGCGCGTGCCCGGCGTCAGTCGCGCCGCAGCGATCGCATCCGTGACCACGATCGGTTACAGCGGGTTCATTGTGGGGCCGCCGGTGATCGGGAGCATCGCGACGGCGAGCTCTTTGACCGTCGCACTTTACTTGGTCGTGCTGTGCGCGGCACTTGTAGCGTATGGGGCGAGGCGGGTGCCGGAGCTTGGCAAGGACTCATCAAGCGGATCGAGATCGAGAGACGGCTAAGGACCGTTGCAGTCGGTCGTGCGCGAGAGAAGCGGACAGCAAACTATCTCCCGGTACGTCCCATATGAGTAACTTCAGGTCTCGCTGGGTTTCGCTTGCACACCGTTCTCTGTAAATGGGCCCGCACACCGAAGTCCCGACGGACACTCAAGTGTCCAACTGAATCACGCGTGAGACCGTAGGCGGATTCACTTCTCCCTGTTCCGAGACACGACATGTATTTGGAGGTCGCCAGCCAGGCGCTGGTCCTGGTCTTCGTGCTGAGCACCTTGTTCAGTGTGGGCTTGCTTGTGTCCGTGCGGCAGGTCCTCGTCGCGTTGCAACAGCGCCGCTGGCTGGCCATAGCGTTATGCGCCAACTTTGTGGTGTTGCCTGGTACGGCCCTGGCCCTGGGTTGGTGGTTGCAGGTGGCGGCGCCATTGCAAGCGGCCCTGCTTCTTGTCGCCACGGCACCGGGCAGTCCCGTGCTGCTTCGCCTCAACGAGTTTGCGCGGGGTGATCAGGCCAAGGCTGTGGGGCTGCTTGTTCTGCTGACGAGCCTCACAATGGTGTACCAGCCTCTGGTTCTGCCCCTCTTGCTGCCGGGCGTTAGCGTCAGTCCAATTCCAATCGCACGCACTCTAATGCTGACGGTGCTGCTGCCCCTGGTGCTGGGTCTGCTGCTTAAGGCGCAGTGGCCTGCGCTGGCAGGGCGTCTGCGGCCTATCCTCGCTTGGTTGGGTAATATCAGCGCGGTTCTGAGTTGTTTCATTCTCTTGCCGATCGTCTACTTGGACGCCATCAAGGACGTGGTCTTGAATGGCGGCGGCTCGCTGGTTCTATTGCTTTACCTGCCTCTGGCCGTGGGCGCAGGCTGGTGGTTGGGCGGTCCCGACGCGGACCAACGACGCTTGTTGGCGATGTGTTGCGGCCAAGGCAGCATGGGAGCGGCATTTGTCATTGCCGCCCATAACCTCAACAACCCTCATGTCATCGCCATGCTGCTGCTGATACTCTGGGCCAGTCTGGCTCTGCTCATACCACTAGCGCTGGCTTTTCGTCGGCATCCGCCGGGCACAAGCTGAACGTCGGCTATCGCTTGAAATCTCGAACTTCCGGAGATGGCCGGATGCTGTCGCGATTCGTTGGTGCATGACCTGAGATCGCACCGGAGATCGTGCTGGTCAGGCGCAATCGGAGAGCCTGAAATGATGGGTTGGCGCGTATGATTAGCGCTCTTTCGAATCGGTCGCCGTTCTTGCGGGCTTGCCAGTGGCGATGCAGTGTCAAAGTTGCCAAGCAACGCTGCCCGGAGGCGCGAAGTTCTGCATCGAATGCGGCGCAGCGGCACCATCGGTCTGCGATGCCTGCGGGTTTACCAACCTTGCTCAGGCAGCCTTCTGTGCCGAATGTGGTGTAAGGCTCGTAGCCGCGCGACGCGATAGCGTTGCGCTCGCGCATGCGCAGCCTAGTCCGGCTGCGGACCCGTATCTTCTTCCTTCCGTCGAACGACGACAGCTGACCGTACTCTTCTGCGATCTGGTTGGATCGACGTCGTTGTCTTCGCGGCTCGACCCGGAGGAATTGCGAGATGTCATCGCCGCCTTCTACACCTGCGTCGCCGATACCGTTGCTCACTTCGGTGGTCATGTCTCCCGTTACATGGGCGATGGCGCCCTCATTTTCTTCGGTTATCCGCACGCATTTGAAGACAATGCCGCGCGCGCTGTCCGCGGCGCACTTGCGCTCGTCTCGAACGTCGCAAAACTCCACGTTGGGGCAGAGCGCCTGAGTGTGCGGATCGGTATTGCGACCGGTCTGGTGGTCGTCGGCGATATCGTAAACGTTGGCGCAGCGCGGGAGCAGACCGCGCTCGGGGACACGCCGAACCTCGCGGCGCGACTTCAGGCGGTCGCAGAACCCGACACCATTGTTATCGCAGACAGCACCAAGCGGCTCGCCGGGAGCTTGTTCGAGTATCGCGACCTCGGCGCGCTGACGCTGAAAGGCTTCACCGAGCCGGTGGTCTCTTGGCAGGTCGTGGGCGAAGAACGATCTCGGCGTCGCTTCACCGCGCATGATTCGAGCAAACGTCCGCCCGCGCTTCCGCAAGACAATGTCGAAGCGCGGCCGTTGGTCGGTCGCGTGCAGGAACTGGGCCTCCTTCACGACACTTGGAAGCAAGTCTGCGAAGGTCGTGGTCGGGTGGTCCTTGTGTCGGGCGACGCCGGAATCGGCAAGTCCCACTTGGTGCAAGCCCTGGTCTCGCAGTTGGGGGACGAACCTCACGCTCATCTCGAGTTCCGTTGCTCGGCGAACTACGCCAATAGTCCGCTGTATCCGGTCGTCGCATTGCTTCCTACGGTCCTCGCCTGGAGCCGGAGCCGATGGGAACGAAGCCAAGCTCGAAAAGCTCGACGCATTCTGCGCGCGCCATCGACTGCCATCCGGTGAGGCGTTGCCGTTGCTGGCCTCGCTGCTTTCGCTTCCCGCCTCCGGTCGCTATGCCCTGCCGCCGATGAGTCCCGAGCTCCAGAAACAGCGAACGCTTCAGCTATTGGCGATGATCGTCGTGAGCTTTGCCAGAGAGAATCCGCTGACGATGGTGGTAGAAGACTTGCACTGGATCGATCCGACATCGAAGCAATTGCTTGCGGTGCTCATCGACCAGGTGCCGACGGTTCCATTGTTCATGCTGCTGACCGCGCGTCCGGGATTCGAGCCTTCCTGGCCAACGCAGTCCTACGTGACACCCTTGATGCTCTCGCGGCTCTCACGCAGCGAGACCGAGCAGATGATTGATCAGCTCGCGGGCGGAAAGCCGCTTCCGGCCGAGGTCGCGGACGAAATCGTCTCCAGGACGGATGGAGTGCCGCTGTTCGTTGAGGAGCTCACGAAGATGCTGCTCGAATCGGACCTGATCCAAGCGAGGGAGGGTCGATACGCGCTCACGGGTCCGCTTCCTCCGCTTGCCATTCCGACCACGCTGCAGGACTCCTTGGCGGCGCGTCTGGACAGACTGGCCACGGTGAAGCCACTGGCGCAGCTCTGCGCAACGCTCGGTCGGGAGTTCTCGTACGCGTTGTTGCAGGAAGTTTCGGCCTTCGACGATTTGTCGCTGCAGGCCTCACTCGACCAATTGGTCCGTGCTGAATTCCTGCATCAGCGAGGCACAGGATCGGAGGCTGTCTACACCTTCAAGCATGCCCTGATTCAGGAAGCCGCTTACCATTCGCTGCTCAAGAGCCGCCGACAGCAATTTCACGGACGCATCGCCAAGGTGCTTCTTGATCAGTTCCGGAGCGAAGCGGAGGCGCAACCCGAAGTCGTCGCTCTACACCATACGCGTGCCGGGGACTGCGGACGCCGCCGTGTCCTGGTGGCAGAAGGCGGGACAGTACGCTTTCCGCCGCGCCTCGTATGCCGAGGCGATCGCGCACTACTCGAGCGGGCTGCGTGTGCTGGAATCGCTGCCGGATGAGCGCCGACGGGCTCAGTTGGAGCTCGCCTTGCAGGTGGAATTGGGCTACTCGCTGATACCGCTCCGGGGCTGGGGTGCTCTCGAGACGGCGCAGGCATTCAGTCGCGCCGGCGAATTGTCGCGGCAGATCGGCGACACCCCCAGTCAGTTTCGGGCCCTATGGGGCGTGGGCGCTTTCCACTTCGTACGCGGGGACCAGCGCAAAGCGCGCGAGATCGCGGAGCAATGTCTCGCTCTTGCGAAGCAGTCCAACGACGACGATGCCCTGATCGAGGCCCACTACCTGCTCGGTATCACGCGCTGCGTTGGGGGTGACTTCGTCTCCGGATGCGTCGAACTCGAGGCAGCTGTCGAGCTTTACGGTGACGATGTTCGACAGATGCATCGACTGCTCTACGGCCAGGATGCCAAGGCCGCGGCGCTCGGTTGGCTGGCGCATGGCGCGATGGGTTCTCGGGCATCCCGACGAAGCCCTTGCCAAAGCCCACGAGGGCCTCGCCTTCGTGCGCGACGCGACCCAACCGTTTCTGCTGGCACGTGCGAATGGCTGGCGGTGGGGTTCGTTTACGTCTTTCGCAGAGAGCCGCGCGGATCCGACAGCGAGCTTCCCGCAGTGCTGGCACTGTGTGCCGAGCAAGGATTCACATACTTCCATGCAGTGGTCTCCGCGTTCCAGGGGGCCAATCTGGTCTTGCTCGACAACACACAGGAAGGCATCGAGCTCATGCAAGCGAGCCTGGCGGCGCTTCGCGCGGCAGGTTCCGAATTGTTGTTGACGCTGATTCTGGTCAATCTCGCGAACGCGCATCTTGCGCTCGGCCACATCGATGAGGCCCGCACGGTAATCGATGAGGGTTTCAGCGCCGCCGAACGCAACGGCGAGCACTGGGCCGAGTCGGAGCTCTACCGGCTCCGCGGCCAGTTGTTGCAACTCCAGGGCTCGACGCCTGAGCAGGCCGAAGCATGCCTGCGCAAGGCCATCGCCATTGCACGCGAACAGCAGGCGAAAGCCTTTGAGCTGCGCGCCAGCGCGGCGCTTGCACGAGACCTACAGCACCAATTCCGGAAAGACGAAGCCAAAGCCTTGCTGTCGGCGGCGCTCGGCAAATGGTCAATTCAATGCGACAGCGTGGATCTGCGCGACGCACGAGAATTGTTAGCGAAGTTGAGTTAATTCACGCCGGCTTGGTAGGCACGTTGCCCTACGCCGACGAAGAGGGTCTACGTCTGGTTCGTATGCTTAGCTTTGCACACCGTGTCATTCGCGTCGGATCCTGCTTCTGCTTTCATGTGACGTTCGCTATCCTATAGCCTTCCGCGGGGGTTACATGCGTGCATGGACCGTAGACGCCGACGACATTCGGGTGCCGGAGGACTTCGACGACTCGCTTCTCCACCGCACTCCGGAGATTGAAGGATTTCTACGGTCCGACCGGGATGACAAGTTCATCGTCATTGGAACTAAAGGGTTCGGCAAGACGCTCCTCCTCAAGGCGAAGCGAATCTTTTATCAGCGAGAAGGGCGGGCCGTTTGCCTGCCGGCCTCGGTGCTTCTCGACAAACCCATCGGTGACAAGGTCTTCAGCCGCGAACAGTTGGCGTTGTTCGTAGTCTCGCCCCTTCCCTGGTCGAAAATGTGGCTGACGGCGATCTCTCTTGCCACGCTGAAGCACATTGGTGCGGTGAGCGACCTCAAGGTCGGCGCTGCGCTCGGCCGGTTGGTCGCGGATGAGCAGCTTCACGGAGTGATTGACCATTTCGTGCGCCTCCTCGACTTCACGCCGCGAGATTTGCAACGCTGCAGCACGGACACGGATGGTCATCTCGTACCGCGTCTACGTCGGGTCACTTCGCCCGTGGCTCTCTTCATCGACGGTGTGGACGAGTACTTCAACAAACACGTAGAGGGCCTCGCCAACCATCCGAGCGTCACCGGCGAGCTATCACCGAATGTGTGGCACTTCGCACAACTTGGCCTTGTTGAGGTCGCGTATCAGCTTCGACGAATCAATCATCACGTAAAGGTGTTCGCCGCAGTACGCAAGGAAGCGTACGCGCGGCTCGCAACGACGACTGTCATGTCCCAGCAGTATCGTGGCAGTGCTATCGACATTGCGTACTCACGCCAGAGCCTGCGCGAAATCTTCGTCAACAACGTCCGGCTCGTGAAGCGAGAGCTGATGACAGATCCTGAACGATCGCGTGCCGACCCGCTCGCGGCTTTTCTCGGACGCGGGACGCTGAGAGATACCTACACTCGCGAAGAGGAGGACTCGTTCGAGTACATCTGCCGGCATACTCTGCTGAGGCCGCGCGACTTGATGACCATTGGCGAGCGGCTTGCCGCGCTTCGTCCGGACGAGCGGCGAAGCGAGCTCCGGGTGAAAGAGGTCGTCCACCTCGCGGCGACCGAGATCGCCCACGAGTACCTCGCCGAGATTGCGCCGCACATCGGGGATCTCGAACTCGATCAGCTCCTGCGCATCTTGCCGGGAAACGTCCTCACACGCGAAGACGTGGAAAGACTGTTTCTGGAGCATAGCCTTGCAACCGGAGGCGAGGAGAAGCACGTTTTCAGTGCTCTGTACCGGGTGGGCCTTCTGGGCTACGTGCATCACGACCGAATCCGAGGCGAATGGGCCCAGCGTTTCCTGCGGCCCGGCGAAGCCACTCTGGAGCCGGACGGAGCCCTTCCCCCAGCGACGCACTACATGCTTCATCCGGTTTTATCCGATGTGATTGGACGCGTGAATCCTGCCTACCTTCAGCGCGTCGACCGCGTGAATATCGTCGGATACGACCGGCCGTGGCGCGAGACAGATCGTGTCCCGAGGGCTACGAGCGTGCACACGTTTTGCGTGCTCAAAGGTGACGTCGTTGGCTTCGGCGGGCTTATGCGCACCGGCAACGAAGGCCCGGTCCGTGAAGCCCTCGAAAGTGCCGTCAGACGGTGGGCCGGCCGGGCATTGATCGCGGAGACCGAGGCAGGCGACTCATTGTTGATCGTTCATGACGATCCAATCGCAATCGCGCAGACCGCTCGCCACATTGCCGACGAGGTTTACCAAGTGACTGGCCAGCCACGTCTGCGCATGGCTCTGCATTACGGCGAGGTGCACATGGAGCCCAGTGTCGGCGATACGCCGCCCGTGTTGGTTGGCGGAACTGCAATTTTGTGTGCGACGCGAGTCGAGCCCCACGTTTTGCCCGGCCAGATCTGGGTGACGGACGAATTCAGGCGGGCTCTCGCGGACAAGCCGTCCTTATGGCGCACAACGGAGGTGACGCCGCCAGATGCCGCGGACCTGTTCAACGTCAAGAAACGTGCCTCTGAGCCTGACCTGTTGGTGCGATTGTATCGGCTGGAGTTTTAGTACGCGTGGTGATGTCTCTTGCTCGGCGGTCGCTGTCAAGATCCACAGCTAATGTAGGACGCGCTACGACAGCCGAAGGATCTTGTCCGCGAAACGTCTATATTGACACCGCCGAACCGCTTTCACACGGATGACAACGGTCGATCTCGAAGCACGAATCACCGCGCTGCCATGCTGGCGCGGCAAGGTGAAGCTCGAACCGCTGCACGGAGGGCTTTCCAACACGGCCTTCGTCGTCGATGACGGGAGCAGCAGCGCTATGTCGCGCGGTGCGGCGGCGACATTCCGGCCCACCACGTCTTCCGCGATCGCGAGCGAGCAGCCAGCATCGCTGCGCATGCGGCGGGCCTGTCGCCCGAATTGGTCTATGCGGAGCCGGGCGTCATGGTCATTCGGCATATCGACGGCACGACCCTCGCGGAAGCTGACATGCGGGCGAACATCGCGCGCATCGTCCCGCTCCTTGCGACATGCCACGGCGAGCTGGCGCGCCACCTCGCGGGGCCGCCAACGCGTTCTGGGTCTTTCACGTCATCCGCGACTACGCACGGACGCTGCAGACCGCCGGCGGCGACAGCGACAGCGAGCTGTCGCGTTATGTGGCGCTTGCCGACGCGCTCGAGGCACAGCAGATGCCGCTGCCTATCGTCTTCGGCCACCACGATCTGCTCCCCGGCAACTTCATCGACGACGGCAAGCGTCTCTGGCTGATCGATTGGGAATACGGCGGCTTCGGTACTGCGATGTTCGACCTCGCGAACCTCGCCGCCAATGGCAGCTTCTCGCCGGCCGATGAGCGGCTGCTGCTTGAAGCTTACTTCCCGCCGGAAC
>CAVPRK010000018.1:0-231197 GCA_963707815.1 uncultured beta proteobacterium
CGCGACCTTCCTCTCTCGTGAAGATCTCGACGAGCGCCAAGGCGGGCCGCGATCTCGCCGGTTTGTTCCGAACCCGATTTCACTGGGACCAAGGCACACGCTATGGACGCGCGTAAGAGGCTCCTCGGAAAAATCGCGTGGGTGACCGGGGCGGGAAGCGGAATTGGGCGTGCGTCGGCCCTCGCATTGGCGGCGGAGGGCGCCATCGTGGTCCTGACCGGTCGCCGTCGCGAACCCTTGGAGGAAACCGGACGGCAGATTGGCGAGAAGGCGATCGTGCAAGCTGGTGACGTGACGGACGCGATGCGGATTCAGGAGATCGCGACGGAGATCCGCAACCGGCTCGATCGTGTCGACGTCGTCGTGAACAATGCGGGCATCAATATCCCTCGGCGCGCGTGGTCCGAGCTCACGCCCGAGAGCATCGACGCGTTGCTTCGAACCAATCTCAACAGTGCCTTTTACGTGGTGACGGCGGCGCTGCCATTGATGCGTGCCCGACAAGCGGGACTGTTCATCGACATTGGATCGCGCGCAGGCCGCGTGTGGGACGGCCCCAGCGGCGTGGGGTACACCGCGGCCAAGACCGCCCTGGTTGCCATGAGCCATGCCATCAACCGCGAGGAGTTCGGCAATGGCATCAGGTCGAGCATCGTCAATCCCGGCGAGACGGCGACCGAGATCCTGAAGACGCGCAGGGCTTCCTGGAGCGATGAGGAACTGGCACGCCTGCTGCGCCCGGAAGACGTCGCGGACCTCGTGCGCTACATCGCGTGCCTGCCGGCGCACGTGTGCATGAGCGAGGTCATGTTAACGCCGACTTGGAACCGATCGTACGTGGCGGCGGAGCAGCAGGTTGCGCAGGAGCGGGGCAAGTTGTGACGATCAATAGTCAACAAGATTATTGACAAGTTTCGAAGACAATCGCATCCTTCCGGCCTGCTCCGAGCTACAGAGGCAGGGGGAGGGACCATGGCGTACGTCGACGCTGCAAGCCGGGGCCATCGGCGTCAACACTACCGTGGTTGCGCTGCCCGAGCGCCGTTCGGCGGAGTAAAGCAGAGCTGCTTCGGAGGGAAGGCGCCGAGGACGGCCTGCACGAATACCTGAACGGTAAAATTCGTCCACCAGATGCGCGGTGAAATTTAACGGAGGATGCCCATGACCGCTCAAGACGATCATCCCGATTCGATCCGTCGCCGGATCCTGCAAGCCGGCGCGGGTGCTGCAGCGCTGGGTGCGCTGCCCGGCACCGCTGTCTTCGATGTCGCTGCGCAACCGCCGTTCGACTGGAAGCGCTTCAAGGGCGAGAAGATCGAAGTGTTTCACGTCAAGAGCCCGCGCGGTGATCTGCTGACCCGGCTCACAAGGAGTTCGAGGATCTCACCGGCATCACGGTGGGCTCGGAGCCGATTCCCGAGCAGCAGCAACGCCAACGCGTGGTGATCGAATTCAACTCGGGCAATACGACGTTCGACGTGATGGAGTATGCGTATCACGTGCAGGGGCGGCTGCTCGGCAAGAGCCGCTGGCTGGTCGACGTGCGGCCGCTGATCGCCGACAAGTCGCTCCGCGAGCCGGGGCTTGCGCTCGCCGACTTCTCCACGGGCGGCATGAACTGGGCGACGCAGCCGGACGGAAGTATCGACAGCCTGCCGTTCAACATCGATCCGTGGGTGCTGTATTACAACAAGGAGTTGTTCGACGCGAAGAACGTCGCCTATCCCAGGAATTTCGCCGAGATCGTCGACGCGGCAGCGAAACTGAACGACCCGGCGAAGGGCGTCTCGGGCTTCGTCGCGCGCGGGGTCAACAACTTCTGGTGCGCGGGAACGTCAGCGCGTTGAGCAGCCCCGACAGCGGGCCGTCGGGCGCGACCCACGACAGGATCGCCTGCACAGACGACGACGATCAGCAGCCACAGCACGGCCTTGAACAGCGCGATCAGCGCGGCCACCAGCAGGAACGGGACGCCGTCGCCCGAGAAGCTCGAAGCCGCCGAACACCAGCGAGTACGCGAGCAGCCACAGGAACTGGAACAGGTAGGTCGCGAACAGCGACGCCCAGTCGATGCCCTTGCAGCCGGGCAGCACGCGGCGCAGCGGCTTCACGATCCAGTCGGTGAGCGCGATCACCGCCTGGCCGACCGGATTGCGGAACGGCGCGCGCAGCAACTGCATCACGAAGCGCAGCAGCAGCGCGTACGTGAAGAGCCCGAAGACGACGTCGAGCAGGTAGCTGATCGCCTGATCGCCATGGATCGTTGGGTCGTGACTCTATTAATGCTTACTCTCAGCACGTCAGACCTACTCGCCCGAACTCGTCGCCGAGCTCGCTCGCGCGGCCGCCGCGGCCTTCACCGCCGCGACGAACTTCGCCTTGACGCCGTCGGCCTCCAGCATCGCGAGCGCGCGCTCGGTCGTGCCGCCCTTCGACGTCACGTGCGCGCGCAGCGTGGCCGGCGTCGTCGTCGGCGCCTGCGCGAGCGCGATCGCGCCGGCGAACGTCGCGTAGGCGAGCTTGCGCGCGTCGGCGGCCGAGAAGCCCAGCTCGCGCGCCGCCTGCTCCAGCGCCTTCGAGGAAGTAGAACACGTACGCCGGGCCGCTGCCGCGACACGCCGGTGACCGCGTCGAGCATCGTCCTCGCGGTCGACCCACACGACCTCGCCCGCGGCTTCGAGCACGCGGCCGGCCAGCGCGCGACCGGCCGCGTCGACGCGCTCGGCGCGAAGACGCCGCTGATGCCCGCGCCGACCAGCGCCGGCGTGTTGGGCATCGCGCGCACGATGCGCGCGATAGCCGCCGAGCCAGCGCGACAGGTCGTCGATGCGGATGCCGGCGGCGATCGACAGCACGACCGGCCACGCCGCGACGTGCGGCGCGAGCGCCGCGCGGCCTCGTGCATCTGCTGCGGCTTGACCGCGATCACGACGAGGTCGGCGCCGTCGACCGCGCCCGCCGTCGCCTCGCCGAAGATGCCGACGCCGGGAAAGCGCGCGACCAGCTTGTCGCGTGCTGCGCGGCCAAGGGCTCGACGACGCGGAATTCGCGCGCGTCGGCGCCGGCGCCGACCAGGCCGCCGATGAGCGCGGTCGCCATGTTGCCGCCGCCGATGAAGGCACGTTCATTGTCGTTCTGCTGCGGTGTGAGGCGAGCGGATGACGAGTCGAAGTCGGCGCTGTGCGCCGGCGCTGCGCGTCTGACTCCTCACCTTCTCACGTCCTCGCCCCGAAGATCGCGGTGCCGACGCGCACCTCGGTCGCGCCTTCGGCGATCGCCGCCTCGAGATCGGCCGACATGCCCATCGACAGCGTGTCGACGGCGAGGCCCGCGTCGCGGCAGCGCTCGAAGCACGCGCGCAGCGCGCGAAACTGCGCGCGTTGCCGCGCGACGTCTGGCGTCGGCGCCGGGATGCCCATGATGCCGCGCAGCCGCAGCCGCGGCAGCGCCGCCACCGCCTGCGCCAGCGCGAGCGCTTCGCCGGGCGCGACGCCGCTCTTTCGACGCTTCGCCGCTGACGTTGACCTGAATGCAGACGTTGAGCGGCCGGCGCATCCGGCGGCCGCTGCGCCGACAGCCGCTCCGCGATCTTCAGCCGGTCCACGCTCTCGACCCAGTCGAACGTCGCGGCGGCCAGCGCGCGTCTTGTTGCTCTGCAGCGGGCCGATCAGGTGCCACTCGAGGTCCGGAAGGTCCGCGCAGCGACTCCCGCTTTCGCGGCAGCCTTCCTGCACGTAGTTCTCGCCGAACGCGCGCTGGCCCAGCGCGTACACCGCGCGCACCGCCTCGGCCGGAAACGTCTTGGACACCGCGAGCAGGCGCACCGATCCGGGCGCCCGCCCGCGGCGCGCGCGGCCACCTCGATGCGCCGCTGCACGGCTTGCCACGCCTTCTCGTAGTGGCTCATAATCGATCGACTCGGCGCGGTCGTCGCGTTGGCACGCGACTTGCGTGCTACAACAGGTCACAGGTCACCGCCGTCCAAGGGATTATAGATGGACATCACCGAGCTTCTCGCCTTCGCGGTCAAGAACAAGGCCTCCGACCTGCACCTGTCGGCGGGCCTGCCGCCGATGATCCGCGTCCACGGCGACATCCGGCGCATCAACCTGCCGCCGATGGAGCACGAGGACGTGCACGCCATGGTGTACGACATCATGAGCGACGCGCAGCGCAAGATGTACGAGGAAAACCTCGAGTGCGACTTCAGCTTCGCGGTTCCCAACCTCGCGCGCTTTCGCGTCAACGCGTTCGTGCAGCAGCGCGGCGCCGCGGCGGCGTTCCGGACCATTCCGTCGAAGGTGCTGTCGCTCGAGGAGCTCAACGCGCCGAAGGTCTTCGCCGAGATGACCAACCGGCCGCGCGGCCTCATCCTGTGCACCGGCCCGACCGGCTCGGGCAAGTCGACCACGCTCGCGGCGATGGTCAACCACGTCAACGAGAACGAGTACGGCCACATCCTCACGATCGAGGACCCGATCGAGTTCCTGCACGAGTCGAAGAAGTGCCTGATCAACCAGCGCGAGGTCGGGCCGCACACGCTGTCGTTCCCCAACGCGCTGCGCAGCGCGCTGCGCGAGGACCCGGACTACATCCTGGTCGGCGAAATGCGCGACCTCGAGACGATCCGCCTCGCGCTGACCGCCGCCGAGACGGGCCACCTCGTGTTCGGCACGCTGCACACGAGCTCGGCCGCCAAGACCATCGACCGGATCATCGACGTGTTTCCCGGCCGCGGAAAAGGACATGGTCCGCGCGATGCTGTCCGAATCGCTCGTGTCGGTGATCTCGCAGACGCTGCTCAAGACCAAGGACGGCCAGGGCCGCATCGCCGCGCACGAGATCATGATCGGCACGCCGGCCATCCGCAACCTGATCCGCGAGAACAAGGTCGCGCAGATGTACTCGGCGATCCAGACGACGCAGTCGGTCGGCATGCAGACGCTCGACCAGTGCCTGGTCGAGCTCGTCCGCCGCAACATGATCAACGTCGCCGAAGCGCGCAACCGCGCCGTCAACAAAGACCTGTTCATGGGCGCTGATGCGCACCGGGAGACCCGCATGGAACGCGAACGCGCCACCAAATTCATCCACGAGCTGCTCGACCTGCTGGTCAAGCAGAACGGCTCCGACCTCTTCATCACCGCGGGCTTCCCGCCGGCGATCAAGGTCGACGGCAAGATCACGCCGGTGTCGAAGACGCAGCTCGTCGCCGCAGCACACGATCGAGCTCGTGCGCAGCGTGATGAACGACAAGCAGGCGGCGGAGTTCGAAGCGCACGAAGGAATGCAACTTCGCGATCAGCCCGCCCGGCATCGGCCGCTTCCGCGTGCAACGCGTTCGTGCAGCAGGGCCGCGTCGGCATGGTGCTGCGCACGATCACCACCGACATCCCGAAGTTCGAGGACCTCGGCCTGCCGCCGGTGCTGAAGGACATCATCATGACCAAGCGCGGCATCATGATGTTCATCGGCGCGACCGGCGCCGGCAAGTCGACGTCGATGGCGTCGCTGCTCGGCTACCGCAACGAGAACAGCTACGGCCACATCATCACGATCGAGGACCCGATCGAGTTCGTCCACGAGCACCAGCAACTGCATCATCACGCAGCGCGAGGTCGGCGTCGACTACCGAAGGCTGGCAGATCGCGCTGAAGAACACGCTGCGCCAGGCGCCCGACGTCATCCTGATCGGCGAAGTGCGCGAGCGCGAGACGATGGACTACGCGATCGCGTTCGCCGAAACCGGCCACCTGTGCCTCGCCACGCTGCACGCGAACAGCACGAACCAGGCGCTCGACCGGATCATCAACTTCTTCCCGGAAGAGCGGCGCGCGCAGCTGCTGATGGACCTGTCGCTCAACATGCGCGCGTTCGTCGCGCAGCGGCTGATCCCGCGCCGCGACGGCCGCGGCCGCGTGCCGGCCGTCGAGGTGATGCTCAACTCGCCGCTGATTTCCGACCTGATCTTCAAGGGCGACGTGTCCGGCATCAAGGAGATCATGAAGAAGTCGCGCGAGCTCGGCATGCAGACGTTCGACCAGTCGCTGTTCGACCTCTACGAGGCGGGCCTCATCAGCTACGAGGACGCGCTGCGCAACGCCGACTCGCTGAACGACCTGCGGCTCGAGATCAAGCTGCACGGCAAGGAAGCGAAGAACCGCAACGTGTTCTCCGGCATCGGCAACCTCGACATCGTCCCGGAGCAGCAGCAAACGAACAACGTCATCTGAGACGCTCGGTCGGGGCGCTACGGCGCAAGGCTCAAGCCGTGCCCGAGGCTTCGCGTCGGCTACGCATGGCGCTGACGCCTCAGCGCCAGTTCCTGTGCTAGTGCCCGCATTGACGTCGTCGACACCGACCCGACCGCGATCAAGCTGCACCAAGCTCGCGCGTGCTCGAGATCGCGTTCGACGACGGCGCGACGCTTCCGGCTGCCGTACGAATTCCTGCGCGTGTATTCGCCGTCGGCCGAGGTGCGCGGCCACGGCCCGGGCCAGGAGATGCTGCAGGTCGGGCAAGCACGACGTCACGATCGCCGAAGTCGAGCCGGTCGGCCACTACGCGATCCGCCCGACGTTCTCCGACGGCCACGACACCGGCATCTATTCGTGGGAGTACCTGCACGATCTCGGCGTGCGCCAGGACGAGCTCTGGCAGCGCTATCTCGACCGGCTGGCCGCCGCGGGCGCAAGCCGCGAGCCGCCTGACGCGATCAGCACGCGATGGACGAACGCACACACTTCGGCTACGAGCAGGTCACGCCCGACGAGAAGACGCGGCGCGTGCGCGGCGTGTTCGACTCGGTCGCGGCACGCTACGACGTGATGAACGACCTGATGTCGGGCGGGCTGCACCGGCTGTGGAAGCGCTTCGCGGTCGACGTCGCCGCCGTGCGGCCCGGCCAGCGCGTGCTCGACCTCGCCGGCGGCACCGGCGACCTCGCGCGGCTGTTCGCCGACGCGCGTCGGCCCGACCGGGCGTCGTCGTGCACACCGACATCAACGGCGCGATGCTCGCCGCAGGCCGCGACAAGCTGCTCGACGCGGGCCTCGCGCTGCCGACGGCGCAGTGCAACGCGGAGGCGCTGCCGTTCGCGACCGCGACGTTCGACTGCGTGTCGATCGCCTTCGGCCTGCGCAACGTGACGCACAAGGAGCCGGCGCTCGCCGAGATGCGCCGCGTGCTGCGGCCCGGCGGCGCCGCGCTCGTGCTCGAGTTCTCGCGCGTCGCCGCGCCGCTCGCGCCCGGCCTACGACTGGTACAGCTTCAACGTGCTGCCGCGGCTCGGCAAGCTCGTCGCCGAACGACGAGGCGAGCTATCGCTATCTCGCCGAATCGATCCGCGTGCATCCGGACCAGGAGACGCTGAAGGCGATGATGGAACAGGCGGGCTTCGACACGTCGAATACCACAACCTCATGCCGCGGGCGTCGTCGCCCTCCACGTCGGACGCGTGTATTGATCGCCGCGGCGGTCGATCGACCCCATATTAGAGACCGCGCGTGCGTACGTGATCGCGGTCGTACGCACCTGGCAAGGAGGCTGACGCATGAACCGAGTCGCTCGCGACTCGCCGCCGTCGTCGCTCGCGCTGCACGGCTTGGCTCGGCGCCGACGTCGCCGACGCCAAGCGCCTCGGCGGCGGCCGCAGCTTCGGCGCCCAGCGCCAGATCACGCCCGCGCCCGCGCACGCCCACGCGCGCCCAGCGCCGCGTCCAATCCCGTGACGCCGGCAGCGGCCCGCCGCAGGCCGCACCGGCCACGCCGGCGCCGCGCCGGCCGCGTCCGGCACGTCGCGCTGGCTCGGCCCGATCGCCGGTCTCGCCGCCGGTCTCGGGCTCGCGGCGCTGATGTCGCACTTCGGGACTGTCCGAAGGCGTTCGGCAGCTTCCTGCTGATCGCGCTGCTCGTCGTCGGCGGCTCTTCCTCGTGCGGATGCTTCTCGCGCGCCGCAGCGCAGCGCCGCAGCCGATGCAATACGCCGGGCTGCGGCGCGACGCCGGGCATCGCGCCGCAGCGGCGCGCCCACGTCCGCTCGCGACGTTCGAGCCCGTGCATCGGCGGCGCGACCGCCCAGCCGGCAGCCGCCGCGCCGCGCACCGCTATTCCGCCCGGGTTCGAGCCGGCGCCGTTCGTCGAGCAGGCGAAGGGGCAGTTCCGCAAGCTGCAGGCGGCCTACGACGCCGCCGACCGCACGGCGCTGGCCGAGGTGATGACGCCGGAGATGTTCGCGCGAGTCTCGAGCGAGCTCGCGCGAGCGCGGCGCGCACATGCCCGACGGAAGTGATGCGCTCGACGCCGACGTGCTCGAAGTCGACCACCGAAGGCGATCGCACTGGGTCAGCGTGCGCTTCACGGGACTGCTGCGCGAGGACGGCACGGTGCTGCCGAAGGAGTTCGACGAGATCTGGAACCTCGTCAAGCCGGTCAACGGCTCGACGGGCTGGCTGCTGGCCGGAATCCAGCAGTCGAATGAAGTGGCCTGACGCCGCGCGAGGCGCCCGCGCGCCATCGCTAACCGCGATGCTCGCGGACCAGCCGTGGGCGCGCGAGAAGCTCGCCCCGTTCGCCGGCCGCGTGTTCACGCTCGCGGTCGGCCCGCTGTCCGCGCGGCGTGGCGCATCGACGACGGCGGCACGCTCGACGCCGCGTCGCCGTCCGACGCTGCCGATCTCGACCTGCGATCTGCGCATCGTCGCCGTTGTCGGTGCCGTCGTTCCTCGCCGATCCCGCGCGCTGGAACGAGTTCGTCGCGCGAGGACGGCGACGTCGCGCTCGGCGGCACGTTGAAGGAGCTCGCGCGGACGCTGCCGTGGTTCGTCGAGGAGACGTTCGCGAACGCGCTCGGCCCCGTCGTCGGCCAGCGCATCGCCGACGCCGGACGGCGAGCTCCTGGCGTTTCCCGAGTACGCGGCGCAGCGCGCTCGCGCGACAGCGTGGGCAGCTACGCGCGCGACGAAGCGCGCCTGCTCGCGCGCGGCAGCGACCTGCGCCGCTTCGGCGAGCAAGGTCGCGACGTCGCGGCGCGCGTCGACGCACTCGCGGCGCGCCTCGACGCGCTCGCGCCGCGCGTGCGGCCCGATCCGCTGACGTCGGCGATGCGAGCCATCCGCGCCGAGCCCCGCCGCGTCGCGACGCTCGCCAAGTTCAGCCGGCCGCGCCTCTACAACGTCCAGAAGCGCGAGCGGCTGTTCGAGCTGCTCGACGAGCGTCGCGCGCACCCGATCGTCTGGATCGCCGGGTCCGCCGGGCGCCGGCAAGTCGACGCTCGTCGCGAGCTACATCGAGGCGCGCAAGGCTGCCGGGCGTCTGGTTCCAGGCCGACCCCGGCGACGCCGATCCCGCGACGTTCTTCCACTACCTGCGCGCGGCCGCCGCCGAGCTCCCGGGACGCGCGCGCAGGACGCCGCCGCGCTGCCGCGTGTTCACCGCCGAGTACGCGGGCGACCTGCCCGCCTTCACGCGGCGGCTTCCTGCGCGAGTTCTTCGCGCTGTTTCCCGCCGGGCTCGCTGCTCGTCGTCGACAACTTCCACGAGCCCAAGGCCGACGCCGCGTGGCGCTTCGCGTTCGCCGAAGGGCTGCGCGAAATTCCCGACGGCATCAACCTCATGTTCCTCTCGCGCGAGCCGCCGCCGGCCGGAGATGGCGCGGCTCGTCGGCGAGCAGCGCATCACGCGCATCGAGTGGGAGGCGTTGCGCTTCACCGCCGGACGAGACGGAGGCGATCACTGTCCGACGCGCAGCTCGCGCCGATGTCGCGCGCGCGATCCATACGGCGAGCGACGGCTGGGCGGCGGGCATCGTGCTGATGCGCGAGCACCGTCGCGCGCAACGACGGCGTGGCGCCGGAAGCGCTGCTGCCCGAAGGCAAGGAAGCGGTGTTCCAGTATTTCACCGGCGAGATCTTCGGGCGCGCGCGCCCGGAGAACCAGCGCGTGCTGATGCTTGCGGCGCTGCTGCCGTCGGTGTCGCCCGACGACGCGCGAGGCGCTGTCCGGCAACCCGGAAGCGCCGCTGGTGCTCGACTACGTCTATCGCCGGCACCTGTTCACCGACCGGCGCCGCATCGGCGACCGAGCCGGTGTACCAGTTCCACGCGCTGTTCCGCGAGTTCCTGCTCGGCCGAGGGCAGGCGGCGGCTGCCGCCGAGGAGCGGCGCGCGGCGCTCGATCGCGCCGCCGGCCAGCTCGTCGCGCGCGGCGATTTCGACGCCGCGGCCGCGCTCTACCTCGAGGCGCAGGCGTGGCCGGCGCTCGTCGGCCTCACGCTGCACGCCGGGCGCTCGCTGCTCGCCGAAGGCCGCGCGCAAGACGCTCGTGCGACTGGCTCGCCGCGATGCCGCCGGAGATCCGCGATGCGGAGCCGCGGCTGGCGCTCGGCGAAGCCTACGCGGTGATGTACGACGAGCCCGCGCGCGCAAGGCGCTGCTCGAGCGCGCCTACGAGGGCTTCGTCGCGAGCAACGACGTGCGCCGGCAGCTGATCGTCGCCGCGCGGCGGTCGATTGCCACTACTACGAATGGGCGGACTTCGCGCCGCTCGACCGCTGGATCGACGTGTTCGAGCACGCTCTGCACGCCGACCGCCGTACCTGTCCACCGCGCGACGCGCTGCGCATTCGCGGCGCGCTCCTCATCGCGTTGCTGTTCCGGCAGCCCGAGCAATCCGCGCATCGACGACGCCGCGCGAGGTCGAGCGCTGCTCGACGCGCCGGACATCGTCGACGTGCCGCGTCAACGACCGCGTCAACGCCGCGTCGATCCTGTTCAACTACTACAACTGGAAGACGAAGGGCGACAGCGCCGACGCGCTGATCGCGCGCGTCGAGCCGTGGCTCGCCGACCCGCAGGTCACCGCGGTCAACCGCGTGTGGTGGCAGGTGCACCGCGCGTTCAACGAGCAGATCCGCGGCCACTACGCGACGCTCGCAGAAGATCATGAAGGAGACCGAGGCGTTCGCGGCCGCGCACGGCCTGAAGTGGGTGCAGGTCGAGATCTACCACGCCGAGGTGACGGCGCTCGTGTCGAGCGACGATGCGCGGGCGCCGCGGCCGCGCTCGCCAAGCTGCGCGCGGTGCTGAATCCGTCGCGGCGGATGGACCTCGCGTATTTCCGCTACCAGGAAGCGGGCGTGCTGCTGTTGCAGGGGCGCGCGCGCGAGGCCGCGGCAGCCGCCGCCGATGCGGTGAAGCTCGGGCGCGCGAGCGGCCTGCCGGCGATGCAGATCCCGCACTTCCTCGTGCGCGCACGCGCTGTGCCGCGTGCATCTGCGCGAGATCGACGCACGCGTCGCGCTCTACGACGAGGCGATCTCGCTCGCCACCGGGTCGACCGGCGCAACTTCGAGTTCCACGCGCGGCCTGTTGCGCGCGCACCGCGCGTTGCAGGACGGCGACCGCGCGGCGCGATCGCGGCAGCTGCGCGACCTCCTCGCGCAGTGCCGCGCGTCGGGCTACTACGGCTTCCTGCGCTTGCCGCCGAGGTGCTGTCGCCGCTGCTCGCGCTCGCGCTCGCCGCGGGCATCGAGCCCGACTACGTGCGCACGCTGATCCGCGAGCGCAAGCTGGCGCCGCCGGGTCCCGACGTCGCCGACTGGCCGTGGCCGCTCGCGTTGCGCACGTTCGGCGAGTTCTCGATCGCCGGACGGCGAGCCGCTCGTGTCGAAGGGCAAGGCGCAAAAGAAGCCGCTCGAGCTCCTGAAGGCGCTGATCGCGCACGGCGGCCGCAATGTCGACGCGACGATGCTGACCGGGCTCGTGTGGCCCGACGCCGAGGGCGACGACGCCAAGACCTCGTTCGACAG
This sequence comes from uncultured beta proteobacterium, assembly GCA_963707815.1. Lineage (GTDB taxonomy): Bacteria > Pseudomonadota > Gammaproteobacteria > Burkholderiales > Casimicrobiaceae > VBCG01. The sequence goes on from CAVPRK010000018.1 coordinate 11,807, forward strand.
CAACCTGTACCGGCTGCGCAAGCTGCTCGACGTCGACGGCGCGCTGCTGCTCGCCGACGGCAAGCTGTCGCTCAATCGGCGAGCTCGTCTGGCTCGACATGTGGGCGTTCGAGGCGGCGCTCGACGCCGGCCACGTCGACGCCGCGCTCGCGCTGTATCGCGGCCAGTTCCTCGCGCTCGATGCGCCCGTGCCGTGGACGCTGCCGCGCGCGACCGCCTGCAGACCAGGCTCGTGCGCGCGGTGCTCGCCGCGGGGGACGCGCTCGAGCGCGCGCGCGATTGGCCGCGCGCCCGCTCGCTCTACGAGCGCACGCTCGAGGTCGACAACCTCGCCGAGGCGGTCTACCGCCGCCTCATGGTCTGCCAGCGCGAGGAGGGCAATCCGCCGGCGCGCTGACGACTTACCGCCGCTGCCGCGAGCTCCTGTCGATCGTGCTCGGCCGAGCCCCTTCGGCCGAAACGGAGGCCGTCCGGCAGTCGTTGTAAATCTCTTGTAAACAATAGGTTGCGTGACCAGTCGGTCCAGCTTGCGGATTTGTCAGTCATCCGCAAGCCCCGCGATCCGATCATTCGCTCCGTGCCGAGGCGGTCCCTGCCGAGGCGCCTTAATACGGAGCACACGATGACGAACTTTCGCCTTCTGATCGCCGCCGCCAGGATCCTGGCCGTGCTGGCGGCGGTCGGCCTCTTCATCAAGGTCGGTCCGACGATCGCCTCGCACGCGGCCGGCCACAGCACGACGTACCAGGTTCGGAGTCACTGAGCCATGAACGCGGAAGACTTCATGGGCACCCCCGACGCGCAACTCGTTGCCGCCCTGGACACGCCGTTCGCATGGCCGCAGAGCGGGCTCGTGCCGCTGCCGTGGTTCCCTTTCACGGTCGCGGCAAGCGCCGTGCGCAGGCCGAGGCCGGCAATCTCGCGCGGCGCACGGAGCAGGCGTACTGGTACCTGCGCAGGCTCCTGCGGTTCACGCCGCGGTTCCGCCTGCTCGTGCTCTCGCGCGAGGACTGGCCGAGGTACGCCGAGGTCGCAGCCTACGGCATCCCGCATTTCACCGCCGCCGCACATCTCGTCGTCGGCAGCGAGCCCGCGGATGCGTGGAACGACGTGAGCCGCGAGCTTGCGAGCCACTTGCCGTCCACAGCGCTTCGCAGCGTCTGCAACGTGCACGGCGCGCATCCCGTTCATCGCGACGCGCCCGACCTGCGCGCGCTTGCCGACGCGCTGATGGCGCACGAGCTCGCGCGCGTGATCGCCGACCAGGCACGCGCCGCGTTCGCGCTTCCGTGGCTCAAGGACGCGTTCGCGAATTACGCGCTCGTGGCCGTGCTGGGAGAAACGGATCCGGCAGCGCTTCATCGCCTGGGCACGCTGGCGGAAGCGACGCGGGAACTCGCATCGATCACGGCGCATCCGAGCAAGCTCGCCGCACGGTCGAAGCCCTCGCCGTTCGAGGCGGTGCTGGTGCAGCTCGCGCTGACGCGCGCGGCCTATGTCGCGTACGCGCAAGAGCGCGGCGCCGCGCTTGCGCGCTGGTTCGACCTGGCACGCAAGCCCGGATCGGAGAGCCGAGGCGATATTGCACGTGTGCTGTCGCACGACGTGCATCCCGCGATCGGCGCGCTCGCCGTCGCATGGGACCGCGAGATCGCGCAAGCGGCATAACGCAGAAACCATGAATTGAAAGGAGAGAACAACATGTCCATCGCACGCAACATCCTGCTCGGCGCCATCTTCGCGACGTTCGCGTTCGCCATGGCCCATGCATCGGCGGCCACGACCGGCAAGGCCGACGACAAGAGCATCGCGCGCGGCCGCTACATCGCGCAGATCGCGGGCTGCAACGATTGCCATACCGCGGGCTATGCGCCCAGCGGGGGCAAGGTGCCCGAGAAGGACTGGCTGCAAGGCGACATCCTGGGCTGGAAGGGCGACTGGGGCACGACATATGCCGTGAACCTGCGCATGTACATGCAAGGCATGAACGAGGACCAATGGGTGAAGACCGCGCGCGCGATCAAGACGCGTCCCCCGATGCCGTGGTTCGCGCTCCACGACATGCACGAACAAGACCTGCGCGCGTTCTATCGCTTCGTGCGCTACCTCGGGCCGGCAGGCGGCCCTGCGCCGGCGTACGTGCCGCCCGGTCAGACGCCGAACGGGCCGTACGCGCAATTTCCTGCTGCCCCCAAATGAGCGCCGGTAAACGTCCGCAGCGCAAGACAGCGGCGCCAGCGGCACTGCCCGTGCCGCGAATACGGGCGATCCGCAGCGACGAGATCGCCGAGCCCACCGAAGTTCTCGAGAGCCATTCAATGCGCCCACGCCGCAACCGCAAGCCCAAGTTCGTGTTCTGACGAAAATGTGCCCGGCCTTGTAATAGGGGTACGTCCCTATTTGAGGGGCGCCCTTACAATGGCCGCATGAAAGTTCTGCGCTTCCTGCGCATCATGATGGTGGCGCTGCGCTTCGGGCTCGACGACATCCTGCTGTCGCACGAGCGCGTGCGATTCCTCCGGCCGTGGTCGCGTCGCGTGCTGTTCTGGCGCGACCTGTCGACGCCGCGCGCGGTGCGCTTGCGCCTCGCGCTCGAGGCCCTGGGCCCGATCTTCGTCAAGTTCGGGCAGATGCTGTCGACGCGCCGCGACCTCCTGCCGCAGGACATCGCCGACGAGCTCGCAAAGCTTCAGGACAGCGTCCCGCCGTTCCCGGCCGAGGAGGTGATGGCGACCCTCGACCGATGCTACCGCCGGCCGGTCGAGGAGATCTTCGCGACGTTCGAGCGCGAGCCCGCCGCGAGCGCATCGGTGGCGCAGGTGCATTTCGCGCAGCTCCCCAACGGAACGCCCGTCGCCGTGAAGGTGCTGCGACCCGGGATCGACGACGTGATCGCCCACGACCTGGCGCTCATGGACACCGCGGCGAGCGCTCTCGAGCGCATCTCGGCCGACGCGAGGCGCCTGAAGCCGCGCGAGGTCGTGAAGGAGTTCGAGAAGACGATCCGCGACGAGCTCGACCTCACGCGCGAAGCCGCCAACTGCTCGCAGCTGCGCCGCAACTTCCGCCACTCGCCGCTGTTGCTGGTGCCGGAGGTGTACTGGGACTACACGACGCGGGAAGTGCTCGTGATGGAGCGCATGATCGGCATCCCGATCGGCCGCGTCGACGAGCTCGTGCAGGCGGGCATCGATTTGAAGCGCCTCGCGCGCTCGGGCGTGGAGATCTTCTTCACGCAGGTGTTCCGCGACGGCTACTTCCACGCCGACATGCATCCGGGCAACATCTTCGTCGCCATCGATCCGGCGAACCACGGCAAGTACATCGCGCTCGACTTCGGGATCATGGGCACGCTGTCCGACAAGGACAAGAGCTATCTCGCCCAGAACTTCCTCGCCTTCTTTCGCCGCGACTACCATCGCGTCGCGACGGCGCACATCGAGTCCGGATGGGTGCCGGCGGACACCCGTGTCGACGAGCTCGAAGCCGAGATCCGCGTGGTGCTGGAGCCTATCTTCGATCGTCCGCTGAAGGAGATCTCGCTCGGCAAGATTCTCGTGTCGCTGTTCCGCGCGTCGCGCCGGTTCAACGTCGCGGTCCAGCCGCAGCTCACGCTCCTGCAGAAGACGTTGCTCGCGGTCGAGGGACTGGGCCGCCAGCTCGACCCCGACCTCGACCTGTGGGTAACCGCGAAACCGTTCCTCGAGCGCTGGATGACCGACCAGATCGGACTGCCCGCGCTGCAGCGCCGCTTGCTCGCCGAGGCGCCGTACATCGTGGCGGCGCTTCCCGAGATCCCGCGCCTGCTGCACCAGAAGCTGCTCGCGCCTCCGCCTGCCTCGGACGCGGTGCTGCTCGCGCTCGCGGCGGCACAGCGCACGCGCAACGGCTGGCTCGCGGTAGTCGCAGTCCTGCTGGCCGTCATTGCGCTGTTGCTGCTGCGGTCAGGCGGGCTCGCCACCTGACGAGGAGCTCTTCGGGGTCTCCGCCGGATCCTCGCGCGTCCCACGGATGAGCGCGAGCGGGGCGCGCCGCAGGAACGCGCTGGGCTGCCCCGTCATCAGCTTGACGAGGTCTTCCAGGGCTGCCTCGGTGAGCTTTTCGGGCCCGAATTCGAGCGACACCGATTCGAAGCGGTCGACATTGCGCAGGGTGACCTGAACGATCTGACGCGGGTAGTCGGCGTCGAAGCGCACGGACGCGGACACGTGGGGCTGGACGTGAAACAGGCCGTAGCGGACCACGCGCCGTTCGTCCTGCTCTGTTTGGTACTGATAGGGCAGCGTCGACACCCGCAAGCGTTCCTCCAGATCGTGCGACGCCGAGGGGTTGAGGCGCAGCACGATCGGCTTGTCGCCCTCCACGCGGTAGAAGAGCTCGACGTGCTCGAGCACGTCGAGACCCAGGAGCGCGCGGCGGCGGAACGAGACGAAGCCACGGTCGAACGTCGGACGCTCGATCGAAAGCACGTTGCCCAAATGGAATACGTGGTTGATCTGCGGGCGGATCACCTCGAGGTGGCCCATCGCCTCGTCGAGCCAGCGGAACGTGCGCCACAGGATGCGATCGATGTCCTTGATCGCCTCCTCCATGGGCTTGCGCGCGGCCTCGCCGCGCGCGCGCAACGCCGCAGACTGCTCCCGCAACTGGTCAAGGAACGAAGCGTTGAGCGTTTCCGGCTTGGCAGACGATTTGGGCATCGAAACGGTTTCCATCGCGCGACCTATGACATTGACATAATGCCGCGACCTGACCCTTTGGCGGGACGGATGCAAACGGCGTGCCCCGATCGTGCTCCCCTCGATGCGGCCGCGGAATAAGACGTGTGGCCGAGCGCGACGTGCTTCCCGCGGCGCAAGGTGCCGAAGCACGGCCACTGGATCGATGCCGTACAATCCCGGGCTCGTCGGGAACCCTTGCCTCCGCCTGATGGCGCTCCTGGAAATACAGAACGTTACGCGCCGCTTCGGCGACTTCGTGGCCGTCGACGGCGTCAGCCTCGGGATCGAGTCCGGCGAGTTCTTCACCCTGCTCGGGCCGTCCGGCTGCGGCAAGACCACGCTGCTGCGCATGATCGGCGGCTTCGATCTTCCGGACGGCGGCCGGATCGTCCTCGACGGCGAGGACCTGGCCGACAAGCCCCCGGAGGCCCGCCCGGTTCGCACCGTGTTCCAGAGCTACGCGCTGTTCCCGCACATGACGGTCCAGGGCAACGTCGCGTTCCCGTTGCGCATGGCGAAGACGCCCGCGGCCGAAGCGGCGCGCAAGATCGACGAGGCGCTGGCCGACGTCCGCCTGACCGGCTTCAATCAGCGCTTTCCGCACGAGCTCTCCGGCGGGCAGCGCCAGCGCGTCGCCATCGCACGCGCGCTCGTCACGCATCCGCGCGTGCTGCTCCTCGACGAGCCGCTCGCAGCACTCGACGCCAAGCTGCGCGAGGAGATGCAGCTCGAGCTCATCAACATGCAGAAGGAAGCGGGCATCACGTTCGTCTACGTCACGCACGACCAGACCGAGGCGCTGGCACTGTCGCATCGCATTGCGGTCATGAACGGCGGCCGCGTCGAGCAGGTCGACGCGCCCGAGAAGCTCTACAGCCTGCCGCGCACGCGATTCGTCGCCGACTTCATCGGCACCTGCAACCTGCTTGCAGGCCCGGTCTCGCGCGCGGATGGCGCCGGAATCGCGATCGAGGTCGCCGATCTCGGGACGGTCGTCGTCAAGAGCGATGCGAGGCCCGCATTGCAAAGCGAGGGCGCGGTCGCGCTGCGTCCGGAGAAAGTCCGGCTCGCGGCGCCGGGCCCCGCAATGCCCGGCGAGAACCGCTTCGCCGGCGTCGTCACCGGACTCCTCTATCACGGCGACGTCACCGTGTATCGCGTGCGCACCGCGCGCGGACACGAGATGGAAGCGCTGCTCGCGAACTCCGCGTCCGGGCTCGCGCGCTTCTTCGAGACGGGCGACGCGGTCGAGCTCGCATGGCCGGCGGATGCCGGCCACTTCATAGACCGCTGACCATGCGCGGACGCTTCGGCAAGTGGCTCGTCGGCGGACCGCCGCTTCTCTACCTCCTCGTCTTCTTCGCAGCGCCGTCGCTCATCATGGTGCTGGCATCGTTCCGCTCGCCGGGCGAGTTCGGCGGCCTCGCGCCCCTGCAGGATGCGGACGGGAATCTCGATCTCACGGTCGAGAGCTACACGCGGTTCTTCACCGAGCCCTTGTACTGGCAGATCTTTCTCAAGTCGTTCTGGTACGCGCATCGCCACGACGCTGATCTGCCTCGTGCTCGCGTATCCGCTGGCGTCGCTGATCGCGCGCAGCAACCGCAAGCATCGCGACCTCCTGCTGCTTCTCGTGATCCTGCCGTTCTGGAGCAACTTCCTCATCCGCGTCTACGCATGGATGATCATCCTCGGCCCCAACGCGGCCGTCGCGCGCACGGTGAATGGCTTTCTGGGATTGTTCGGCGTCGAGCCCGTGTCGTTGCTCTTCAGCTCGTTCGCGGTCCTCGTGTGCCTCGTCTACGTGCACCTGCCGTTCATGGTGCTGCCGCTTTACGCGAACCTCGAAAAGCACGACCGCACGCTGCTCGATGCCGCGCAGGACCTGGGCGCCGGCGCGTGGCAACGCTTCTGGCGCATCACGTTTCCGCTCTCGCTGCCGGGCGTCTACGCGGGCGCGGCGCTCGTCTTCATCCCGGCGTTCGGCATCTTCGCCATTCCGGACATCCTGGGCGGCCCCGACGACAGCCTGATCGGCAACGTCATCAAGCAGCAGTTCCTCGAGACGCGCGACTGGCCGTTCGGCAGCGTGCTCTCGATCGTGCTGACGGTGCTGGCACTCGGCCTCGCGGGGTTCGCGGCGTGGATCGGCAAGCGCAGTGTCAGCCCGGCTGGCGGTCGGCGATGCATAGGCCCCCATACCTGCTGTGGGCCGCGGCGCGCTTTCGCCTACGCTTTCCTCTACCTGCCGCTGATCATCGTGATCGTGTACTCGTTCAACGACTCGAAGCTCAACGCCGAGTGGGTGGGATTCACGCTCGACTGGTACCGCAAGCTCGCCGACAACAACGAGATGCTGCAGGCGGCCGGCGAACTCGCTCCTCATCGCTTTCGTCGCGAGCGTCGTGTCCACGGTGCTCGGCACGATGGCCGGCATCGCGATGTACCGCTACAAGACGCGCCTCCTGCCGGTCCTGGTGCTGACGCCCATCGCCATTCCCGAGATCCTGATGGGCGTGTCGCTGCTCATCTTCTTCGTGCTGCTCAACTTCACGCTCGGACTTCTCTCCGTCGCGCTCGCGCACATCGCCTTCTGCATCGGGTTCGTCGCCATCGTGGTGCGGGCGCGCCTGGCAGGCATGGACGAGAGCCTGGTCGAGGCCGCGCGCGACTGCGGAGCCACGCCCTGGCAGGCCTTCCGCCTCGTGACGCTGCCGCTCATCATGCCCGGCGTGATCGCCGGGGCGCTCATGGCTTTCACGCTCTCGATCGACGACTTCGTCATCACGTTCTTCACCGCGGGCGCCGGGACGGTGACGCTGCCGCTGCAGATCTACTCGATGATCAAGATCGCGGTCACGCCCGAGGTGAACGCCGTGTCAACGCTCCTCATGCTTCTGACGTTGCTGCTGATCGTCATCGCGTCGAAGGTCTCCCCGAGCCTTCTGCGCGCTTCCTAGGAGAAGTCGAAATGAACAAGCTGATCGTAGCCCTCGCCGCGATGCTGCTGGCTCTCCCGGCCGCCGCCGCGAAGGACCAGCTCCATCTCTACAACTGGAACAACTACATCGCGCCGGAGACGGTCAAGCGGTTCGAGGAGGCCTGCAAGTGCGAGGTGGTCCAGACCTACTACTCGGACAACGAGGAGCTGCTCGCGAAGCTCGCCGCCGGCGCGAAGGGCTACGACGTGCTCGTGCCCACCGGCAACGCCGTGCAGGCGCTGATCCGCGGCAACCAGCTGAAGCCGATCGACATCGCCAAGGTCCCGAACGCCAAGAACGTCGACCCGGCGGTCATGAACACCAAGTTCGACCCGGGGAACAAGTTCTCGATCCCGTACGCCATGTCGACCACGATCATCGGCTACAACGAGGAGAAGATGAAGGAGCTCGGACTGCCGACGGACACGTGGGCGGTCATCTTCGATCCCAAGTACCTCGCCAAGGTCAAGGGACGCGTCACCGTCCTCGACAGCCCGAACGAGCTCTTCGCGGCGGCGCTCAAGTACCTGGGCTACTCGGCGAACGACACCGACGAGAAGCACTGGAAGGAGGCCGCCGACGTCATCAAGAAGGCGAAGCCGTACTGGGCTGCGTTCAACGCGTCGTCGTACATCAAGGAGCTCACCGTCGGCAACATCTGGCTCGTGCACGGCTACAGCAACGACATCTTCCAGGCGAACCTCGATGCGCAGGCGGCAGGCCGCAAGTTCAAGATCGTCCAGGGCATGCCCAAGGAAGGCGCCGTGCTCGCAGTCGACAGCATGGTGATCCACAAGGACGCGCCGAGGCCCGATCTGGCGCTCCAGTTCATGAACTTCATGCTGGACGGCAAGAACTCGGCCGAGCTCACCAACCTCATCGGCTCGGGCAATCCCAACACGTCGGCCGCGCAATACATCAAGCCCGAGCTCAAGGCGCTGCCCGCCGTCTTTCCCCCGAAGGACCTGCAGGCGAAGCTCGAGCAGCTCACGGATCTCACGGCCGCACAACGCCGGCAGCGCAGCCGCATGTGGACGGAGATCAAGGCGGGGAAGTGATGCGCGCATGAGCGTCGGCGCGGACGTATCATTTGCCGATGCCCTATCGCATCGAGTCGCTGACACCCGCGCGCGCCGACGACTACCTCGCGTTCTTCGACCACGAGCGCGGCCCGGCCTTCTCGGACAACCCCGAGTGGGCCACCTGCTATTGCCACTATTACCAGGTCCCGACCGCGTTGCCGTGGAAGGAATTCGACGGCACGATGAACCGCCTCGCCATGCGGGCGCGCATCGAGACCGGGGAGATGGAAGGGTTTCTCGCCTACGACGGCGACGACGTGGCCGGCTGGATGAACGCGCAGCCGTACAACAAGCTGCGCTTCGCCTGCGCGCGCATGCGCATTCCAGAGCCGCCCTTGCCGGTGCCGCGCCACGAAGCGGCTGCCGTCGTCTGCTTCGTCGTCGCCCCGAAGCATCGACGACAAGGCATCGCGCGCTCGCTGCTCGAGGCAGGGCTCGCGAGCTTCGGGCAACGCGGCATCAAGCTCGTGGATGCGTTTCCCTGGAACGTCGAAGCCGGCGACGACAAGCCGACGGACTTCTACCACGGGTCGCTTGCGATGTTCACGACGGCGGGGTTCACGAAGCTCGTGGCGCACGAGAACGTCACCGTCGTACGAAAGCTGCTGTAGCGCATGGCAACACCGCAGCGCAGAGCGGGGGATCAACCTACGCTGCTGCCGCACGCCCTTGCGGTGCTTTACGGTGTTGCCATCGTCTTCGCGAGCCTGCAGCCGTTCTCGCCGTGGATCCCGCCCGATCCCGCGACGCCGTTCTGGCCGTTCGCCCCATGGCCGCTTCGCTTCACTCGCTACGACGCGATCTTCAACGTCGTCGCCTACGTCCCTCTCGGGGTCTTCACCGCACTGTGGCCACGCCGCGCGTCGCCGACGAGGCGCGTGCTGATCGCGCTCTTGTGCGGTGTCGCGCTTTCGTCCGCGCTGGAAACGCTCCAGATGTACTTGCCACCGCGCGATGCGAGCCTCATCGACCTTGCGGCAAACAGCCTTGGCGCGCTTCTTGGCGGCCTGGCTGGCGCATCGCTCGTGCGCGCGGAACGCACGCGGCACGCGCTCTCCACGCTTCGCCGCGAGGCGTTCCTTCCGGGCAAGATCGGTGACCTGGGCCTCGCGTTGCTTGCGTTGTGGCTCGTTGCTCAAGTCAATCCCGGCATCCCGTTGTTCGCGGTGACATTCGACGCGGAGCGCGCCATGAGCGGCGCCTCGCCCCCGGCGCCCGACGCCGCCCTCGTCCTCATCGAGGCGGCCGAGTCGGCGTTCCAGCTCCTGGGCGTCGGCCTGTTCCTCGCGTTGCTGCTGCGCGAGCGTCGCTATATAGGCGGCGCCGTGCTCCTGCTCGTCGGCGCCGCGCTGGTCGCGAAGAGCGCGGCGGCAATGCTCATGCTGAAGCCGTCGGTCTGGGAGACCTGGCTCAAGTCCGGCGTATCGATCGGGATGACGGTGGGACTCCTCGTGCTGCTGGTCGTCGTGTTCCTGCCGCGGCCGGTGCAGATCGCAAGCTGCGCCATCGCGCTCCTCGCGTCGCTGTTGCTGCCCGTGCTGGGCGTGGACATGCCGTCGCCGCGCGCGCCGCTCACGCTGTTCAACTGGCGCTATGGCCATCTCCTGAACTTCAACGGCCTCACGGAGTCGGTGCTGCTCGCGTGGCCGATCCTGGCTGCAGCGTGGCTCTTCGCGCTCGCGGGACGTCCCGCGTGGGGCGAGCCGCCGCAAACGCTATAATTTGGATACATGAGCTACTACAAGCATCACGTGTTCTTCTGCACGAACAAGCGCGATCCGCCCGAGAAGTGCTGCGCGGACGCGGGTGCGGCGGACATGCAGGCATACGCGAAGGGCCGCATCAAGCAGCTCGGCCTCAACGGGAAGGGCAGCGTGCGCATCAACAAGGCTGGATGCCTGGACCGCTGCGAGGAAGGGCCCTGCCTCGTCGTGTACCCGGATAACGTGTGGTACACCTACGTCGACCGCGAAGACATCGACGAGATCATCGACCGGCACATCGTCAAGGGCGAGATCGTCGAGCGGCTCGTCATTTGACGCCGAAGACGACGCGGCGCGCGCTGATCGACGGGCCCGTCGGTCCGCTCGAAGTCGTTGCGAACGTTCCGGACGCAGCACCGTCCGGTCTCGCGCTCGTCGCCCATCCCCTGCCGACGCACGGTGGCTCGCTCGACAACAAGGTCGTGCAAACGCTTGCCAAGACGTTCTTCGCGCTGGGACACGTGAGCGTGCGCTTCAATTTTCGCGGCGTCGGGCAGTCGGCCGGCGCATTCGACGAGGGCATCGGCGAGACCGAGGATGCCATGGCGGCGCTCGCGTACGCGCGCAGCGAGTTCGGCGAATCGCTGCCCCTCGTGCTCGCGGGATTCTCGTTCGGGACTTACGTGCAGACGCGCGTCGCGCAGCGCGCGACGCCGCGGCGCATGGTGCTGGTCGGCCCGGCCGTCAAGCGCTTCGCCGTGGGCAACGTGCCCGCGGATACGATCGTCATCCATGGCGAGGAAGACGAGGTCGTTCCGCTCGCCGACGTCTTCGCGTGGGCGCGGCCGCAGGAGCTGCCGGTCGTCGTGTTCCCCGGTTGCACGCATTTTTTCCACGGACGCCTGCCGCAATTGCAGCGCGTGATCACCGGCATGTGGAAGTGATGCTGGACGACCCCTCACCCCAGCCCTCTCCCCGCGAGCGGGGAGAGGGGCAGTCGCTTCCACGCTCGACGTCGTCTTGCAGGTCGACGGCCTTCGCAAGCGCTACGGCGACAACGAGGTCGTGCGCGGCCTCTCGTTCACGATCAACCGCGGCGATTGCTTCGGCCTCCTCGGCCCCAATGGCGCGGGCAAGACCACGACGCTGCGCTGCTGCCTCGGCCTCATCGATCCGGACGGCGGCAGCATCACGATGGTCGGCCAGCCGGTGCCGAAGCACGGCCGCGAGGCGCGCATCCGCGTCGGCGTGGTGCCGCAGATGGACAACCTCGATCCGGACTTCACCGTCCGCGAGAATCTCCTGATCTACGGCGGCTATTTCGGCCTCCCGCGCGACGTGCTCGAGGCGCGCATTCCCGATCTCCTCGAATTCGCGGGGCTGTCCACCAAGCGCGAGGTGGGCATCCGCACGTTGTCGGGCGGCATGAAGCGTCGCCTCACGCTCGCGCGCGCGCTCGTCAACGATCCCGAGCTCCTGATCCTCGACGAGCCGACGACCGGGCTCGATCCGCAAGCGCGCCATCTCATCTGGGACGGGCTGCGCCAGCTCCTGTCCCAGGGCAAGACGATCCTCCTCACCACGCATTTCATGGACGAAGCGGAACGGCTCGCGACGCGCCTCGCCGTCATCGATCACGGCGTGATGATCGCGAGCGACACGCCGCGGACGCTTCTCGCGAAGCACGTGGAGCCCGAGGTCGTCGAGGTCTACGGCGACGAAGCGAAGGCCTGGGCGGACGTCCACGGGCGGCGCCTGTCGAAGCGGCTGGAAATCTCCGGGGAAACGGCGTTCGCCTACGCGAGCGATCCGCAGCCGATGCTGGCCGACCTCGCCACGCGATCGGGCGTGCGCTACTTGCACCGCCCCGCGAATCTCGAAGACCTGTTCATCAAGCTCACCGGGCGCGAATTGCGCGATTAAAGTGCCCCCACGCTCGCGACAACAACAAGGACGTCGCTCGCTGCCCCCCGAGGGGGCGCAGCCGGTCCCTCGGGGCGGCCCTTCGGGACCGACATGATGTCTTACGCGACAAAGCTCTACGCACTGCCGTCGTTGTCGCCGCGGTTCTTGCCCGTGTGGCGGCGCAACCTCCTCGTCTGGCGCAAGCTCGCCATCGCGAGCGTGCTCGGCAACATCGCCGATCCGCTGCTCTACATGCTCGCGCTCGGGCTACGGCATCGGGTCGCTCATCGGCAATGTCGCGGGCATGAGCTACATCGAGTTCATCGGCACCGGCATGGTGTGCCAGAGCGCGATGTTCACCGCGAGCTTCGAAGGCATGTACTCCGCCTTTTCGCGCATGCACGTGCAGCGGACGTGGGATGGCATCATCAACGCGCCCATCTCGCTCGACGACGTCGTCATGGCCGAATGGCTGTGGGCCGCGACGAAATCGGTGATGTCGACGACGGCGATCCTCCTCGTCATCATGGTCCTCGGCTACGGCCACACCTGGCTCGCGTTGTGGGTGCTTCCCGTAGGGCTGCTGGTCGGACTCGTGTTCGGCGGCGCCGGGCTCGTGATGAACGCGCTCGCGCAGAACTACGATTTCTTCACCTACTTCTTCACGCTCGTGCTGACGCCCGATGCTCTTGCTGTCGGGCGTGTATTTCCCGGTCGAGCAGATGCCGCCGGCGCTTGCGGCAGTCACGCAATTCCTGCCGCTCAAGCACGCGATCGACCTCGCGCGGCCGCTCATGCTCGGGCACGTGCCGGAGCAGGCGGCGCTGCATGTCGCCGTGCTGCTGTTCTACGCCGCGCTCGCCTATTACGCGGCACTCGTGCTCACGCGCCGGCGGCTACTCAAGTAATGCTCGCGATCAAATCACTGCACATCATCTTCATGGTGGCGTGGTACGCCGGGCTCTTCTACCTGCCGCGTCTGTTCGTGTATCACTCGATGGCGACGGACAGCATCGGCATCGAGCGCTTCAAGGTGATGGAGCGGCGCCTGTATCGCGGCATCATGACGCCGAGCGCGATCCTCACGATCGTGTTCGGCGCATGGCTTTGGCTGGGCTACGGCATCAGCGGCGGCTGGCTGCACGCGAAGCTCGCGCTGGTGGCCGTTCTCGTCGCATTCCACTTCTGGCTCGGCAAGCTCGTCGCCGACTTCGCCGCCGACCGCAACACCCACGGCGACAGGTTCTACCGCTGGATCAACGAGATTCCGGCGCTGCCCATCTTGATCGCGGTCGTGTTCCTGGTGGTCATGAAACCATTCTGATGGAACAGTTCTTCGCGCCCTGCCCGCGCGGGCTCGAATCGCTCCTGTCCGACGAGCTGGGCGCGTTCGGCGCGCAAGAGGTGAAGGCGACCGACGGCGGCGTCGCATTTGCCGGCGACCTGCCGCTCGGTCATGCGCGCCAATCTCGAGTCGCGCTTCGCGAGCCGCATGCTCTGGCGTGTCGGCGGGAGCCCGTATCGCGACGAGCGCGCGCTTTACGAGCTCGTGAAAGACATCGACTGGAAGCGTTTCTTCGCAGCGACGCGCACGCTGCGCGTCGACGTCGCCGCAACGCGCTCGCCGCTCACGAGCCTCGAGTTCGCGACGTTGCGCGTGAAGGATGCGGTGTGCGACCGCTTTCGCGCCGACGTCAACGTGCGCCCGTCGATCGACAAGCGCGCACCCGACGTGCGCGTGCATGCCTATCTCACCGACCGTGACGCGACGATCTACCTCGACACCTCCGGCGATCCGCTCTTCAAGCGCGGTTATCGACGCGACACGGAAGAGGCGCCGCTGCGCGAGAACCTCGCCGCAGGCATCGTCGCGCTCACCGGCTGGAAGCCGGGCATCGCGTTCCTGGATCCGATGTGCGGCGGCGGAACGATCGTCGCCGAGGCTGCGCTCATGGCCGCCGATCGCGCACCAGGTCTCGCGCGAACGTTCGCTTTCCAGAAGCTCACGTGGTTCGAAGGGCCGCCGTGGCAGCGCATGAAACAGGCCGCACGCGATCGCGTGAAAACGCCGCCTGCGTCGCCGATGCTGTTCGCGAGCGACATCGCGGCAGGCGCTGTGGCGAAGACGCAAGCGAACCTGCGAGCCGCGCAGGTGGATGGCTTCGTGCGCGTCGAACAGGCCGACTTGCTCTCGCGCGCGGCGCCGGCGTCGAGCGGCGTCCTGGTGGCCAATCCGCCATACGGCGTCCGCCTCGCGGACCAGGAGGCCGTCGCAAAGCTGTACCCGCAAATCGGCGACGCGCTGAAGCAGCGCTTCGCCGGTTGGACGGCGTACTTCTTCACGGGCGACCTGCGCCTGCCGAAGCTCATCCATCTCAAGGTGACGCGCCGCACGCCGCTCATGAACGGCGCGATCGACTGCCGGCTGTTCGAATTCCCGATGGTCAGCGGGCGACCAGAGTAAAATCGCGCAAACGACGCCCGAGGATCCGCAATGCCCATGCTTCCCGCCCGCAACTACGTGTCCGACCACACGCAGTTCATCAAGAAGCTCATGGAAGAAAAACCCGAGCTGCCGAAACAGCAGCGGGAAGGGCGCGAGATCTGGTGGGACAAGACGCCCGACGAGCTCGGGGAGCGCCGTCGCATGGACGAGGGCAGCGTCGCGCAACGCGCGTACGTCTACGGATCGGAGTAAGGACGCTGCTACGCGGCGCTCGGCGCGACCAGCGCGTCGTGCTGGCCGGTTCGCGCCAGCGCATCGGCAACGAATCCCGACGCCTTGAGCTCCTCGATCATGGTCCGCAGGTAACGCACGGCGTGCGTACGCCCCTTCGGCACGCCCATCGCCTGCTCGATCACCATGAAGCGGCCGTCCATCACGCGAAGATCGGGCCGCGACTGCGCGTAACGCAGCAACGGGGATTTCACGCCTGCCGCGACCTCGAGCTTGTCGCGCTCGAACATCGCGATCGCTTCGTTGCCCGTCGGCGCGCGCACGATCTCCGCCTGCTTGATCGTGCGCGTGAGATAGAGGTCGTACGCGCTGCCGCCGCCGACCGCGATGCGCACGCCGGGACGGTCGACGTCGTCGATCGCTTGCAGGGGCGAGTCCGCGGGCACCATGTACGAGCCCTCGATGATCACGTACGGAGGCGTGAAGTCGATCTCGGCCGCGCGCTTGGGATCGATCGCCATGAACGCGACGTCCCACGCGCCTCGCGAGAGCGCCTCGAACACTTTTCCCGCCGCGTCGAACGTCACGAACGCGTGCGGAATCGCAAGCCTGCGCGCGAGCTCGCGCGCGATCTCGGCGGACACCCCGCGCGGCTCGCCCGACGCCGGGTCCTTCTGCGCGAGGACCGGGTTTCCGTAGTTGATCGCGACACGCAGGGTGCCGCCCGGGGCGATGTCGCGCTTGACGTCGTCGTTCAAGAAAGAACCTCCACCGCGCCGTGGATGAAGTAGCGCGGCGTGTGCACCACGCGCGACGCGAATCCGAGCTTGCGTAACCGCACAGCGAGCGCATCGGGCTCGTAGAAGATCTTCACGATGCGGTATTCGCTGCCGTCGTTGAGCTTGCGCTCGGCGATGCCCGCGTCGCGGTCCGGGCGCGCGTGGTTCTTCGCGGTCGACGTCATGTCCCAGCCGGAATCGATCACGTACGCACTGCCGCCGGGCGCAAGCGACGCGCGCACCTTCTCCCAGAACGCATCGAAGCGGTCGTCCGGCACGTGCGACAGCCAGAAGCTCATGAACACGAAGTCGTAACGTTCGGAAGGCTCCCAGGCAAAGAGATCGGCGACCTCGTAGCGCACGTTCGCCGCGCCCACGCGGGCGCGGTTGATCGCCTGCACCTCGGGCGACGCGTCGAGCGCGAGAAGCTCTCCGACGCGAGGCGCCACCCATCGCGTGAAGATCCCGGTGCCGCATGCGAGCTCGACGGCGCGCACCGGCTTGCGCGCGTCGAGCCAGGACGCGAGGGCCGACTCGACCTCGCGCACGTCGGCATGCCATGCGGCATTGAGCTCTTCACCGTGATCGTAGCGGCCCGTTCGAAACCACCACTCGTCGTATTCGCCTGCGCGCTTGCGGTAGTAAGCGACCTGCTCGGCGAGGATCGCCGGATCGGTGACGTGCGTATTCATGGAGAGGATCGTAACGCACCCGGCCGTCACGCGCGAGTCGCGAAGCTACAATGCGCGCCATGCAACACACCGCGAGACGCGCCAACGCCGGAAGCTCGATGCGCTGGTTCACCGCGTTCCTGTCGATCGTCGCGGTGCTGGCCGGAATCGAGATCTACGCGCTGGTGGCGCACAACCGCGAGCGCGCCGCGTCCGCGCCGACAGTCGCGGCACCCACCAAGACGGCAGCGCCGGGTCCCGAGGGATCCGTCGACACGCCCAATTTGGACGAGATCGCTGAACCCGTCGTCTCGGTGAGCGGGTGGGCACTCGATCCTGCGGGCGTGCGCTCGGTCGAGATCCGCATCGCCGGCCACGCCTATCAAGCGCGGATGGGTATCGCGCGTCCCGACGTCGCCAAGGCGAAGCCCGGAGTGCCGAACAACGCGAACAGCGGGTTCGAATGGCAGGGCGACCTTGTCGCCTTGCCGGCGCCGCCCGGCGCGGACCGCCGTCGGCTCACGATCGTCGCGATCGCCAACGACGGGCGCGAGCATGTGCTGGGAACGAGGTCATATCTCGACCCCGATGCAGCCAGGCGCTGGAGCGCGTTCGTGCGCAAGGACGCAGCGCCGTTCTATCTGCTGCCCGCACTCTCGGGACTCGACCTCGGCGGTGCGAGCGAGCTCGACACGTACTACGCGCGTTATCTCTCGAGTTCAGTTCGCATCGGGTTTCGCGTCCCCATCCTCTACCTTCGCATGACAAAGGGCGCGTCCGCCGACTACGTCTTCGACCCCGATTGGGACCCCAGGCGCAAATGCGGCGAGCGGCGCATCGGCGACGACTCGCTCAACGCGGTGGTTGCGCACGCCAAGGAGAAGAAGCTTCCCGTGCTGGTTACGCTGAACGGCGGCATCTGGGCCGACGCCTACTGCGACGTTCCGCAGTGGGACGTCAACGACAAGCTCGAGCAGGACGCGCGCAACTGCCAATGGAACGAGAAGAACGAGGTCATGCCCGACGACTTCCTCAAGGACTTGCCGGGATCGCAGGAGGCCCCCGAGCTTGCGCGCTCGCTGACCTTCAACGTCTATGCGCACGACGTGCGCCGCTACAAGAAGCGCAACCTGCAGCAGGCTGGCGCGATGCTCGCGGTGTTCGCGCGCGAGTTCCCCGATCTCTTCGTCGGCGTCAACCTCGATCCCGACCTGTACATGAACCCGTTCTTCGGGGAAAAGCAGTGGTACGACTACAACCCGGGCACGCTTCGCCAGTTCCGCGAATGGCTCGCGGGAACCGGCCCGTACGCGGGTCGTGGCGGCAGCGGCATCCCCGACCTGCGCGCGTACCGGCGCGCGAAGCCTCTCACGCTCGGCGAAGTGAATGCGATCGCGAAGCGCAGCTGGAAGTCGTGGCAGGAAGTCGATCCGCCGCGCGCATTCCCGCGCGAAGGTCCGCAGCCGTTCTGGAAAGACCCGTGGGTGCGCGAGTGGGAGGTTTTCCGGCGCCACCTCGTGCACCTGCACTACGACGAGCTCGCACAGTGGCTGGTCGAAGCCGGCATCGCGCGCGAGCGCATCTGGTCGTCGCAGGGCTTGATGGCACCACTCGGAGACTCGATGCCGTTCGCCGTGGACCTTGCGAGCGCGCCACGCAACTACGATTCGGGTGGCATGTCGATCGTCGGCGCCAAGCCCGCGCTCGGCCACCTCGGCGTCATTCTCTATGGCGAGGCCGCGGTCAACGACGTGCGCATGGACAGCGGCAAGTCATTGTTCGCCACGCTCGCGGCGGTCGATCCCAAGTGGGCGATCGTCGAATACAACACCTCCGACTTGCGCAATCCCGCAGTCCCGCCCGGCTATCCCGCCGCATATCGCGGGCTGCGCGACATGTGGAATTTCGGCGCGCGGTACATGTCGCCGATGGCGTGGAACGGCAGCAACGGGCTCTACGTCGGGCAACCCGGCTACTCGACCTTCACGGCGTGGCGCAATACGCCGCTCGAATCGGCGGCGAAGGATTTCATGCTCGCGCGCATGGGGTTACCGTTGGGCGCGGTGCTCTATACCTTCGGCACGCCATCGCACGCCGACGGCGACGGCTGGACGGCGGATGTCGGCACGTTCGCGCTCGGCCGCGGCCACCTCACCATCGGGCCCGATGCGAATGGCCGCATCGCGCTCGTGTCGCCGAAAGGGCTGCCGGCACAGGTGCAGCGTGCCGAGAGCTTCGTGCTGGGATTCGACGGGCATGCCGGCATCCGCCGCATTCGCATCCAGGGACGCAGCGGGGCGGATGGCGGATGGGAGACGCTCGCGGATGCCTCGGGATCGGCGTTACGCACGACCGCGGCAGGCATCTCGGTGAAGCGCACCGCAGGCGATCGCGCGCTCGCGATCGATCAGGTGCGCATCGAGATCACGTTTGCGACCAACACGGCAAAGGTGCTGACCCGCGTCGCGATGCTGTAACCGGATCCTTGTGTGCCCGGCGCAGGAAGGCCGCAATGCATCGCGTCGGGCCGAAGCCCGACCTACTTCTCGTCGATCTTGTATTCGACGTAGGCTTTATCGCGCACCTGGCGCATGAATTCCGAGAACTGCTCGTCGGCCTTGCGCGCGCGGATCGCGTTGCGCGCGTTGTCGCGCTTGCGCGCCTCCGACACGTCCTGCGTGCGACGTTCCTCGACGAGGAGGATGTGCCAGCCGAACGGCGAGCGTACCGGCTGCGAAATCTCGCCGATCTTGAGCTTGTTCATCACCTGCTCGAATTCGGGGACCGTATCGCCGGGGCTCACCCACCCGAGGTCGCCGCCCTTGGCCGACGATGCGTCCTCCGAGTTGAGGCGCGCCTGGTCCGCGAACTTGCCACCGGTGTCGATGCGGTCGCGCACGCGTTCGATCCTCGATTTGCCTTCGGTTTCCGACGTCGTTTCGTTGACGCGGATGAGGATGTGGCGAACGTGCGTCTGCTCGACCACGGTGGGCGCGTTGCGGCCGCGCATGTCGTTGAGCTTGACGATGTGAAAGCCGCCCGGGCTGCGCAGCACCGGCGAAACAGCGCCTTTCTGCATGTCCTTGAGCGCGCTCACGAACACGAGCGGCAGGCGCGCGGGCGTGCGCCATCCAAGGTCACCGCCCGAAATGGCGTCCTGCGCGTCGGAGTATTGCGCCGCCACCTCGCGGAATTCCTTGCCGCCTTTGATCGCCGCGAGCGCTTCCTCGGCGCGGCGACGGCGCTGCTCGATCTGGTCCGGGGTGGCCTGCTCCGGCACGCCCACCATGATGTGCGCGAGCTCGTACTCGTTCTCGCCGCCCGCCTGGGCCGCGACGGTTGCAAGGTAGTTGTCGACCTCCGCCTCCGACACCTGCACGCGGCTGTCCACTTCGCGCTCGCGCAGGCGCTGGATGGTCACCTCGCGACGGATGTCCTCGCGGTACTTCGCGTACGACACCTTCTCGCGGTCGAGCGCGCGGCGCAGGTCGTCGGGCGTGATCTTGTTCTCCTGCGTGATGCGTAGGATCGTGCGCTCGACGGTCTGGTCGTCGACGCGCACGCCGTTCTCCTTGGCAAACTGCAGGAGCGCGCGATCGATGACGAGGCGCTCGAGGAGCTGCGATTCGAAGACGTCCGGCGGCGGCGGGCGCACGTTGTTGGCGCGCATCTGCTGCAGCACGATGCGTTTCTGCTCGTCGAGGTCGTATTGCGTGAGCGCTTCGTCGTTGACGACGGCGATCACGCGGTCGAGCGGCACCGTCTGGTTCGACGGACGCTGTGTCGACGCGGGTGCCGTTCCAGGGACGGGGCCCAACGGGCGCGGCCCCGCGCGAGGTACGTTCGCGCCGGGCACCTCGATGCCAGGCGAATTCGGCTGCGCAAGCGCGGGCAGCGCCGCGCACGCCAGCGCAGCTGCCAAAACCAAGATCAGACGGCGCAGGGCCATCGTCAACACTCCGTCAGAATTCAGGCAAGGGATCGTAGCTGCGGTCGCGCTGGTTGATCGCCGGATCGTTGGTGCGCAGGTAACCAGGCACCGTTCGCCGCAGAAGCTCGAGGGGGCTCGTTCCTACCCGCGCCAATCCATTGAGCTCGAGCTGCACGAAGATGGAATTCGTTCGCGTCTCCGTCGTCGTGGTCAACTGTTGTCCGACAACGCGCAGCACCCAGCACCCGCCATTGTACTCCACGCCGGCCACCGCCTCCAGGGTCTTGCGGTCCGGAAAGCTGTAGTTCCACGCGCCGATCACGGTCCAATTGTCCGACAGGGGCCATTGGCCGGAGAGGTAGGTCTGCTTGAGCTCCGATTGACCGCCCACCTGATCGACGAGTTCCCGCGAGTAGCGATAGATGAGGCTCAACACCTTGCCCGGCGCGGGGTTGTAGCGCGTGCCCACGTTGAAGCGGTTGAGCTGCGACGTGCCGAAGTCGTACTGCACGAGGCCGATCAGCGACCACGCATCGAGGAGCCGTCCTTCCGCGCCGACGAGGAAATCCGAAGACCCCGCTTTCTGCGGCGCGGTGCCCGGGAGAAACACCTGCTGGTCTTCGAAGTAGAAGCGCTGCCCGACAGCGAGGCGAAAGCGCTCGGCGCCGGTCACGGGATCGAGCAGCCGCGAGGTGACGGCGACCGCGAGCTGGTTCGTGTCGCCGACGCGGTCGCCGCCGATGAAGCGGTTCTCGCTGAAGAGCTGCGTGAAGTTGAAGTCGTCCTGCACCGTGTCGAAAACGGGCAGCTGATTTTGATTCCGGAACGGGATGTAGGTATACATCGCGCGCGGCTCGAGCGTCTGCACGAAGTCGCGGCCGAAGATCGACCAGTCGCGCTCGAAGACGAGCCCGCCGTCAACGCTCGCCATCGGAACCGCAACGCTCGCACGCTGGTCGGGAACGCCGGGTGTGGGCTGGTTGAGGTCGTATTGCCACGCGGCGATCGCTGCGCGCGCGTTCACGAACCATGCGCTGCCTTGGCGTATCCATCGCATGGACGGAAAGATCGTGGCCCGATCGCCCGTCGGGAACGAGCGCCGATTGCGAGAAGCGCGCGTACTCCGCGAGCCCGCTCCAGGTAATGCCGAGCCAGTCGTACTCGTTCATCACCGCCTTGACCTGCGGCAGCATGTTGTACGGCGGCGTCACGTACGCGGCGGGATTGGGGTCCTGCAGCGTCTGGAATGCCTGCACACGCGCGAGGAAGTTGAGCGGGCCGTAGGTCGCGGCGACGCCCGCTTCCTGCGGCAGCGTTTTCTGCGACGTCACCGCGATGCGGTCGGAGTAGTCGGCGAGATACGTGTCGTCCGAGACGCGGTTGTAGTTGGCGTAACCCGCGAGCCACGGCAGGAACTGCTGGTTGTGCTTCCACGACACGGCCCAGCGCGTGGTGTGGGTCTGGCGGTCCTCCGGCACGATCTCGCCGATCGTCTGGCCGGCGAACGACTCGAACAGGTAACGTCCCTCCGCGGCGATCTGGATGCCCCGCCGGGTCATGATGCGCGGCGTCACCGTCGCGTCGTAGTTGGGCGCGAGATTGAAGTAGTAAGGCGCCGAGAACTCGAAACCGCGAATCTGCGTCGATCCGATCGTCGGCGTGAGGAAACCCGATTTGCGCTCGTTCGAGAGCGGGAACTCGAGCCACGGCGTGTACATGACGGGAACGCCGAGGAAGTACACGCTCGCGTCGTGCGCGGTGCCCACCTTGCGCAGCTTGTCGACCTCGATCTCGTCCGCGCGCAGGTACCAGTCGTTGCTGGGCGCCACGCACGTCGTGTACTGCGCCTTGCTCGCCTCGTACAGGTTGGGGCCCGCGAAGCGGATCTCCTTGGCTTCGCCATGCGACTGGTTCTCGGAAATGAAGAAGCGCGGCTCGTCGAAGTAGCCGATCTCGCGCTCGCGCTGGAACTTGACCTCGGGACCGCTGATCCAGTCGAGCCCTTTGCGAAACGTCACCTCGCCCTTCGCGTAGATCTCGTCCTTCTCGATGTCGTACGTCAGGAGGTCCGCGAGCACGGTTTCGCGGCGGGTGCGAAGCTCGACCTTGCCCGAGGCCTCGACGCGCTTGTCGCCGCGCCCTTCGAGACGATCCGCGCGCAGGTAGACGGCGCCGCGTTCCTCGGGCGTGGCGGGCGGTCGCAGCGCGGAGGACGCGGGGGGCTTCACCGCGGGCAGCGGGGCATCGAGCGAATCGCCGAATCGCGGCGCGGTCGCTTCGGACGCCGCTCCCGGCGACTGCACGCCAGGCCGGTACGGCGACTCGATCTCGCGCGACATGCGCAGCGTGACGTCCTGCGCGTAGGCAGCCGTCGAGGCGGCCACGGCAGTGGCCACGATCGGCGCGGCGAGCGGCCGAAGGCGGAAGCGGCGGGACGTCACGGGGGAAACGCAGCGCTTTGCTAAAATGGCGCATTCTAGTGCAACGCGTGCCCGCGTCGCCCGCACCATGGACACGCCCTCCGCCGACCTCCGCCTGAACGGCGCTCGCAGACTGGCTGCGCGGCGCACTCGATTCCGACGCATTTACGCTTTCGCGGGCTTCCGAGGACGCGAGCTTTCGCCGCTATTTCCGCGTCGAGCTCGACGGCCGCACTTGCATTGCGATGGACGCGCCGCCGCCGATGGAGAATTGCCGGCCGTTCGTTCACGTGGCGCAGCTGCTGCGCGACGCGGGCGTGCACGCGCCGGAAGTCCACGCGCAGGATCTCGACCGCGGCTTCCTGTTGCTCGAGGACCTCGGCACCACCACTTATCTCGCGCGTCTCGACGCAAGCCAACGCGAACGCGATGTATCTCGACGCGATCGACGCGCTGATCCGCTTCCAGCGCGCCTCGCGCGAAGGGGTGCTGCCGCCGTACGACGAGGCGCTGCTTCGCCGCGAGCTCGATTTCTTCCCCGACTGGTACGTCGCGCGGCATGTCGGGCGCACGCTCGACGACAAGCAGCGCGCCTCCCTCGAGGGTGTGTTCGAGCGCGTGCTCGCGAACAACCTCGGGCAGCCGCGGGTGTTCGTGCACCGCGATTTCCACTCGCGCAACCTCATGGTGTGCGAGGCCAACCCCGGCGTGCTCGACTTCCAGGACGCGGTGTACGGGCCCGTGACCTACGATCTCGTGTCGCTCTTGCGCGACGCGTACGTCGCGTGGGAAGAGGAGCGCGCAGCTCGACTGGGCCGTCCGCTATTGGGAGCGCGCACGCGAGGCCGGCATCGACGTCGATCCGGACTTCGGCAATTTCTGGCGCGACTTCGAGTGGATGGGCGTCCAGCGGCAGATCAAGGTGCTCGGGATTTTCGCGCGCCTTTGCCATCGCGACGGCAAGTCCGCCTACGTGAACGACATGCCGCTCGTCATGAAGTACCTGCGTGGCGCATGCGGACGCTACCGCGAGCTCGCGCCGATGATCGTCCTCCTCGACGCGCTCGAGGGGCGAGAGCCGCAAGTCGGCTTTACCTTCTGATGTCGACGGCGATGATATTGGCCGCGGGGCGCGGCGAGCGCATGCGGCCGCTGACGGACACGACGCCGAAGCCGCTGCTCGTCGCCGCCGGCAAGCCGCTCATCGTGTGGCAGATCGAGTCGCTCGCGCGTGCCGGATTTCACGAGATCGTGATCAACGCCGCGCATCTCGCGGACAAGCTGATCGACGCGCTCGGCGACGGATCGCGCCACGGCGTGCGCATCCGATGGTCGCGCGAGCCGGAGCCGCTCGAGCCCGCGGGCGGCATCGCCACCGCGATGCCCTTGTGTCCAGACGGCCCGCTGCTCGTAGTCGCCGGCGACGTGTACACGCGCTTCGACTATGCGTCGCTGCGACCGCGCGCCGACTTGATGGCGCTCGACGAGGCTTCGCCGCGCGCGCATCTCGTGATGGTCCCCAACCCGCCGTATCATCCGAACGGCGACTTTGCGCTCGATGGCGAGCGCATCCACTGGGACGGGCCTGCGCGGGTCACTTTCGGCAGCATTGCTGTATACGACACGGCGCTGTTCCGCGAACTTCCGCGCATGGCGAAGCTCAAATTGCTTCCCCTGCTGCACGAGTGGATCTCCCACGGCCTCGTGTCCGGGGAGCTCTATCAAGGCCCTTGGGCCAACGTGGGCACTCCCGACGAGCTCGCGAAGCTCGACCAAGCGCTCGCACGCGGGTGACCCGCTCGTCGGCACTCGCGCCGCAGGGCCGCCCCAAGGCGCGAACTCCATAGGAACGCATTGCAATGAACGACAACAATCCCCTGCTCGACTTTTCCGGCCTGCCGCGCTTCGCCGCCATTCGCCCGGAACACGTGACGCCTGCCGTCGATTCGCTGCTCGCCGACGCGCGCGCGACCATCTTGCGCGTCGCAACCGACACGTCCACGCCGTCGTGGGACACGGTCGTCGAGCCGATGGCGGACGCCCTCGACCGCTTCGACCGTGCGTGGAGCGCCGTGCGTCACCTCAATGCCGTCGTGAACACAACGGAGCTGCGCAACGCTTACAACGAGAACCTGCCGAACGTGATCGCATTCTTCAGCGAACTCTCGCAGGATCTGCGCCTGTACGAGCGCTATCGCGCGCTGCGCGCCGGCGACGCGTTTGCGGCGCTGGAACCGCCGCAGCGCAAGCTCGTCGACAACGAGCTCCGGGACTTCAAGCTGGGCGGTGCGGAACTCGACGACACCGGCAAGGCGCGCCTCAAGGCGATTCACGCCGAGCTCGGCGAGGTCACGACGCGTTTCGAGGAAAACCTGCTCGACGCCACGAATGCATGGGGCCACTACGGGGAGGACGATGCGGCGCTGGCGGGCGTTCCGCCCGAAGTCGTCGCCGCGGCCAAGGCCGCCGCGCAAGCCGAGGGCAAGAGCGGATGGAAGCTCACGCTGCGCATGCCGTGCTACCAGCCGGTCATGCAATACGCCGAAGATCGCAATCTTCGCCGTCGCATGCACGAGGCCTACTCGACGCGCGCGTCCGATCTCGGCAGCAACCCCGACTGGAGCAACGGCCCGCTGCTCCTGCGCATCCTCGCGCTGCGCCACGAGGCCGCGAAGCTCCTGGGCTATCGCAACTACGCCGAAGTGTCGCTGGTGCCGAAGATGGCGCAGCACCCGGACGAAGTGATCGCGTTCCTGCGCGATCTCGCGCGGCGTGCAAAGCCGTTCGCGCAGCGCGACTTCGCGGAGCTCGCCTCGTTCGCGAAGGACCACCTCGGCCTCGCAACGCTCGAGCCGTGGGACCTCGCCTATGCTTCCGAGAAGCTCAAGGCATCGCGCTACGCGTACAACGAGCAGGAAGTGCGGCAATACTTTCCCGAGGATCGCGTGCTTGCGGGCCTGTTCCGCGTGGTCGAGACGATCTACGGACTCGCGATCCGCGAGTCGAAGGCCGAAGTGTGGCATCCCGACGTGCGCTTCTTCACCATCCGCGATGCGAACGGTGCGTTGGTCGGCGAGTTCTATTTCGATCTGTACGCGCGAGCGGGCAAGCAGGGTGGCGCCTGGATGGACGACGCGATCAACCGTCGCAGCGTGCGTGGCAAAGTGCAGCATCCGGTCGCATTCCTGACGTGCAACCTCACGGCGCCGGTCGACGGCAAGTCCGCCACGTTCACGCACCAGGAAGTCATCACGATCTTCCACGAGTTCGGCCATGGCCTGCACCAGTTGCTCACGAAGATCGACATATCGGGTATCTCCGGATTGCAAGGCGTGGAATGGGATGCGGTCGAGCTGCCCTCGCAGTTCATGGAGAACTTCGTGTGGGAATGGGACGTCCTTGCGCACATGTCGCGCCACGTAGGCACGGGCGGCCCGCTGCCGCGCGAGCTCTTCGATCGCATGATGGCCGCGCGCAACTTCCAGAGCGGGCTTGCGACCGTGCGCCAGCTCGAGATGGGACTCTTCGACATGCGCGTGCACGCGGAGTACGAATCCGCGACCGGCGATCCGCAACGCTCGCCGCAGGAGATCCTGGCCGAAGTCCGGCGGGAGGTCGCGGTCGTGCCGCGCGCCCCCTACGACCGCTTCCTCGAGTCGTTCTCGCACGTCTTCGCGGGCGGCTACGCGGCTGGTTACTACAGCTACAAGTGGGCGGAGGTGCTGTCGGCCGATGCGTTCAGCCTCTTCGAAGAGCAGGGGGTACTCTCAGCGGACGTCGGCGCGCGGTTCCGCGACGAGGTCCTTGCGCGCGGCGGCAGCCGCCCGGCGATCGAGTCGTTTGTCGCGTTTCGCGGGCGTCCCCCACAACTCGACGCGCTCCTGCGGCATAATGGAATGATCGAAAGCGCGTAGCGGGAGGCACAAATGTGCTCGAGAACCCTCAGGATCGTGATTGGTACTGCTGCGTCCATCGTCGCGTTGACCGCGTTGGCGCAGGCGCCGCAGGTGTATCGCTACGTCGACCCAAGCGGTCGCGTCGTCTACTCCGACCGCGCGCCTCCGCCCGACATCAAGAACGTCCAGACCAAGCGCCTTAACGCCAATTTCGTCGAGTCGAGCGAGCCCAGCATCGCCGCGCAGCAGGCGTCGGATCGCTTCCCCGCAACGCTCTTCACGTTCGAATGCGGCGAGGTCTGCGTGAACGCCGAGTCGCTTCTGAACAAGCGCGGCGTCCCTTACACCATCATCGACGTACAGCGTGACGAGCAGGGCCTCGTTCGCATGAAGGCGTTGAGCGGCGAAGACCGCGCGCCCGTGCTCGCGCTCGGCGACAAGATCATCGTGAAGGGATACAGCGAACAGCGATGGCAGGCGGCGCTCGACGAAGCCGGCTATCCGAAGGCCCCGGCCCAACGCCGCACCGTCGTGGGCGGCGGAACGAGCCGCGAAGTGAGTCCGCCGCCTGCGCCGGAAGGCGCGCGTCCCGTCACGCCGTCGGTCAAGGGCGGCGACTACCCGAAGCAATAACACCGCTAGGATTGCCCCTGTAGAAAGCGGCCGCGGCAACGCGGCCGCTTCGCATAACACGCTCCTAAAAGCGGGGCCTCATTGGTTTTCGCCTCTCCGATATTCCTGTTCCTGTTCCTGCCGCTCACACTCGCGGCGTACTTCGCTTTCCCGCGTGCATGGCGAAACGGCGTGCTGCTGGTCGCGAGCCTCGCGTTCTACGCGTGGGGCGAGGCGCCTTACCTCGCGCTGGTGCTGGGCTCCGTCGCGTTCAACTTCGCGATCGGCGGCGCGATCGGGAAGTCCGGCGATGCGCTCGCGCGCAAGCGCTGGCTCGTCCTCGGTGTCGCAGGCAACCTGGCGGCGCTCGCGATCTTCAAATACGCGAACTTCGCGGTCGCGAACGTCAACACGCTCGCGCCGATTCTCGCGATCACGCCCATTGCCCTGGCGGCCATCCCGCTTCCGCTCGGCATCTCGTTCTTCACCTTCCACGCGATCTCGTACGTCGTCGACGTCTACAAAGGCAACGCGCACGCTGAGCGCAACCTGCCGCGCTTCGCGCTCTACATCCTGCTGTTTCCGCAGCTCATTGCCGGACCGATCATCCGGTGGCGCGACATCGCCGGGCAGCTGCCGGTGCGCGAGCAGCGGATCGCCGACGTCGCGTACGGCGTGCGCCGCTTCGTGCTCGGCCTTGGCAAGAAGGTGCTGATCGCCAACACGCTCGGCGCCGTCGCGGACCGGATCTTCGCGTTGCCGCCGGGCGAGCTCACCACGCCGCTCGCGTGGCTCGGCCTCGTCTGCTACACGCTGCAGATCTACTTCGACTTCTCTGGATACTCGGACATGGCGATCGGCCTCATGCGCATGTTCGGCTTTCGCATCCTCGAGAACTTCAACTACCCGTACATCGCGCGCAGCATCCGCGAGTTCTGGCGGCGCTGGCACATCTCGCTGTCGAACTGGTTCCGCGACTACCTCTACATCCCGCTCGGGGGCAATCAGCGCGGCGAGCGGCGCGCGTACGCGAACCTCGTCATCGTGTTCCTGCTCTGCGGCCTGTGGCACGGCGCGAGCTGGCCGTTCGTGCTGTGGGGCATGTGGCACGGCCTCTTTCTCGTCGTCGAGCGCGCGGGACTCGACCGCGTGCTGCGCAGGATCGGACCGATGGCTCACGCGTACGCGTTGCTTGCTGTCATGGGCGGATGGGTGCTGTTCCGCTGCGAGACGATGGCCCAGGCGATCGCGTATTTCGCGGCGCTGCTCGGCGCTGCGCCGGGCGATCCTGCGCGCCATCCGCTGCCGGAGTTCCTCGATCCATTCGTCGCGGTCACGTTGATCGTGGGCGTCGTGTTCGCTACGCCGCTCGCGCGCGCGATCGGGCAATGGCGCGACCGCCACGCGAATGCAGCGGTTCTCGGCCTCGACGTCGCCTGGCTGGCGGTCGTGTTCGCTCTTGCCAGCGCGTTCCTGGCCGCTGGCACCTACAACCCGTTCATCTACTTCCGGTTCTGATCGGGATGGAAATCAGGGACCGCATCGTCGCGCTCCTGTTCGCCGTCGGTATCGCGTGGCCCGGCCTCGCATTGATCTTCACCTGGGATCGTGCGCTCACGAGCTTCGAGAACCGCCCGGCCGCCGCGTGGCCGACACCGGCCCTCACGCGCGAGTTTGCGCCCGCGTTCGACCGCGCGTTCTCCGACCGCTTCGGCGGCCGCGACCTGCTCGTGCGGCTCCATCACGGCAGCCTCCTGGGTATGTTCGGTGTGTCCAGCTTGAACACGGTGATGGTCGGCCGGGACGGCTGGTATTTCTGGCTCGGCGAGGACGGCCACTCGCTCGACCGCCACTATCGCGCGACGAAGGACTTTCCGCAGAGTGACGTGGACGGCACGGCGAGGGAGCTCGTCCGTCGCAGCGAATGGCTCGCCTCGAAAGGCATCGCGTACGTTGTCGTCGTGGTGCCCGACAAGTTCACGATCTATCCGGAGTACCTTCCCTCGTGGGTAGCGCGCTCGGGCAAGCCGACGCCTTACGACCGCGTGCGCGACGCACTCGCGCGCGACGGCCGCGTTGCCTTCCTCGATCTGCGGCCCGCGCTCGTCGCCGCGAAGCCGCGCGAACGCGTGTACTACCAGACCGACTCGCATTGGAATTTCAACGGCGCCATCGTCGGGTACGAGGAACTGATGCGCGCCGTGCGCCACAAGCTCGGCGACAGGATGCCGGAAGTCGTGCCCGCCAACCGGCCGCCTTACACGGCGGGCGTCGACTACTACAGCGGCGACCTGTTGCAGATGCTCGGGATGCCGTCGCTCGTGCGCGAGGACGACGTGGCGCCGCTCGCCAAGGTGCTGGGCGACACGACGCGATGCGGCAGACGCATCGACAAGGGTGAGTATCCCGGGTTCGAGATCTACGTGTGCGACAAGCCCGGCCTGCCGCGCGCGGTCATGTTGCGCGACTCCATGGCTATCTCGCTGATCCCGCTCCTGTCGGAAAACTTCTCGCGCATCGTGTACATTGGCTCGTACACGCTCGACCGCGCAGTGATCGAGCGCGAGAAGCCCGACATCGTGATCGAGGAATTAGTGGAGCGCTCGCTTCATGCTCCCGGGGCTCTGCCGATGAAGTAGCGCTATCGCGCAGTCTTGCGTAATTCCGGCTCCATCCCAAGCTCCTGGATCTTGCGCGTCAGCGTGTTGCGTCCCCATCCGAGCCACGCCGCCGCCTCCATGCGGTGACCCCCCGTGTGCGCGAGGGCGCGGCGGATGAGCGTCTTCTCGAACTCGTGCTCCAGGCGGTCGCCGACGTTGCGCTCGCCGCGCGCGAGCGCCTGCGACAGCTCGCGATCAAGCGCGCTGCGCCAGTCCGACTCCGCGAGCTCGGCGCTTGCCGCCGGCGATTGCCGCACTTCGGGCGGCAGGTCCACGACGTCGATGCGCTGCCCGGGTGCCATCACGGTGAGCCAATGGCAGACGTTCTCGAGCTGGCGCACGTTGCCCGGGAACGAGAACAGCATGAGCGCCTTCTGCGCCTCTTCGGACAAGGTCTTGGGCTCGACCGCGAGATCGCGCCCGCTCTTGTGCAGGAAGTGGCGCGCGAGAGGCCCGACGTCTTCCGGCCGCTCGCGAAGCGGCGGAAGCCGTAAGGCGCACGACGTTGAGGCGATGCAGCAGGTCTTCGCGGAAAAGTCCCAGGCGAACGCGCTCCTCGAGGTTCTGGTGCGTCGCGGCGATGATGCGCACGTTCGCGCGCAGCGGCGCGTGACCGCCGACGCGGTAGTACTCGCCGTCCGCCAGCACACGCAGGAGCCGCACCTGCAGGTCGGACGGCATGTCACCGATCTCGTCGAGGAACAGCGTGCCGCCTTCGGCCTGCTCGAAGCGGCCGCGGCGCAACGCCTGCGCGCCGGTGAACGAGCCGCGCTCGTGACCGAAGAGCTCCGACTCGAGGAGATCCTTCGGAATCGCCGCGGTGTTGATCGCGACGAACGGCATCGGCGCGCGCGGGCTATGACGATGCAACGCGCGCGCGACCAGTTCCTTGCCCGTGCCCGACTCGCCGGTGATCATCACCGTCGTATTCGATTGCGACAGCCGTCCGATCGCGCGGAAGACCTCCTGCATCGCCGGCGCCTGGCCCAGGATCTCCGGCGTCTCCGTCACCGTCGCGGGCGCTGCGGGCGACGCCGACGTCTCGCTCGTGGCGCGACGAATCAACGCGAGCGCGTGATCGACATCGAACGGCTTCGGCAGGTACTCGAACGCGCCGCCCTGGAACGCGGACACCGCGCTGTCGAGGTCCGAGTACGCGGTCATGATGATCACCGGGATCTGCGGATGCCGCTCCTTCATCTTGTTGAGGAGCACGATGCCGGACTCGCCCGGCATGCGGATATCGGAGACGAGGACCTGCGGCTCGCTCACCGCGAGCGCCTGCAGCACCTCATAGGCAGTCGCGAACGTCTTGTAGGGAATGCCCTCGCGCGCAAGCGCCTTCTCGAGGACCCAGCGGATCGAGCGGTCGTCGTCGACGATCCAGACGGCTTTCGTCCCATCGCCTTGCGGAGGCTCGTAATCGTAGGCGTACATCGCTTCGTCCATTCGTGAGAATCAAGATGCCATCGTGTTACGGTTCAATTCCAGCGGAAGCAGGACCGTGAAGACGGTCTGTCCCGGCGTGCTCGTCCATTCGATGGTTCCGTTGTGCTGGGCGACAAACGTCTGCGCGATCGTGAGCCCGAGGCCGCTTCCGCCGTCGCGGCCCGACACCAGCGGATAGAAGATCTTGTCGCGGATCGCGGCGGGGACACCGGGGCCGTTGTCCTCGATGGCCACAGCGATTGCCAGGCGATAGCGTTTCTTGGCCAGCGTGATGTAGCGCGCAACGCGCGTCGTCAGTCGGATGCGCGGATTGCTGGTCGACGTCGCCACCGCCTGCGCCGCGTTCTTCACGATGTTGAGCGCGACCTGAGTGAGCTGCTCGGGATCGGCGTCGAACTCCGGGATGCTGATGTCGAAATCCTGTTCCATCGCGATCGACGGGAACTCGGCCTGCACGACGCTCTTCACGCGCACGAGGAGCTCGTGGATGTTCGTTCTCCTGTACGTCGGCAGGCGGCTCGGCGTGAGCAGCCGGTTGACGAGCGACTGCAGCCGGTCGGCCTCGCCGATGATCACTTGCGTGTACTCGGCAAGCTGCGGACGCGGCAGCTCGGCTTCGAGCAGCTGCGCGGCGCCGCGAATGCCGCCGAGCGGGTTCTTGATCTCGTGCGCAAGGCTGCGGATCAAGTCGCGATTCGCCTGCTGCTGCTCGAGCAGGCGCTCCTCGCGCGCGATCTTCAACTGCTGGTCGATGTGCCGGAACTCGAGGAGCAGCGTCGCTTCGCCGGCTTCGATCGGAGACACGGTGCACGTGAGGTGCAGCTTGTTCTTGCCCGGTGCGCCGAGCTCGATCTCCTGCTCGGTGTACGCCGATCCGCCGGCGACGGCTTTCGCCATGGCGCCCGCGAGTCCCGGGCAATCGCCGAAGATCTCCCGCGGCGTATGACCGAGAAATTTTTGCCGCGAGAGCTCGAACAGGTTTTCGGCGGCTGGATTCACGTAAGTCACGCGTTCGTCGTTGCGCAGCATGAGCACGGCCGCGGAGAGCAGCTCCAAGCCCGGAAAGCTTGCGACCTGCGCCGTTGCCGACGATGGGAAGAAACGAAGCTTCACGTTGCCGGCCCGCGACGTTCGCACGCGGCACTCGTGCAAGCATTTAGCAATTTCGATGCCGCATCGTGCAGGTCGGACTTTGGTCCGACGCGATGCATCCATGTCGAGCTGAAGCCCGACCTGCAGCCCGACCTACCGCGCGGACCCGAGCTCTTTCTTGAGCGCGTCGATGTTGCGCTCGTGAAGCGCGACGGCCTGGCGCAGGCGCGAAATGCGCTCCTGGTATCGCGCAGCGTTCGACTGCTCTTCCGGCAGCGGCGTGGGCGCGCCGCTGTTGTAGTCCTTGCGCGCCTCGGCGAGGAGCTTTTCCTCTGCGGAAAGCTCGTCGGTGAGCACCTTCCGGCGCATGTCGTCGCGCGTGCGTTGCGTCTCGGTGTCGACCTTGGGAAAACCGGCGGGGGTGGGCGCGCTCTTGCCGGTCGAGCTCGTCTTGCGCGGCTCTTCGGCGCCGAGGCACGAGATCTTGCGGTATCCCTTCTCGGGCGGAAGGTTCGAGAACACGATGTTGCCGGCGGTATCGATGTACTTGCACACGGACTGCTGCGCATGCGCGCCGGCCGCGCACAGCGCCGCGAAGCACCACGCGAGGGCGCAAGCGCACCGTTTGCAGGCAATTCCTTCACGAATTCGCATGGCGGCCGAGTGTAGCGTAAGCGTCGAGTCGGGGGCAAAAACAAGCGGGGCAGGCGCTCGGCCTGCCCCCGCTCAAGACACAACGCTCGCGCCGCCTTGGGCGCCGACATCAGAGGCTGTAGTACATGTCGAACTCGACGGGATGCGTCGTCATCCGGAAGCGCGTGACCTCCTCCATCTTGAGCGCGATGTAGCCGTCGATCATGTCGTCGGTGAACACGCCGCCCCGCGTGAGGAATGCGCGGTCCTTGTCGAGATGGTCGAGCGCCTCGTCGAGCGACGCGCACGGATGCGGCACCTTCGCGGCCTCTTCCGGCTCGAGGTCGTAGAGGTTCTTGTCCATCGGATCGCCCGGATGGATCTTGTTCTGCACGCCGTCGAGTCCCGCCATCAGCATCGCGGAGAAGGCGAGATACGGGTTTGCGGTCGGATCGGGGAAGCGCACTTCGATGCGGCGGCCCTTCGGATTGGACACGTACGGAATGCGGATCGCCGCCGAGCGGTTGCGCGCCGAGTACGCGAGGTTGATCGGTGCCTCGAAACCCGGGACGAGACGCTTGTACGAGTTCGTGCCCGGATTGGTGATGGCGTTGAGCGCCTTCGCATGCTTGATCACGCCGCCGATGTAGTACAGCGCGAGTTCGGACAGGCCCGCGTAGCCTTCGCCCGCGAACAGATTCTTGCCGTCCTTCCAGATCGATTGGTGGACGTGCATCCCCGAGCCGTTGTCGCCGACGACGGGCTTGGGCATGAACGTCGCGGTCTTGCCGTAGGCGTGCGCCGTGTTGTGCACGCAATACTTGAGGATCTGCAGCCAGTCGGCGCGCTTGACCAGCGTCTCGAACTTGGTGCCGATCTCGCACTGGCCCGGTGCCGCGACTTCGTGGTGATGTACTTCCACTTCCACGCCCATCTGTTCCATCGCAAGGCACATCGCCGAGCGGATGTCCTGCAGCGAATCGACCGGCGGCACCGGGAAGTAGCCGCCCTTGACCGGCGGACGGTGGCCCATGTTGCCGGCCTCGAACTTCTCGCCCGACGACCACGGCGCCTCTTCCGAGGAAATCCTAACGTGGCAGCCCGACATGTCGACCTTCCACTCGACGGAGTCGAAGATGAAGAACTCGGGCTCGGGGCCGAAGTACGCGGTGTCGCCAAGGCCGGAGGATTTGAGATAGGCCTCGGCGCGCTTGGCGAGCGAGCGCGGATCGCGCTCGTAGCCCTTGCCATCCGACGGCTCGATCACGTCGCAGGTGATGAGGAGCGTCGTCTCGTCCATGAAAGGATCGAGGTTCGCGGTGCCCGGGTCCGGCATGAGCAGCATGTCCGACGCCTGGATGCCCTTCCATCCCGCGATCGAGGAACCGTCGAATGCGTGTCCCGAGTCGAACTTGTCCTGGGTGAACTGCTTCGCGGGCACGGTGACGTGCTGCTCCTTGCCGCGGGTGTCGGTAAAGCGAAGGTCGACGAACTTGACCTCTTTGTCCTTGATCGTTTTGAGCACGTCGGCGGGTGTTGCCATGCATGTCTCCTACTTGCGTTTTGACGGATAGACGGCCGCTCCCCATGCGATGCGAGGCGCGAGCCTGAGATGGAAGTACGGGCTCCGAGGTTTAGCGAGAAGCGTGCCTACGCGAAAATAATAAAAAATCAATTACTTAGGACGGCCTGCGAGCGATAACCGAGTGGCGCGACGCCATTGTGCACTAGAACAGGGCGCGCGCTCAAGCGTGGCGCACCAAAATGGCACCGCGTTCGGGGAGCGTCAGGGGAAGAACAGATACAGCCTATAACCGGCCTGGACGGTCGCGCTCGCGTCGATGAAGAGCTTGACGGGTATTTCGCCGTTGGCGGGAATGCCTGTGACGGTATTGACTGTTCCGCTGACGTACTCGGGAGGGGTGAGCGCGCGGCGGACGACAACCTGATCGTTGGCGTCGGTCAGCGTGAGTTCGAGATGCGGATAACCGATCGGGTACGCAGCGCGGTTGCGCAGCGTGGCCGTCAGGACGAGAAGTCCCTTGTGCGCGGGGTCGGCCTGAAGGTCCGAGGCGTCGATCGAAAGCGCCGATACGTCGCGCAACGGGCGGATGGCGCAGCCCGCCACGGCGCACAAGCGCTGCAGCACGGGCTTCGAGCCCGGCATGTGCGCAGCAAGCGCGTCGCGGAAATGAAACACCGCCTGCAGCACCAAGGCGATGGCGAGCACCGGAATGGCAATGGCGGCGAGCGCTCGTGAGAACCGCGACGGCTCGGGCTTCGTCTCCCAGGCGAACCGGTTCTCGTAGTCGGCAACGGAAGCCGGAGGCGGCGCCGGCAACGGGTGTGGCGGCTCTTCCCGCGGAGGCGGCGGGTCGAGCGCGTGCGCGCTCCGAAGCGTGACCGTCGGCGGGCCCCCGGCGAGCTCGTCCTCGGCCTCTTCGTCGAGAGCCGGCGCGTCGAGCGCAATCAGCTCCTCGCGCCCGTTGAACACCGTGCGGCAATGGCCGCATCGCACCTGGCCGGCGCGCAGCGCGAGCTGCGGCTCCGTCACGCGGAAGATGGTCTTGCAACCGGGACACCGCGTGAAGAGCTCGTCGGCCATTGGCGAAGTTATGGGCGCGAAGTCAGGACGACCCAGCCTTCGTCCGCGCGTACCGCCGCGAGTGTAAACCAAGGGGCATACGCCGCGAGCACGTCGTCCGTCTGCTCGGTCAGCACGCCCGACAGCGCGATCGCCCCGCCGTCGGCCACCCGGGCACATAGCGCCGGGGCCAGGAGGATGAGCGGATTGGCAAGGATGTTCGCGACAACGATGTCGAAGCGGCCGCCGTCAAGGCGATCCGGCGACACGAAGCGCGCATCGACGCCGTTCGTACCGGCGTTGGCGGTGCTCGCGCGAATCGCCTGGACATCCACGTCGACGCCGACGACATCGGCGGCGCCGAGCTTTGCCGCTGCGATTGCGAGGATGCCGGACCCGCACCCGTAGTCGAGCAGCGACTCGCCGCCGCGGATCGCCCCGCGCAGCCACTGCAGACAAAGCCGCGTGGTCGGGTGCGACCCCGTCCCGAACGCAAGTCCCGGATCGAGCCGCAGGTTGAACGCGTCGGCGCGCGGGGGGTCGCACCACGTCGGCACGATGAAGAAGTCGGGCGCGATCTCGATCGGCCCGAATTGCGATTGCGTCTTGCGGACCCAGTCTTCGTCGGGGACCGGATACGTTTCGTGCGCGGGCAGTGCAAGGCCGGTGGTCGCAGCCGCGTCGTCGAGGAGCGCGCAAAGGTCGGCATCGGCGGCGAACAGCGCGGTGATGCGCGACGTCTGCCACATCGACGCCGGCGGCTCGCCCGGCTCGCCGAACATCGGCGTCTCGCGGTCGGTCCCCGCGAAGGGATCCGACACGTCGATCGACAACACGCCGGCGTCGAGGAGCGCGTCGGACCAGGCGGCGGCATCCGCCGCCGTTACGTCGAAACGGACCGCCGTAAGGCTCACGCGTGGCTCACTTGCGTTTCGCCATCCGCTCTTCGAGGAAATGAATCGACGTCCCGCCCTGCATGAACTTGTCGTCGATGAGAAGCTCCTGGTGCAGCGGGATGTTGGTCTTGATGCCTTCGACGATCATCTCCGACAGCGCTATGCGCATGCGCGCGAGCGCCTGATTACGAGTGTCGCCGTACGCGATGACCTTGCCGATCATCGAGTCGTAGTTGGGCGGCACGAAGTAGTTCTGGTACGCGTGCGAATCGACGCGAATGCCCGGGCCGCCGGGCGGATGCCACGACGTGATGCGTCCGGGCGAAGGTACGAACGTCCATGGATCCTCGGCGTTGATGCGGCACTCGATCGCATGGCCGCGGCGCACGACGTCGCGCTGGCGGAACGCGAGCTTGCGCCCCGCCGCTATGAGGATCTGCTGCTGCACGATGTCGATGCCCGTGATCGCTTCCGTCACGGGATGCTCGACCTGCACGCGAGTGTTCATCTCGATGAAGAAGAACTCGCCGTTCTCGTAGAGGAATTCGAACGTGCCGGCGCCGCGATAGGCGATCCTGCGGCACGCATCCGCGCAGCGCTCGCCGATGCGCGTGAGCGCGCGCGGGTTGATCCCCGGCGCGGGCGCTTCCTCGATGATCTTCTGGTGGCGCCGCTGCATGGAGCAGTCGCGCTCGAAGAGATACACCGCGTTCTTGTGCTCGTCGGCGAGCACCTGGATCTCGATGTGACGCGGGTTGGTGAGGAATTTCTCCATGTACACGGTCGGATTGCCGAACGCGTTCTGCGCCTCCGAGCGCGTGAGCGACACGGCCGGCATGAGCGCGGCTTCCGTGTGGACGACGCGCATGCCGCGCCCCCCGCCGCCGCCCGCGGCCTTGATGATCACGGGGTAGCCGACGCCGCGCGCGATGCGCACGACCTCCTTCGGGTCCTCGGGGAGCGCGCCTTCGGAGCCGGGCACGCAGGGCACGCCTGCCTTGGTCATCGCCACCTTGGCACTCACCTTGTCGCCCATCAGGCGAATCGTGTCCGCGCGCGGCCCGATGAACACGAACCCCGACTTCTCGACCTTGTCGGCGAAGTCCGCGTTCTCGGAGAGGAAACCGTAGCCAGGATGGATCGCCTGCGCGTCGGTGACTTCCGCCGCGGCGATGATCGCCGGCACGTGCAGGTAGCTTTGCGCCGACGGCGGCGGCCCGATGCAGACCGACTCGTCCGCGAGACGGACATACTTCGCGTCGCGATCCGCCTCGGAGTGCACGACGACGGTCTTGATGTCCATCTCGCGGCACGCGCGCTGCACGCGCAGCGCGATCTCGCCGCGGTTGGCGATCAGGACCTTGTCGAACAGCTTGCCGGACTTGGGTACAGCCACGTCAGGCTATTACGAAGAGCGGCTGGCCGAATTCGACGGGTTGGCCGTTCTCGACCATGATGGCCTTGATGATCCCGCCCTTGTCGGCCTCGATCTCGTTCATGAGCTTCATCGCCTCGACGATGCAGAGCGTCGCGCCTTCCTCCACCGTGTCGCCCACCTCGACGAAGGACTTGGCTCCCGGGGTGGCCGCGCGATAGAACGTTCCGACCATCGGGCTCTTGACGACGTGGCCCTCGTCGGGTGGAGCTTCCGCGGCCGCGGGCGCCCCAGCCGTCGCCGGCGGTAGTGCCGCGGGCGAAGCGGCCATGGCCATGACCGGCTGCGCGGCCGCATTGGACGCGGCGTTTGCGCCGTGCGAGCGCGTGATGCGCACGCGCTCTTCCCCTTCCTGGATCTCGAGCTCCGCGATACCGGACGTCTCGACGAGCTCAATCAGCGTCTTGAGCTTGCGCAGGTCCATGGCTTCATCCCCGAAATGAGCGCTCAGGCGGCGGGCGCTCGTTACTGCGGTCCGTCGCGCTCGTCGGCGCAGCGGTAATTGTAGTCGGGATGGAGTGTGCGACGAATTAGGTTGCGTTGTCCAGTGTTTCGTCGCAACTCACAGCAGTTGCGAGACGATCGACTGCAATTTGGCCGGTTTGAGTTCGCCCAGCTGGGTGTGAACGACCGTGCCGTTGCGGTCGACGACCACCGTAAAGGGCAGCGCCATCTTGTCGTTGCCGAGCGTCTTCGAAAGCTCCATCGCCCCGAAGCCGCCGATCAGCGTCGGGTAGTTGAGTCCGATCTCTTTTGCGAATTGCTCGACTTTATCGGCCTGATCGACGGCGATACCGACAAATTGCAGGCCCTTGGTACCGTGTTGCTGCTGCGCCTTGATGAACTCCGGCATCTCTTCACGGCACGGCGCGCACCAAGTCGCCCAGAAATTGACGACGAGGACCTTGCCGCGCCATTGATCGAGGCGCTGCTCCTTGCCGGCAGGGTCTGGCAGCGCGAGGCCCGCGAGCGCCGCGGCCGCCGCCGGGTTGGGCGCCTTCGGCGCCGCGCGCTCCATGCCGAAGTACGCACCCGCGGCGAGCGCCACGGCCGCTACGACGCCAAGCAGCGTCCAGCGCAGCTTTGAGTTC
The DNA here is from genome assembly GCA_963707815.1 of uncultured beta proteobacterium. Classification (GTDB taxonomy): domain Bacteria; phylum Pseudomonadota; class Gammaproteobacteria; order Burkholderiales; family Casimicrobiaceae; genus VBCG01. Next base: position 51,025 of record CAVPRK010000018.1, read on the forward strand.
ATCAGTTGAACCAGTTCTTCTTGCGTGGATACGCCTCGACGGCAGGGCCGGGACCCTTGCCAGGCTCCGGCACCACGAGGGTCACCTTTTGCCGGGTCGGGGGGTAGCAGACACCAGCGTCCGCGCACCCCTGGGAGTCCGCCACCAGGACAACGGACTTGCCGGCCGCCTGGGCGAGTGGCACCCGCACGACGAGATCCCCGCGGTAAGTCTCCACCTTGCCGAAGAACTGGTCTTCCTTGACCTTGCCGGGAGGCAGCACGACGGCAATGTCGGTCATCTCGGGCTCGAGCGCAAATCTCATCTTGTCGCGGTAGAGGTAGTAGCCATCGGTCACCGAGAAGCGCGCCTCGAGCGTGCGCTCGTCGAGGGCGCGCGCGGAAAAGCGGAACGCCTCCTGCGGCGGCAGGAGCTTGGGGTCCGCCTGAGCGACCAACGCCTGCAGCGCAATGCCCAGCGCCAGCGCCCAGACGCTAAGCGCCGGCGGTTTCCGTGTCGATCCAGTCGAGGTAGCCGGCAAGCCCATGGATAACGGGGACAGCGATGATTTCGGGAAGTTCGTAGGGGTGTGCCGCCCTGACCGCCGCTTCCACGGCCGCATACAACGTCAGTCGGGTCTTGATGACAACCGGCACCTCGCGCGCTGTTTCGATTTCACCGCGCCAGTGATACATTGATTCGACGGGCGCGCCGACGTTCACGCAAGCGGCCAGACGTCCCTTCACGAGCGATCGCGCGAGCTCTTTCGCGGACTCGTGATCGGGCAGCGAAGTCAGCACGAGGATCGCCGCGTCCGGCAAGGAGACTCCATGCGTTTCGTCGTGCTCGTCATTTTACTGGCATTCCCCGCCGCGGACGTGTACGTCACGTCGCGCCTCGCGCGATGGACGGGCGTTCCGCTCTGGATCTGGCTCGCAGGCTCGTTTCTGCTCGGCCTCCTCCTGCTGCGCAACGAACGCATCCAGTTTCGCGCGCGCACGGTCGCTGCGTTGCACGGCGAGCAGCCGATCCTGCGCGGGGTGCTCGACAGCGGCCGCAAGGTGCTTGCGGCATTCCTCCTGATCCTGCCCGGGATCGCGTCCGACCTCATGGCGCTCGTGCTCCTCGCGCTGCCGATGAACGTCGGCCGCAGGTTCGAGCCGCAGCCGCAGTATGCAGGACGCGTGCCGCGCGATGCCATCGACGGCGATTACCGCAGGGTCGACTAGCCGGCGTGACAGGCTTCGCGGCCGTCACCGCGATCGTCAGCATTGTCTTCCTGTTCGGCGCCGCGTTCGCGCTGCGGACGCATCTTTTCGTGCGACGCGCGATGCACGTTCGCGCGAGCGTCGTGGGGCGCCTGGACGAGAGCGTGAACAACCACGATGCCGGCAGCCAATCGGCCCCGACGACGCGCTACATCGTCGAAATTCCGCCGGCACGGCGAGCGCCCGCGCCGCGTGATGCTGGCGGAGGCGTTCGGCGGCTCTGTCGCGGACAAGCTCGTGAGCGACGACGGCACGATCAAGGTCTTGTACGATCCTGCGCGCCCCGCCGTCGTGCGCATCGACTCCTGGTGGACGCTGTACTTCGTGCCGGTGTTCCTGTGCGCGCCCGGCCTGCTGTGGCTCGCGGTCGTTGCGTTCATCGAGATGCAGCGCTGACTCGCGCCGCCTCGGCCTCCTCCGCTATCCCGGCCTGCGCGCATCAGCGTGTCGGCCTCGAGCGTCGATTCGCGATTGCTCGCCGCCCTTCGGGCCTCGCTGCTCACGACGCTACTTCATTCGATCGATGACGGTCGGCTCCGGCTTCGCCGCACGCCGATACGCCCAGGACATCATCGCGAAGCCGATGACGATCATGGGCAACGACAGCAGCTGCCCCATCGTGAACAAGCCGTCCGCGAAGTAGCCCAGGAAGCTGTCGGGCTCGCGGGTGTATTCCGCGATGAACCGGAACGTGCCGTAACCTGCGAGGAACAAGCCCGACACGGCGCCCGTGGGTCGCGGGCGACTCGCGTACATCCACAGGATCACGAACAACGCGACGCCTTCGAGCGCGAATTGATAAAGCTGCGACGGGTGACGCGGCAGGTTGTCTACCTGCGGAAACACCATGGCCCAGGGGACGTCCGTCACGCGCCCGACGAGCTCGCCGTTGATGAAGTTGCCGAGCCGTCCCACGGCGAGCCCTAGCGGGCACAAAGGTGCCACGAAATCGGTGACCTCGAGCCAACGCTTGCGCCGCACGCGCGCGAACACCCAGAGCGCGACCAGCACACCGAGAAACCCACCGTGGAAGCTCATGCCGCCCTGCCACACCGCGAAGATCTCGAGCGGATGCGCCGCGTAGTAGAGGGGCTTGTAGAACAGCACGTAACCGAGGCGCCCGCCGAGGATGACGCCGAACACGCCGTAGAACAGCATGTCGTCGACGTCGCTCGCACGCCAGCCCGTGAGAAAGCTGCGCCGCGCGCGCATCCTGCCGAGCAGGACGAACAGCACGAAGCCGAGCAGGTACATGAGACCGTACCAGCGCACGGCGATCGGGCCAATGCTGAACGCGACCGGATCGAACTGCGGATGAACGAGCATGCGAAGCGGTGCGCGTTAGCGTTGCGCTAAAATCGAGCAATTATACGCAGCGCACTTCGCGAGGGCTCTCCCATGGCGTCGAACCGCCGCTCCCGTCTCATCACGCAAGGCATCGCGCGCTCACCCAATCGAGCGATGCTGCGCGCCGTCGGCTTCGGCGACGACGATTTCACGAAGCCGATCGTCGGCGTCGCCAACGGCCACAGCACGATGAACCCGTGCAACGCAGGCATCCAGCCGCTGGTCGACCGCGCGATGAGCGCGCTGCACGATGCGGGCGCGATGCCGCAGGTGTTCGGCGTGCCGACGGTCACGGACGGCATCGGCATGGGCACCGAAGGCATGAAGTACTCGCTCGTGTCGCGCGAGGTGATCGCCGACGCCATCGAGACGTCCGTCAACGGGCAATGCATGGACGGCGTGCTCGTGGTCGGCGGCTGCGACAAGAACATGCCAGGCGGCATGATGGCCATCGCGCGCATGAACGTTCCGGCGATCTACGTTTACGCGGGCACGATCAAGCCCGGCGAGTGGAAAGGGCAGAAGCTCACCATCGTATCGCCCTTCGAGGCGGTCGGCGCGTTCACCGCCGGCAACATGTCGAAGGAAGACTACGACGGCATCGAGCGCAACGCGTGTCCCAGCGTCGGCGCCTGCGGCGGCATGTACACGGCGAACACGATGTCGTCGTCGTTCGAGGCGCTGGGCATGAGCCTCCTCGGGTCGTCGCAGATGGCGTCGCCCGATGCGGAGAAAGCAGACTCCGCCGCACAATCGGCGCGCGTGCTGGCTTTGGCGATCAAGAACGACTTGAAGCCGCGCGACATCATCACCACGAAGTCGATCGAGAACGCGATCAGCCTCGTGATGGCGACGGGCGGCTCCACCAATGCGGTGCTGCACTACCTCGCGATCGCGTCGGCGGCGGAGGTGCCGTGGACCATCGACGACTTCGAGCGCATTCGCGCCAAGGTGCCGGTGCTTTGCGATCTGAAGCCCTCGGGCAAGTACGTCGCGGTCGACTTCCATCGCGCCGGCGGCGTGCCGCAGGTGCTCAAGATGCTGTTGAAGGCCGGATTGCTGCACGGCGACTGCATGACGATCACCGGCCGCACCATCGCGCAGGAGCTGGAAGGCGTGCCCGACGCGCCGCGCGCGGACCAGGACGTCATCCGCCCCATGAGCGCGCCCATGTACGCGCAAGGCCATCTCGCGATCCTGCGCGGCAACCTCGCGACGGAAGGATGCGTCGCCAAGATCACGGGCCTCAAGAATCCTGCGATCACCGGTCCCGCGCGCGTCTTCGACTCCGAGAACGAGGTGATGGACGCGATCATGGCGCGCAAGATCAAGCCGGGAGACGTCGTCGTGATCCGTTACGAAGGCCCCAAGGGCGGGCCCGGCATGCAGGAGATGCTGGCGCCGACGTCCGCGTTGATCGGCCAGGGCCTCGGCGAATCGGTGGGGCTGCTCACGGACGGCCGCTTCTCGGGCGGCACGTGGGGCATGGTCGTCGGACACGTGGCGCCCGAGGCGTACGTCGGTGGCACGATCGCGCTCATCGAGGAAGGCGACTCGATCACCATCGACGCCCACAAGCTCCTCATCCAGCTCAACGTGGACGACGCGACGCTCGCGAAGCGCCGCGCGGCGTGGCAGGCGCCGAAGCCGCGCTATACGCGCGGATTGCTCGCGAAGTACATGCGGCTCGTGTCGACGGCGAGCAAGGGCGCGATCACCGACGGCGGATCGTGATGCGTTGGTGGGCAGCGCTGTTGGCTGCCGGCGCGCTGGCGGCGTGCGCCACGCCGCATGCGCCGGTCGTGACCCCTCCTGCGTCGGTTGCGCCAGCACCCGCCGCGGCTGTGCCGAGCGGCGTGTCGCTCACCAATCCGGGATTCGAGTCGACGGTTCCGGGTCGGCGCAACAACGACCCGGAGGGCTGGTTCTCGCACCAGCACGCGGGCGAGGTGTCGTACAAATTTGCTCTCGACACGACGGGGCCGCACGGCGGCGCGCGCAGCCTGCGCATCGACAATGTCGGGCGCGAGCCGTATGGCGCGATCGCGCAATCGGTGAACGCCGCGCCTTATCGCGGCAAGACCGCGCGGCTGTCGGGATGGCTGCGCACGCGCGATTCCGCGAACGCCGCGCTCACGCTCGTCGTGCTCGCCAACGGCGTGCCGCTCGCCAACAACTTCATGGCGGATGCGCCGGTGAAGGGCACGACGGCGTGGACGCGCTACACGATCGCGCTGCCGGTTGCGCCCAACGCCGAGTTCATCGAGGTCGGCGCGATGATGCAGGGCAAGGGCACGCTGTGGCTCGACGACGTCGAGCTGGAGATCGGCGGCAAGTGACCACGTTGTCGGCGTCGGCACAGCGCGTCCAGGATGCGCTCGACGCCGCGGGCGTGACCACCCGCATCGTCGAGTACGATGTCCCCGCGCGCACGTCGGCAGAAGCCGCGGCCGTGCTGGGGTGCACCGTCGGCCAGATCGCGAAGTCGCTGGTCTTCAAGAGCGCCTCGGGCACGCCCGTGCTCGTGATCGCGAGCGGCGCGTATCGCGTGGACGAGGCGAAGATCGCAACGCTCGCCGGCGAAGCGATCGGCAAGGCGGACGCATCGTTCGTGCGCACTGCGACGGGCTATGCGATCGGCGGCATTCCTCCGCTTGCGCACGTTACCCCGGCGCGCACGTTCATCGACCGGAATCTCCTCGCGTTCGAAACTGTTTACGCGGCAGGGGGCACGCCGCACGCGATGTTCCCCATTACTCCCGCGGAGCTGGTCCGCGTAGCGCAGGGCACGGTGGCCGACACGGCACCTTAGCGAGAATTGCAATGGACAGGCGTGCGTTTCTCCTGGCAGCACCGGCGGTGCTCGCGGCCGGATGCGTCTCCGTGGGCGGCGCGGCAGGGCCCCCGGCGCCGGCGCCGAACCTTCGCGTAGGCGACCGCTGGGTCTACAACTGTTCGGACGGCTACAGGGTCCCCGTCACGTGGGTGGAGACGCACGAGGTCACGGCGGTGGACGCGACGGGCATCGCCGTTCGCGTCATGGGCAAGGGCGAGGTGAATTTCCAGCGCGTCGAGCTCCTGTCCTCTCCCGGCGTGGTGCAGATCGGCGCGGCCTACGATCCCGACGAGACGCGCACGTTCGACCCGCCGATGACGCGTTTCCAGTTCCCGCTGACGCCGGGCGCGCAATGGTCGCAGCATCTGCGCAACCTCAATCCCGAAAACCAGCTTCAGAGCAACATCAGCCGGTTCGTGAAAGTGGGCGGTTACGAGACGGTGACCGTGCCCGCCGGCACGTTCAACGCGATCACGATGCGCACGATGATGAGCGTGGACGACAACAATCCGTTCCGCTTCCCCACGCAGTGCGACTACGTGACGTGGTGGGCGGAGGTTGCGGGCAACATCGTTCGGATGACGAAGTACGCCACCTACCGCGAGCGCGGCGACAGCCTCGACGGGGGGCAGATCCGCGCGCAGAACACGACGATCGAGCTTGCGTCCTATTCCCGCGCGGCGGGTTAAGCGAATGGCGCGCCGATCACAGCCGCTGCGCGGCTCGTTCAGTAGCACGCGCATGCGCGCTGCGGTGCCCCGCGGCGCTACAAGCCCAGTCTCTGCCAGATGGTGGTGGTGAGTCCGGCCGTATTGAGCGTATAGAAGTGCAGCCCGGGCGCGCCTTCGTCGAGCAGTTCTGCGCACAGGTCGGTGACCACGTCGAGGCCGAACGCGCGGATCGACGCCGTGTCGTCTCCGAATCCTTCCAGCCTGCGGCGAATCCAGCGCGGGATTTCCGCGCCGCACGCGTCGGAGAATCGCGCGAGCCGGGCCGCCGAATGGATGGGCATGATGCCGGGCACGATGGGAATCGCGATGCCGCGCGCCGCGCACGTATCGACGAAGCTCCAGTAGGCGTCGCGGTTGAAGAAGTATTGCGTGATCGCGGAATCGGCGCCGGCGCGCACCTTGCGCTCGAAATTGTCGAGGTCTTCCTGCGGGCTGCGCGCCTGCGGGTGGTATTCGGGGTAGCACGCGACGTCGACGTGGAAATGATCCTCCGCTTCTTCGCGAATGAACGTGACGAGATCGCTCGCGTAGCGGAACTCGCCCGCGTCGACGCTGCCGGAGGGCAGGTCGCCGCGCAGCGCGACGAGGTGATCGACGCCGTGCGATCGATACTCCGACAGCACGTCGCGCAGGGACTGGCGGCTGCCGCCGATGCACGAGATGTGCGGCGCCGACGACAGGCCTTCCGCGAGCATCTCGCGCACAGTCTCCAGCGTCCCCTCGCGCGTCGACCCGCCCGCGCCGAACGTCACCGAGCAGAACGCGGGACGAAGCTGCGCGAGCTGCGCGCGCGCGCTGCGGAGCTTGGCGATGCCCTCGGGTGTCTTAGGCGGAAAGAACTCGAAGCTGAACGTGCCCTCGCGGCCCGCCATTACTTCTCCTTGCTCGGCATCAGGATCGAAGAGAGGATCCACGAGATGATGCTGTAGACGATCGCACCGAACACGCCCGCCCAGAAGCCGTCGACGTGGAACCCCGGCCAGAACGATCCGACGGCCCAGAACAGGAGGCCGTTGATGACGAGGATGAAGAGGCCGAGCGTCAGGATCGTGACCGGCAGCGTCAGGATGACGAGGACGGGTCGAATGATCGCGTTCACGAACCCCAGCACGACGGCGACGAGCAGCGCCGTCGGGAACGAATCGACCTTGATGGAAGAGAAGACGTACGGCAGCGCGATCAGCGCTATCGCGTTGACGACCCACGTCAGGAGCAATCGCATCTTCTCCTCCTTCGATCAGTACCGGTACGTGTCGGGCTTGTACGGTCCTTCCTTGCGCACGCCGATGTAGCGCGCCTGCTTGTCGTTGAGATCGGTGAGCATCGAGCCCAGCTTGGACAGCTGCAGCCGCGCCACTTTCTCGTCGAGGTGCTTGGGCAGGACGTAGACGCCGACCGGGTATTGCTTGCCGCCCGACCTGGCATCCGTCCACAGCTCGATCTGCGCCATCGTCTGGTTGGCAAACGACGACGACATGACGTAGGAAGGATGGCCCGTGCCGCAGCCCAGGTTCACGAGGCGGCCTTCGGCGAGCAGGATGATCCGCTTGCCGTCCGGGAAGATCACGTGGTCGACCTGCGGCTTGATGTTCTCCCACTTGTACTGCTTCAGCGCGGCGACCTCGATCTCGTTGTCGAAGTGACCGATGTTGCACACGATCGCCTGGTTCTTCATGCGCTTCATGTGCTCGTGCGTGATGATGTCGATGTTCCCCGTCGCGGTGACGAAGATGTCGGCCTTGTCGCAGGCGTAATCCATCGTCACGACGCGGTAGCCTTCCATCGCCGCCTGCAGCGCGCAGATGGGGTCGATCTCGGTGATCCAGACCTGCGCCGAGAGAGCGCGCAGCGCTTGCGCCGATCCCTTGCCGACGTCGCCGTAGCCCGCGACGAGCGCGACCTTGCCCGCGATCATCACGTCGGTCGCGCGCTTGATGCCGTCGACCAGCGACTCGCGGCAGCCGTAGAGGTTGTCGAACTTCGACTTGGTGACGGAGTCGTTGACGTTGATCGCCGGGAAGCCGAGCTTGCCGTCCTGGTGCATCGAGTACAGGCGCTTCACGCCCGTCGTCGTCTCTTCGGTCACGCCTTTGATGCCGGCCTTGAGCTTGGAGTAGAACTTCGGGTCCTTGGCGAGCTTCGCCTTGATCGCGTCGAATAGCGCCGTCTCTTCCTCGTTCGTCGGGTGCGAGATGCACGACGTGTCGCTCTCGGCTTGCGTGCCGAGGTGCACGAGAAGCGTGGCGTCCCCGCCATCGTCGAGGATCATGTTCGGCCCATCGTGGCCCGCCCATTCGAAGATGCGGTGCGTGTAGTCCCAGTACTCGACGAGCGACTCGCCCTTGTACGCGAACACCGGGGTGCCGTTCTTCGCGATGGCTGCGGCGGCGTGGTCCTGCGTCGAGTAGATGTTGCACGAGGCCCAGCGCACCTCGGCGCCAAGCGCCTGCAGCGTCTCGATCAGCACGGCCGTCTGGATAGTCATGTGCAGCGAGCCCGCGATCCGCGCGCCGCGCAGCGGCTGCTCCGGCGCGAACTCCTCGCGAATGGCCATGAGACCGGGCATCTCCGTCTCGGCGATGCGGATTTCCTTGCGGCCCCACTCGGCGAGCGCGAGGTCGGCGACCTTGAAGTCGGCGAAGTTCTTCGTTTCGGATGCAGCGTTCATTGCGTCACTCCTTGTCGAGCGACCGCTGCGGGTGACATGGACTCCGTCTCGTCATCCCGCGAGGGGTCGCGGTTCAACGAGCGCGGTTGCAATTTAGGAACCCGAGCCTGGCCCTCGCTGTTGAGGGTTGCAACGCTCCTCGGGACCGTGATTTTACCGCATTCGTCCCGGTTTTGGCTCGGGCGGCGGTATGCCCGCCGCGGCGAAAATTCCGTTGCTCAGGCTCGACTCGCGCTTGTAGAAACCTTCCGTATGAAAGGTCTCCTCGAGTCCGAAATGCTCGTAGTCGAGGTGGTGGAGCATCTCGTGCACGACGGTGCGCACGAACGAGCGAAACGCGACCACCTGCTTCTTCTGGGCGGTCTTCATCCACACGGAAATGAGCGCCCGCGGCCGGTCCTCGTCGGGCTCGTACAACCCGTGCAGTTCGCCTTCGTAGTCGGACGGGCGGACAGCCAGGACGCGCACGTCCACGGGCGGGACCGCAAAGCCCTCGACCAGCGCGTCGATCAAGGATTGCGACCCGTTCTGCACCGTCGCCCGATGGCCGCGCTCGAGCCCGTCCTCGATCATCAGAACGGCTGGCGCGACGTCGATGCCGGGAGGCAAGGCGAGCGTGCCGATCGCGTCGCTCTTGCGATAGATGGCCTGGCGAGCGGGCGTGAGACGGTCGTAGTACGCGAACGGCATGCCGGTAAAAGCAAAGGCCGCGCGCGGCGGCCTCGATTGCGGACGAGCGTGCTTTCCTAGTTCTTCTTGATCTTCTCGAGCATCTTGAAGATGCCCTTCGGCGCGCCCACGAACATGCGCTTGAAAGTCTTGGGCAAGCAGCGGCGCTCGAGGGTGTTGCGGCGGGTGCGGGAACGTTCGGCCATGGGTTGCAATCGGGCGTGGGGAAAGACCGCTATTTTACCGTACCCGGGCTCTCCGAGGAAGCCGGCGTCCCCGGCGGGATCGCGGAGTTGCCCGGCGTACGGGCACTGGTGAGCCCGACCGTCCCGAAGTAATCCGTGGGGTTCCACAGATTGGGACCGATCGTGACGTCATAGCGGACCACCCGATCAGGCTGAGGCGCGGCCCCCGGCGGCACCGACCACGCGAACTCGATCGTGCCGTTGCCGGTTTCCGTCGCGCGGAAGCGGAACGCCGTCGTATCGGCGACACCTACGAGGCCCGGCGGCCTGGGCTGCGGCGTGTAGTCCGGTCCGCCGACCAGTTGGAGGTTCGGGGTCGCCGAGCGAACCACCCAGCCATAGCCCGTGCCGGGATCGGGCGGCAGGCTCACGACGAGCGGCGTTCCCACGCGCATCGTGACCTTGCCGCCGTCCGCTGGCGCCGCGACTTCCTCGCGGACGAGCGTGGCGCAGGATGCGAGCAGCATCGACAGCGGGAACAGCAGCAGGGCGGGAGACATGTTGTGCATCGATTACTCCTCGGCTCTCTGTACCGGCATCGAGACATGCGGCATCACGTGTCGCCTCGCGTCGGTCGCTCGGCGACGCGGCCTTCGGCCCTTGCTCGCTGCGCTCGCACGCCTCGCTTACTCCACCGTGATCTCGTAGCGCACGGACTTCGTAGCGGGCGTCGTCAGGTCGAACGGGCCGTACTCGAATGTCAGGACCACTTTACCCGAGCGCTCCGCGCGGTAACGGAACACGTTCCAGCCACCGCCTCCCAGATAGCGCGGGTCGAGTCCCTTGCTCAGGAAGATACGCTCCCCGATGGGGCTCAGCATCGGCGCGAAGTTCCTCGGCCCGCGCCACTGGAAGCCGGCGAGCGCCTGCGCATCGAGCATCACCTTGAGCTCGTTGCCGCGCGCAAGGGTGACCTTCGTGCCGTCGGGCGCGTTGTCGAGGTCCGCCGACGTAACTGCTTGCGCCGGCGGCAGAACACGGTGCGTGTCGGTGGGAACCGCTCCCGGCGCAGGCGCTTGCGGCGGTGGGGAAGCGCATGCCGCAGCAAGAAACGCCGCAGCGAGAACGAAACGACGCATTTACTTGAGACCGGCCGCCGCGCGCAGCGCCTCGATCTTGTCCGTCCTCTCCCAAGTGAACTCGGGCTCGTCGCGACCGAAGTGGCCGTAAGCGGCGGTCTTGCGATAGATGGGGCGCAGGAGATCGAGCATGCGCACGATGCCCTTCGGCCGCAGGTCGAAGTGGGCGTTGACGAGCTCCGCGATCTGCTCGTCCGGGATCTTCCCGGTGCCCTCGGTGTACACGGTGACGTTCATGGGGCGCGCCACGCCGATGGCGTAGGCGACCTGGACCTGGCATTGGCGCGCAATCCCCGCGGCCACGATGTTCTTCGCGACGTAGCGCGCCGCGTATGCGGCAGAACGGTCGACCTTCGACGGGTCCTTGCCCGAGAAAGCGCCGCCGCCGTGCGGCGCCGCGCCGCCGTAGGTGTCGACGATGATCTTGCGCCCGGTGAGTCCCGCATCGCCGTGCGGCCCGCCGATCTCGAAGCGTCCCGTCGGATTCACGAGGAAGCGCGTGTCCTTCAGCATGTTCGCGGGAAACACCGGTTTCACTATTTCCTCGACGACCGCTTCGGAAAGCTCCTTCTGCTTCTCGTTCATCGACGGATGATGCTGTGTGGACAGCACGACCGTGTCCACGCCCACCGGCTTGCCGTCGACGTAGCGCACGGTCACCTGCGACTTGGCGTCGGGACGCAGGAACGGCAGGCGCCCGTCGCGGCGCACTTCGCTTTGCCGCTGCACCAGCCGGTGCGCGTAGTAGATCGGGAACGGCATCAGCGACGGCGTCTCGTCGCACGCGTAGCCGAACATGAGTCCCTGGTCGCCCGCGCCCTGGTTGAGATAGTCGTCGGAGGCCTGGTCGACGCCACGCTTGATGTCGGGCGACTGCTTGCCGTAGCAGACCATCACCGCGCAACCGTCCGCGTCGAAGCGAAGCTCGGGATCGTTGTAGCCGATGGTGCGAACGGTCTCGCGCGCGACGCGCCCGTAATCGACGTTCGCACTGGTGGTGATCTCGCCGGTCATGACCACGAGGCCGGTCGAGACCATGGTCTCGGCCGCGACCCGGCCCGTCGGGTCTTGCTCTAGAATCGCGTCGAGCACCGCGTCGGAAATCTGGTCGGCGACCTTGTCAGGATGGCCTTCCGAGACCGACTCCGACGTGAAGAGGAAATTGCTCATGACGACCTCTGGCGGGCGGAATAGCCGCCGTGCAGTTAAAAAGCGCGATTTTAGCAGGCCGCGATGATTTCCTCCCCCACCCCCGACGCCCTCGCCCGCGCGGCCCAGCTCCTGCGCGCCGGCGAGCTGGTCGCGTTTCCGACTGAAACGGTCTACGGCCTCGGCGCAGACGCGCGCAACGAGCGTGCCGTGCGGGCGATTTTCGCGGCCAAGGGCCGGCCGGCGGACCATCCGGTCATCGTCCACGTCAAGGACGCGGACGACGCCGCTACCTGGGCCGGCGCCATGCCGCGCGGTGCGCGCGTCCTCGCCGATGCATTCTGGCCGGGCCCGCTCACGATCATCGTGCCGCGCGCTCCCGACGTGTCCGGCGCAGTCACGGGCGGGCAGGACAGCGTCGGCTTGCGCGTGCCGTCACACCCCGTCGCGCAAGCGCTCCTGCGCGCATTTGCCGCGGAAGGCGGGCGCGGCATCGCGGCGCCGTCGGCGAATCGGTTCGGCCGGATCTCGCCGACGACCGCGCAGCACGTGCGCGACGACCTGGGCGACGAAGTCGCCATGATCGTGGATGGCGGCGCATGCGACGGTCGGCATCGAGAGCACCATCGTCGCGTTCACGGGCGACGAGGCGGTGTTGTTGCGTCCCGGCGGCATCGCGCATACGGACCTCGCGCGCGTGCTGGGCGCGCCGTTGCGTGCACCGCGATCCGACGCTCCGCGCGCTTCGGGAACCCTGGCTTCGCACTACGCGCCGCGCACCCTCTCGCGGCTGGTGAGTGCGGACGCGCTCGAGGCCGCTGCGGATGCCGCGGTGCTCGCGCGTACCGTGGCGCCGCGGCATTCGCGCTGGATTGCAGCGCCGCACGACGCGATCGGCTACGCCCACGACCTCTATGCGAACCTGCGCGCCCTCGATGGGATGGGTGCTGCCGAGATCCTGATCGAGGACGTGCCCGCGACCGAGGCGTGGAACGCCGTGCGCGATCGCCTCGCGCGCGCGACGCATGGCGAAGACGACGACCGTGATTGACGCGCCGCAACCCACATGAAGATCGTTCTCGCGCCCGACTCGTTCAAGGGATCGCTCACCGCGCCGGAGGTCTGCGATGCGATCGCGCGCGGCCTGGCGCGTGCAATGCCCGATGTCGAAGCGATCCCGCGCCCGATGGCCGACGGCGGCGAAGGCACCCTCGACGCGGTTCTCGCCGCCGTCGGCGCGCGCGGTGCGCGCGAGCACGAGGAAGTCACCGGCGCCGGCAGGCGATCGCCTTCGCGCCGCGTATGGCGTCATCGACGGCAACACGGCAGTGATCGAAGTCGCGCAGATCGTCGGCATCACCGACGCCGACGGCATGCGAGCGCATGTCGAGGACCGCACCACGCGCGGCATCGGCGAGCTCATCGCGCGTCTCCTGGACCGCGGCGTCCGCCGCTTCATGATCGGGCTCGGCGGCAGCAGCACCAACGACGGCGGCAGCGGCCTCCTGCATGCGCTCGGCGCGCGCCTGCACGACGACGCGGGGCGCGAGCTCCGGCCTACGCCGCGCGGCCTCGCATCGATTGCACGCGTCGACGCGAGCGGCATCGGCCCACGGCTTCGCGACGTGGAAATCTCGATCATGTCGGACGTCGACAATCCGCTGTGCGGCACGATGGGCGCAACGGCGATCTTCGGTCCGCAGAAGGGTGTGCAGGCGGGCGATATCGACCGTGTCGACGCTGCGCTTCGGCGCTTCGCCGAAGTGTCCGAGCAGGCGCTCGCGCGCGAGGTCGCGGGTCGCCCAGGCTCCGGCGCCGCGGGCGGGCTCGGCTTCGCGTTGCAGCTACTGGGCGGCACGATGCGTTCTGGCGCGGAAGTCGTGGCGGACCTCGTGCGCCTCGACGACGCGCTGGCGACCGCCGACTGGGCGATCACCGGCGAAGGCCGCAGCGACCGGCAAACGCTCCTGTCCAAGGCGCCGTTCGTGGTCGCGCGCCACGCCAATGCGCAGGGCGTTCCGGTGACGCTGCTCTCAGGCGCGATCGACGACGCGGCCCTCGGCGACCTCCATCGCCATTTCGCCGGCTGCTTCGCGTTGCCGCCGCGTCCGATGACCCTCGACGAGTGCATCCGCGACGCGGCGACGCTCCTCGCGGCCCGTGCCGAGGCGATTGCGCACGTTATTGGTGCGTCCGTGAAATAATCCGGCGCTCTCGTGAACGCCAATCTCTACGACCTCTTCGAGCGTCATTTTCCGGACGCGCTCGAACAGCCGTTCCTGATCGTCCCCCACGCATCGGCGGTGTCCTATGACGATCTCGCCGCCATGTCCGCGCGGATGGCGCACGCGCTGACGGCGGCCGGGTGCACGCCGGGCGACCGCGTCGCGGTGCAAGTCGACAAGCATTGGCACGTCCTCGCGCTGTACCTCGCGTGCCTGCGCGCCGGGCTCGTGTACCTGCCGCTCAATACCGCCTACCAGAAGAGCGAGCTCGCGTATTTCTTCGCGGACGCGAAGCCTCGCGTCATCGTGTGCAACAACGACCACCTGGGCATCGTGGCGGCGCTGGGCGGCGATGCGACAGTGCTGACGATCGAGGAGGCCGTCGATCGCGCCAGGACGTGCGAAGCCGGCTTCGCGACGGTGCATCGCGCGCCGGACGACCTTGCGACCATTCTCTACACCTCGGGAACCACGGGCCGCTCCAAGGGCGCGATGATCACGCATCGCAACCTCGCGTCGAACGCGACCACGCTCGTCGACGCGTGGGGATTCACGCGCGACGACGTGCTGCTGCACGCGCTTCCCATCTTTCACGTGCACGGCCTCTTCGTCGCGACGCATTGCGCGCTGCTCGCGGGCGCGCGCATGGTGTGGCTGCCGAAGTTCGATGCGCACGAGGTCGTGTCGCTGTTGCCGCGGGCGACGGTGATGATGGGCGTGCCGACCTTCTACACGCGCCTGCTGTCGGATCCGACGTTCACGCGCGATTCCTGCGCGTCGATTCGCCTCTTCATCTCGGGCTCCGCGCCGCTTCTGGCAGAGACGTTCGAGGCCTTCGCGGAGCGCACCGGCCACGCGATCCTCGAGCGTTACGGCATGACCGAGGCGGGCATGATCACGAGCAATCCGCTAAGCGGCGCGCGCGTCGGCGGCACCGTGGGCAAGCCGCTGCACGGCATCGACGTTCGCATCGTCGACGATCGCGGCGAGGCGGCCGGGCCGGGCGTCATCGGCGCCGTGCAGGTGCGCGGCCCGAACATCTTCGCGGGCTACTGGCAAATGCCGGACAAGACGCGCGAGGAGTTCACCGTGGATGGCTACTTCAAGACCGGCGACGTCGGCGAGTGGGTCCCCGACGCGCCGGCGCATGGCTACCTGCGCCTCGTCGGCCGCGCGAAGGACCTGATCATCTGCGGCGGGCTCAACGTCTACCCGAAGGAGATCGAGGAGCGCATCGACCAGATGGACGGCGTGGTCGAGTCGGCAGTGGTCGCGATGCCCGATCCGGATTTCGGCGAAGTCGTCGCGGCGTTCGTCGTGCGCAAGCCCGGGTGCTCGCTGAGCGGCACCGACATCATCAAGCGACTCAAGGCCGAGATCGCGGCCTTCAAGGTGCCGAAGCGCGTCGAATTCGCGGACGCGCTGCCGCGCAACGCGATGGGCAAGGTGCAGAAGGCCGCGTTGCGCGAAAAGCTCGTCGAGGGCCGGCGCTAGCTGTTGCGCTTGCGCGTTGCCGCTGCTTTTTTTGCGGCGCGGCTGCGGCTCGCGGCAGTGCGCCTCAAGGCGGACTTGCGCGCCTGGCGCGACAACGCCGTGTGCGATGCCGCCGCCCGGCCTTCCTTCTTCAACGCTTTCCGCGTGGCTCGGGAGCGCGTCGTGGACGGCTTGTGCCCCGCCTTGGCTTCCTCGGCCTTGTCGCGGGTGCCGGGGCGCGTGGCGAGCTTCACGCCGGCGCGGCGCGCCTTGGACAGGCCGATCGCGATGGCCTGCTTCGCCGAGCGAGCGCCGTGCTTGCCTTCGCGCACGTGATGCAGCTCCTCGCGCACGAACTCGCCGGCCTGCGTGCTCGCCGACTTGCCTTGTCGCTTGTCGCGCTGCGCGCGACGGAGGGTGGCTTTCTCGGGCATGGCGGCCTCAATGGGAAGGTTGCGAGATCCCCTGCAGTGCGTCCCCCGCGTCGTCCGGCTCGCTTTGCGAGAGATCTCCGAGCGAGACGATGCCGACCAGCTTGTCGTTGTCGTCGACGACCGGCAAGCGACGCACCTGCATGTCTTCCATGCGCGCCGCGGCCTCGGCCACGGAGTCCGTGTCGCGCACGCACTCGATGTCGGTGGTCATCACCTCGCTCACCTTCGCCGTGGGACCGAGCCCGCGCGCGACGCCGCGGATCGTGATGTCCCGGTCGGTGATCATGCCGATCAGCCGCCCGCCGTCGCCGATCGGCAGCGAGCCGAAGTCGTGACTCTCCATCAGCTGCGCCGCGCGCATGAGGTCGTCGTCCGGCGATGCGACGATCACTTCCGCGGTCATGATGTCCCGTACGTTCATGGCGCCTCCATATCCAAATGCGCTTCGATGCGAAGCGCCCTCGAATATGTTTACGCGGCCCGGTGTCGCGGAACGATCAGCGGAAGTGGGCTTTGCGCGTAGGACGATGCCGCAACGGAGGAACGCTCACGCTTCCCCCGGCTGGACCCCGCGATGTCGCGCGCGGTCGATCAGCTTGCCGACGAGGGGCCAGCACAGGAGCACGAGCGCGAGCGTGACGATCGATCCTACGAGGGGATTCGACCAGAAGATCGTGACGGTGCCGCCCGACAGCAGCATCGACTGCCGGAACGCTGTCTCGGCCATGTCGCCCAGCACGAGCGCGAGCACGAGGGGCGCGAGGGGATATTTCAACTTCTTGAACACGTAGCCGACGACGCCGAACACCATCATCATCACGACGTCGAACATGTTGTTGTGGACCGTGTACGCGCCAATCGCGCATATCACGACGATCACGGGGGCGATGATCGAGAACGGGATGCGCAGGATCGCCGCCCACCAGGGCACGGTCGTCAGCACGATGATGAGGCCGACGATGTTGCCGAGGTACATCGAGGCGATGAGACCCCACACGAACTCCTTCTTCTCGACGAACAGCAGCGGACCGGGCTGCAGGCCCCAGATGAGGAGACCGCCGAGGAGCACCGCGGCAGTGGGCGACCCGGGAATGCCGAGGGTCAACATGGGAAGCAGTGCGCTCGTGCCGGCCGCGTGCGCGGCAGTCTCCGGCGCCACCACGCCTTCGATCTCGCCGTCGCCGAACTTGTCCTTGTTCTTCGAGAACCGTCGCGCCATGCCGTAGCTCATGAACGAAGCGGGCGTCGCGCCGCCGGGCGTGATGCCCATCCAGCAGCCGACGAGGCACGCGCGCAGCGACGTGGCCCAATACCTGGGCAACGTCTTCCAGGTCTTCCACACGATCGCGGGATCGATCTTGGCGCTCTTGCCCTTGAACGAAAGTCCTTCCTCCATCGTCAGCAGGATCTCGCCCAGGCCGAAGAGGCCGATCACGGCCACCAGGAAGTCGAACCCTTGCAGCAGCGCCGGCTGGCCGAACGTCATGCGCAACGTGCCCGTGACCGTATCGATGCCGACCGCGGCCAGCGCGAAGCCCAGCATCATCGAAACGATGGTCTTCACCGGCGGCTCGCGCCCCATGCCGACGAAGCTGCAGAAGGTCAGGAGCTGAATCGCGAAGTACTCCGGCGGCCCGAACTTGAGCGCGAACTTCGCGACCAGCGGCGCCAGGAACGTGATGAGCAGGATCGCGAACAGCGCGCCCACGAACGACGACGTGAACGCGGCGGTGAGCGCCTCGCCCGCCTTGCCCTTCTGCGCCATCGGATAGCCGTCGAACGTCGTCGCGACCGACCACGGCTCGCCGGGAATGTTGAACAGGATCGACGTGATGGCGCCGCCGAACAGGGCGCCCCAGTAGATGCACGACAGCATGATGATCGCCGACGTCGGCGGCATCGAGAATGTGAGCGGCAACAGGATCGCGACGCCGTTGGCGCCGCCCAGGCCGGGAAGCACGCCGATCAGCACCCCGAGCAGGATGCCGACCAGCATGAACAGGAGATTCTTCCAGGTCAGGGCAACCGCGAAGCCCTGCATCAGGTTGCCGAGGTCGTCTACGAACATGTCAGTCCCGAAGGGCCGTCCCGAGGGACTGATGCACCCCCCTTGGGGGGCAGCGACCCGAGTGAACACGAGGGAAGCGTGGGGGCCGTCATCCTAGAACCCCAGCATGCGCTCGATGGGTCCCTTGGGCAGCGGCACGAGGAACCAGATTTCGAACAGGACGAAGATCGCCACCGGTACGCCGACGCTCACCGCCACCGCGGGCAATATCTTGTACTTGCCCTGGAAGATCATGAAGCCGGCGATATAGATAGCGGACGCGACGTAGATGCCGATGAGCCAGATGAGCCCCACGTACGCGATGGTCGGCAGGAGCATCGCAAGCACGGGCTTCAGGTCCTCGTGCGACACGAAGACCTTGCCCGCGAGCTTGCGCCATTGAACGATCGTGCCGCCGGCGATCCAGGCACCCGCCACCATCAGGATCCATCCGATGATGTTCGGGAAGTAACCCGATCGCGGGCCGTCGTCGCCCCAGCCCGCGCCCACGCGATGGCTGTCGACCACGACGAGCAGACCTAGCGCGACGATGACGAGAGCCGTGATGAGCTCCGCCCAGCGGGTCGTGACTGCGCCGCCCGCTTCCTGTTTTTCCGCCATCGTCGCTCCCCCGAGACTGCTTATTTGGCGATGAACCCGGCTTCCTGCATGAGCGCCTTGTGCGTGGTCTCCGCCTGCGAGACCCACTCGACGTATTCCTTGCCGGTCATGAAGGTGTCCTTGAACGCGGCGTCCTCGGTGAACTTCTTCCAGTCGGGCGTGGCGCGCACCTTCTTGAAGAGGTCGATGTAGAAATCGACCTGCTCCTGCGTGACGCCCGGCGGCATGAAGATTCCGCGCAGCATCAGGTACTCGACGGCGAGGCCCTGCGTCTTGCACGGCGGGATGTCCTGCCACGATTGCGTCGCAGTGATCTTGGTCGGGTAGGCCATCGGCTGGCTGTCGAACACGCACAGCGGCCGCAGCGCGCCCGCGCGCCAGTGCGCGACCGCCTCGATCGGGTTGTTCACCGTCGAGTCGACGTGCTTGCCGACGAGCTGCACGGCGACGTCGCCGCCTCCCTTGAACGGGATGTAGGTCAGCTTCTTGCCGACGACCTTCTCGAGCGCGACCGTGATGATCTGGTCTTCCTGCTTGCTGCCGGTGCCGGCCATCTTGAACTTGCCGGCATCGCCGCCCTTGACCGCGGTGATGTACTCGGTGGCCGTCTTGTACGGGCGACTCCGCGTTCACCCAGAGCACGAACTCGTCGAGCGCGAGCATCGCGACCGGCGTGAGGTCCTTCCAGTTGAACGGCACGCCCGTGGCGAGCGGCGTCGTGAAGAGGTTCGACAGCGTGATGATGATCTTGTTGGCGTCGCCCTTCGCGCCCTTGACCTCGAGGAAGCCTTCCGCGCCCGCGCCGCCCGACTTGTTGACGACGACGAGCGGCTGCTTCATCAGGTTGTTCTTGGCGACGACACCCTGGATGAAGCGCGCCATCTGGTCGGCGCCTCCGCCCGTGCCCGCCGGGACGATGAACTCGACGGGCTTCGTGGGTTCCCACGCGGCGTGCGCGAGGGTGCTTGCGACGGCACTCGCCGCGACGGCGGCTGCGACGAGGGCACGGCGAAACGTGTTGCGAACCATTACATCCTCCTATGTTGGTGACGTTCTCGTGCGGGCTCTAGGGCGGCCCGCTATGTTCGAAAGCAAACGCGCTATTTGACGAGACCTGCTCCGCGCGCCCACTTGTATTTTGCGCCAAGCACCATGACGGGCATCTCGGTCGAGTACGGATACGCGGGAATGCCGTGCGCAAAGAGATACTCGGCGGCCTCTTCCACTTCCACGTCCCCCGCGAGCGAGGCGACGATCGGCTTCTCGATGCCCTTGGCCTTGAATTCCGCGACCACCTCCGCCACGAGCTTCGCGAACACCATCGGCGGCGTCACGATCGTGTGCCAGTAGCCGAGGATCAGCGAGTGAATGCGCGGATCCTCGAGGCCCAGCCGGATCGTGTTCTGGTAGGTCTTCGGCGGCTCGCCGCCGGTGATGTCGACCGGGTTGCCCGCAGCGCCGAACGGCGGGATGAACTTGCGGAACGCGGCGTCGAGGTCGGCCGGCATCGCCATCAGCTTCACGCCGTTGTCCACGCACGCGTCGGACAGCAGCACGCCTGAGCCGCCGGCGCCCGTGATGATGACGACGTTCTCGCCCTTCGGCGTCGGCAGCACGGGAATCGCCCGCGCGTATTCGAGGAGCTCGCGCAACGCCTTGGCGCGGATCACGCCCGACTGGCGCAGCACGTCGTCGTAGATCTTGTCGTTGCCGGCGAGCGCGCCGGTGTGCGAGCTCGCCGCACGCGCGCCCATGCTCGTGCGGCCCGCCTTCAGCATCACGATCGGTTTTTTCTTCGATACGCGCTTGGCCACTTCGGCGAAGGCGCGGCCGTCCTTCAGGTCCTCGCAGTGCTGCGCGATGATCGTCGTGTTGTCGTCCTGCTCGAAGAACGTGAGGAGATCGTCCTCGTCGATGTCCGACTTGTTGCCGAGGCCCACGATCGCCGACACGCCCATCTTCGCCGAGCGCGAGAAGCCGATGATCGCCATGCCGATGCCGCCCGATTGCGACGACAGCGCGGCGTGGCCCTTGACGTCGTACGCGGTGCAGAACGTCGCGCACAGGTTCTGCCACGTGTAGTAGAAGCCGTAGATGTTGGGACCCATGAGGCGCACGCCGTACTTGCGGCCGATCTCCTGGATCTCCTTCTGGCCCTCGACGTTGCCCGTCTCGGCGAAGCCCGACGGGATGAGCACGGCGCCGGGAATCTTCTTCTCGCCGCACTCGACGAGCGCCTGCGCCACGAACTTCGCGGGGATCGCGAACACGGCGACGTCGACGTCGCCGGGCACGTCCTTGACGCTCTTGTACGCCTTGAGACCCATGATCTCGTCGGCCGAAGGGTTGATCGGGTAGATCGTGCCCTTGTAGCCCCCGTTGATCAGGTTCTTCATCACCGAGTTGCCGATCTTGCCGGTCTCGCCCGACGCGCCGATCACGGCCACCGCCTCGGGCTTCATGATGCGGTTCATGTCGCGCACGATGTCTTCGTGCTTCGGCCGGTACCGGGCCTCGGCGGGATTCCAGTCGACCACGATGCGCACGTCCGCCGCGATGGCCCCGCTCTTGGTCGCGAACACGGGGTTCAAGTCCATCTCCGAGATCTCGGGGAAGTCGGAGACGAGCTGCGAGACATTCTCGATGAGGGTGGCGAGCGCGTCGCGATTCACGGGATCGGATCCGCGCACGCCCTTCAGCATCTCCGCCGCCTGGATGCCGTCGAGCATCGACAGCGCGTCGTCCTTGGACGCGGGTGCCAGGCGGAAGGTGATGTCCTTCATCACTTCGACGAGCACGCCGCCCAGGCCGAACGCGACGAGCTTGCCGAACGAAGGATCGGTGACCGCACCGACGATCACCTCCTGCCCGCCGGACAGCATCTGCTGCACCTGCACGCCGAGGAGGTTGGCCTTCGCGTCGTACTTCTTCGCGTTGGCCATGATCGTCGCGAACGCAGCTTCCGCATCCTGCGCGCTCTTCACGCCGACGATGACGCCGCCGGCCTCGGTCTTGTGCAGGATCTCGGGCGAGACGATCTTCATCACGACCGGGAAGCCCATGCCGGCCGCGAGCTTGGACGCTTCCGCCGCCGACGTTGCGACGCCTTCCTTCGGCACCGGGATGCCGTACGCGTCGCACACCTGCTTGCCTTCCGGCGCCGTGAGCGACGTGCGGCCGGAGGCCTTGACGGCGTCGAGGATCTTGCGAACTGCGGTCTTGTCATGAGCCATGGTGGTCCCTCAAATGGCGCCTTCGGCGCGCAGTGCGGCGATCTGGTCCTTGGTGTATCCCAGCTCCCCCATCACCTCGTCGGTGTGCTCGCCCAGCAGCGGCGAGCGCGTCACTTCGGTGGGGCTGTCGGACATCTTGATCGGATTGCCGACCGTCAGGTACTTGCCGCGCTTGGGGTGATCGACTTCCACCACCGTGCCCGTCTTGCGCAGCGACGGCTCCTCGGCGATCTCCTTCATCGACAGGATCGGCCCGCACGGAATGTCGTGCTTGTTGAGGATGTCCATGGCCTCGAACTTGGTCTTGGTCATGGTCCACTTCTCGATCTCGCCGAAGATCTCCATGAGATGCGGCAGACGGCCCTTGGGCGTGGCGTAGCGCGGATCCTCGAGCCACTCCGGCCGGCCGATGACCTCGCAGATGTCCTTCCACACCGGCGCCTGCGTGATGAAGTAGATGTACGCGTTGGGGTCGGTCTCCCAGCCCTTGCACTTCAGGATCCAGCCCGGCTGGCCGCCGCCGGAGGCATTGCCCGCGCGCGGCACGGCTTCGAGGAACTTGCCGTTCGGATATTGCGGGTACTCGTGCATGACGCCGGTGCGATCGAGGCGCTGCTGGTCGCGCAGCTTCACGCGGCAGAGGTTCAGCACGCCGTCCTGCATCGCGGCGAGCACGCGCTGCCCCTTGCCCGTCGTGTTGCGCTGATAGAGCGCGGCGACGATGCCGAGCGCCAGGTGCAGGCCGGTGCCCGAGTCGCCGATCTGCGCGCCGGTGACGAGCGGCGGACCGTCGTCGAAGCCGGTCGTCGACGCGGCGCCGCCCGCGCATTGCGCGACGTTCTCGTAGACCTTGCAGTCCTCGTACGGGCCGGGGCCGAAGCCCTTCACCGACGCGACGATCATGCGCGGGTTGAGCGACTGGATGTGCTCCCACGTGAGGCCCATGCGATCGAGCGCGCCGGGCGCGAAGTTCTCGACCAGCACGTCGCAATGCTTCACCAGCGACTCGAGGACCGCCTTGCCCTTGGGCTTCTTGGCGTCGACCGTGATCGAGCGCTTGTTGTGGTTCAGCATCGTGAAATAGAGGCTGTCCACGTCGGGGATGTCGCGCAGCTGCCCGCGCGTGATATCGCCCTCGCCCGCGCGCTCGACCTTGATCACGTCGGCGCCGAACCAGGCGAGGAGCTGCGTGCACGTCGGTCCCGACTGCACGTGCGTGAAGTCCAGGATGCGGACGCCGTCCAGTGCCTTGCCCATTCGTCGTTCCCCTATGCCTTTTTCTTTGCCGTCGGATTGAGGCTCGTGATGCGGCCGCTCTCGGTGCCGCCGCCTTCGTCGATCACCGCGTTGATGAGCGTGGGCCGCTTGCTGCGGATCGCCTCTTCCATCGCCTTGCGCAGCTCGTCGGGCGTGGTCACGTGCGCGCCGACGCCGCCGAACGCTTCCATCAGCTTCTCGTAGCGCGCGTCCTTGACGAACACGAGCGGCGAAGGATCGTCACCGCCCGTCGGGTTCTTCTCGTCGCCGCGATACACGCCGTTGTTGTTCATGATGACGATGCACACCGGCAGGTCGTAGCGGCAGATCGTCTCGGTCTCCATGCCGGAGAAGCCGAACGCGCTGTCGCCCTCCACCGCGATCACCTGCTGGCCCGTCACGACGGCAGCGGCCACGCAGTAGCCCATGCCGATGCCCATGATTCCCCACGTGCCGACGTCGATGCGCTTGCGCGGCTTGTACATGTCGACGATGGAGCGCGTGAAGTCGAGCGCGTTGGCGCCCTCGTTGACGAGCATCGCGTCGGGATTGGCCTTGACGATGTCGCGCACGACGTTGAGCGCGCTCTGGAAGCTCATCGGCGACGGATTCTTGGCGAGCGTCTCGGCCATCTTCGCGACGTTCTTGTCCTTGCGCTCGGTGATGGCGCCGGTCCATTCCTCCGGCGGCTTCGGCCAGTTGCCACCGATGCCGGCCAGCAGCGCCGCAACGCACGACCCGATGTCGCCTACGACCGGCGCCTCGATGCGGACGTTGCTGTCGGCTTCCTGCGGCGAGATGTCGACCTGGATGAAGCGCTGGCCGCCCCACGACTTCGACGTGGCACCGCCCCACGTCTTGCCCTTGCCTTGCGACAGCAGCCAGTTGAGGCGCGCGCCGATCAGCATCACGACGTCGGCTTCGGGCAGCACGTACGAGCGCGCCGCGGATGCCGATTGCGCGTGCGTGTCGGGCAGCAGGCCCTTGGCCATCGACATCGGCAGGTACGGAATGCCGGTCTTCTCGACGAGCGCGCGGATGTCCGCGTCGCACTGCGCGTATGCCGCGCCCTTGCCGAGGATGATCAGCGGCTTCTTCGCACTCTTCAGAAGATCGAGCGCGCGCTGCACGGCGTCGGGCGCGGGAATCTGCTTCGGTGCGGGATCGACCACCTTGATGAGCGAGTTCCTGCCCGCTTCGGCGTCCATCGACTGCGGGAAGAGCTTTGCGGGCAGGTCGAGATACACGCCGCCGGGACGTCCCGACAGCGCGGCGCGGATCGCGCGCGCGACGCCGACGCCGATGTCCTCGGCGTGCAGGACGCGGAACGCGGCCTTGCACAGCGGCTTGGCGATCGCGAGCTGGTCCATCTCCTCGTAGTCGCCCTGCTGCAGGTCGACGATCTCGCGCTCGGACGAGCCGCTGATGAGGATCATCGGGAAGCAGTTGGTGGTGGCGTGCGCGAGCGCGGTGAGGCCGTTGAGGAAGCCGGGGGCCGACACCGTGAGGCAGATGCCCGGCTTCTGCGTGAGGAAGCCCGCGATCGACGCAGCGTAGCCGGCGTTCTGCTCGTGCCGGAACGAGATGACGCGCAGGCCGTTGCGCTGGAGCTTCGCGCGTGAGATCGGTGATCGGGATGCCGGGCAGGCCGAAGATCGTGTCGATGCCGTTGAGCTTCAGCGCGTCGATGACGAGCTGGAAGCCGTCGGTCTCGTGCGTCTCGGCGGCGGCGGCGGGCGCGGCGGTGGCTGGCTTGGAATTCGCGATTGCTTGGTCCATGGTGATTCCTCCGGTCGAGCGGGCAGACATCTGCGAGCCGCGAGCGGCCGCTGCCTTGCTGGCGGCAGCGCGCTCTGCGTTTCGTGCCGTGAGAGCCCCGCGGTCGAAGGCGCCCGCTTGAGGCGGACGCCGCACATCCTCCAAAAAGTCTTGGTAGCTACTCTTCTTTTGATATTCGGCGTAACGTATGTAATATATCAGCAGATGTCAACAGGCACTTAGACCCAAGAGACATCCGCCGGAGGAGCTGCACCCCCTTTGTCATGGACACCCAAGCCCCAGCGGTGCTGCCGCCCCTTTCCCCGATCAACGTCAGCGTCAGCCTGCGCGACCAGGCGTACGCGGCGCTCCGGCAGATGATCACCGAGGCGGACATCTACGCTCACGCGGAAGAGATCCGCCTCGACGAGAAGCAGCTCTCGCAGCAGCTCGGGGTGTCCCGCACGCCGATCCGCGAGGCGATCACGCTGCTCGAGCAGGAGGGCTTCCTGCGCACGGAGCCGCGGCGCGGCATCTTCATCGTGCGCAAGACCAAGAAGCAGGTCATCGAGATGATCGAGATGTGGGCGGCGCTCGAGAGCATGGCGGCGCGGCTCGCGACGCTCAACGCCTCCGACGCGGAGATCGCGGGACTGCGGCGCATCTTCGACGAGTTCCGCACCGAGACGCCGGCCGAGCATCTCGAGGAATACTCGGACGCGAACATCGCGTTCCACCAGGCGATCATCCGCTTGTCGGGCTCGCACCTCATGGGCAAGACGATCGAAGACCTCTTCGTGCACGTGCGCGCGATCCGGCGCGTGACCATCTCGCAAAAGGACCGCGCGGCGCGCTCGATCATCGACCACATGAGCATCATCGAGGCGCTCGAGAAGCGCGACACCGAGCTGGCCGAGCGCCTGGTGCGCCAGCATTCGCTGGACCTCGCGGCGCACGTCGAGAAATACTGCGACTTCCTGGAATGAGCAACGCCTTCCCTGTAGGTCGGACTTCAGTCCGGCTCAACCGTCGCGTCGGGCTAGAGCCCGACCTGCAAGCATGAACACAGCGGTCGTCGACACCTCGCGCCTGCGCAAGGGCCCGCGCAACCGCCCGAAGGGCCGGCAGGTCGAGCCGCGAGCTGCGGAAGAGATCGCGGCGCTGCTCGGCGATGCGCCGCGCCAGCGCGATTACCTGATCGAGCATCTGCACCGCGTCCAGGACACCTACGGCAGCATCTCGGCCGCGCACATCGTGGCGCTCGCCGCCGAGATGAAGCTCGCCATGACGGAGGTCTACGAGGTCGCGACGTTCTACCACCACTTCGACGTGGTGAAGGAGAACGAGGCGGCCCCGCCGGCGATCACCGTGCGCGTGTGCGAGACGCTCTCGTGCAAGATGGCAGGCGCCGATGCATTGCGCAGCGAGCTGAAGGTGCTCGAGGGACGCGGCGTGCGCGTGCTGGGCGCGCCATGCATCGGCCGCTGCGAGCAGGCGCCCGCGGCGGTGGTCGGCCGCAATGCGATCGGCCATGCAAGCGCCGACAAGATCGTCGCGGCGGTCGATGCAAAAGCGGTCGAGCATCCGACCGAGCCCTACATCGACTACGCGCAATACCGCGCCGGCGGCGGCTATGCGCTGCTGCAGGAGTGCGTCACCGGCAAGCGCACGGTGGAGTCGGTGATCGCGGAGATGGAAAATTCGTCGCTTCGCGGACTCGGCGGCGCCGGCTTTCCCACCGGTCGCAAGTGGAAGATCGTCCGCGCCGAGCCCGCGCCTCGTCTCATGGCCATCAACATCGACGAGGGCGAGCCCGGCACGTTCAAGGACCGCTACTACCTCGAGCGCGATCCGCATCGATTCCTCGAAGGCATGCTGATCGCCGCGTGGGCGGTGGGCATCGACGCCGTGTACGTGTACCTGCGCGACGAGTACGCAGGATGCCGCGCGATCCTCCATCGCGAGCTCGCGGCGCTGGCGGCCGATCCGCCATGCGCGTTGCCGGCGATCCACCTGCGCCGCGGCGCGGGCGCCTACATCTGCGGCGAAGAGTCCGCGATGATCGAGTCGATCGAAGGCAAGCGCGGGATGCCGCGCCTGCGCCCGCCGTACGTCGCGCAGGTGGGCCTGTTCGGCCGTCCCACGCTCGAGCACAACATGGAGACGCTGCTCTGGGTGCGGGACATACTGACCAAGGGTGCGTCGTGGTTCGCGGCACAAGGGCGCAACGGCCGCAAGGGATTGCGCTCGTTTTCCGTGTCGGGACGTGTCAACAAGCCCGGCGTGCATCTCGCGCCCGCGGGCATCACGGTGAACGAGCTCATCGCGGAATACTGCGGCGGCATGCAGGACGGGCACGACTTCTACGGTTACCTGCCCGGCGGCGCATCCGGGGGTATCCTGCCGGCATCGATGGGTGACATACCGCTCGACTTCGATACTCTCCAGCCGCACGGGTGCTTCATCGGCTCGGCTGCGGTGATCATCCTGTCGAACCGCGACCGGGCGCGTGACGCCGCGCAGAACATGATGGAGTTCTTCGCCGACGAGTCCTGCGGCCAGTGCACGCCGTGCCGGGTCGGCACCGAGAAGGCGGTCGCCTTGATGCGTGCGGCGCGCTGGGACAAGCCGCTCCTTGCGGATCTCTCGCAGGCGATGGTCGACGCGTCGATCTGCGGGCTGGGCCAGGCTGCGCCCAATCCGATCGCTTGCGTCGTGAAGTATTTCCCGCACGAAGTCGATTAGAAAGCGCTCCGAATGAACGACACCGCCCTCGCCGAGCAACTGGTCGCATTCAAGCTGAACGGCGAGGACGTGCAGGCGCTGCCGGGCGAAACGCTGATCGAGGTCGCCGACCGCCTGGGCGTCGAAATTCCCCGCCTTTGCTACAAGCCCGGCATGCGGCCCGACGGCAACTGCCGTTCGTGCATGGTGGAGGTCAAAGGCGAGCGCGTGCTCGCGCCGTCGTGCTGCCGCAAGCCTGCCGCCGGCATGGAAGTGACCAGCGACAGTCCGCGCGCGCTGCATTCGCAGAAAATGATTGTCGAGCTCCTGGCGTCCGACATGGCGGAGCGCGTGTACAAGCTCGACGACGAGCTCGCGACCTGGAAAGCGAAGCTCGGCGTCGGCAAGCCGCGCTTCGCGCGGCGCGAGCAGCCGAAGCGGGACCTTTCGCACCCCGCGATGGCGGTGAACCTCGACGCGTGCATCCAGTGCACGCGCTGCGTGCGCGCCTGCCGCGAGGAGCAGGTCAACGACGTCATCGGCTACGCCTATCGCGGCGGGCATTCGAGCATCGTGTTCGACCTGCACGATCCCATGGGCGACTCGACGTGCGTGGCCTGCGGCGAGTGCGTGCAGGCTTGTCCCACCGGCGCGTTGGCGCCGGCTAACGACGCGTACCTCGTCCCGATCGACAAGAAAGTGTCGTCGGTGTGCCCGTATTGCGGCGTCGGCTGCCAGATCACGTACCACGTGAAGGACAACGCAATCGTGCGCGTCGAAGGCCGCGACGGTCCCGCCAATCACGAGCGCCTGTGCGTCAAGGGCCGCTTCGGCTTCGACTACGTCACGCATCCGCACCGGTTGACCAAGCCGCTGATCCGCCGCGAGGGCATCCCGAAGACCGCCGACTTCACGATGGACCCCGCCGATCCCCTGTCGGTGTTCCGCGAGGCGACGTGGGAAGAGGCGATGTCGCTCGCCGCCGGCACCCTCGCGAAGATCCGCGACGAGCGCGGGCCCAAGGCACTCGCGGGCTTCGGCTCCGCCAAAGGCAGCAACGAAGAGGCCTACCTCTTCCAGAAGCTCGTGCGCACCGGCTTCGGCAGCAACAACGTCGACCACTGCACGCGGCTTTGTCACGCGTCGAGCGTCGCCGCGCTGCTCGAGGGCATCGGCTCGGGTGCGGTCAGCAATCCCGTGATGGACGTTCTCAAGGCGGACGTCGTCCTGCTGATCGGCGCAAACCCGATCGTGAATCACCCCGTCGCCGCGACGTGGATGAAAAATGCGGTGAAGAACGGCACCAAGCTGATTCTCGCCGACCCGCGCCGCTCCGACCTCGCGCGCCACGCGGCGCACTACCTTCAGTTCAAGGCGGACACCGACGTCGCGATGCTGAACGCGTTGATGCACACGATCATCGAGGAGGGTCTCGTCGACGAGGCCTTCGTCGCCGATCGGACGAGCGGCTTCGAGGAAATCAAGAAGAACGTCGCGGCCTTCAGCCCCGAGCTGATGGCGCCGATCTGCGGAATTCCGGCGGAGACCTTGCGCACGGTCGCCCGGCTGTTCGCGACCGCCAAGGGCGCGATGATCCTGTGGGGCATGGGCATCTCGCAGCACGTGCACGGCACCGACAACGCGCGGTGCCTGATCGCGCTCACGATGCTCACGGGCCAGGTCGGCCGGCCGGGCACCGGCCTTCATCCGCTGCGCGGGCAAAACAACGTGCAGGGCGCGTCCGACGCCGGCCTCATCCCGATGATGTTCCCCGACTACCGGCGCGTGGACAACGGCGGCGCCCACGAAAAGTTCGAAGCGCTCTGGAAGACGACGCTCGATCCCGAGCCGGGCCTCACCGTGGTCGAGATCATGGACGCCGTGCACCGCGGCGAGATCACCGGCATGTACATCATGGGCGAGAACCCCGCGATGTCCGATCCCGACGTCAATCACGCGCGGCAGGCGCTGTCCGAACTCGAGATGCTCGTCGTGCAGGACCTCTTCCTCACCGAGACTGCGTATCTTGCCGACGTGATCCTCCCGGCCTCCGCGTTTCCCGAGAAGACGGGCACGTTCACGAACACCGACCGCACGGTGCAACTCGGCCGCGAGGCACTGAAGCCACCCGGCGAGGCGCGCAAGGACCTCGACATCCTGATCGACATGGGCCGGCGCCTGGGGTGCGACTGGACCTACACGCATCCGCGCGACGTGTTCGCCGAGATGCGCCTCGCGATGCCGTCGATCGCAGGCATCACGTGGGAGCGTCTCTCGGAAGAGAGCGCGGTCACGTATCCGTGCGAGAAGGAGGGCGATCCCGGCGAGCCCGTCGTCTTCGTTCAAAACTTTCCGACGCCGACGGGCCGCGCGAAGCTCGTGCCTGCTTCGCTCATCCCCGCCGCCGAGCAACCCGATCGCGAGTATCCTTTCGTGCTCATCACCGGACGCCAGCTCGAGCACTGGCACACGGGCAGCATGACGCGCCGCTCCGAAGTACTCGACGCGATCGAGCCCGGGCCTGTCGGCTCGTTCCACCCCGACGACCTCGCAGCGCTCGGGGCGGCCCCGGGCAGCCCTGTCACCGTCGCCTCACGACGCGGGCAGATCACGTTGTACGCGCGTGCGGACTCCGGCACGCCTCGCGGCTCATGTTTCATTCCGTTCTGCTTTTACGAAGCCGCGGCCAACGCGCTCACGAATCCGGTGCTCGACCCGTTCGGAAAGATTCCCGAGTTCAAGTTCTGCGCGGTGAAGGTGACCGCCGGAGGCGAGGCCGCGACGGAGTTCGGGTACGCGCCCGCGTGATTTTTTTCTGAAGTTCGCATTGCGTCGCGCGTCTTGAATTGATTTAATCGCAGGGCAAGCAGAAGGAGGCTACATGCACGCACGCGTGCGGCTCGGGCAACGGGGACCCGACCGCGCGAAAATCTGACGCAGCAAGGCCGGGACCGCCCAACAAAAAACAGGGGAAAGGCGCGACCGGGAAACCCACCGGAGGAGGAAGCACATGGCTGTCCAATCTCGTGCTGTGCCGCGCTGCGCGCGGCGCAGCTGCCTGTCTCTCGCTATCGCCGGCATGCTGGCGGCATCAGTCGGCTACGTCGCATCCGCCGACGCGCGCATCGTCAAGTTCGAAGTCACATCCAAGGAGTCGCCGACGTTCGGCGGCTATTCGTTCGCGGGCGTCGGCCAGTACGAAAAGCTCGTCGGCATGGCCTCTGGCGAGCTCGATCCGAACGATCCCAAGAATTCCGTCATCGTCGACCTCCAGCTCGCGCCGCGCAACGCGAAGGGGATGGTCGAGTACTCGCACACCTTTTACATCCTGAAGCCGATCGACCTGTCGAAGGGCGCGCATCGCGTGATGTACGAGCCGCCCAATCGTGGCGGCAAGACCATCAACGCGATGAACCGCGGCGTCGGCGGCAACGATCCTGGCGCAGTGACGGACGCCAATGCGCTCGCGAACTCGTTCCTGATGCCGCGCGGCTACACGCTCGTGTTCTCCGGATGGGATGCGTCGGCCGGCACCAGCACGGCGAACTTCAACTCGATGATCAACCTGCCGGTGGCGAAGAACCCGGACGGCTCGTCGATCACCGGCCCGTCTTACGAGTACATCGTGATGGGCAACGGGACGACGCAGCAGTACGAGCTCTTCTACAAGGCGGCGACGCTCGACAAGTCCAAGGCCGTGCTGACCACGCGCAAGCTGCTGAACGACCAGCCGCAGGTCATCCCGTCGAGCGGATGGGAGTACGTCGACGAGACGCACATCCGGTTGCTGCCCGCAGGGACTGCGTTCAAGCAGGCCGACATCTACGAGTTCAGCTATACCGCCAAGGACCCGACCGTCAACGGCGTCGGATTCGCGGCGATCCGCGACTTCATGGCGTTCCTGCGCTTCACTGCCGCAGACGACTCGGGCAACGCCAATCCGATGGCGGGCGACATCGCGCGCGTCTACACCGAGATCTCGTCGCAGCCGGGCCGCATGTTCAACGACTTCCGCAACCTGGGCTTCAACCAGGCGGAGACCGGGCAGAAGGTGTTCGACGGCCACATGCAGTGGATCGCGGCCGCCGACGGCATCAACATGAACCTGCGCTTCTCCAACCCGGGGCGCACCGAGCGCAACCGCCAGGACCACCTCTACGCGGAAGGCGTGTTCCCGTTCGCGAACGAGCGCATCACCGACCACATCACGGGCAAGACGGCGGGCCGCTACGACAAGTGCACGCTGAGCAACACCTGCCCGTTCGCGGTCGAGATCTGGTCGGCCAACGAGTACTGGGTGAAGGCGGCCTCGCTGTTCCACACCAATACTGAAGGAACGCAGGACCTGCCCGGACACCCGCTGACGCGCTACTACTTCATGTCGAGCATGCGTCACGGCACCGGCAACGGGAACGCGAAGGGCAATTGCCAGCAGTTCGACAACCCGCTCGATTCGAGTCCCACCCAGCGCGCGCTTTTCCTCGCGCTCGACCGATGGGCGACGACCGGCCAGCCTCCGCCGGACAGCCGCCTGCCACGCCTCGCAGACGGTACGCTGCAGCCGCCGCTGCCGCAGAGCGGGATGGGCTTCCCGACCATTCCGGGCGTGACCTACAACGGCCTCAAGACGACGCGTTACCGGTACAACTACGGTCCTCGCTTCGACCAGGGCTTCATGGACCTGAACCCGCCGACCGCGCCGCCTCCCTACCAGGACAACCCGCTGCACGGCCCGATCTATCCGAGCTTCATCCCGAAGACGGATGCCGACGGCAACGACATCGCCGGCGTGCGACTCCCCGACGTGCGCGTGCCGCTCAACACCTACACCGGCTGGGCGTTGCGCGCGGCCGGACTGGGTGAGAACGACGGCTGCGAAGGCTCCGGCCAGCGCATCCCGTTCCCGGCGACCAAGGCGGCACGCGAGTCTTCGGGCGATCCGCGGCTCTCGGTCGAGGAGCGCTATACGAACTTCTTCGACTACTACTACAAGGTCACCCAGGCCGTGACCGACTTCGTCGCCGAAGGCTTCATGCTGGCCGAGGACGCGCCCGCGATGGCGAACCGCATGCTGAACGCGGGATTCGCGACGGGCGCGATCAAGTTGCTCGAAGTTGACGAATGAAGGGGCCAACATGAAACGCAATTGCATCTACGTCGCCGTTCTGGCGGCCCTCGCGGCCGCCGGCGCCGACGCGCGCATCACCAAGGTCACCATCGACTCGCGGGCCACCGCGTTCGGCGGTTACGCGTGGCCGGGCGTGGGCCAGTACGAGAAGATCACGGGCTGGGCGTACGGCGAGCTCGACCCGAACGACGCGCACAACGCCGTCATCACCGACATCAAGCTCGCGCCGCGCAACGCCAACGGCAAGGTCGAGTACTCGCACAACTTCTACATCCTGAAGCCGCTCGACCTGTCGAAGGGCAACCACAAGGTCGTGTACGACGCGGTGAATCGCGGGTCGAAGACGTTCAGCGTGCTCAACCGCGGCTTGAACGGCGACGACCCGGGTTCGGTCACCGACGCGCAAGCGCTGTCGCAAACGTTCCTGTTCCCGAAGGGCTATTCGTACGTCGCGAGCGGCTGGGACGCGTCGGCGGGCACCGACCCGGCGAACAACGTGCTGATCGTCAAGCTCCCCGTCGCCAAGAATCTGGATGGCAGCACGATCACCGGCCCCAACTACATGTACATCGTGTCGGGCGGCTCGGCGGTGACGCTCAACTATCCGGCTGCGTCGCTCGACAAGGCGCAGGCGAAGCTCACGCATCGCGTGCATCTCGACGACACTCCGCAGGAGGTTCCCGCGACCGGCTGGAACTATAACGCGGACGGCACGGCGATCAGCCTCGTCGGCGGCAACTTCGTCAACAACGACATCTACGAGTTCAGCTACACGGCCAAGAATCCGACGGTCAACGGCATCGGTTTCGCGGCAGTGCGCGACTTCATGACGTGGCTGCGCTACGAGGCCAAGGACGACCTGGGCCTCGCCAATCCGATGGCGGGCGACATCAACCGCATCTACACGATCACACGCTCGCAGCCGGCGCGCATGCTGAACGACTTCCGCACGCTCGGCTTCAACGCGTCGGAAGGCAACCGCAAGGTGTTCGACGCGATCTTCAACTGGGTCGGCGCCGCGAACGGCATCAACATGAACTATCGGTTCTCGGACCCGGGGACGACGCAGCGCAACCGCCAGGACCAGCTGTATCCGGAAGCGTTCTTCCCGTTCGCGAACGAGAGCACGACCGATCACATCAGCGGCATCACGGCCGGGCGCTACGACCGGTGCAGCGCGACCAACACGTGCCCGTTGGGGATGGAGGTGTACTCGTCCAACGAATACTGGGTGAAGACCGCCTCGCTGTTCCACACCAACACGCAAGGCACGGCCGACCTCCCGGGACATCCGCTCGCGCGGCTGTATCTCATCTCGAGCCATCAGCATTCCAATCCCGGCAACGTGAACTCGAAGGGCAGCTGCCAGCAATTCGGCAATCCGCTCGCGTCCGAGCCGGTGCAGCGCGCGCTGTGGGAAGCGATGGACCAGTGGTCGACGACGGGCAAGCTGCCGCCCGACAGCATGGTCCCGCGCCTCGCCGACGGAACGCTGGTCCCGCCGTTGCCGCAAAGCGCCTCGGGATTCCCGAACATCCCTGGTGTCACGTATACCGGACTCAAGTCGACTCGCTACCGCTTCAACTACGGGCCCAACTTCTTCGCGACGGGCGTGATGACGACCTACCCGCCGGTCGTGTCGTCACCGATCTTCGACAACCCCGCCAACGGACCGATCTATCCGAGCTTCGTGCCGAAGGTCGATGCCGACGGCAACGAGATCGCGGGCATTCGACTGCCCGACGTGCGAGTGCCGATTCGCACGTACTCCGGGTGGTCGCTGCGCTCGGGCGCGTGGGCGAACGACGGTTGCGAAGGCAGCGGCCAGAGCGTCGCGTTCCCGACGACCAAGGCGGCGCGAGAAGCCACGGGCGATCCGCGTCTGTCGATCGAGGAGCGCTATTCCAACTTCTTCGACTACTACTACAAGGTCTCGAAGGCCGTGGGCGACCTGGTCGCGGAGCGATTCATGCTGCCGGAAGACGCGGGCGTCGCCATGAACCGCATGCTGAACGCGGGATTCGCGACCGGTTCAATTAAATTGCTCGAAGAAGCTGAGTAGGCGACTGCGCTGCCTGGCGGCAGCGCGAACGCGACAGGGTCGTAGCGAGACGGCGCAAGCGCGCCGTCTCGCTTTTGTTTCACCCGGCCAACCGATACGCCTTCCACCACATATAAGCCCCGAGGCAGAACAGCATCGCCGCAAACGCACGCCGCAAGCGATCGACCGGCCACTCGTGCGCCATGCGCGCGCCGAGCGGCGCGAGGAGCGTGCTCGTGATCACGATGGCAACGAGCGCGGGAACGTAGACGTACCCGATCGCGTAAGGCGGGAGCCCGGGCTTGTTCGCATCCCGCGATGATGAAGCCCGCGGCAGCGAAGATCGCCACGGGGATGCTCATCGCCGCGGAGGTCGCGACGGCCGCATGCAAGCGCACGTTGCACCGTGTCATGAACGGGACGGCGAGAAACGCGCCGCCCGTTCCGACCATGCCTGCGATCATGCCGATGAGCGCGCCCACGCCGGCCATCCCGACCCGACCGGGGAGCTGGCGCGAGACCACCGGCGGCTTGTTGCGCAGCATGCGATACGCGCCGAACCAGATGAACCCGCCGAATGCCGCCGACATGAGCGCGGGCGGCAGGTTGCTCGCGATCTGAGGCCCGATCAGCGAGCCGACGACGATGCCCGGCGCCATTCCGCCCACCACCGACCACAGCACGGCGCCCTTGGCGTGATGCGCGCGTGCCGACGACATGCCGGTGAAGATGATCGTGCCGGCCGACGTCCCGATCGCCATCGGCACGAGGTGCTCGGTGGCGAAGCCTTCGCGCGAGAAGATCTCGAGGCAGCACGGGAACGGTCGTGAAGCCGCCGCCGATGCCGAGCAGGCCCGCGAGAAATCCGATGAACGCGCCCAGCGCGAGAAAGACCGGAAGCAGCGCGAAATTCATCGCGCCGCGAGCGCGTTCACGGCCTTCCACTCGGCGGGCGTCACCGGCGTGATCGACAGCCGGTTGCCCTTGCGCAGCGTGACCATCGTCGACAGCGCAGTTGTCGCGCGCATTTCGGCGAGCGGCACGAGCCGCGTCTTGCGCACGAGCTTCACGTCGACGTTCCACCAGCGCGGATCCTCGCGCGTCGACTTCGGCATCGTAGTACTGGCTCTTGCTTGTCGAACTGCGATGCGTCGGGATGCGCGAGCTTCGCGATCTCGACAATGCCGGCGATGCCGGGCTCGGGGCAGCTCGAGTGATAGAAGAGCGCGAGCTCGCCGATTTCATGTCGCGCATGAAGTTGCGCGCCTGGTAGTTGCGCACGCCGAACCAGGACGTGGTCTGCCGGGGAGCGCGGACGAGATCGTCGATCGAGAACTCGTCCGGCTCCGATTTCATGAGCCAGTACCTCATCGCCCCATGGTCATCCGAATGTAGCTCGCATTTGCACCCGCTCAGCTTTTCCCCGCGGCAGCGGTCTTCTTGGGAGAGGCCGGTGCGTTCTGCGTGGCCGCGACCCAACCCATGAAGATCTGGTAGCCGAGCGCGAGCAGGGTGGCGCCGACGAACATGCCGAGAATGCCCGCGGTCGCCATTCCGCCGAGCGCCCCGAGCAGGATGACGGGCATCGGCGCATCGACGCCGCGGCCGAGCATCAGCGGCTTGAGCACGTTGTCCGTCATTCCGGCGGCAAAGAGCAACACGGAATAGACGATGGCCCCGACGGTGCTGTAGTCCCCGCTCCACCAGATGTAGCCGATGGCGGGCAGGGTCACGATGAGCGCCGGCACCTGGGCGATGCCGAGCACCAGCACGATCAAGACAAGGACGCCGGCCCACGGTATGCCGGCCACGAGCAGGCACACGCCGATGACGATCGCCTGGATGAAGGCCACGCCGATGACGCCCTGCGCCACGGCACGGATGGTCGCCGTGGACAGTTTCGCGAACTCCTCGCCCTGCCCCGTGCCGACCAGCCGGTCGAAGATGGCACGACAGCCGCGCTCGCCCGCCTCCCCGAAGGCCATGAGGATGCCGGCGATGATGAAGGAGGCCAGGAACAGCAGCAGGCCGCCGCCGATGCTGGCCACGAAGGCGAGGGCCGACTTGGCGATGTCGCCGATCTTGGGCTGCATGCTTCGGACGAGCGCCGGAAGATCGTCGTGCGCCCGCGACCACAGCGCATGCACCTTCGGGCCGACCACGGGCCAACCCGCGACGGACTCGGGCGGGGCCGGAATCTCGAGCGTGTCGTTCTGAACGTCGTTGATCAACTCGTGAATCGAGTCGCCCAGCGAGCTCATGAGGACGGCGGTCGGGACAACGATCAGCACGATCCCCAGCAGGACCAGCAAGGTCGCGGCGAGGCCCTGCTTCCCCCCGACCTTTGCCGCAATGAACTGCTGCGCCGGATAGAGCGTAACCGCAAGGATGAGCGCCCACATCATCAGCGTCAGGAACGGCGCAAAGATCTGGAAGCAGAGTATCGCCAGGCCGAGAATGAGCCCGGCACGGATCAGGACGTCCAGGAGGCTCGAGTAGGCTTGGGCGTCGACTTCGATCTGACGCTTGTCGTTGGGATTCATGCATCGCTCCTTTGGATACGCAGAGCCGCGCGGACCTCCAGGCGTCGCGTGTGCTCCGGCGAATCGAGCCTCGAGTCACCGGGTGCGGACGAACGGACGTCCCCAAAGAACCGGGGGCTCCGACGGTAGATCCTGCAGTGGCGCCCGCGCAATTGCAATCTGCCCTGCGCGCTGGAACGCTCTCGACGCAGGTTCAAAATGAAACGGGCGAAGCTTTCGCGTCACCCGTTACTTCCGTCACAGGATTGCGACGGCGATCGGAGAGAAGGATTACTGCTTTTTTGCCGCTTTCTTGACGGCCCTGCGCTTGACGGCCTTCTTGACGGCCCTGCGCTTGACGGCCTTCTTGACGGCCTTGCGCTTGACGGCCTTCTTGACGGCCTTGCGCTTGACGGCCTTCCTGACCAGAGCCTTCTTGACGGCCTTGCGCTTGACGGCCTTCTTGACGACCCTGCGCTTGACGGCCTTGCGCTTGATGGCCTTCTTGACGACCCTGCGCTTGATGGCCTTGCGCTTGACGGCCTTCTTGACGGCCTTGCGCTTGACGGCCTTCCTGACCAGAGCCTTCTTGACGGCCTTTTTCTTGATGGCCTTCTTGACGAGCGCCTTCTTGACGGCGCGGCGCACGATGGCCTTCTTGACGAGCGCCTTCTTGGCAGCGTCCGAAGGCGCCGACCCCATCATTGACATCAGATCTTCCATCATCGTTGACATTCTCCTGTCTGAGCTATCGAACGTTTGTGTAGCTTTTGGTTAAAGCAGGAATCGCGGATCTCGCCGTTCGGAGCGAGCGATTCTTGACAAATCCACTGACACCTGCTCGTCGCATTCTAGTCTTGATTCGACCGATTGCAAGTGTTCGTTCGATGCGCAGGCGTGAATTGACCGAGGACGACGGCATTTTTTGCTCGTGCTGAGCGCTTTGGGAGTGCTCTTCAACGGGATTCCGGTAACGCATCGCACGCGCGCAGGATGGAACGCGGCACCATTGCGCGATACATGCGCGCGAGCTCCGAGGCGCGCACGCCGTTCACCATGTAGACGCCGTCGCGCGCGGCAATGTCGAACGCGAGCGCGTCGCCCTCCTCTCGCAGGACGCCACGCGATGCGAGCAGCGCGATCATGCTCTGCGCGGCGGGCTCGCCGCCCGTCGTCGCGGCCAACAGGCGCGCGGCAAGACTGCGGGAAATCGACGCGCGCCCCGACATCACGAACCCGTCGGCGGCAGTCCACGAGGACGCGCCCATCGCCATCCGCGCCTTGTCGACGCTCACACGCAGCGAACCTGCGACGTTGCCCTGCGGCGTGCGCATTTCGAGCTTGTCGACGGCAAACACGGGCTCGCCCCCGGCAAGACCCGCGGCGAGTTCGGAGACGGCGCGCATGGCGAGCAACATCCTCTGCGATTCGGACGCGTCGACATCCGAAAGCTTGCGAAGCTCCGCCGAATACCTGACGACGGGCGCCTTCTGCACGTCGGAGAGGCTGCATGCAAGCTCGAAGGACTCCCACACATACGGCCCCGCGTCGAGCACGACCTCGCCTGCGCCCGTGCGGACCGCAAGTGCTACACGAAGCGTGTCCGTCGACGGCATCATCTGCGTCGACACCGAGAAGTCGCGCACGCTAATGTTTTGCGAGCCTTGCACTCCGCGATACGAGGCGATGGACAGCTTGAATCCGGAGCGCTCCGACAAATCGTCGTCGCCCAGCTGGCCGTATGCCGACATCGCAAGCCCGTCGACGGCCATGGACAGCTTGGGATCCTCGTAAGCGCCCTTGGGCAACGTCCACTCGAACTGAAACGCCTTGTCCTTCGCGATGTTGAATCGCCCGGACGAAGCACCTGCGACGACACGCGTGCTGGGCGACGCGATGAGAGGCTTCTCGACGGGGGCAGAGCGCAGGACGCCGCTCGCGCCGCCGCCGAACTCGACATCGAAGTCGATGGCAAGCGGCGTCCGGCCGCCGAAGTAGTAGTGCTCGGTTGCCGCATAGGCTTCCGCGAAATGCACGTCGCTTTCGCCGGTGGCAAAGTGCACGCCGGTGAAAGGCGCGTGACGCAGGCGCGTGGTCGCGCGAACGAGCTCGGGACCGCCACGGACGGCCAGGCGCGTGACGAATTCCGAGCGCAGGAAATGTCGGTCGTAACTGACGACTGACGCAGTCACGAACGATTGGCGCTTGTTGTAGCCGTCAATCGCCTCGCGGATCTCGCGCTCGAGGATCTGTCCGCAGACGAACGGTACCGCGGCGACGGCTGAGCAAATAATCGCCCCGGCCGCCACTGCTGTCGTTCTCATTTCGCTCCCCTTGCGCGAAGACCGCGACCGCGGCCTCGCACGCACGTCGATCACCGCTCGATGGCGGGTGAGAGCAAAACGCAAAAAACGTACCACGGCCGCTGCGCGCCCAATTGCGGCGCGATCAGCGGTTTACGCAGTCCAACGAATAGGTGTTCCCCGGATGTGCCGTGCCGACCGTCATCTTGAACCTGGGTTCAAGAATGGTCGCCTGCCGGAGCCATCAGGCGCTTCCGCATGGGGGCGCACACCGGCTCGCTGAGGCAAAGGCAACCTCGCTACGAGAGCATTGGTTCAAAGAGTATATGGCCGACTCGAACACCCCAGGGAACATTGACCTTCGCAATCTCGGCTGCACGGCCCGCGATTGCGACCGACAGCACATGCCACTCAAAACAACTTCTCCTGACCCGCAAGCGCCTGATCGATCGCCGCCTGCATCGACTGGATTCTACGCTGAACCGCGGAGGTGTCCGGCGATTCGCTCGCAACTGAACTTGCAGGTGGGGGCACCTTACGCTCGCGCAAGAGCTCGTTCGTGATGTTGAGCGCGGCCATCACCGCGATGCGGTCCACGCCCGCGATCTTGCCGCCGCCGCGGATCTCGCGCATTTGCGCGTCGAGATAGGCGACCGCGTCCATTAGCTCGGCGCGCTCGTGCTCCTTGCACGCGACCTTGTAGTCGCGGCCAAGGAGGTTGATGTCGAGCGTGATCGACTTGTCGCCGGGAACTCCGGACTTCGCGCTATTCATTCCGAGGACCTCATTGAGCCGTTGCGGCAGCACGTGAGGCCTTCAAGTCGGCCGTGCTCAATCGTTCGGCGACGCGCGGCCTCCGAAATGTTCACACTGCCCGCGAAAGCAGCGTGTCGGCCGCCGCCCTCGCTCGCGGACGTGCGCTGCGCGCCTTGCCTTCGGCCCACTCGCTCCGGCGTCCTTCGGGCCTTCGCTCGACCTACGGTCTCGCGCGCCTCACTCATTCGGCATCCTCGCGATGAGCGCGTCGAGGCGTGCACCCGCCTGCTGCATCTTGATGTTCATCTCCCGATTGCGCTCGACGGCTGCTGCCAGGTCCTGGCGCAGCGACGCGTTGGCCGCGCGCAACGCGCGCGTGTGGGCGATGAGCGTCGCGAGCTTCTGCTCGAGGAGCGAAAGGTCGTTGTCCATGCGTGTCATATTGCTGGCGCGGCCGTGGCCCGTCAACTGCGCGGCGGCGCGGGTCCTGTTTCGAGCGGCACGTATCGCACGGCCGCGATCTCGAGGTCTTCCACGCCGCCGGGCGTCGTAAGCGTCACGGTATCGCCTTCGCGGGCCTTGATGAGCGCGCGCGCCATCGGCGACACCCAGCTGATGTAGCCGCGCCCGGTGTCGATCTCGTCGACACCCACGATGCTGACGGTGCGCGGCACGCCCTTCGCGTTGACGACGTCGACGGTGGCCCCGAAGTACACGCGGTCCTCGTCTTCGTTGCCGGCGCGTGCCGAAGGATCGACGACTTCGGCGCGATCGAGGCGCTTCACGAGGAAGCGGATGCGCCGATCGACCTCGCGCAGCCGCTTCTTCCCGTAGATGTAATCTCCGTTCTCCGAACGGTCGCCGTTGCCGGCGGCCCACGAAATGGTCGCGACGAGCTGAGGCCGCTCCAGCCCTACGAGCTGATCGAGCTCGCCCTTCAAACGCGCGAAGCCGCCGGGCGTCATGTAGTTGCGCGTGCCCTCGGGAAGCAGCGGCGCGCCCTCGGGCGCATCGTCGTCCGCGTCGTCAGTTTCGCGAGTGAAGGCCTTGTTCATCGTCGAAAATTATAATCGCCCCTTGCACCGCCTCGATCCTGTGCCCGTCATCGCCGCGCTCGCCGGACTTGCGATCGCGTCGGTTGCGGTCGCGCTCGCCGTCGGCAGCGTCGACATCGCGCCATCGAGCGTCGTCGCCGCCCTGTTCGGCGACGGCACCGACACGTCCGCGTCGATCGTGCGCGAACTGCGCCTGCCTCGCGCGATCGCGGCGTTTGCCGTCGGTGGCCTACTCGCCGTCGCCGGATCGCTGATGCAGGTCCTGCTGCGCAACCCGCTCGCGGACCCGTTCGTGCTTGGATTGTCGGGCGGAGCGGCCTGCGGGGCGCTCGCAGCCCTCCTCCTCGGGTTCGCGGCGCTCGCAACGCCCGCGGCTTTCGCCGGCGCCGCGCTTTCGACGATGCTCGTGTTCGGTCTTTCGCGCGGCCGCGGCCCATGGTCGCCGACGCGCCTGCTGCTGACCGGCGTCGTCGTCGCGGCGGGATTCGGCGCACTCATCATGCTGATGCTGGCAGTCGCACCCGACACGCAAGTGCGCGGCATGCTGTTCTGGCTGATCGGCGATCTCTCGGTATCGGCGCACGGCGAGCGCGCTCTGCTCGCACTGGTGGCGCTGCTCCTCGTCGCGCTTCTCTTCGCGCGCGACGCCACGCTGCTTGCGCGCGGAGACGCAACCGCGGCCACGCTCGGCGTCAACGTGCGCGCCGTAACGCTGGCGCTGCACGTGCTGGCCGCGGCGGCGACCGCCGTCGCCGTCACGGTCGCCGGAAGCGTCGGGTTCATCGGCCTCGTGGTCCCGCACGGCGTCCGCCTCGTCATCGGCAACGATCAACGCTACCTCCTGCCGGCGGCAGCACTCGCCGGCGGCGCGTTGCTCGTCGTCGCCGACACGCTCGCACGCTCGGTGGTCGCCCCGGCACAGCTGCCGGTCGGCGTGCTCACGGCGCTCGCGGGCGTGCCGATCTTCCTGTTCCTGCTGCGGCGGTCCTCGTGATGTTCGCGGTCGAGGACGTGACGCTCGCCGTGCAGGGGCGCACGCTGTGCCGCGAGGTCTCGTTCAACGTGAGCGCGGGCGAGCGCTGGGTCATCGTCGGTCCCAACGGCGTCGGCAAGACCACGCTGCTTGCAACGCTCGCGGGCTTGCGCGCGCCCGCCCGCGGATCGATCCGCGTCGACGGCCGTCCGCTCCGCGAGTGGACGCCGCGCGAGCGCGCGGTGCGCATCGGCCTCGTGCCGCAGGACACGATCGACGCGTTTCCCGATACCGCGCTCGAGATCGCGCTGGCGGGACGGCACCCGCACGTGCCGAGATGGCGCGCGGAATCGCGGGACGATGTCGCACTGGCGAAGGCGGCGCTCGACGCGGTCGAATGCGCGAGCCTCGCGCACCGCAACGTGCAGACGCTTTCAGGCGGCGAGCGCCGGCGTGTCGCGCTGGCGATGCTCCTCGCGCAGGACCCGGCCATCATGCTGCTCGACGAGCCGACCAACCACCTCGATGTG
The DNA here is from genome assembly GCA_963707815.1 of uncultured beta proteobacterium. Classification (GTDB taxonomy): domain Bacteria; phylum Pseudomonadota; class Gammaproteobacteria; order Burkholderiales; family Casimicrobiaceae; genus VBCG01. The sequence goes on from CAVPRK010000018.1 coordinate 94,076, forward strand.
GCGCACGAGGTTCGGGTGCTCGATCTCCTGGCTGCACGCGTCGCCGACGGACGCCGCGCACTCGTCATGTCGATCCACGACTTGACGCTTGCGGCGCGTAACGCGACGCACGCGCTGCTGTTCGGCTTCGAGGGCGTGAGCGCGGGGCCCGCGACCGAGCTCCTCACCGCGCGCAATTTGTCCGCGCTTTACGGCCAGCCGCTGGTCGCGGTGCAGCACGCGGGCGGGACCGCGTTCCTGCCCGCCTAGCGTTTCTTGAGGCGTGCCGTGGCCAGGTCCGCGCACAACGCCGCGACGCCGTCGACGAAACGCGGGCCGGGCCGATGCAGCAGATCGCCGGCGGCGCCGTACAGGTTGCCGTCGCGCACGGCGGGAATGGACGGCCAGCGCTTCCAGTCGTCGAGCCACGGCGGACGCTTGCCGGAGTCGTCGCCGCCCACGATGACGTCCGGCGCGGCCGCGACGACGGCTTCGACGGTGACCGAAGGCGCGGGGATCGTGAGTGCGGCGAACACGTTCTCGCCTCCGCATACGCCGATCGCCTGGGAGATGAGGTGGCGTCCGCCGATCGTGTACAGCGGCTCGTTCCATACTTCGTAGAAGACGCGCAGCCGCGCACCGCCGGCGATGCCTCTCCTTCGAGTCGCGCGAGACGCTCGCACGCAGCGCGCCCGCGGCTGCGTTCGCGATGTCGCGCGTGCCCGCGAGCGTGCCGAGCTTCTCGATGTCGTCGGCAATGCCGGCGATCGACTTGGGATCGCTCACGAACACGGCGACCTTCTGCGCGCGCAGTGCCGCAAGCTGCGGCGGCGCCGTATAGGGCCACGCCACGACCAGGTCGGGCCTCAGCGATGCGATCCGCTCGAGGTCGAGCGCCGCGGCATCGCCGACACGCGGCAAGGCACGCGCCGCGGCGCGGCCAGTCGCTGTGCGCGACCACTCCCACGATCGCGCCGCCCGCCCCTGCGGCGAACAGCATCTCGGTCGCGTGCGGCGCGAGGCTCACGATACGTTGCGCGGGACGCGGCAGGACAACGTCGGTGCCGGTATCGTCGGAGACGCTCACCGCGGCCGTTGCAACGCCGCACGCCGTCAGCAGCGCGAGCGCAAGGCTTCTCACGGTTGCCATCGCACCGCCGCGAACACCTGCGCGCCGCCGGTCGAGTAGTCGGCCGCGAGCTGGTAGTTCTTGTCGAACACGTTGTTGCCGCGCACGAGAAGCGACCAACCTTTCGCGAACGGCCAGTCGAGCGTCAGGTTCACGATGCCGTAGCCGCCCATCTTGATCGTGTTTTCGGCGTTATCGTAGCGAAGCGACGACGCCACGAACTCGACGCCGAGCTGCACCGGTCCCACCTGCTGCAGCACCGCGAGCGCGCCGTGCTGGCGTGCGCGGCGCGGCAGCAGGTTGCCGGTGCGATCGTCCTCGGGCCGCTGCAGGTCGAGCGACGCCTGCACGCGCGTGTCGCGCCAGGTTGCGTCGATCCCGAGGGTCACGCCCTTGAGCGTTGCATTGTCCACGTTCTCCGGACGGCAATTGAAGTCCGCATCGCACTGGAAGACGATGATTTCGTCGACCTTGTTGTAGTAGCCGATCGCGCGCGCCTCCCACCGTACACCGCCGTACGAGGAGGTCCAGTACGCCGCGACCTCCGCGTTGCGCGCCGTCTCCGGCACCAGATCGGGGTTCGAGAAGAAGGGGAAGTAGAGGTCGTTGAACGAGGGCGGCCTGAAGCCCGTGCTGTAGCCCGCGGTCAGCCGCCATTCCGGCGATACCTTGTAGCCGCCCGCGATGCCGCCCGTCGTCTTGCCGCCGTATTGGCTCGAGTCGTCGTGGCGCAGATTGGCCTGCAGCGCAAAGGCATCGTAGCGCGAGCTGGTACACGCCGGTGACCGAGTTGGTGTTCCGCTGCGTCACCGCGAAGTCCTCGCTGGTCGCCAGGTGCTCCTCGCGCCGCTCGAGCGCGACCGACAGCAGTCCGAGCGGCAGCGTCCAGTCGTTCTGCCACGTGTACTGGCGCTGCGTCGTCTTGAACGGCGACTCGCCGAACGACGTGAGCGAAACCGAGTCGTCGCTGCCCTCGCCGACGTGAGGATCGAGTTCCAGTCGCTCGCCGAGGCGGTTGCGGCTCACGACCGACCACGCTTCCAGCGTCGTGATCGTGCGGTCGTCGAAGTACGGAGCGCCCGCATCGAACGGATTGTTGAGCCGGTTGCTGGAAGTACTGCACCGACACGTCCTGCCCGCTCGCCCACGGCAAGGACAGCGTTTCCGCCCACGTTCTCGTGGAGTAGCCGTCGCGCTCGGGGTTGTAGCTGAAGTTGGCCGGATTGACGATCGCGTTGAAGCCCGGCGCTGCGCGTGCCGCCGCCCGTGCACCGAGAACGCGAGCGGCCCCATCGCGCCGCGCAGCCGTCGCGCTCGCGTTGCGCGTGTCGTACGTGCCGTAGCCCGCCGACGCGCTGCCCGCGAACGCGTCGCCCTGCGCGCGCTTGGTGAACACCTGGATCACGCCGCCGATCGCGTCGGCGCCGTAGAGGCTCGACGCCGGGCCGCGCAGGATCTCGACGCGCTCGATCTGGTCGAGCGGGATGGCCTCGAGCGACGTCGCGCCGACGGACGACGAGCCCACGCGCAGGCCGTCGATCAGCACCAGCGTCTGCCCGCGGTTGGCGCCGCGCAGGAAGGCGCCCGACGTCGATCCCGGACCGCCGTTCATCGTGATCTCCACGCCGGGCTGGCGCTGCAGCAGCTGCGGCAGGCTTTGCGCGCCGCTGCGCACGATCTCGTCGCGCGCCGATCACCGTGACGTCGGCCAGCAGATCGGCGATGGGCTGAGCGTGCGCGAGGCGGTGACGCCACCGGGGGCAGCGGATTGGCAACCTGTGCAAGAACATGGGAATTCGCGATCGCCGCGATCGCGAAGGCGAGCACTCTTCGAGGCATGTAGAGGACTCCGCAAGATGGCCGTGCAACCCCGCACGGCAGTGCGCTGCTTCTGAATGGCGCTCGATGGCGCGAGCGCCGACGGGGCAGGCCGGTCTCCGGGCTTGGCCATGCGCCGCTTCGTCGCCTTCCCATCGCGCATGCGACAGTGGCTTCTCGTTCGAAGCGGCCGATCGGGCCTTACCGTTGCGGGGGCAGCCGCGGCATTCGCATCGCATCCTCGAAGGACACGACGCGGCACCGCGTTCCCGTTTCACCCGCCGCGACGAGAGCCGTCGCGGCGGACACCTGCTGGCGGAATTCTACCTTTCTGAATGACAATCCCGCGCACCCGGGGCTCGCCCGGACCAAGGAGCCGTTCATGCGGATGCGTCTCTCCATCGTTCTCGTCCTTGCGACCCTTCTCGCCGCGCCGCTCGCGAGCGCGCAGGACCTCGCAAAGGTCGTGACGAAGGCCGACGTCGAGAAGGCCACGGGCCAGAAGTTCAAGGACGGCTGGACGCCGACGACCGACTCGTAGATCTCGTTCTCAGCAGGCCGGCGGCGACCTGCAGGTCGGCGTGGACCTCGAGCAGCGCGACGCCGGCGACCACGGTGCGTGCGTGGGAGGCGACGATGAAGAAACTGCAGCCGGACCGCAAGGTCGAGACGATGCCAGGGCATCGGCGAGGACGCGATCTCCTACAGCACGCGGGCCGACCTCGGTGCCGTCGGTTCGCGGACTTCGACAACCCGCGGGTCCAGCTGCGCGTGTCGGTCGGCGGCGCAAGGACGCCGGCACAGGCCAGGCAGATAGTCGTCGACCTTGCCAAGATAATCGGTCCCCGCGTAGGCAAATAACGACCCCCACGCTCGCGGCAAAAGCAAAGCCGCCGCTCGCTGCCCCCAAGGGGCGCAGTTGGTTCCTCGGGGCGGCCCTTGAAACCAACGGGGCCCCGCAACGGCGCTATACTTCGCGTCTTACCCGCTACAACGGTTCCCCCACGGAATAACCAGCCGCCCCGGGGTCCGGCAGCCTTGCCCAAGAAGCTCTTCATCCGAACGTTCGGATGCCAGATGAACGAGTACGACTCGGACCGCATGGCCGACGTGCTCGACGCGTCCGACGGCCTCACGCTCACCGAGCGTGCGGAGGACGCGGACGTCATCCTGTTCAACACGTGCTCGGTGCGCGAGAAGGCGCAGGAGCGCGTGTTCCACGACCTGGGACGCGTGCGCGCGCTCAAGGCGCAAAAGCCCGACCTCGTGATCGGCGTCGGCGGCTGCGTCGCCTCGCAGGAAGGCGCGGGCATCGTCAGGCGCGCGCCGTACGTCGACGTCGTGTTCGGCCCGCAGACGCTGCATCGCCTGCCGCGATCTCATCGCGCGGCGGCGCACGACCGGCCGCCCGCAGGTCGACGTGAGCTTTCCGGAGATCGAGAAGTTCGACCACCTGCCGCCGCCCCGCGTGGAAGGCGCGACCGCGTTCGTCTCGATCATGGAAGGGTGCAGCAAGTACTGCACGTTCTGCGTCGTCCCGTATACGCGCGGCGAGGAAGTCTCGCGGCCGTTCGACGACGTGCTGACCGAGGTCGCCGACCTGGCCGACCAGGGCGTGATGGAGGTCACGCTGCTCGGGCAGAACGTCAACGCATATCAGGGCTCCATGAGCGACGGCGCGGTCGCCGACTTCGCCACGCTGCTCGAATACGTGGCCGAAGTTCCCGGCATCGAGCGCATCCGCTACACGACGTCGCACCCGCGCGAGATGACGCCGCGCCTCATCGCCGCACATGGCGCGATCGACAAGCTCGTGCCGCAGCTGCACCTTCCCGTCCAATCCGGGTCGGACCGCGTGCTCGCCGCCATGAAGCGCGGCTACACGGCGCATCGAATACAAGTCGATCGTGCGCCGCTTGCGCGCCGCGCGCCCCGACATCTCGCTCTCGTCCGATTTCATCGTCGGGTTCCCGGGCGAGACCGACGCGGATTTTGCACAGACGATGAAACTCGTCGACGACGTCGGCTTCGACGGCGCGTTCAGCTTCATCTACAGCCCGCGTCCGGGCACGCCGGCCGCCGAGTTGCCCGACCAGGTGCCGCAGGCCGTTCGCCAGGCGCGGTTGCTGCAGCTGCAGGCCCTGCTCGAATCGCAATACCGCGCGCACAGCGACGCCATGGTCGGCAGCCGCCAGCGCGTTCTGGTCACCGGACGGGCCTCGCGCGACGCGCGCGAGCTCGCCGCACGAACATCCAACAACCGCGTCGTGAACTTCGCCGGCGATCCGCGTCTAATTCACACTTACGCCGACGTCGCCATCACACGCGCTGCCGCACTCGCTGCGTGGAGAACTGATACCGGGGTGAATCTTTGCCGCCCGCGATACGGGAGCGCGGGCGGCCTTGCCTTATGGAGCACGACAGATGAACGTTGCATCGAACGCCGCCATCGCCGGTTTTGCCCTCGCCCTCGCCGGCTGCGCGACGCTGCCCGAGACCCCGGCCAAGGAGCACGCCGCGGCCGCGAGCGACCGCCGCGTCGCCGCAGGCGATCGCCAACGCGCAGCGGCTGGCCGGCGCGCCAGGCAGCACGCCGCCGCAACCGCCTCTCGCCCAGAGCTCGCTGCGCACGTTCGCCGAGGCGACGCGAGACGCGAAGGAGCTGCCCGGCCTCTTCAACCTCTGGCAGCGCGACGACAAGGTCTACATCGAGATCACGCCCGATCAGCTCGACCGGCTGTACTTCTTCTCGACGAACATCGACCAGGGGCTGGGCGAAAGCCGCTTTCTCGCGGGCTCGATGACGAGCAGCCTGTCGCGCCGGTTCGGCGGCCCTGCGATCGTCGTCTTCCGCAAGGTCGGCCTCAACGTGCAGCTCGTGGCGCGCAACGTGAAATACACCGCGCAAGCCGGCACGCCCGAAGCGCGCGCCGTCGACGACGCCTTCTCCGACAGCCTCCTGTCCACCGCGCCCGTCGTGTCGCAGCCGCACCCCGAGCGCAAGTCCATCCTGGTCGAGGCCAACGCGCTCTTCTTCGCCGACCTGCCCGGCGCCGCGCCGCGCCTCGAGCAGGCGTATCGCCAGTCCTACGCGTTCGATTCGCGCAATTCGTCGTTCCGGGACGTGCGCAGCGCGCCCGACTTCGCTTCGTTCAGCGTGACCGCGCACTACGCCCTGGCGCGCGTGAATCTCGCGCCGCCGCAGCCCGGCATGCCGAGCGAGCCGCCGTCGACGATTCCCGACATCCGCAGCCTGTTCCTCGGGTTCCACTATTCGATCGCCAAGCTTCCCGATGCGCCGATGCGCCCGCGCGTGGCCGACGCGCGCATCGGCTACTTCGGCACCGACGTGTGGGACTTCACGACCGACGACCGCCGCATCCCGATCGTGCACTACGTCAACCGCTGGCGCCTCGAGAAGAAGGACCCGGCGGCGCAGCTGTCCGAGCCGAGGCAGCCCATCGTGTACTGGATCGACCGCACGGTGCCGGTGAAATACCGCGAGGCGATCCGCGAGGGCGTGCTCGAGTGGAACAAGGCGTTCGAGCGCATCGGCTACAAGGACGCGATCCACGTCGAGATCCAGCCCGACGACGCCAAATTCAACACGTCGGACATCCGCCACGCGTCGATCCGCTGGATGACGACGGCGCGCAGCTCCTTCTCCGCCATCGGACCCACCGTCGTCGATCCGCGCTCCGGCGAGATCCTCGACGCCGACATCGGCATCGACGCGACGAGCTTCCGCGCGTTCAAGAACCTCGGCGCGGAAAGCATTCCGGCGCGCCGCCGTCGGCGCCTGCGTCGCATTCGCACTTCGACAGCGCTTACTGCAACTACGCGACGGAGGCGATCGAGCACGAGGCCTTCGCGATGTCGCTGCTCGAAGCGCGCGGCGAGATGACGCTCGACGGGCCGGAGGCGGAGGCGTTCATCCAGTCCAAGCTCAAGTCGACCACGATGCACGAGGTCGGCCACACGCTCGGGCTCACGCACAACTTCCGCGCGTCCACCGCGTACACCGAGGCGCAGCTCGCCGACCGCGAGTTCACGCAGGAGAACGGCATCGCCGGCTCGGTGATGGAGTACAACGCCGTGAACATCGCGCTCAAGGGCGAGCGCCAGGGCGAGTACCACATGTCGACGCTCGGCCCGTACGACTACTGGGCGATCGAATACGGCTACAGCGAGCTCGCGCAGGAGCAGGAGCGACCGAGCTCGCGCGCATCGCCGGGCGCAGCAACGAGCCGCAGCTCGCCTTCATGGCCGACGACGCGCTCTACTACAGCGGCCTCGATCCGCGCGTCAACACGTTCGACCTCGGCACCGATCCGCTCGCCTACGCCGAGCGGCAGTTGAAGCTCGGCCGCGAGCTGTGGCAGCTCACGGAGACGCGCGCGCTCAAGGAAGGCGAGCAGTACGCGCTCCTGCGCCGCAACTTCAACCGCGGCCTCTTCGAGGTGCAGCACAGCGCCCAGCAGGCCGCCAAGTACATCGGCGGGCTCACGCTGCACTCCGACCATGCGGGCAGCGGCCGCGCGCCGCTCGAGCCGATTCCTGCCGCCAAGCAGCGCGCGGCGCTCAATCTCCTCGCCGTGACCGTGTTCTCCGCCGACAGCTTCCGCTTCGCGCCGGCCTTCCTGAGCCGGCTCGCGATCACCGACCACGACATCGACGACGCGCGCGTGCTCGGCCGCAGCGTGCCGACGGTCGACGTCGCCGTCGACCAGCAGGTGCTCGACGTGCAGCGCTCGGTGCTCGTGCCGCTGATGGGGCCGGAGATCGCGCAGCGGCTGCTCAACAACGAGCTCAAGGTCAAGGATCCCTCGGATGCGCTGACGGTCGCCGAGCTCTACGGCACGCTGCACCGCGCGATCTTCAGCGAGGTCGTCACCGGCGAGGACATCCCGCTCATCCGGCGCAACCTGCAGCGCGAATACGTGTCGCGCGTGGCAGGCGCGCTCGTGAAGCCGACGCCGACGATGCCTGCCGACGCGCGCGCACTGCTGCGCGCGGACGCGATCAAGCTGCGCGGCGAGCTGGCCGCGACGGCGAAGCGCAACAGGATCTCCGTGGAGACGAAGGCGCACATCGCCGAGTCGCTGGCCGTGCTCGACGAGGCGCTGAAGGCGCCGCTCATGCGGCAGGCGCTCTAGCCGGCAGCACGTGTCGAAGCGCCCGCAGACCTCGGTGACGCTGTCGCCGCTCGACAACCGCGCGCTCGCCAATCTCACCGGACCGCTCGACGCCAACCTGCGGCAAATCGAAGCGGCGCTCGACGTCGCGATCACGCATCGCGGCGGGGCGTTCACCATCGCGGGCGAGCCGACGCAGGCGGAGCGCGCCGGCGAAGCGCTGCAGCGCTTCTACGCCGCGGCGGAAAAGCCGCTGTCGGTCGAGGACATCCAGCTGGGGCTCGTCGAGATCACGTCGCAGAAGAAGGCATCGGCCCCTGCGGCAGTCGATGACGACGGCGCACCCGCGCTGCACACGCGGCGTCCCGACCTGCACGGGCGCACGCCCAACCAGGTCGCGTATCTGAAGGACATCGTCAGCCACGACATCACCTTCGGCATCGGCCCCGCCGGAACCGGCAAGACGTACCTCGCGGTGGCCTGCGCGGTCGACGCGCTCGAGCGCGACGCGGTGAAGCGCATCGTGCTCGTGCGTCCCGCGGTGGAAGCGGGCGAGCGCCTGGGGTTCCTGCCCGGCGATCTCGCGCAGAAGGTCGATCCGTACCTGCGCCCGCTCTACGACGCGCTCTACGACCTCATGGGCTTCGACAAGGTGGCGAAGCTCTTCGAGCGCACGACCATCGAGGTGGCGCCGCTCGCCTACATGCGCGGGCGCACGCTCAACCATTCGTTCATCATCCTCGACGAGGCGCAGAACACGACGCCCGAGCAGATGAAGATGTTCCTCACGCGCATCGGCTTCGGCACCAAGGCGGTGATCACCGGCGACGTCACGCAGATCGACCTCGCGCGCGGGCAGAAGAGCGGCCTCATCGAATCCGCGCGCATCCTCGCCGGCGTGCGCGGCATCGCGTTCCGCCACTTCACGAGCGCCGACGTCGTGCGCCATCCGCTCGTGCAGAAGATCATCGACGCCTACGATCGCGACGCGGTCAAGCGCGACAAGGCAAAGTGAGCCCGAAGGCCGCTCCCGAGGGCGAACTGCACCGGAGCGCGCAGCGCGCAGGATCGACAACGTGACGCCGGCAGAGCGCGACGCGCTGCGCCGCCGCTGCACGCTCGCGATCGGCGGCCCGCCCGAGTTTGCGCCCGGCGCCGAGCTCATCGCCGTCGGCGAATGGTGCCAGGCCAACGGCCACGCAGCCGGACCGCTACGGCGAAGGCCCGCTCATCGCCGCCTTCGAGCAAGATCGCGTCCTTGCTCGGCTGCGAGGCCGCAGTGTTCATGCCGAGCGGCACCATGGCGCAGCAGATCGCGTTGCGCATCCACGCCGACGAGACGCAGCGTCCCGGCGTTCGCGATGCATCCGACCTCGCACCTCGAGCTGCACGAGTTGCGCGCCTACGCGCGCGTGCAGCGGCTCGACGCGGTGCTGCTCGGACCGCGCGAGCGCCCGACGCTCGCGCCGACCTCGCCGCGTGGCCGGAGCGGCTCGCCGCGCTGCTGGTCGAGCTGCCCGCGCGCGAGATCGGCGGCCAGCTTCCGCCATGGGACGAGCTGGTCGAGCTCGCCGACGCTCGCTCGCTCGCGCGGCGTCCGCATGCACATGGACGGCGCGCGACTGTGGGAAGCGCGCGAGGCCTACGCGCCGCGCACGCATGCCGAGATCTGCGCGCTGTTCGACTCGGTCTACGTGTCGTTCTACAAGGGCATCGGCGCGCTCGCCGGTGCGGCGCTCGCGGGCACGGCGAGCTTCGTCGCCCAGGCGCGCGTGTGGCGCAAGCGCATGGGCGGCACGCTCGTCCAGCTGCATCCACTGGTCGCGTCGGCCGCGATGCGCTTCGACGACGCAGCTTGCGCGGATGCCGGCAGCGTCGCGAACGCGCGATCGCGCTCGCCGCGGCGCTCGCCGGGATCGAAGGCATCCGCGTGCTGCCGTCGCCGCCGCAGGTCAACATGTTTCACCTGTCACTTCGACGCCGGCGCCGAAGCGCTCGACCTGCCGCGCGCTCGGCTCGCCGAGCGCGACTGGGTGTGGATCGGCGGCCGCTTTGCACCGGTCGGCAACCGGAGCGTCGATGGAGATCTACGTCGGCGACGCGCTTTGCGGACACTCGAGCCCGCGCGGGTCGCCGCGCAGTTCGGCGCAGCTGCGTTGCCATGGCGCAACGAGCTTGCGTGACCAGGCCGCCGCGCTCTCGCTTTCGGTGCAGTACGCAAGCAACGCCGCGGACCTGCCCACGCGCCCGCAGGTGCGCCGCTGGGTGCGCGCGGCGCTCCTGGACGACGCCGTCGTCACGGTGCGCTTCGTGGACGCGATCGAGGGCCGCGCGCTCAACGCCGAATTCCGCAACCGCGACTACGCGACCAACGTGCTGACGTTCGTGTACGATGATGAGCCACCGCGCGCCGGCGACATCGTGCTGTGCGCGCCGGTCGTGCGCAAGGAAGCGGACGAACAGGGAAAGAGCTTGGCGGCGCACTACGCTCATCTGGTGGTCCACGGCATGCTGCACCTGCAGGGCTTCGATCACGAGCGGCCGGCGGACGCGGCGCGGATGGAAGCGCGCGAGATCGCGATCCTCGCGGGCCTCGGCGTGCCCGACCCCTATGCCGACGTCTAACGACGAGGACCGCGACGGCGACAAGCCGACGCTGATGGAGCGCCTCACGGCGATGCTCCTGCGCGAGCCCGACGACCGCGAGGAGCTGATCGACATCCTGCGCGGCGCGTTCGAGCGCCATCTTCTCGACGCCGACGCGCTGTCGATGATCGAGGGCGTGCTGTCGGTGTCCGAGACGACCGTGCGCGACATCATGATCCCGCGCGCGCAGATGGACTGCGTGTCCGTCGACGACGCCGTGCCCGAGTTCATTCCGCTCGTCGTGGAGACGCGCCACTCGCGCTTCCCGGTGATCGGCGAGAGCAAGGACGACGTGATCGGCATCCTGCTCGCCAAGGAGCTGCTCAACTACTACGCGAACCCGGAAGCGTTCAACCTGCGCGACACGCTGCGCCCCGCCGTGTTCGTGCCGGAGTCGAAGCGGCTCAACGTGCTGCTGCGCGACTTCCGCGCCAATCGCAATCACATCGCGATCGTCGTCGACGAGTACGGCGGCGTCTCGGGGCTCGTGACCATCGAGGACGTGCTCGAGCAGATCGTCGGCGACATCGAGGACGAGTACGACTTCGACGAGAGCCACGACAACATCATCCCCGAGGCCAACGGCAGGTTCCGCGTGAAGGCGCAAACCGAGATCGCCGACTTCAACGAGCAGTTCGGCACCGAGTTCCCCGACGACGAGTTCGACACCGTCGGCGGCCTCGTGCTGCGCGCGTTCGGCCGCCTGCCCAAGCGCGGCGAAGCCACCACGATCGACGAGCCTGCGCTTCCGCGTGCTGCGCGCCGACAGCCGCCGGCTGCACACGCTGCAGGTCGAGAAGGTGCGGCGGCAACCACCACCAAGGAGGGATCGACATGAAGGCAATGGGAGGAACATTTGCCGTCGCCGCGCTCGCCGCTTCGGTCACCGGCTGCGCGATGCAAAGCGGCAGCGGCTGGACGACGCTCATCGACGGCACGCGCGGCCTCGACAACTTCACGCCGCGTAGGCGAGCCAACTGGGCTGCGAAGGACGGGGCGATCGAGGCGAGCGCCGGCGGCAAGGACAACGCGTATCTCGTCACGAAAAATTCGTACAAGCAACTTCGACGGTCCGCGTGGAATTCTGGGCGAGCGACGATGCCAACAGCGGCGTGTTCATCCGCTGCCAGGACCGCAACAGCATCGGCGACGAGACTTGCTACGAAGCGAATATCTTCGACCAGCGGCCGGACCAGACGCATGCCACCGGCGCGATCGTCAAGGTGGCGGCGGTCGCGCAGCGCGCGCCAAAGGTCGGCGGCAAGTGGAGCGTGCTACGAGATCACCGCCAACGGGCCGCAGCTCACGCTCGTGCTGAACGGCATGAAGACCGTCGACGTGCGCGACACCAAGTTCGCGAGCGGCCCCATCGCGCTGCAATGGGGCCGAGGGACCATCAAGTTCCGCAAGGTGGAGATCAAGCCGCTTTGACGTCCGCATGCTGACGCGCCTGCTGGCGCTCGCTCGCCGGCGCCGCGGGCGTGCTCGCGTTCGCGCCGTTCGCGTTGCCGCTCGTGAACGTCGCGGTCGCTCGCGCTCCTGTTCGTGCTGTGGAACGGCGCGATACACGCCCGACGGCGCGCCGGCATCGGATTCGCGTTCGGACTCGGCCTGTTCGGCGCCGGCGTGTCGTGGGTGTACATCGCGCTCGAGACGTTCGGCGGCATGCCGGCGCCGGTCGCCGTGATTGCCACCGCCGGTTTCGTCGCGCTCCTCGCGCTGTGGCCCGCGCTCGCGGGATGGCTCGCCGTGCGCGTAGCGCCCGCCGCAGGGTTCGAGCGCCTGGCGTTGCCTCGGCCGGCGCGTACGTGCTGTGCGAATGGCTGCGCGGCTACGTCTTCACGGGCTTCCCGTGGCTGTCGATGGGCTACGCCGAGCTCCTCGCCGGCGGTGCCGTTGCCGCTCGCCGGCTATGCCCCGGTCGGCGGCGTGTTCCTCGTTTCGCTCGCAGTGTCCGCTCTGCGCCGCCTGCGTCGCCGGCATCATGTCGCCGTCGCGAACGCGCAGCCCCGCCGCGTCGTCGCGTGCCTCGGTATCGCGCGCGCTCACGACTCTTGTCGGCGCCGCACTGCTGCGCATCGAGTGGACGCACGCTGTCGGGCAGCCCGTCGCGGTCTCGCTCGTGCAGGGCAACGTCTCGCAGGCGGAGAAGTTCGATCCCGCGTTCCGTCCGCGCAACTACGAGCTCTACGACAAGCTCGTGCGCACGAGCAAGGGACGCATCGTCGTGATGCCGGAGAGCGCGTATCCGCAGTTCGCCGACGAGATTCCGGGCGCGGTCTTCCTGCGCCACGCGGCTGCCGCCCGCGCGCGCGACGGCATCGTCCTGGTCGGTCTCTTCATCGCCGAGCCGCCGCGCGAGCCCGGCGAAGGCGAGCGCATCTACAACAGCGTGGTGACGATCGGCGACGCGCCGCCGCAGCTCTATCGCAAGCATCACCTCGTGCCGTTCGGCGAGTCGATTCCGCTGAAGCCGATCGCGGGCTGGTTCATCAACAAGGTGCTCGCGATCCCGCTCGCCGACCAGACGCCGGGGCCCGCCGAGCAGGCGCCGTTCGACGCCGCCGGACAACGCCTCGCGGTCAACATCTGCTACGAGGACGTGTTCGGCGCGGAGCTCATCCCGTCCGCGCGCAACGCGACGCTGCTCGTCAACGTGACCAACGACGCGTGGTACGGCCGCTCGATCGCCGCGCGCCAGCACAACCAGATCGCCGCCATGCGCGCGCTCGAGACCGGGCGCCCGATGCTGCGCGCGACCAACACCGGCATCACGTCGGCGATCGCGCACGATGGGCCGCGTTCGCGCGAGCTGCCGTGGTTCGTCTCCGGCATTCTCGAGGTCGAGATCGCGGGACGCGCAGGGGAGACACCCTATCTGCGCGTCGGCGATGGCCCGCTGTTGCGCTTTCGCTTCTGCTCGTCGTCGTGCCGGCCGTTTTCGCAAGGCGCCGCGCAGCCGCTCGCGAAACCGGTAAAATCCGCAGTTTCAAGAAGTTAGCGGCATTGCCCGCGCCGCGCCTCTGCAATGATCACGTTTCAACACGTCATCCTGCGCCTGCAGGAGTATTGGGGCCGACAGGGCTGCGCGCTCCTGCAGCCCTACGACATGGAGGTCGGCGCCGGCACGTCGCACACGGCCACGTTCCTGCGCGCGCTCGGCCCCGAGCCCTGGCGCGCGGCGTACGTGCAGCCGTCGCGCCGGCCCAAGGACGGCCGCTACGGCGAGAATCCGAACCGCATGCAGCACTACTACCAGTTCCAGGTCGTGCTGAAGCCGTCGCCGCCCGACATCCTCGACCTGTATCTGGGCTCGCTCGAGGCGCTGGGCTTCGACCTCACGAAGCAACGACGTCCGCTTCGTCGAGGACGACTGGGAGAATCCCGACGCTCGGCGCGTGGGGCCTCGGCTGGGAAGTGTGGATGAACGGCATGGAGATCACGCAGTTCACGTACTTCCAGCAGGTGGGCGGCCTCGATTGCAACCCGATCACCGGCGAGATCACGTACGGGCTCGAGCGCCTTTGCATGTACCTGCAGGACAAGGAGAACGTGTTCGACCTCGTGTGCACCGAGTCGGACGGAGAACGGCGCGCAAGCGCACGCTGCGCTACGGCGACGTGTTCCACCAGAACGAGGTCGAGCAGTCGACGTACAACTTCGAGCACTCGAACGCGCCCAAGCTCTTCGAGCTCTTCTCGTTCTACGAGTCGGAAGCGAAGCGCCTGCTCGACGCGAAGCTGCCGCTGCCGGGCTACGAGATGATCCTGAAGGCCGCGCACACGTTCAACCTGCTCGACGCGCGCGGCGCGATCTCGGTCACCGAGCGCGCGGCGTACATCGGCCGCATTCGCACGCTGTCGCGGCTCGTCGCGCAGGGCTACGTCGAGTCGCGCGAGGCGCTCGGCTTCCCGATGCTGCCGCCGGAGCTGCGCAAGGACCGGCGCATGAGCGCGCAGGGCCGCCCAAGCGCGAATGGCCCCGAAGCGCATAGCGCGGAGGGCAGTCCAGTGAGCGCGATGAATCTGCTCGTCGAGCTCTTCACCGAGGAATTGCCGCCGAAGGCGCTGAAGCAGCCTCGGGCAAGCATTCGCCAACGATCTGACCGAACGCCCTCGCAGCGCGCAACTATCTCCGAAACGCCGCCACGCCCGTGATGTTCGCAACGCCGCGCCGGCTCGCCGTGTTCCTCCCGGATGTCGCCGATACGTCGCCCGATCAACCGGTCGAGACGAAGCTGATGCCCAAGTCGGTGGCGTTGAGCGCCGACGGATCCGTTTCGGCGGCCTTCAGGAAGAAGCTCGAGGCATTGGGGCGCCCGCACCTGGCGACACCGACCTTCGACGCCGAGGATGGGCCGGACCGGATCGTCGTCCGCAACGACGGCAAGGCGGACTACGTCTACCTGCGAGCGTCGCGAAGGGTCAGCCTCTCGCGCGAGGACTTCAGGAGGCGCTCGACGACGCCATCGGCCGCCTGCCGATCCCCAAGGTGATGAGCTACGCGAGCGCGGGCCACTACTACAACAACGAGAAGTTCGTGCGCCCCGCGCACGGGCTCGTCGCGCTGCACGGCCACCAGGTCGTCGACGTCACGGCTCTCGGCTTGACCGCCGGCCGCACGACGCGGGGCCACCGCTTCCTCTCGAACAAGCCCCTCGAGATCGAGAATGCGGAGGCCTATGCCCCGACGCTCGAAGCCGAAGGCAAGGTGATGCCGTCGTTCGCCGCACGTCGCGCGAATATCGTGGTGGCGCTCGAAGGCGCGGCCGGCAATGCGACGCCGATCATGCCCGACGCGCTGCTCGACGAAGTCACCGCGCTCGTCGAATGGCCCGTCGTCTACGCGGGCACGTTCGACGCGGCGTTTCTCGCCGTGCCGCAGGAATGCCTGATCCTCACGATGCAGCTCAACCAGCGCTACTTCGCGCTGGCGGACGATGCGGGCAAGCTGGTCAACCGCTTCCTGGTCGTGAGCAATCTCCAGACGCGCGATCCGTCGCGGATCGTCGCCGGCAACGAGCGCGTGCTGCGCGCGCGGCTCGCCGACGCCAAGTTCTTCTTCGACCAGGACCGCAAGCAGAAGCTCGAGTCGCGCGTTCCCAGGCTTGCGAGCATCGTCTATCACAACAAGCTCGGCACGCAGGCCGCGCGCGTCGAGCGCCTGCGCTTGCTCGCGCTGCGCATCGCGCCGCTGCTCGGCGCGGACCCGGGTCTCGCGGACCGCGCGGGCGCGCTCGCCAAGGCCGACCTCGTCACCGACATGGTGGGCGAATTTCCCGAGCTGCAAGGCCTCATGGGCCGCTACTACGCCACGCACGACGGCGAGCCTGCGGACGTCGCCGCGGCGATCGAGCAGCACTACTGGCCCAAGGCGGCAGGCGGCGAGCTGCCGCAGTCGAACGTTGCGCAGGCGGTGGCACTCGCCGACAAGCTGGAAGCGCTCGCGGGATTGTTCGGCATCGGCCAGGTGCCGACGGGCGACAAGGACCCGTTCGGGCTGCGCCGGGCCGCGCTCGGCGTCGTGCGCATCCTGATCGAGCGCAAGCACGCCGTAGCGCTTGCGCAGCTCGTGGGTCTCGCCTTCTCGTCGTTCAATGCCGTGCCGGGCGTCGCGAAGTCACAGGACGCGGTCCTCGATTTCATCTACGACCGCCTGCGCGGCTACCTGCGCGACCAGGGCTATTCGGCGAACCAGGTCGCCGCCGTGCTCGACGCGCGACCGGACGCGATCGCCGATCTGCCGGCGCGGCTTGCGGCGGTGCAGGCGTTCGCGGCGCTTCCCGAGGCCGCCGCCCTGTCCGCGGCCAACAAGCGGATCGTCAACATCCTGCGCAAGAGCGGCGGCGAAGCAGCGGTCGCGGTCGATCCCGCGCGTCTCGCCGAAGGCGCCGAGCACGATCTCTATCGCACGTTCCAGCGCCTCACGCCGCAGGTCGAGGACGACTTCGGGCGCGGCGATTTCACGAACGCGTTGCGCATCCTCGCGACCGCCAAGCCCGCGGTCGACCGCTACTTCGACGACGTGATGGTGATGGCCGACGACCCTGCGATCCGCGCCAATCGCCTGGCACTCCTGCGCGGCGTCGCGCACACGATGAACCGCGTCGCCGACATCTCGAAGCTGGCCTCCTGACGCCATGGTCCAGCTCGCCGACGCCATGCTGCCGACGCGCTCGGCCAAGCTCATCGTCCTCGACCGCGACGGCGTCATCAACTACGACAGCGAGCAGTTCATCAAGTCGCCCGAGGAGTGGCGCCCGGTGCCGGGATCGTGGAAGCGATCGCGCGCCTCAACCACGCGGGCTACCGCGTCGTCGTCGCGACCAACCAGTCCGGCATCGGTCGCGGCCTGTTCGACATGGGCATGCTGAACACGATCCACGAGAAGATGCACAAGGCGCTTGCGCACGCGGGCGCGCGGGTCGATGCCATTTTCTTCTGCCCGCACACCGCGGATTCCAAGTGCGAGTGCCGCAAGCCCAAGGCCGGCATGCTGGTCGAGATCGGCAAGCGCTTCAACACGGAGTTGACGGGAGTGCCCTGCATCGGCGACTCTTTGCGCGACCTGCAGGCGGCGGAAGCGGTCGGCGCCCAGCCGATGCTGGTGCTGACCGGAAAGGGCGAGAAGACGTTGCGCGACGGCAATTTCCCGAAGAACACCGTGATCTTCCCGGACCTCGCGTTCGCAGTGTCGGCGCTCCTCGCGGAAGAGAAATGAGCCGCCCCGGACCGGTCTCCGCGCTACGCTCTCTCCTGTTCCTGCTCTTCCAGATCGTCGTCACACCGCTCTACGCGGTGACCATGGTGCTCCTGTTCTGGATCCCGCGCATTCCGATGTACAAGATCGCCGCGAGCTGGTGCCGGACGAACCTCATGGGGGCTCGCGCGATCTGCGGCATCCGCTGGCAGGTCACCGGCCTCGAGAACGTCCCGCACGACACGCGTGCCCATCCGCACATCGTGATGTGCAAGCACAGCTCGACGTGGGAGACGCTCGCGCTCAACCTGTACTTCCCGCCGCTCGCCTTCGTGGCCAAGAAGGAGCTCCTGTCGATTCCGTTCTTCGGCTGGGGCTTCAGGCTCGCGTCGCCCATCACGATCGACCGCAAGTCGGGCACCGACGCGATGGACCAGATCGCGACGCAGGGCCGCGATCGCTTCGCGCAGGGCTTCTGGATCGTCGTCTATCCCGAAGGCACCCGCATTCGCGCCGGCACGCGGGCGAAGTACAAGACGGGCGGCGCGCGCCTTGCGATTGCGATGAACGTCCCCGTGATCCCGGTCGCGCACAACGCCGGCTACGTGTGGCCCAAGGGGGTGTTCGGCAAGCGGCCGGGCATCATCAGCATGACCATCGGCGCGCCGATCTCGCCGACGGGCAAGGACGCCAGCGCGCTGTCGAAGGAAGTCGAGGCGTGGATCGAGGCCGAGGTCGCGCGCCTCGGCGTGCCGCCATGACGAGAGCGTTCCTCAAGCTCGACGACGTCGGCGGCGCGCGCGCACGGCGACAACGCGAGGGCCACGCGCGCAGCATCACGCTGGCGGGCCAGCCGATCGACTATCGCCTGATCCGCGCGCGCAGGCGCACGATCGGCATGGAGGTGGACCTGTCGGGGCTCACCGTGCGCGCGCCGCGATGGGTGACGCTGTCCGAGATCGAGGAGGCGCTGCACGAGCGCGCGCAGTGGATCGTGAAGGCGCTCGCGGAGTGGCGCGCCCGGCGCCGCGACGTGATGCCGCGCGAGTGGAAGTCGGGTGCGCCGATCCTGTATCGCGGCCGCGAGCTCTCGCTGGAGGTGTTTCCGGCGCGGCGATCGCGCATCGCGCCGGACCTCTTCAATCTGACGGTGCTGCACCCGCGCGCGCAGGACGAGTCGGAGGTCGCGCAACTCGTCGGCTCATGGCTGCGCGACGAGGCGTGGACGCTGGTCGCGCCGCGGGCGGCCGTCTACGCCCAAAAGCTCGACCGCGACGCACCCGCGCTGCGGCTGTCGAACGCACGCAGCGAATGGGGAAGCTGCAACGCGCGCGGCGAGATCCGCCTCAACTGGCGCCTCGTGCAGCTCCCGCCGGCGCTCGCCGAATACGTCGTCGCGCACGAGGTGGCGCATCTGGTCGAGCTCAATCACTCGCCGCGCTTCTGGGCGCTGGTCGAAGAGCTGATGCCCGGGCACGTCGCGTTGCGGCGCGAGCTCGAGGACTGGACGGCGCTGCTCGCCGCCTAGAAGTCGATCGCGATGCCGGCCTGCTCGCGCAGAAGCCGGGACAGCGTCGCATCGAGCGTCTCGCCCGAGCGCGTATCGCCCCAACGTCGCCGTCCGCACGGAAGTGAAAGCCTCCGGAACGCGCCGCGACCCAGATCTCGCGGTTCGGCACGTGGCGGTTGACGATGACCTTGCCGCTTCCCGCGCAGTCGATCTTGAGGATGCCGTCGTTCTGGCTCCAGTCGATGTCGGCGTCGCTCTCGTCGACCGCCTCGTCGAGCGCGGCCCCGATCGCGGCGAGCAGCGCGTCGGCGGAAGCGATGAATTCGGAATCGGTCATGTCCGTCGTGGGGGCTGTCATGCGTGATAGGATTTTCCGATGATGTTACGTCACTTGGCCGCGGTCCTGGTCCTCGCATGCAGCGCATGCGGCATCAAGGGACCGCTGTATTTGCCGCCGGCCGCGCAACCGCCGCCTGCTGCGCCGGCAACCACGCAGCCGCAACCGGCACCTGGGCCGTCTTCGCCGCCGCCTCCGATCAGTCCGTTGGAGCCCGAGAAGAAGCCGGTGAGCGGCAGCGCGCCGTGACGGCATTCGCGTACCGCGACGGCGAGCTGCACGCCGAGAACATTCCGCTTTCCGCGATCGCCGCCGAGTTCGGAACGCCCTGCTACGTCTATTCGCGGGCGGCGCTGGAAGGCGCGTATCGCGAGTTCGACGACGCGTTCGCCGGCGTCGATCACCTCGTCTGCTACGCGCTCAAGGCGAACTCCAACCTCGCCATCCTCGACCTCTTCGCGCGCCTCGGCAGCGGCTTCGACATCGTCTCCGGCGGCGAGCTCGCGCGCGTCATCGCCGCGGGCGGAGATCCGCGCAAGGTCGTGTTCTCCGGCGTCGGCAAGACCGAGCGCGAGATGCGCCAGGCGCTCGCCGCCGGAATCCTCTGCTTCAACGTCGAGTCGGAAGCGGAGCTCGCCCGGCTCGACGGCGTCGCCGCCGAGGCCGGCAAGCGCGCGCCGGTCAGCTTGCGCGTCAACCCCGACGTCGATCCGAGGACGCATCCGTACATCGCGACGGGCCTCAAGGACAGCAAGTTCGGCGTGGCGTTCGACGACGCGCGCGATCTCTACCGCCGGGCTGCGGACCTGCGTCACATTGACGTGCACGGCATCGACATGCACATCGGCTCGCAGATCACCGAGCTCGAGCCGTACCGCGAAGCGGTCGTCAAGATGCTCGACCTCGTCGAGACGCTGCGAGGCGACGGCATTGCGCTCTCGCACGTCGACCTGGGCGGCGGGCTCGGCATCCGCTATCGCGACGAGCATCCGGTGCGCGTTTCCGAGTACGCGGAAATGGTGCGCAGCCTCTTCGAAGGGCGCGACGAACGGCTCCTGTTCGAGCCCGGACGGCGTCTCGTCGGCGCTGCCGGCGTGCTGCTGACGCGGGTGGAATACCTGAAGCCGGGCGACACCCGCAGCTTCGCGATCGTCGACGCCGCGATGAACGATCTGCTGCGTCCTTCCCTCTACGATGCGTGGCATCCGGTCGACGCGGTGCGCCCTCGCGCCGGCCACGTGCAGGAGTGGGAAATCGTCGGCCCGATCTGCGAGAGCGGCGATTTTCTCGCGCACGAACGGCATCTCGCGCTCGCGCCCGGCGACCTCCTCGCCATCGGCGCCGCGGGCGCATACGGACACGTGATGAGCTCCAACTACAACTCGCGTCCGCGCGCGTGCGAGGTAATTGTCGACGACAGCCGGACGCATCTCGTGCGACGACGCGAAGACGTCGCGGACCTCTTGCGTGACGAGTCGCTGCTGCCGTGAGCGAGCATCGCAGCGTCTCGATCGCACGTCGAACGCGCGCGATGCGTGTGTGCGAAAGCGCAACACTGCGTGTCCTAAGCGTCGGAATCGACGGCAGAATCTTGCAAAACTGTCAAACGTGGCTACAATGCAGGCAGCAGGAGGAATCGGTTTGTCAAGTGGTTGCAGCAAAAAATCGACGATCCGAAGACCACCTGCGACAAAGAGAAGCAACATAACTAGTTACTGCAACTCAGACAGGAGAAACAAAAGATGATGGCAGACATGATGTCGATGATGACGCCGGCGGCACCGCCCGCGGCGCCGAAGAAGAAGGCGGCTAAACGCAAACCGGCCAAGAAGAAGGCCGCGCCGAAGAAGAAGGCCGCGAAGAAGACGACGAAGAAGAAGGCGGCGAAGAAGACCACGAAGAAGAAGGCGGCGAAGAAGACCACGAAGAAG
This sequence comes from uncultured beta proteobacterium, assembly GCA_963707815.1. GTDB lineage: Bacteria > Pseudomonadota > Gammaproteobacteria > Burkholderiales > Casimicrobiaceae > VBCG01. Next base: position 115,260 of record CAVPRK010000018.1, read on the forward strand.
AAGTCCGCGAAGAAGAAGGCGGCGAAGAAGAAGGCCGCCAAGAAGACCACGAAGAAGAAGGCCGCCCCGAAGAAGAAGGCCGCCAAGAAGAAGGCGGCGCCGAAGAAGAAGGCCGCCAAGAAGACGTCGAAGAAAAAGCCCGCCAAGAAGCTGTAGGAGCCGGCGGGAATACGTCCGTCGCATACTGCTTCGGACCAAAACGGGCGATCCGCAAGGGTCGCCCGTTTTACTTTTGGCGGGACGTTCAGTCGCATGCGTTTGCGACCGGCCTGCCTCTGCGACCGTCTATCCCGCGCGTTGCGACTTGGCGGCTGTCTTCGACGGCTTCGCCGGCTGAGGCTTCGTGGCCGTGTGCTGCTTGGTGGCCGTGGGCTGCGCAGCGACTTTGCTCGACCGCGTCGTCGTCGCGCCGCGCGTGGCCATCGCGCGCTTCGAGCGTCCGCCCACCTTCGCAACCGGGACGACGTCGCTCGTCACCCGCAGGCGCGTCCCCGTCTGCACGTGCTCGTGCACGATGCCGTTCCACTACTTGATGTCCGCGGCGGTGACGCCGTAACGCGCGGCCACGCGCTGCAGCGTGTCGCCGCGCTGCACGACGTGGTAGAACGTGCGGCCCGATGGAACGGTGGTGAACACGACGTGCGTAAGAGTCTCCGCGGTCTCGCGCGACGGCCGCTGCGCCGGCACGAGCAGCGTGTGACCGACGGGAACCACCGCGCGCGATCCGATGCCGTTGACCGCGCGCAGCGTCTCCACCGACATGCCGTAGCGCACGGCGACCTGCGGCAGCGTCTCGTTTGGCTTTAGCCTGTACGCCTGCCACGACACGAGCGGCTGGTCGCCGCCGAGCTCGAGCTTGGCCGCGAAGATCTCCGCGTTGTCGATGGGCAGCAGGATCGACTGCTCGTCGGCACCCGCGATCACGGGACGGTTGTGCTGCGGATTGAGCGCGAGGAATTCCTCGAGCGAGAGCTCGGCGATCTCCGCCGCGTGCTTGGTGTCCATCTTCTTGGTGACCTTCACGACGGTGAAGAACGGCGCGTCGGGAATGTCCGCCAGCGCGAGCCCGTACTTCTCCGGATCGCGCACGATGTTCTTCACCGCCTGCAGCTTGGGCAGGTAGTTGGCGGTCTCCGCCGGCATGGACAGCGCCTCGTAGCTCGTCGGCAGGCCCTTCGCCTTGTTCTTCGCGATCGCGCGCGCGACGTTGCCCTCGCCCCAGTTGTAGCCGGCGAGCGCCAGCTGCCAGTCGTCGAAATCGTCGTGCAGCTTGTTCAGGTACTCGAGCGCCTTGTCGGTCGCGGCGAGCACGTCACGACGCGAGTCGAACCAGAAGTTCTGCGCGAGCCCGTAGTGCTTGCCGGTCGAGGGAATGAATTGCCAGATGCCCGCGGCGCGCGCCGAGGACAGCGCAACGGGGTTGTACGCGCTCTCGATCATCGGCAGCAGCGCGATTTCCATGGGCATGCGGCGCGCCGACACCTCCGTCACGATGTGATAGAGGTAACGCCTGCTGCGCGAAACCATCCGCTCGACATAGTCGGGGCGCGACGCGTACCACTGCTCCCACTTTTCGACGAGCGGCCCCTCGATGTCGGGGATGCCGTAGCCTTCGACGATGCGCTCCCACAGGTCGCCGACCGGCGGCGGCAACGGCTCGAGGTCGGGGCCTGCGGACAGCGCGAATACGGGGACCGGCCGCAGCGTCATCGGCTGCAGCACGAGCGGCGGATCGGACTCGGGCTCTGATGCGACTGGCGGCGGCGGAGCGGGCGTCTGCGCGGGCGGGGGCGCGGTCGCGCAACCTGCCGCCAGCAGGGCGGCGGCAATCAGTGTCGTGCGGCGTAGCAATTGCGGAATCTCATGGGGAACTCTCCGTGGGACCCGCGTAGTGAGGCGCGTCCAGAACAACGGGGGCATGGTAGGCGCACCGCCTGTGGGCGTCAACCGGGGCCTAGAAGGCGTTCTTCCAGGCACGCAGGGCGGCGAACGTCTCGACGTCGCCCGCAAGCGGCCCCCGCGCATGCGATGCGGCTGCCGTACGCACCTCCGGAACCGGCGCGCGGAGGAACGGATTGGTGAGGCGCTCCTCGCCGATCGTCGATGGAAGCGTTGGCTCGCCACGGTCGCGCTTGGCCTGCTCGCGCGCCTGCCGGTCCCACAGCGGAGCGCTGTCCGGCTCGACCGCGAGCGCGAAGCGGATGTTCGCAAGCGTGTACTCGTGGCCGCAGTACACGCGCGTGTCGGTCGGCAGCGCGGCCAGCGCCGATAAGGACGTCCACATCTGCTGTGGCGTGCCTTCGAACAGGCGACCGCAACCGGCGGCGAACAGCGTATCGCCGCAGAACACCGAGGGCACCCCGCTGACGTCGCCGAAGTACGCGATGTGGCCCGCGGTGTGGCCGGGAATATCCATGACGCGCAAGCGCAAGGGAAGCCCGGGAACGTCGATCTCGTCGCCTTCGCCCAGGGCGCTCGTGCGGTCGGGGATCGACTCGCGCGCAGGCCCGAACACCGGCACGCGGTAGCGCGCAACGAGCGCCGGCACGCCGCCCACGTGGTCGTTGTGATGGTGAGTCGCGAGGATCGCGGTCAGCGCGAGATCTTCGCGATCGAGGTAATCGAGCACCGGCTCGGCGTCACCCGGGTCGACCACGACCGCGCTACCTTCGCAGCACAAAGTCCAGATGTAGTTGTCCGCGAAAGCGGGGATGGGGATAATCGTAATCATGAATGCATCCTTGGGACCGGCCGCAAGCGCTTCAAGTTCGCTGGCGGACTGGTTCACGACACCGCTCGGGCGCTATCTTCTCGCGCGCGAGCAGGCTTACTTCGACCAAACGGTCGCCGACATCTTCGGTTTCCGTGCGCTTCAGATCGGGCTGCCCAACTGGGCGTTCCTCGCGCAATCGCGCATCCCGTCACGCTGGTCGCTGGATTATGACCCACCGGCGGATATCGTCGCCGATCCGCATGGCTTGCCGTTCGCGGAGAACGCGGTCGACCTCATCGTACTGCCGCACGGGCTCGAGTTCACCGACGACCCGCACCTCATGCTGCGCGAGGCGTATCGCGTGATCCGTCCCGAGGGGCAGATCGTGATCTCCGGCTTCAACCCGTTCTCGTTGTACGGCTTCAAGCGCTACTTCGGCCGCGGCCAGACCCCGCCCTGGAACGGCAGCTTCATCGCGCTCTATCGCCTCAAGGACTGGCTCACCCTCTTGGGCTTCGACGTCGTCGGCGGCCGTCTCGATGCGTACGCGCCGCCCTTCAAAAGCGAGAAGTGGCTGCACCGCTTCGGTTTCTTCGAGGCAAGCGGCGACCGGTGGTGGCCCATCGCGGGAGGCGTGTACTACCTGCGCGCCACCAAGCGCGTGCTCGGCATGCGGGTCCTGACGCCGACATGGCAGCGCCGCGAGCGCCGCAACAAGGCGCTCTCGCCGGCGCGCGAAGGTCTCACCACCTCGGACCGGCTGGAGTGAGCGGGGCGCGCGAGCGCCAGCGAGCATGGGTCGCAGGCCGCGTCGCCAAGCGACCGACCGCGGCCGACACGTCACGATTCGTGCACCCCAGCGGCGCAAAGAGGCCGCCCCGGTGAGCATCGTCATCTATACCGACGGGGCCTGCAAAGGTAACCCGGGGGTGGGCGGCTGGGGTGCGCTCCTGCAATCCGGCGAGCACGAGAAGGAACTCTTCGGCGGGGAGGCGCACACCACCAACAACCGCATGGAGCTCACGGCAGTCATCCGCGCTCTGGAGTCGCTCAAGCGCGCCTCCGAAGTCGACCTCTTCACCGACTCGCAGTATGTGAAGAACGGCATCGAGACGTGGATCCACGCCTGGCGCCGCAACGGTTGGAAGACCGCGGACAAGAAGGACGTCAAGAACGCAGACCTGTGGCGCGAGCTCGCGGCGCTCGTGGCAAGGCACGACGTTACCTGGCACTGGGTGAAGGGCCACGCCGACAACGCGGGCAACTTGCGCGCCGATGCGCTCGCGAACGAGGGGGTCGCTGCGGCGCGCGCGCCTACCTAGGCGCGAGAGCTCTCTCGATTCTCTTGGCGAAGACGGCCATCTCCTTGCCGGCCTGCTTGTCGCCCTTGCGCTCCGCCACTGCGATGCCCTGGCGATAGGCCGCGAGAGCTTCCTCGTGGCGGCCGTCGTCGCCGAGCGCGCGCCCGAGCAGCTTCCAGGCCGCGGTGTAATCGGGATCGATCTCGACCGCGCGCCGCAGATGCAACGCCGCTTCGGCCGCATGGCCGGCTTTCATGTGCTCGTTACCGAGGGAGAAGCGCAGTAGCGCGCCGTCCTTGCCGGACGCCAGCATGCGCTCGAAGTTTTCAAGCGCGGTCATCTTCGTAGCGAGCGTCGGGGTGCATTAATTTCGGATGAACTCGCCGCTCTCGCAGTCGATACGCCGGAACGGATACGTGACCTGGCGGTCCTGGCCCTGGCTCTTCCCTTCGATGGTCGCGTACAGCCAGCCCTCCGTGCCGCGTCGATAGGTGATCCGCTGCGGGAAGTCGTGCTGCGGGTTCTCGAACGTGAAGATGGTCGCCTTTTCGCGCTCGTCCCTGACTGCCGAGACCAGCTTGAAGGCCGCCTCCTTCTGCTCGGATGGCAACGCCACGTAGAAGATGCCGTCGGCGCGCGACTCGATGCGCAGGTACTCGTAGCTCGACAGCTTGTCCTGGAACTCCGTCGAGCCGATGCCGAGCAGGGTGTTCCCGCGCAAAGGCATCCACTGCTCGCGGAAGTCGCGCTGGTTGACCTTGCCTCCCCAGCATCCGGAGAGCCAGGACAACTCGGACATCGACTTGGTGTCGAGCTTGATCATTTCGGGCGCGGCCGCGGGCGTTTGCGCGAAGGCCAATGCGGCCTGCCAGGCGGCAGCGGCGGCGAAGATGCGAATGGCGTTCATGGTCGTTTCACTGGAGCCGCGCGAGCGGCAGGTTGAGCAGGAGATTCTGCGGTTTGAGCTTGAGAACGTTGTCCGGGTTCATTGCCATCGCAAGATAAACGGGGCGGCCCGCGATGGCCGGGCGCATGTCCGCGGGATTCGTGAAGTCGAGCCGGAACAGGCACAGGAGGCGTCCCATGCGCGCCTCGTCGATCTCGACCTGGTTGTAGAGGTCGTTGAGAAGCGTCGTGGCCTCGGCGTCGAGCCCTACGTGCCACACCCAATGCGTGTCGTCGATCGCGCGCTCGTGACGGATCACCACGCGCGCGCCCGTGAAATGCTCGATCCACCGCTCCATCACCCGCGCGAGTGCGTCGAGCGCGGCCCGCCCGCGGTTGAGACTGACCGAAAAGTCGTGTCGCTCGTCGCGCTCCCAGTAGAGGTCGGCGTTGTCCGCGTCGAGTACGTCGAGATCGACGGTGCGCGCAGGCGTGCGATTCTGCGCAAGCAGCTCCCCGAGCGAACCGAACCCGCCAGTCGTCGCGAAGAGATCGACCGTCGTCTCGTCGGCGGCCATCACGGCGCCGTCCTCGAGTACCGCGATGCGCTGCGGACGGAAGAGCATTTCCGCCGCGCGGGCTTCGATCGGCGTCGCGTGGTCGCCCAGGACGTTGCGCAGCAGCACTTGCGTCAGGTGATGGACGAACATCGGTGGCACGTCGATGCCGTTCCCCGAGAACAGCGCCATGTAAGCGGCCTCGAGCGACGGCGCGTCGAGAAGGCGCTCGCGAAAGCGCAGGAAGATCGCGTAATTGTCGCGCGCGTCCGGGTCTTCGATCGCCTCCAGCCCGGCGTGGCGTCACTTCGCGCCGCGGATCCGCCATGAGCGCGTCGTGCATCGCGAGCTCGTGCGCGCCCGATTCCCTTATGGGCGCGAGCTCGGGCCGCATGAGATAAGTGCGCAGGAAGTCGTCGGTAACGACCAGGCGGCCGTCCTCACCCTTTCGCAACAGGCGATAGCCCGACGACGGCCAGAAATCAGCCACCCAGCATGGCCTTCTTCAAGTCATCCTGCACGGGCTTGTCGCCGAGCCACGCGTTGAAAAGCGCCTTGTTGAAGGCGTCGCCGGCAATCGTTCCTTTCGCCTGGCCGTTGAGGCTCACGCGAGTGCCGCCGTCGACGAAATCGAACGCGAGCACGTTGCCCTCCTTGAGCTGGCCGATCGACTTCAGGATTGCGGCGAGCTCGGCCATCTGCGCCTTGACTGCGCCGGCTTCCGCCGCGCTGTTGGCCTGGTTCAAGCCTTCCGTCAGCGCATCGACCATCTGGTCGGACGTCACGTCGCGCAGCATGTTGAGCTGCACGCGCCGCGGCGCCTTTGCATAAACGTCCGCCGCGGTCTTGGCCTTCGCGGGCACGTACAGGCTGCCGACGTAGACCTTGAAGACCATGCGCGAGCGAACGCCCGCGCCGTTCAGCACGAGATCCTGGCCGCCGACGTTCGCCTTGTCGGGAATGGCTACGCCGCCCACCTCGACCGCGTGCACGCCAGCCGCTAACGCGAGTCCCACCAGCATCGTCACAAGATTGCGCATGCCTTCCTCCCTCGATTACATCGCTTCGAATATGCCCGCCGCGCCCATGCCGGTGCCGACGCACATCGACACCATGCCGTACTTCTGCTTGCGCCGGCGCAGGCCGTGCGTGATGGTTGCCGTGCGGATCGCGCCGGTCGCGCCGAGCGGATGCCCGAGCGCGATGGCGCCGCCCAAGCGGGTTCACTTTCGCGGGATCGAGGCCGAGGTCGTGCATCACCGCCAGCGCCTGCGCGGCGAACGCCTCGTTGAGCTCGATCCAGTCGATCTCGTCGAGCCTGATGCCGGTCGTCTTCAGCACCTTGGGAATCGCCGCGATCGGGCCGACGCCCATGATCTCGGGTGCGACGCCCGCGACCGCGAAGCCGACGAAGCGCGCGAGCGGCACCAAGTCGAGCTCGCGCAGCACGCGCTCGGAAACGAGGATCGACGCGCCCGCGCCGTCGGACATCTGCGAGCTGTTGCCTGCGGTCACGCGAGCCTTTCGCCGCGAACACGGGCCGCAGCTTGGCGAGCCCTTCCGCGGTCGTATCGGCGCGCGGACCCTCGTCGCGCGCGACGTCCTTCGTCGCGTAGCGACGACCGCCGGCGGCAAGGTCCGGCACGTCTTCTGCGACGGCGAAGGGCGTGATCTCGTCCGCGAACTCGTGGCACTCCTGCGCAGCCAGCGCCTTCCGGTGCGAGGCGAGCGCGAACGCGTCCTGCGCTTCGCGCGAGACCTTCCACTGGGCCGCGACTTTCTCGGCGGTCAGTCCCATGCCGTACGCGATGCCGACGTTCTCGCCGCGCTCGAACACGGCCTCGTTGAGCGCGAGGCGGCCGAGCATCGGGATCATGCTCATGCTCTCGGTGCCCGCGGCGATCATCGATGTCCGCCTCGCCGGTGCGAATGCGGTCGGCGGCGATCGACACCGCGTTGAGGCCCGACGAGCAGAAGCGATTGACCGTCATGCCGGCCACGCTGTCGGGCAGGCCCGCGAGCAGCACGCCGATGCGCGCCACGTTCATCCCCTGCTCGTACTCGGGCATGGCGCAGCCGACGATCACGTCCTCGACGCGCGACGGATCGAGCGACAGGCACCTGCGTCATCACCGACGCCAGCACGTGCGCGAGCAGCGTAGTCGGGGCGCGTGGTGCGAAAGACGCCGCGCGGCGCCTTGCCGACGGCGGTGCGCGTCGACGCGACGATGTAGGCGTCCTGAATCTGCTTCGTCTCAATTCCTTAGCGGTTTGCCGGTGGCGAGCGTATGCGCGATGCGCGCCTGCGTACGCGGATCCGCAGCAGCGACATGAACTCGCTGCGCTCGAGTTTCAAGAGCCAGTTCTCGTCGACCACGCTGCCCGCGTCGACTTCGCCGCCGCACAGCACGCGCGCGATGCGGCTGGCCGACCTCGAAATCGTACGCGCTGATGAAGCCGCCGTCGCGCATGTTGACGAGCATCATCGTCAGCGTCGCGAGCCCGGTCTTGCCGACGACCGGGATGCTGCGCGCGGGCAGCGGCGGACGGTAGCCCGCATCGTGCAGCGCCCGCGCCTGCCCGATCGCGACGTGCAGCACTTCGTGCGCATGCATCACGACGACGTCGGACGCGCGCAGGTAACCCATCTCCTTCGCGTCGATCGCGCTCTTGGCGACCGTCGCCATGGCCACCGACTGGAAGTAGGTGCGGATGAAAGGAAGCGCGTCGAGCTGGCTGCCGACGGCGCCCCGCCGCACCTCCTCGGCTGCGCGCAGTGCGAGCTCCTTGCTGCCGCCGCCGGCCGGCAGCAGGCCCACGCCCGCCTCGACGAGGCCGATGTACGACTCCAGCGCCGCCACGGTGCGGGTCGCATGCATGATGAACTCGCACGAGCCGCCGAGCGCCATGCCGCGCACGGCGCATACCGTCGGCACGAGGCTTTGCCGCAGGCGCATCGCGGTGTGCTGAAACTTCGCGACGACGCCTTCGACGACGCTCCATCGCCTGACTTCGACGTCGGGACCAAGTGCTGCGAGGTTCGCGCCGAGCGAGAAGGGCTCGCGCGGCTGCCAGATCACGAGACCCGCGCATTGGCGCTCGGCCAGCTCGATGGCGCGCAGGATGCCGTCGAGCACGCCGTCGCTGATCGTGTTCGCCTTGGTCTTGAACGACACGATGCCGACGTCGTCGCGCGAGGTGCCAGACGCGCACGTCGTCGGTCTCGAACATCGTCGTGCCGCGGTCGGCGTTCGCTTCGCCAAGCACCGGATCGGGAAACAGCTGGCGGCGGTAGACCGGCAGGCTGCGGCGCGGCACGAACGCGTCGCGCGCCGGCGAATAGGCGCCGTCCTTCGCGTGCACGCCGTGCGCGGCACGCACCTTCTCGCCGCGCACCCAGGCGGGCAGCGGCACTGCCGCGAGCGCTTGCCGGCGGCGATGTCTTCCTCGATCGCAGCGCGCCACTTCGTCCCAGCCTGCGGCCTGCCACGTTTCGAACGGACCGAGCTGCCAGCCGAAGCCCCAGCGAATCGCGAGGTCGACGTCGCGCGCGTTGTCGGCGATCGACTCGAGGTGGTACGCGCTGTAGTGGAAGAGATCGCGGAAGATGGCCCACAGGAACCGCGCCTGTGGATGCGGGCGACGCGCGCAGCTTCGCGAATTTCTCCGCTGGCGACCGCGATCTCGAGGATCTCGGCGACCTCCGGCGCGACGCTTCCCTCCGACTTCCGATAGCCGCGCGTGGCCGGGTCGAGCACCTCGATGTCCTTGCCGACCTTGCGAAAGTAGCCCGCCTTCGTCTTGGCACCGAGCGCCCCCTGCGCGACGAGCCCCGCCAGCACCGGCGGCGTCGCGAACCAGCGATGCCACGGATCGTCGGGCAGCGTGTCCTACATCGTCTTGACGACGTGCGCCATGCGTGTCGAGACCCACGACGTCGGCGGTGCGATACGTCGCGCTCTTGGCGCGGCCGATGGCGGGACCGGTGAGCGCATCGACGACGTCGAACGGCAGGCCGAAATCCTGCGTGTGCTTCATCGTTGCCAGCACCGAGAAGATGCCGATGCGGTTGGCGATGAAATTGGGCGTGTCGCGCGCGCGAATGACGCCCTTGCCGAGCGTCGTCGTGAGGAACGCCTCCAGCGCATCGAGCAGCGCTCGCGTCGGTCGACGGCGCCGCGATCAGCTCGACGAGGTGCATGTACCGCGGCGGATTGAAGAAATGCACGCCGCAGAAGCGCGGCGCGCGCTCGTCCGGCAGCGACGTCGGCGAGCGCGGCCAGCGACAGCCCCGACGTGTTCGACGCGAGCACCGCATTCGGCGCGCAGAGCTGCGGCGCGACCTTGGCATAGAGGTCGCTGCTTCCAGTCGAGGCGCTCGCCGATCGCCTCGATGACGAGATCGCACTCGGAAAGGCGCGCGCAGGTCGGTGCCGTAGTTGCAGGCCTCGATCGCGGCCGCGCGATCCTTCGCGGCCAGCGGCGCGGGCTCGATGCTTGCGCGAGGTTGGCGATCGCCTTCGCGACGAGCCCGCTGGGATCGCCCTCCTTGGCCGGCAGGTCGAACAGCAGCGACGGGATGCCGGCGTTGGCAAGATGCGCGGCGATCTGCGCGCCCATCACGCCGGCGCCGAGGACGGCGGCCTTGCGAATCGAGAAGAGTGGAGTTCGGCATGGGAGCACGAGCTGCGGGACGCGCGGCGAGGCGCCGCAACGGCGGAAATGCGACGCGGCGGACCGCAGCATCGCGGCCCGCCACGTGCTGCGACATCAGAACGAGTACGACACCTGGCCGCCGAGGATGAAGACGTGGTGTCGTAGTCACCCTTGATGAGGCCGTACTGCGCCGTGTTGCCCGCGTTGTTGTTCGACGGCCGTTCGACACCCAGATGTAGGTCGACGCCGACGTCGAACTTGAGCTGCTTGTCGCCACGCGTACTGCACGCCGCGCCGCGAGCCAGAAGCGGTCCGAGTCCGGCAGGCGCGGCGTCCGATCGGCATCTTGCACGGGCGACTGGTCCCACGCGATGCCGCCGCGAAACTTCCACTTGTCGTCCAGGTAGTAGCTCGCGCCACCGACACGCGCCATGCGTCCTTGAAGTTTTCCGGCGTCGGCCGGCAACGCACGGCCCGTGCGTGCGCACGAACGTGAGGTTCTCGATCGTCGACCAGTCGGTGAACTGCACGTCGGCCATCACCTCCCACTTCGGATTGAGGCGTGAGTAGAACGAGACGTTGGTGATCGCCGGCAGCTCGATGTCGACGGTGACGCCGCCGCTCGGCGAGCACGTTGTTGACCGCCGGCGCAAGCGCGGCGCCGATCGGCGCGAGCGTCGGCGGCAAGCGTCGGCAGCGACGGGTTGCCGAAATTCACGTTGCCGTTGATGTCGTACTTGATCGACGAGCGATAGTGCGCGCCGATGCGCGTGTCCGGCGAGATGTTCCACATGAGGCCGATGTTCCAGCCCCACGCACCAGTCGTCGCCGGTGACGTGACGGACGAATCGAGGCCGCGGGTCGCCGCCGATGAACGGCCGCACGGCGGCCGGCGGGAATGAGCCCGCCCGGCGGCCGCGGTCTGCGCGGCGTGTCGCGAGCGCGCGCGGAATAGTTGGCGTTGCTCGTGAACGTCGCCTTGATCTGCTGGTAGTTGACGCCGACGCCGACGCTGAACTGGTCGTTGATGCGCCACGACATCGACGGGTTGACGTTGAGCGTCTCGATCTTGCGACTGCAGCGCCTGGTAGCGGCCGAGCCAGCCGTCGTCCCAGTTGCGTCTCGAGGCCGAACGGCACGCCGATGCCGAGGCCGAACGCCCAATCTGCGGTTGATCGGCACGACCATGTACATCGCCGGCAGCGCCAGCCGCCTGCGCCGGCGTCGCCGCCCGTCGCCGCCGAGCGGCTGGCGAACGCCGGCAGCGACCCGTCGTTGCTGAACTTGGACGACGGGAAGATGCCGGCGACCGAGGCCACGATCTGGATCGTCGAGAAGCGCGCCATCCCGGCGGGATTCGACCACACGGTCGACGCATCTTCGGCGACCGCCGCGCCACCGGCGTACGCATTGCCGAGGCCGCTCGCGTTCTGCTCCTGCAACGCGAACCCCGCGCCGAGCGCCTGCTGCGCGCCAAGCGCGATACCGGCCGCGCCGACCGCGTGTGCAAGCTGTTTCTTCTTCATCGAAGCGCTTTGCATAGGATGCTCCTCCTGGCGTTGGTTATGCGATCGGCTCGCGTGGAGCCTTGCCTTCCGCGCGCGAATATGCGTCGGCTGACGTTTGGCGCCACTATACACCGCGCGCACTGCGCGCTCGGCGCTGCATCAGGGGCTTGCGCTACCTCGCGCGGCCGCCGGTCTGCGCCGACGGCAACATAGGTGAGGCTCGCCTCGGTCACCTTGACCGTGATCTGGTCGTTCGGATTGCGCTGCGCGAAGACCTCGACGTCGACGGTGATCGACGTGCGGCCGATGCGCGTGATCTCCGCGTAGAACGTGACGAGGTCGCCGACCATCACCGGCTGCTTGAACGTGAACGAGTTGACGGCGACGGTGGCCACGCGGCCGCGCGCGTGACGCGCGGCGACCACGCCGCCGGCGATGTCGACCTGCGACATGATCCAGCCGCCGAAGATGTCGCCGTGCTGGTTCGTGTCGGCCGGCATCGGCACGACGCGCAGGACAGGCTCCTTGTCGGGAAGCGCATGTCGATGAGCCGTTACGCGCGCCAGGCTTCCGCTTGGCCTCGTCGCGCAGCTCGCGGCGCAGGATCTTGCCGACGTTCGACTTCGGCAGCTCGGTGCGGAACTCGATGTCGCGCGGACACTTGTAGCCGGTGAGGTTCTCGTGGCAATACTTGAGTCACGTCTCGGTCGTGAGCGCTCGGGTCCTTCTTCACGACGAAGAGCTTCACCGCTTCGCCCGACTTCGGGTCGGCACGCCGATCGCCGCGCACTCGAGCACGCCCGGATGCGCCGCCAGCACGCCCTCGATCTCGTTCGGATACACATTGAAGCCGGACACGAGGATCATGTCCTTCTTGCGGTCGACGATCCTGACGAAGCCGCGCTCGTCCATCACGCCGATGTCGCCGGTCGCGAACCAGCCGTCCTTGTCCATGACCTTGGCCGTCTCGTCGGGACGCTGCCAGTAGCCCGCCATCACCTGCGGCCCGCGGATGCAGATCTCGCCGGGCTGACCGAGCGCGCACGTCGCGTCCGCGTCGTCGTCGCGCAAGCGTCGACCTCGGTCGACGAGATCGGGCAGGCCGATCGAGCCGTTGTAGGCCGGCAGGTCGAGCGGATTGATCGTCGCTGCCGGCGACGTCTCGGTCAGGCCGTACGCCTCGATCAGCGGCACGCCGGTGACCTGCTTCCACTTCTGCGCGACCGCCTCCTGCACCGCCATGCCGCCGCCCAGGGTGATGCTTGCAGCGAGCGAGAAGTCGAGCTTCGGCGAAGTCGGGATTGTTGACGAGCGCGTTGAACAGCGTGTTGACGCCGGTGAAGGCGGTGAACTTGTACTTGCCCATCTCCTTCACGAAGCCGGGGATGTCGCGCGGATTCGGAATCAGGATGTTCTCGCCGCCGACCGACATGAACACGAGGCAGTTCGCGGTCAGCGAGAAGATGTGATACAGCGGCAGCGGCGTGATGATCACCTCGCGCCGCGTCGCGGTCGAGCAACGGCCGGATCCACGCGCGCGCCTGCACCATGTTGGCGACGATGTTGCGGTTGGTGAGCATCGCGCCCTTGGCGACGCCGGTCGTGCCGCCGGTGTACTGCAGGAACGCGATGTCGTCGTGCCCGAGCGCACGCGCTCGAGCGTGCGCTTGCGGCCTTCGGCGAGCGCGTCGGACAGAACGGATCGATCCCGGGCAGCGAATACTTCGGGACCATCTTCTTCACGTGGCGCAGCACGAAGTCGACGATCAGTCCCTTGAAGCCGAGCATCTCGCCGATGGACGTCACGACGATCTGGCGCACCTTGGTCTTGGCGACGACCTCGGCGACGGTGTCGGCGAAGTTCTCGACGCACACCAGGACTTCGGCGCCCGAATCCTTGCAACTGGTGCTCGAGCTCGCGCGGCGTGTAGAGCGGGTTGACGTTGACCACCGTGCATCCGGCGCGCAGCGTGCCGAACAGGCACACCGGATACTGCAGGATGTTGGGCATCATGAGCGGCGACGCGCGCGCCCTTCTTGCAGCCGATGCCCTGCAGCCACGCGCCGAACGCAGCGGACAGCGTGTCGAGCTCGGCGAAGGTCAGCGAGCTTGCCCATGCACGTGAACGCCGGGCGCGCGCCGTACTTGCCGACGCTCTCCTCGAAGATTTCGCGCACCGACGCGTATTCGTTGACGTCGATCTCGGCCGGGATGCCCTTGGGATAGTGCCTGATCCAGATCTTCTCCACGACGCTCCTCCTGCGAACGCGCGTAGATGCTGCGGATCTCGGCAACTGTGAGCTGGCTGCGCGGCGCGCCCATGGAGCGCGCGTCCGGCGCAGATGTACACCACGTGAACTCCCCTTGACGAAGCACGTCAGGCGGCCTCGCGTAATGCAGCGGCCCGCCGCGAAATGGCGCAAATCCGGTCCCGAAGATCGCGCCGGCATCGACGAGATCGGCGTCCGCGACGATGTGCTCGGCCAGCGCGGACTTGGCCTCGCTCACGTACGGCGCGACGAGCCGGTCGGCGAGGCCGGGCGGCACGCTGCCTGCGGCGTTCTTCGAAGGCTTCCCGTCGACCCACTCGTAGAATCCACGCCCGGTCTTCTTGCCGAGGTTGCCGCGCATCGACGAGCTCCATCAGCCGCTTCGGCGGGGCGGCGGCGCCGCCCAGCAGCTTGCCTACTTCGACGCAGATGTCGAGGCCGACCGTGTCGGCGAGCTCGATCGGCCCCATCGGCATGCCGAAGGCGACCGCGGCCTCGTCGACCGTTTCGGGCGCGATGCCTTCGTCCACGGCGCGCATCGCCGCCATGAGATACGGCGCGAGCAGCCGATTGACGAGAAAGCCCGGCGCGCTCTTGACCGGCAGCGGCAGCTTGTCGATCTGGCGCACGAACGCCGCCGCGCGCGCCACGAGGTCCTCGCGCGTCGTGCTGCCCGACCACGATCTCGACCAGCATCATGCGCGCGACGGGATTGAAGAAGTGAATGCCGATGAGTCGCGACGGGTCGGCCAGCGCCGTGGCGATTTCCTCCAGCGGAATGCTCGACGTGTTGCTCGCGAGCATCGCGTCGGGCTTCGCTTTCTTCTCGAGCGATGCGAAGAGCGAACGCTTGGCGTCGACGTTCTCGAAGATCGCCTCGACGATGACGTCGGCGCGCGCGACGCCGTCGCCCGCGACGTCCGGAATGAGCCGGTCGTGCGCGTCGCGCACGCGACGCGGATCCCTCAGGCGATCGGCAAAGAGCTTCGCTCGCGCGCTTCATCGCCGGCGCCAGTCGCTCGGCGTTCTGGTCCTGCAGCGTGACGGTGAGACCGCGCAGCGCGCACCACGCCGCGATGTCGCCGCCCATCGTGCCGGCGCCGACCACGTGCACGTGCGCGGCCTTGAATTCGCCTTCCTTGCCGAGACTCTTCAAGCGCTCCTGCAATCGGAACACGCGGATCAGGTTGGCGGCGGTCGGCGTGGACAGCAGCGACGGGATCGAGGCGGGATCGCCCGGCGGCGGCAGCAGCGCATTGCCGTCGTACTTCGTGAACAGCTCGAGGATCGCGTAGGGCGCCGGGTAGTGATCGCGACGCGCGCGCTTGGCCACCTGCTTCTCGGCCTGCGCGGCAATGAAGCGGCGCGCGAGCGGATTGAGCGTGAGCGACAGCGGCAACGGCAACGTCCGCGGCGGCGGCGACGCGCGCAGCACGCCGCGCACCGTGTTCTCCATGATGCGCACCGGCACGCACTCGTCCACGATCCCCATTTTCTTCGCGCGTCGCGCGTCGATCGTCTTGCCGGTGAGCAGCAGGTCGAGCGCCGCGGGCGCGCCGACGAGGCGCGGCAGGCGCTTGATGCCGCCCCAGCCCGGAACGATGCCCAGCATCACTTCGGGAAGCCCGAGCCGCGTGCCCGGCTCGTCGACGACCACGCGATAGCGGCACGCGAGCGCGAGCTCGAGTCCGCCGCCCAGGCAGAAGCCGCGGATGAGCGCGAGCGTCGGGTACTTGACGTCGGCCAGGCGCTCGAACGTGTCCCATCCGCGCCGCACGATGGCCATCGCGCCCGCCTCGTCCTTCACGTCGCCGAACTCGTCGACGTCGGCACCCGCGATGAAGCCGTTGGCCTTGCCCGAGCGGATGATGAGCCCGTTCGGCGGCTCGCGGTCGAGATGTCGAGCGCTTCGTTGAGCTCGGCCAGCACTTCCGCGGACAACGTGTTGGTCGACGCGCCCGCCTTGTCGAACGTGAGCGTGGCGAGGCCGTCGGCCTCGCGCGTGATGGTCCAGTGCTGCATGTGCATTCCTTTAGACGCGCTCGACCAGCATGGCGCCGCCCAGGCCGCCGCCGATGCAGATCGCGGCCATGCCGCGCTTGCCGCCGGTGCGCCGCAGCACGTTCAGGACGTGCAGCACGATGCGCGTGCCCGACGCGCCGACCGGATGCCCGAGCGCGATCGCGCCGCCGTCGACGTTGAGCTTGTCCTCGTCGATCGTTCCCATCGCGCCCGGCAGGCCGAGCTCGGCCCTGCAGAAGTCCTCGTCCTGCCACGCGCGCTCGCACGCGAGCACCTGCGCGGCAAAGGCTTCGTTGATCTCCCAGCGCGTCGAGGTCGTTGAGACCGAGGCCGTGGCGCTGCAAGATCGGCGTGGCCGCGTAGACCGGCCCGAGTCCCATCTGCGCCGGATCGAGCCCCGCCCATTGCGAGTCGACGATGCGGCCGATGGGCGTGAGGCCGTGCTTGTCGACCGCACGCTGGGATGCGAGGACGACCCACGCGCCGCCGTCGGTCACCTGCGAGCTGTTGCCGGCGGTGACGTTGCCGTACTTCCGGTCGAAGAACGGCTTGAGCTTCGCGAGGTTCTCGACGGTCGAGTCCTCGCGCACGCCGTCGTCCGCAGCGTAGAGTGCACCCTTGTCGTCGTAGACCGGCATCACTTCGTCGGCGAAGTGCCCCGCCGTCTGCGCGGTGAGCACACGCGCGTGACTGCGCGCCGCGTACGCGTCCATTTCCGTGCGCGTGATGCCGAAGCGATACGCGAGGTTCTCCGCCGTCTGGCCCATCAGCAATCCGCAGATCGGATCGGTGAGCCCTTTCATGAGCGCGATGACCGGCGCGAAGTAGCCCGGGCGGAACTTCGCGAGCAGCGCCGCGCGCTGGCCTGCGGTCTTCGCGGCATACCACTGCGACAGCCACGCGACCATCGCATCCGAGAACAGGAGCGGCGCGCGGGACAGCGCATCCACGCCGCCGGCGAGCACGAGGTTGCAGCGTCCGGCGCGAATGTTGTTGATCGCCGAGTCGATCGATTGCATGCCCGATGCGCAGTTGCGCATCACGGTCCAGCCCGGCACTTTCTGGCCGCATCCCATGCGCAGCGCCGCGACGCGGCCGATGTTCACCTCGTCGGCCGACGGCGCGGCGCAGCCGAGGATGACTTCGTCGAGCTGCGGCGCTTCGAAGCCCTGGCGCAGCAGGAGCGCGCGGCCGGCGTCGGTGGCGAGGTCGGACGCCGCGAACGGGCCAGGCTTGTTGCGCGCCTTGAGAAACGGCGTGCGCGCGCCGTCGATGATGTAGATCGGTTCCCCGTTCATGCAGCAGCCCTCAGGCGCTCCGCCTGTCGTTGCAGCGCTTGAAGCGCGGGCACGAGCATCGATGCGCCAAGGTCGGAGTCGAAGTCGTCGACGGCAACGACCCGCGCGACGAGCGCTTGATGCTTCGCAAGTGCGTGCGCCTCGTCGGCGGTCACGATCCCGGACGCAACGGCGCGCAGCGCGAGCACGTCGACCGCGGCGTCGGGTGCCACGCTGCCGTCGAGCTTGCCTTCCTTGATCGCCGTGCGGATCCTGGCCTGGATCGGCTCCGCGACGATCGTCGCGTCGAGCGCGCGCTCGATGAGCGCGACCGGATCGTCTTCCTCGCGTCCGATGAAGATGTCGTCCGTCAGGCGATCGCGCGTCGCCGACGGCGCGATCAGGAGCGCCGCCACCTCGTGGCCGAGCTGGTCCGACGGCACGACGTACGGACGGCCGAGCGGAAACACGATGATCCGCGCGAGCACCGCCGCGAACGCGATTCGGAAAATTGGAGATGACGCCCTCGAACGCGTTCTGCGCCTTGAACATCGCGTCCCAGATCGCCCAGTGCATGAGCGGCGCATCCGCGGCCTGCCGCCCCTCGACCTCGTAGCGCTGGAGCGTGGCCGAGCACAGGTACGGGAGCGACAGGATGTCGCCCAGGCGCGCCGACAGCTTCTCCTTGCGCTTGAGCGCGCCGCCGAGCGTTCCCATCGACACGTCGGCCAGGAACGCGAGCGCGGCCGAAAAACGCGTGAGCTGCTGATAGTAGCGGCGCGTCTCCGGCGCGACGTCAGCGTTCACGCGCACGAAATGCGATCCGGTGATGCCCATCACAAACGTGCGCACGAGATTGGAGAGCGTAAAGCGAACGTGGCCGAACAGCGCGGCGTCGAACGCCATCGACGCCGCGTGGCGGTCGCGCGCGCGCGTCGCGTTCATTTCCTTCAGCAGGTACGGATGGCAGCGGATGGCGCCCTGCCCGAAGATGATGAGGCTGCGCGTGAGGATGTTCGCGCCTTCGACCGTGATCGCGACCGGATGCTGCATGTACGCGCCGCCGAGGAAGTTCGACGGGCCCATCATGATGCCCTTGCCGCCGATCACGTCCATGCCGTCGTTGATCGTCTGGCGTGCGCGTTCGGTGATGTGGTACTTCGCGATCGCCCCGAGCACCGCCGGCTTCTCGCCCGCGTCGATGGCCGCAACCGTCAGCTTGCGGGTCGCGTCCATCATGTAGAGGTTGCCGCCGATGCGGGCGAGCGCTTCCTCGACGCCCTCGAACTTGCCGATC
Organism: uncultured beta proteobacterium; assembly: GCA_963707815.1. GTDB lineage: Bacteria > Pseudomonadota > Gammaproteobacteria > Burkholderiales > Casimicrobiaceae > VBCG01. Next base: position 133,747 of record CAVPRK010000018.1, read on the forward strand.
GGCACCTTGAATTGCGTGCGAACACGCGCATAGGCGCCGACGGCGCGTGCGGTGAGAAGCCCAAGCCCCGTGTTGGACGACGGCAGCGAGATGCCGCGGCCGGCCGCCAGGCATTCCATCAGCATCCGCCAGCCCTTGCCGATCATCGGTTGGCCGCCGATGACCCAGTCCATCGGAATGAAGACGTCGCGGCCCGAGGTCGGCCCGTTCTGGAATACCCAGTTGAGCGGCATGTGCCGGCGGCCGATGCGTACGCCCGGATGCGACGTGGGAACGAGCGCGCACGTGATGCCGAGGTCCTCCTTGCCGCCCAGGAGCTTGTCGGGATCGTAGACGCGGAACGCGAGTCCGAGGAGCGTGGCGACCGGCGCCAGCGTGATGTAGCGCTTGTCCCACGTCACCGACAGGCCGAGCACGCGCTTGCCTTCGTGCTCGCCCCACCGCACGTACGCGTAGTCCGGGATCGCGGCCGCATCCGAGCCCGCGTACGGATTGGTGAGCGCGAAGCAGGGAATGTCGATGCCCTTGGCGAGACGCGGCAGGTAATGGTTCTTCTGCTCGTCGGTGCCGTAGTGAACGAGAAGCTCGCCGGGCCCGAGCGAGTTCGGCACCATCACCGTCACCGCGGTCGTGCCGCAGTGCGTCGAGAGCTTGGTGATCACTTGCGAATGCGCGTACGCGGAAAAGCCCAGCCCGCCGTACTCCTTCGGGATGATCATGCCGAAGAAGCCCTTGTCCTTGATGTACTGCCAGACGTGCGGCGGCAGGTCGCGATGGGTGCTCGATCGCTTCCCAGTCGTTGGCCATCGCGCAGAGCGTGGTCGTTTCCTCGTCGAGGAAGCGCTGCTCTTCGGCGGTGAGCGAGGGTGGCGGCGTATGCGAGCAGGCGCTTCCAGTCCGGGCGGCCGGAGAAGAGCTCGCCGTCCCACCACACGGTGCCGGCCTCGATCGCTTCGCGCTCGGTCTGCGACATCGGCGGCATCAACCTGCGATAGACCGTGAGCACGCCGTCGCTGATGAGCTTCGGCGCGCGGGATCGCAAGGGATGGCGAGCACGATGAACACGGCGTCAGACACGTCGCAGCGCGAGTGTGCCAGGAGGACGAGGCCGGCGAGCCGGCGCACCGCGTCCCACGCGCAGGCCAGAGCGATCGATGCATGGCTCCTCAAGCTCCTCGAGATGGCGTGCAGCCCAGCGCGCTTGCGTTCGTCAAATTCGCGCGAGACTCGCTCCGCGCAACTCGGTCAGTCGGGCAAGCGGCGCCGTTCAGGCCCGCGAGCAGGAACGGCGCCAGACGGCGCAGCAGGACCTCGTCGTTGTCGGTTTCGACGCGGATTCAGCTCTGCGATGATCTTGAGCGCGTCGGTGCCGGCCAGCGTGTACGACAGCGCGCCCATGATGAAGTGCAGGCGCCAGGACAGCTCCTTGCGCGGCAGGTGCGGGAGCGCGCGGGCGAACGCGTCCTTGAAGCGCGCGATCATCGATGCGTACTGCTTCGGACAGGAAGCGCCGGATGAACGGGGCCGGATCCGCGTAGGCGCGGCCCAGCAGGCGCAGGAAATTGGTGCCGCCGCGCGCCGGATCGCGGGCGAGCTTGAGCGCCGGGATGAACAACGCGTCGAGGATGCGCTCGCACGCGAGCGGCGTCGGGCGCGGCTTCGCGCTCGAACCGGTCGAGCAGCGCCGACGCGTTCCTGGTTCATCGGATCGAGCCGGCGCGTCAGCACCGCCTGGAACAGCTCTTCCTTGCTGCCGAAGTGATAGTTGACGGCGGCGAGGTTGACGCCCGGCGGCGGCGGTGATCAGACGCACGCTGGTCGCCTCGAACCCGTGCTCCATGAACAGCGTTTCGGCCGCATCGAGAATGCGCTCCTTGGTCGCGGCGGGCGCGCGGTGTGTCGAGCGGGATGACCTTGGCCATGGAATCCTCGTGAGCGCGATTTGGTCGCCACCGCCCGCGGATTCCTCACAGTCGGAGGCGTCCACCAGACACGGTGATCAAACGATCGTTTGACCATGTTTGTTCGACTGATGTCAAGTCCCCGTAGTCCGACTCGCCCAGGGGCCGCGCCGTCGAAGGCGCTAATGTGTGCCTCCATCCCTATCCCGTGCGTGCGCGAAACTGCAAGTGGTACCGTGCGCCCGCCGCGTCGTGGCCACGCTCGCTGACCGCGTCGAACGCGCAGTTGATCCCGGTGGCGATCCCGGTGGACAACGTACGCGCGCTTCTGCTATTCGATGCCGACGTCAGCGCCGGCGCCGTATCGACCTGTGCGTCTTCAATGGCACACGCTGGTCGGCAGCAGCGGCACCGGGACCTCGGCATTTCATTTAAACGTTTGTTTGAATCGTACGGCGCGTGACGAAACTCTGTCAAGCCGAGCCGGACACTGCCTAGGCGGAAGTGAACGCCCACTCAGTCTGAGATAGCCTGCCTGCAGCCAAGCGACCTTCGGTTGGCGGCCGTCGCCGCGGTACCGCTCAGGCAGACGACGGCTCGGCGTACGCGGCGTCGATCTCGCCGGCCGAGCTTTTGCAGCAGCAACGGCCGCTTGAGCTTGAGCGTCGGCGTCAGCAATCCGTTGTCCACGCTCCAGGCTCGGGCGAGCGGATGACGCGGCGCACGCGCATCCAGCGCGGGAAAGCTCTTCAGTTGCGCGTTGCGCGCGCTCGAGCAGCTTCTTCTCGTCGGTCTCCTTGCTGACCGCGAGCAGCACGAGATAGGGCCGCCCTTCGCCGACCAGCATCACCTGCTCGAACATCGGATCGCGCAGGATCGCGAACTCGACATCCTGCGGCGGCAGCTTTTCGCCGTTCGATAAGCACGAGGATGTCCTTGGCGCGGCCGCGGATGTAGATCTTGCCGTCCTTGATCTCGGCGAGGTCGCCGGTGCGCAGCCAGCCGTCGTCGATGAGCGCCGCGCGGGTCGCGTCCGGATTCCGCCAGTAGCCGAGCATGACGTTGGCGCCGCGCGCGAGCAGCTCGTTGCCCTCGCCCAGCCGCACCTCGACGCCCGGCAGCGGCGGTCCCACCGATTCCGGAACGTTGTCGTCGTCGCGATTGACCGAGATCACCGGCGACGCCTCGGTCATCCCGTAGCCCTGCAGCATCGGCAGACCGAGCCCGATGAACGTGCGCGCGAGCTGCCGGGTCGAGCGCCGCGCCGCCGACGACCGCCAGGCGCAGCCGTCCGCCGAGGCTGCGCGAGCACCGGTCGCGCCGACGACCGAGCGCAGCACCGGAACGAGCAGGTGATCGAGCCAGCGTCGCGTGACGCTGGTCGCGACGCGATAGCCGCGCGCGACGCACGCGTCGAACAGCGCGCGCTTGAGCGGCGATCGCGCGAGCGACTCGCTCGATCCGCGCGTTGAAGCGCTCGAAGATCCGCGGCACCGCGAAGATGACCGTCGGCGCCTGCGACACGAGATCGTCGGCGATCTGCGCGATGCCGCGGCAATACGCGACCTTCGCGCCGATCGCCAGCGGCAGGTAGTAGCCGCCGGTGCGCTCGAACATGTGCGACAGCGGCAGGATCGACAGGAACGGTCGTCGATGCCGCGCCATCCCGTCTGCCGGCATTGCTCGACGTTGGCGAGGATGTTCCCGTGCGACAGCATCACGCCTTTCGGCCGCCCGGATGTGCCCGACGTGAAGCAGATCGTCGCGAGCGTGTCGTCGGGCAGGTCGTCGCACGACGCATTCGTCGCCCGTCGCCGGCAGAAACGTCGCCACCGTCTCGCCGGCGTTCACCGTCATCCGGGTCGCAACACGACGATCGGCGGCAGCGGATCGCGCATCGGTAAGCATCGCAAGGTTCGCGGCGATGCGCGAGCTCTCGACGATCGAGCAGCCGCGCCTTCGCATGCTCCACGCACCATGCGACGTTGTCGGCGATTGTCGTCGACGTACAGCGGCACCACGACCAAGCCCGAGCCCGAGCGCGGCCAGGTCGATCGCGACCCAGTTGATGCCGTTGCGCACGCACAGCGCGATGCGCTCGCCGGCGCGAACCCTTCGCGCCGGAACGCCGCCTGCCAGCGGCCGATCTCGCCGCGCGACCTCATCGACGGTGACGTCCTGCCACGCCTCGTCCGCGTGAAATGGCGATACAGCACGCGGTCCGGGCGTGGCCCGATGCCGCGAAAAGAGCTGCGCGATGTTGCCCGGTTCATCCGCCGGCCTATACTTGCGCCGAGGAGGAGGCACCCATGGCCACGATCTCGATCGCCCGCAAGCACACGCTCACGCACAAGAAGGCGAAGGCCGTCGCGCGAGAAGATCGCCAAGGATCTCAACAAGCGCTTCGACCTCGACTACGAGTGGAACGGCGACCAGCATCGACTTCGAGCGGCCCGGCGTGACCGGACGCATGAGTGGTCGGCAAGGACACGCATCACGCTCGACGTGAGCCTCGGATGGCTGCTGACGCCGCTGAAGCCGATGTTCGAGCGCGAGATCACGGCGCAGCTCGACAAGCTCGCTGGGCCCGGCCTGAGGCGCGCAGCTCTCGCGCGGCGTCCGCGCGGACGACGGCTGCGAGAGCCGGACGTCAGCGGATCCGGGAAACGGGTCCGTCGCCCCGTCGACGATCGCCTCCAGATGCTGCGTTTCGCGCTCGTCGATCGTCGCCAGGAACGTCGTGCGCGCCGCCCATCGCGCGAAACGCCGCGAAGCCGCGCTCGAGGAAATCCTGCAAGCGCCGACAGGCCCGCAAGCCGCGCCGGCTGCCGCATCATCGCGAGCGCTGTGCGGACGAGCGGCTTGTTGCACGTAGCGGTCGAGCGCCGTGCCGATTTCGCACGATGAGCTTGATCTGCCGCCGCCGCAGCGGAAAGTTGCCGGCGCGCCGGTACGCCTTGCAGTATTCGGCCACCGAGAAGTGCGCGTCGGCGCGCGGCAGCCGCGCCAGCAGCACGCGATCGAGCTCCTGCGACAGCGCGTTGAGCTCCATCGCGAGCGCCGCGGTCGCGATCACGCTCTCGGGCAGCATCTTGACCATCATCGGCACGACGCGCGCGAGGTCGGCATCGCGGCGGCTGTAATCCGCGCGCGCCGTAGAGATCGTTCTGGAAGAACGGGATGGCCGCGGCGTAGCGCGGATCGGCGGCGAGGTCGGCGTAGGTCATGCGCAGGCGCCGCGCCTGCCAGTCGGCGAGCCGCTCGAGCGCGCCCGCGAGGATCGGATTGGCTGCGCGCTCGTCGTGCAGGCGGTGCGACGCGCGTCAGCTCGCGCACGAGGGCGTCGCGGCGCGGGGTGCGATGGATCCTGCTCGGCCATGGGCAGGTGGCGACGTCGAAAAGGACAGCGGCAAGTCTAGCAGGCGACGGCGCCGTCGGCAGGCCGCGCTTCCGGTCGCCCAGTTAGATTGTTGCGTCTACGGGCCGCGGGCATGTACAGTTCAATCGACGATCCGTGACCATTTCCCGCCGCACGTTCATCGCCGCCGGCTTCGTCGGCGCGGCTGCGCTCGCGACGGCCGGCGTGGCTGCAGCGGTCCGCACGCGCCGGCGAGCGGCACGCCACGGCGCGCGCTCGACGCCGATGCCGAGGCGATCTTCGCCGCGGTCGCGCCCGTGCTGCTCGCCGGCGCGCTTGCCGCGAGGACAAGGCCGCGCGCGATGCCGCGTCTCGCGCGAAACGCTCGACGGCGATCGACACCGCGATCGCCGGGCTGCCGCCGACGGCGCAGGCCGAGCTGTCGCAGCTCTTCGCGCTCCTCGCGCTGCCGCCGGTGCGCTTCGCCTTCGCACGGGCGTCCGACGCCATGGCCGGGCGCAGCGCCGGCCGACGTGCGGCACTTCCTCGACCGCTGCCGCAAGAGCTCGCTCGACGCTGCTGCGCGCCGCCTACGACGCGTTGCATCATCTCACGTTCGCCGCGTGGTACGGCAATCCGCGAAGTCGTGGCCCGCGATCGGCTATCCCGGCCCGCCGCCGAGATGCCGCATGACCGATCGCCGATCCTCGATCCGATCGCCGCGGGATTGCGCGGCGGCTGGAACGTGATCGATGCCTCGCGCGCGCGAGCGCGATCTCACGCTCGACGCCGACGTCGTCATCGTCGGCACCGGCGCGGGCGGCGGCACCGCGGCGGAGATTCTCGCCGCGCCGGGCTTCGCGTCGTGCTGCTCGAGGAAGGGCCGCTGCGACTCGTCGCGCGACTTCCGCATGCAGGAGTCGCGAGGCGTATCCCGAGCTCTACCAGGAGTCGGCGGCGCGCAAGACGAACGACAAGGCCATCAACATCCTGCAGGGCCGCTGCGTGGGCGGCGGCACCACGGTCAACTGGACGAGCTCGTTCCGCACGCCGCCGGCCACGCTCGCCTTCTGGGAGCGCGAGTACGGCTTGACGCGAGTTCACCGACCGAGGCGATGACACCGTGGTTCGCGCGGATGGAGGCGCGATTGTCGATCGCGCCGTGGACCGTCGCGCCCAATGCCAACAACGCGGCGCTGGCGCGCGGCGCGCGCAAGCTCGGCATCGGCGACGACCGCGATCCGCCGCAACGTGAAGGGCTGCTGGAACCTGGGCTATTGCGGCATGGGCTGCCCGACCAACGCCAAGCAGTCGATGCTCGTCACCACGATTCCGGCGGCGCTCGACCGCGGCGCGACGCTCGTCACGCGCGTGCGCGCGCAGCGACTCGTCCTCGCGGGCGACCAGGTCGCGTCGCTCGAATGCTTCGCGATGGATGCCGCGGGCATCGCGCCGACGGCGCGCAAGGTCACCGTGCGCGCGCGCACGTTCGTCGCGGCCGCGGGCGCGATCGGCACGCCTGCGCTGCTGTTGCGCAGCGGCGCGCCCGATCCGCATGCGCTCGTCGGCAAGCGCACGTTCCTGCATCCGTCCGTCGTGTCGGCCGCGCTGATGCCGGAACGTGATCGACGGATTTGCCGGCGCGCCGCAGTCGATCTATTCGGATCACTTCCTCGAGACGCAGCCGATCGACGGCCCGCTCGGCTTCAAGCTCGAGGCGCCGCCGCTGCATCCGATCCTGACCGCGACGACGCTGCCCGACGATGGCGTCGGCCACGCGCAGTGGATGCGCGACTTCCGGCGCATGCAGGTCGTGATCGCGTTGCTGCGCGACGGCTTCCATGCCGCAGAGCGCGGGCGGCACCGTGCGCCTGCGCGACGACGGCACGCCGGTGCTCGACTATCCGCTCGACGCCGTTCTGTGGGACGGCGTGCGGCGCGCTTTCTTGCGATGGCGGAGATCCAGTTCGCGGCCGGCGCGACACAGGTGCTCTCCCGCGCATGGCTATGGCGCGCCGTTCACGAGCCTTGCGCACGGCGAAGGCCGCGATCGCGCCGTTCGACCTGCGCCGCTCGTCACGCAGCGTCGTGTCGGCGCACGTGATGGGCGGCGCGCCGTTCGGTGCCGATGCGCGCCGCGCGGTCGTCGACGTCGACGGCCGGCACCACCACCTTCGCGAACCTGTACGTCTGCGACGGCTCGCTCTTCCCGACGTCGATCGGCGCCAATCCGCAGCTGTCGATCTACGCCTTCGCCGCGCGCATCGCGCGCTCGGCGCTCGCGCGGCGGAACGTCCTTTAGTGTGATTGCTCTAGGCAAGCTGCGTACATTAGATGTGAGCGCGTGTCGTCGCACTGCGCCCTCAAAGGAGACTGCACCATGCGTAACGATCCATACCGCAGCATTCCCGTCGCCAATGCCGTGATCAACGCCTCGCGCCAAGTCTGGCTCGCGAGCCTCGGCGCCGCCGTCGTGACCCGCGACTGGGCGCAATCGGAAGCCGGCACCGTGTTCCGCTCGCTGGTCAAGGAAGGCACGCTCGTCGAATCGCGGACGATCCGCATCGTCGGCGACCGCTCGAGGGCTCGATCACGGTGGCGAACCCGTGCTGGCAGCGCGCGCGCATCGCGGTGCGCAAGCAGGCCGCCGACACCGCGGTGACGCTCGTCGACAACTTCCGAACGCTGCCGAAGGTGAAGCTGCCGGCGATGTTCGCCGCCCTGCCAAGGCCGCGCCGCACAAAGAAGCGCGCCACCAAGCGCACGACGGCCGCGAAGCCCGTCAAGCGCGCCCGCCGCAGCAAGGGCCGCACGACGAAGTAATTCTCCGCTACCATTGCGGCGCAAAGGGAGCGTGCACAAGCAGGAACGCTCCAGCGCGCCAATGAGGAGAAGCATGCCGGACACGACGGGCGTCCGGGCGCGCACGCGCGCGTCCGGACGCGCCGGCGCGCGCACCGAGCGGCGGCATCGGTCTCGCGCTCGCGGGCGGCGGACCGCTCGGCGGCATCTACGAGGTCGGCGCGCTGCTCGCGCTCGCCGATTCGCTCGACGGCCTCGATTTCAACGAGCTCGACGTCTACGTCGGCGTGTCGTCGGGCGGATTCGTCGCCGCGGCGCTCGCCAACGGCATCTCGCCGGCGCAGATGTACCGGCTCTTCATCGACGACGGCGCCGACGCCGCGCTGAAGCCCGAGATCTTCCTTCGCCCGGCGTTCGGCGAGTTCGGGCGCTGCCTCGCGGCGCTGCCGGGACTCGCGGCGCGCGCGACGCTGCAGTACCTGCGCGATCCCTTCCACCGCGGCGTGCTGGAGTCGTTCGCGACGCTCGCGCACGCGATCCCGACCGGCGTGTTCGACAACCGCGCGATCGACGACTTCCTGACGCGCCTGTTCGCGGCGCCCGGCCGCACCAACGACTTTCGCAAGCTTCCGCGCAAGCTGTTCCTCGTCGCGACCAATCTCGACACCGGCGCGTCGGTCACGTTCGGACCGCGGCGGCACGCGCACGTGCCGATCTCGCGCGCGATCGAGGCGTCGAGCGCACTTGCCCGGCCTGTTCCCGCCGGTGGCCATCGACGGCGAGCACTACGTCGACGGCGCGCTCAACAAGACGCTGCACGCGTCGGTCGCGCTCGACGAGGGCGTCACGCTCCTGCTTTGCGTCAATCCGCTGGTGCCGTTCGACGCCAGCTGCCGCGCACGTCGGAGGCCGCGCGCTCGACAAGCTGAACGACGGCGGCCTGCCGCTCGTGCTCGGCCAGACGTTCCGCGCGATCATCCACTCGCGCATGCACGTCGGCATGGAGCAGCTATCGCGCGCCAGTACCCCGATGCGCGCATCGTGCTGTTCGAGCCCGACCGCGAAGACGCCGACATGTTCTTCGCCAACATCTTCAGCTACCGGCAGCGCAAGCGGCTGTGCGCGATCGCGTTCGCGAAGACGCGGCAGAACCTCGCCGCGCGCGCGGCCACGCTGGCGCCTGTCTTCGCGAAGCACGGCATCGCCATTCGTCGCGACCGTGTCGCACTGGCGGAGCGACGCATCGACGACGCGCTCAACGATCCGCGTCCGCTCCGCGCGCATCCCGGGAAGCAGACCGTGCCGCGACGCCGCACGCGAGCTCGCGCACACGCTCGACCAGCTCGAGCGCGCCGTGGCCGCGGCGCTCCGCTGCATGCCGTTGCCTGGCGCCCGCCATGGCGACAGGAAACCGCCGCGCCGCACGCGCGAGCGCATCCTCGAGACCAGCCTCGCGCTCTTCAACCGCGAGGGCGAGCCGCACGTCACGACGGCGGACATCGCCGACGAGATGAACATCAGCCCGGGCAATCTCTACTACCACTTCCGCAACAAGGACGACATCATCGGCGAGCTGTATGCCGCCTACGAGCAGAGCGTCACGCCGTTGCTCGCGGCGCCGACGAGCCGCCGCCGAACGTCGAGGACCTGTGGTTCCTGCTGCACCTGCTGTTCGAGCGGATGCAGCGAGTACCGCTTCCTCTATCGCGACCTGGACGAGATCACGTCGCGCAACCGCAAGCTCGCGCGTGCGCTTCGCCGACTTCCTGCACCGCCTCGAACGCACCGTGCTAGAGTTGTGGCGCAGCCTCGTGCGCACCGGACGCATGCACGCAAGCGAGCGCGAAATGGGCGCGCTCGCCGCCAACGCGACGCTCGTGTCGACGTACTGGATGTCGTGGCAGCGCGTCGTGGAGTGCGCGCGGCCGCGACGAGATCGAGACCTCAGCTCGATCACGCGGCGTATCACGTGCTCGCGCTGTTCGCCCCGTTCTGGTCGGCGACGGGCGCGCGCTGATCGAGCGGCTGGGCGAGGACTATCTGTAGCGCACGCGATCGGGAGGTGACCGATGGCCAAGAAGTGGGCGAAGTTTCCGCACGCCGACAAGGCGTACGCGTACGACGCGGCGGCCTCAAGAAGCACTGGGCGCGGCTGCACAAGGGCGACGCCGAGCCGCTCCCCAAGGACGCCGACGTGCTGACGGCGTGGCGCCACTTTCACGCCGGCGACTTCGGCCAGGCGGTCGAGGCGGGACAGGCGGCAGGCGGCGCAGGCAGTCAACGCCGCCGTCAAGGCGCAGAGTGTGTACGCCAACTATCTCGAGAAAGTCCGACAAGGCGAAGATCGCACTGCTCGAGGAGGCCGCCGCGATGGCCGAGCGAGCGGCGCGCGGCGGCTCCGAAGGATGCCAACGCGCATTACCTGTACGCCTTCGCGCTCGGCCGCTACAGCCAGGGCATCTCCGTCGCCAAGGCGCTCGCGCAGGGCTACGGCGGCAAGATCAAGGACGCGCTGCTTGCCACGCTCAAGCTCGAGCGCCAAGCACGCCGACGCGCACACCGCGTACGGCGCCTACCAGGCCGAGGTGATCGACAAGGTCGGCGGCCTCGTCGCAGGCGTGACCTACGGCGCCAAGAAGGACTCCGCGATCGAGCACTACGAGACGGCGCTCAAGCTCTTCCCCGAGTCGCCGATCACGCACATCGAGTACGGCAACGGCCTCCTCATGCTGTTCGGCAAGAGCAAGATCGCCGAGGCGACGAAGCTCTACGAGAAGGCGGCGGCGCTCGCACCGATGGACGCGATGGAGCGTCTCGACGTCGAGCTTGCGAAGTCCGAGCTAGAATAGGCGGAGAGAAGGCGAGCAACGCCTTCGTCGGGAGAACGTCATGTCAGGTCCGAATCCGTTGGCTGCCGGCCGTGATCGCGGCGGCCGCCTTCTGCGCGATGCCGGCAGGCGCCCAGGACAAGGGTGCCGCGCCCGCGAAGCCCGCGGCTGCACCGGCGCGCCGCCCCCGACGCCTGCGTCGAATCGACACGCTGAAGCGCATCCGCGAGACCGGCACGCTCCTGATCGGCGTGCGCGAAACGAGCGTGCCGTTCTCGTTCCTCGATGCGCAGAAGCAGCCGCAGGGCTATTCGGTCGACCTGTGCGTGCGCGTGGCCGACGCGATCAAGGCGGAGCTCAAGCTGCCGCAAGCTCGACGTGAAGTTCGTGCCGGTGACGTCGGCCAACCGCATCCCGGCGCTGCTCGAAGGCAAGATCGACCTCGAGTGCGGCTCGACGACCAACACGCGCGACCGCCAGAAGCAGGTCGCGTTCGCCTACACGACGTTCGTCGCCGGCATCAAGATGCTCGCGAAGAAGCCTCGAACGTGAACTCGGTCGAGGACCTGCGCGGCAAGAACATCGTCGTGACCAAGGGCACGACCAGCGAGAAGATGATGAAGGCGATGAACGACGAGCGCCTGCTCAAGATGAACATCATCGAGTCGCCCGACCACGGCGAGTCGTTCAAGGCGGTGGACGAGGGCAAGGCGATCGCGTTCCCGATGGACGACGTGCTGCTCTACGGTCTCATCTCGAAGTCGAAGAAGCCCGACGATTTCGCGGTGGTCGGCAAGCTACCTCTCCGTCGAGCCCTACGCGATCATGATGCGCAAGGACGAGCCCGGGTTCGAGAAGATCGTCAATCGCGCGCTGATCGAGCTCTTCCAGTCGGGCGAGATCCGCCGCCTCTACGCCAAGTGGTTCAACACGAAGGACCTCGTCGGTGCCGCTCAACCCGTATCTGAAGGAAGCGTTCGTCGCGCCGAATACGTATCCGGCGTGGCCTTAGCAGAAGCAGGGCAGGGCAGAAAGTGCGTCACGCGGCGCCGCTGCCGCCGCTCGGCAGGGTCGAGGTCGCCGTTCGCGCGGCCACGGCGCCATCAGCGTCGTCAGCACGAGCTTCTCGAACTCCGCGCGAAGCGCTCGCTGATGCGCTCGGGGTCGGGGCACAGGCCCTCGATCGGTGATGACGCCGAACTGCACGGCGCCGTCGTACGAGATGATCGACACGCCCATGCCGATGTCGCCCGATTGCGGCACCCAGAACATGAGGCTGTCGATCGCCGCGCCGGCGAGATAGAGCGGCTGCTGCGGCCCGGGCACGTTGGTCATCACGCCCGATGCGTTGCGCGCGAGCGCTGCCAGCAGCACGTCCTGCAGCGCCTTCGGTCCCGATCCCATGGCGGCCAGCAGGCCGAGCGCGAGCACGGGCTGGTACGAGCCCTTGAGCGCATTCATGTTGGCGCGCACCGCGTAGAGCCGCTCGATCGGGTTCTCGATGCCGATCGGCAGGTCGAGGAACACGAGGCCGAACTGGTTGCCGAGCTTGTAGGCCTTCTCGAGCGGCCGCAGGTTGACCGGCACCAGCGCGCGCATCATCACGTCGTCGACGTCGTCGCCCTTGTCCGCGAGATAGCCGCGCAACGCGCCCGCCGACGCACGACAGCAGCACGTCGTTGACCGAGGCGCCGAGCGCCTGGCCGATCGTCTTCACTTCCGCCAGCGGCAGCGGATCGGTCCACGACACTCGCTTGCGCACGCCGGGCTTGCCCTTGAAGCGCGTCGGCGAATCCTGCGGCATCAGCGCGAGCTTCGCGATTTCCGCGGTGAAGGCGCCGCCCTGCGTCGGCGAGCGCGACGGCCTTCGCCGGATCGGACCAAAGATCCGTCGCCCTTCTCGACGAGCGTCGCGCCGAGCTTGCGCGCGGTGCCCGAGCACGCCCGACAACGGTGCGAGCAGCTGCGCCAGCACGTCGTCGCCGCCGGGCTCGCGCTCCCGTGCGCGCGGGGCGAACGGCATCGCCGGCGGCCCATCGGGCGACGCGTCGGTCATCGAGAGCATCACGCGCACGAGCGCGATGCCGTCGGCGTAGGAGTGGTGAATGCGCGCGATGAGCGCGCTGCCGCCGTCGTAGCGGTCGACCAGGTGGAACTGCCACATCGGGTGCGCCGGATCGAGCGGCGTCGTGGCGAGGCGCGAGACAAGCGTCCTGCAGCTCGCGCGCGTCCGCGCGGCGCCGGCAAGCGTGCTCGCGAACCACGTGGCGGGCGATGTCGAAGGCGGGGTCGGTTTCCCAGAATGCCATGCCGGGCATCTCGACCGGACGCTGTCGGAAGCGCTTGAACACCACGAAGCGCTCGTCGATCACCTTGCGCAGGCGGGCGAGCGTCGACCTTCTCGCCGAACAGCAGCACGCCGCAGATCATCATGAGGTTCTGCGGCCGGTCCATGCGCAGCCACGCGGTGTCGACCGCGGAGATTTTGCGCGTCGCGGCCATGGCCGACGAAGGCGTCGCTCGCGTTGCGCGCGCTTGGCATTCGCGCTAAAGTAGCATGAAACCGCACGCGGATCGCGAGGAGCACCATGGCAACAGCGAAGAAGGACGATCTCAAGTCGAAGTTCGAAGCCGCCGCCGCGGCGGCGAAGCAGACGAAGAAGAAGCCCGACAACAGCACGCTGCTCAAGCTCTACTCGTACTACAAGCAGGCGACCGAAGGCGACGTCAAGGGCGATCGTCCGGGCGGTTTCGACTTCGTCGGCGGCGCGAAGTACGACGCGTGGTCCAAGCTCAAGGGCATGGCCAACGACGAGGCGATGACCAACTACATCAAGCAGGTCGACAAGCTCAATCGCGAGTAACCGCGTCCCGCGAAAACGAAGCCCGCCGTTCGGCGGGCTTTTCCTTTGGACGCGGCTGCGCTACTGCGCCCGCGCGCCTGGCGGGCTTCTTCGCGGCGCGCTTGGCCTTCGCTTTCGCGGTCTTGCGCGGCACCTTCGCTCCCGATGCCTTGATGAGCTCGTTCACCGCTTCGGACAGCGCGTCGACGCGCTGCGTAAGCCGCTCGACGTCGGCCTGGCGTAGTGCACGCCGAGCTTCGCCAGCGCACGCGCAACGCGCGCCTCGAACACCTGCTCCAGCTTGTCCCACGTCCCGCCCACGCCGTCCTTCACTTCCTTGACCTTGGCCTTGGCGGCGCCGCGCGCGGCGGTCGCGGTGTCCGACGCGGCCTGGCGCGTCTTCGACTCGAGCGCCTCGCCTTGCTTGACCAGGTTCTCGAACATGCGCATCCCTTCGGCTTGCGCGCGCGAGAATGCGCCGAGCCCGGCAAGCCAGATGTTGCGCGACGAATCGCTCATCGTACGCGCCATCCTTGCCTTCGCCGGTTTCGTTGCCGGCCACTGCTTCCCGGGCTTTCTTCAGCATGCGTTCCTCCGGAAGTCGTTCGAATGCGCCCGGCCATTCTAGGCGCGCGCCGATAGAGCAATCATACTAAAGCGTACAATCGCCCGAGCCCCGCCGGGTCGAGCTTGCGCCGGCGCGCAACAACAATTCACTGGAATCTGCGGAGGATGCGATGGCCTATTTCGTCACCGGCGCGACCGGCTTCATCGGACAGTTCCTCGTCCGCAATCTGCTGAAGCGCGGCGAGCCGATCTACGTTCTCGTGCGCAAAGGCTCGATGAAGAAGCTCGACGCGCTGCGCGCGTCGTGGGGCGACGCCGGCAAGGAGGTGATCCCCGTCGTCGGCGACCTCGGAAAGCCGAAGCTCGGCGTCGTCGGATGCCGACATCCGCAAGCTCAAGGGCAAGATCGATCACCTGTTCCACCTGGCCGCGATCTACGACCTCAAGGCGACGCCCGAGGCGCAGCAGGAAGCCAACGTCGCTTGGCACACGGCACGCGGTGCAATTCGCGCAGGCCATCAACGTCGGCTGCTTCCACCACGTGAGCTCGATCGCGGCGGCGGGACTGTACGACGGCGTGTTCCGCGAAGACATGTTCGAGGAGGCCGAGGACCTCGACCATCCCTACTTCAAGACCAAGCACGACTCCGAGGCCGTCGTGCGCGACGAATGCAAGCGTCCGTTCCGCATCTACCGGCCGGGATTCGTCGTCGGCGATTCGAAGACCGGTTACATCGACAAGATCGACGGGCCGTACTATTTCTTCAAGCTCCTGCAGCGAATGCGCGACGCCGTGCCGCCGTGGTTGCCGATGATCGGCATCGAAGGCGGGCGCATCAACATCGTGCCGGTCGACTTCGTGGCGAACGCGCTCGACTACATCGCGCACAAGAAGGGCCTCGACGGCAAGTGCTTCCACCTGACCGATCCGGAACCGCACCGCATCGGCGAGGTGCTCAACATCTTCGCTCGCGCCGGGCACGCGCCGCAGATGACGATGCGCCTCAATGCGCGCATGTTCGGCTTCATCCCGGCGCCGGTGCTGTACGGCATCGGCTCGCTCGCGCCGGTCAAGCGCATGGTCCGCGCGGTGCTGGTGGACCTCGGCATTCCGAAGGACGTGTTCCAGTTCATCAACTGGCCGACGCGCTACGACAACCGCGAGGCCGCCAAGGCGCTCAAGGGATCGGGCATCGAAGTGCCCGAGCTCGAAACATACGCGCCCAAGCTCTGGGATTACTGGGAGCGCAACCTCGATCCCGATCTCTTCGTCGACCGCAGCCTTGCCGGGCGCATCAAGGACAAGGTGATCGTGGTCACCGGCGCTTCGTCCGGCATCGGCAAGGCAACGGCGATCAAGCTCGCGGGCGCGGGCGCGAAGGTGATCCTCGTCGCGCGCGGCGAGGAGAAGCTCGTCGAGACCAAGCAGGAGATCGAGGCCGCCGGCGGCCAGTGCTGGATGTACACGGCCGACGTCTCGGACCTGGCGTCGTGCGACGCGCTCGTGGCGCGCGTGCTGAAGGAGCACGGCACCTGCCACTACCTCGTGAACAACGCCGGTCGCTCCATTCGTCGCGGCGTCATCAACTCCTTCGATCGCTTCCACGACTTCGAGCGCACGATGCAGCTCAACTACTTCGGCTCGTTGCGCCTCATCATGGGCTTCCTGCCCGCGATGCTCGCGCAGCGCCAGGGCCACATCATCAACATCTCGTCGATCGGCGTGCTGTCGAACGCGCCGAGGTTCTCGGCGTACGTCGCGTCGAAGTCCGCGCTCGACTCGTTCTCGGCGTGCGCGTCGTCGGAGTTCCTCGACAAGGGGATCAACTTCACGACGATCAACATGCCGCTCGTGCGCACGCCGATGATCGCGCCGACCAAGATGTACGAGAACGTGCCCACGCTTTCGCCGGAGGAAGCGGCGGACCTGGTCGTGGAGGCGATCGTGCACAAGTCGGTGCGCATCGCAACGCGCCTCGGCATTTTCGGCGCGGTGAGTCACGCCATCGCGCCGCGGCTCACGCAGATCCTGCTCAACACGGCGTTCAACATGTTCCCGGACTCGGCGGCGGCGCAAGGCAAGAAGGGCGAAGGCGCGCCGCAGCAGGAGCTGTCACCGGAGCAGATGGCATTTGCGCAGCTGACGAAAGGCATACATTGGTAGGGCTATGCGCAGGCCTTGCGGATTTCAATAGCGACCAGGCGTTGCACGCCCTGGTCGCTGATCAACGCGTTATGCGCGACCTTCGCCAGCACGACGTTCTCGCCATAAGGTAAGCGGGGGGAATCCTGCGGCGTCACCATCGTGTCGTGCCACGACCAGATCGATACGGTCGGCACGGCTTGCTCGTCGTCAACGGGATTCGCGAGCGACGCAAGATAGGGACTCCCGGGGCGCATGTCGGCGAGCGATGCGCCGCTCATCAGCCACGCATGCTTGCTGCCGGCGTACGGCGTGCCGATGGTGACGAGACGCCGCACGTGCGAAGGGCCGAATGCGCGCAGGTACGAGCGCGCGACGAGGCCCCCCATGCTGTGCGCGACGATCACGACCTGCGAAGCGCCCGTGTCGCGCTCGATCTGGTAGATCTTTTCGGCAATCTGCGGTGCCGTCGTGGCAATGGGAATGAACGGTGGCCCATACGACATCGCATACACCGGGGCGATTCCTTCGCGCGCGAGGAAGGCCCGCATATCGGTCCACACGCCCGCGTTGCATCCGATCCCATGGAGCAGCAGCACCGGACACGTCGCGGGTGCGGGCGGCGGATCCGGAGCGATCAGTGCGTACAGGATCATCTTCGGCGCCGCGGAGATGCTCGCGTACTCGGCAAGGAAGAAGCGGATGCGCTCGGCCGCCGTCATCGCCACGTCGGCCGGCGCCTTGGCGCGCCACAGCCATCCGAAGAATATCCAGAAGCAGGTGAAGAACAGGGGCACCGCCGCATAGACGAACGGAAACGCAACGATCCACGGCCACACGGCGCCGCCGTTGCCGATCGCGTTGGCGGCGAACCACACGTAGGCGCCGACGGCCACGACAACGATGACGGCGAAGTAGATAGCGACCCACATGATCGCGCGATTGTAGGGCGGACGTAGGGGAGCCGCGATATCCCGGGGCTCTCCGCCCGATCTACACGAGCGAGCGGCGGAAGCGGTTCATGGATGGCGGAGTGGCGGTTGCGTTACGCGGTTACGGGCGTGCGGTGCGTTCGCCAGCTTCGCAGCGCCCCGATCGTCGACGCGAGGTCGGGGATGAGCACGACGCCAGGAAGCGTCTTGCGCACGCGGCGAGTCATCTCGCCGCCGGCCCACAATGTCACGTGCGGCGGCAGCTCGCGGCGCAGCACGGCGAGCCCATCGCTGGCCTGGCGCACGGGAAACGACGCCGAAAAAGAAAGCGCGACGATGTTGGCCTTGTGCGCGATGGCCGCCCGGCGAATGTCCATGAGCGGCGTCTGCGGCCCCAGCGAAATGCAAAGCGCGCCCTCAGGAACGACAAGCGCCTCGACCATCAGCAAGCCGAGCCCGTGCTGCTCGGCGGGAAACGTCGTCAGCAGCATGCGCGGCGCTCCCGTGTGGCGTGGAAACGTATTGATCGCAGCGCGAAGCGCAATTTGCAGCTGTTCCGTGTACAGGTGCTCCTCGAAGACCTGGAGGTCGCCGCGCATCCACGCGTCGCCGATCGACCGATTGAGCGGCGTCACCGTGTCGAGCACGAAGCGCTGCAGCCCCTGGCGCATGAGGAGCGTTGCGAGCTGGCCTTGCAGCGCCGCGACGTCGTGCGACGTCAGCATCGCCATCACGTCCCGCTCGAGAGACGGTGCCAAGTCGTCGCGGCGCGCGGGCGCGCGCGCATCGGCCATCGCGTTGAGCTCGGCAAGCGCAAAGCCGATGATCTTGCCGGGCCGCAGGCCGACGTCCATGAGACGCTTCATCGCGCGCAGCTTGCCGACGTCAGCGGGCGTGTACTGGCGCTCGCCGTTGTCGTCGCGCGACGGCTTCGGGAAGCCGTAACGGCGCTCCCACATGCGCAGCACGTCCTTCGAGAAACCGGTGTCGCGTTCGACGGCGCTGATGTTGAATGGAGCGCCCTGGAATTCCTTGGTCATTGACTTGTCTTGGACGAACTGACGATAATTATTCTCGACTTCCGTCCACATCATAGCGAGACGTCAAATTCATGTCTAGGACAACACTTAATGCGTTCGCGTTATTGACGGCGCTCGTGTTGGGATCGCCGAGCGCCGAGGCCGCGGATTGCCCGCCCTTGCTTCGCCACACCTTCAATCAACTGCAGACGGGTCAAACGCAGTCGCTGTGCCAATACCAGGGCAAGGTGCTGCTGATCGTAAACACCGCGAGCAAGTGCGGCTACACCCCGCAATACGAAGGGCTGGAGGCCCTGTACGGCAAGTACAAGGATCGCGGTCTCGTGGTGATCGGCTTTCCGTCGAACGACTTCGGCGGCCAGGAGCCCGGTACCAACAAGGAGATTGCCGAGTTCTGCCGCACGACTTACGGCGTGCAGTTTCCCTTGTACGAAAAGACAACCGTGACCGCGCTCGAACGCAATCCGCTGTACCTCGACCTCGTGCGCGCGACGGGACAGAAGCCCAAGTGGAACTTCCACAAATACCTGGTCGACCGCAACGGCAACGCAGTTGCCAGCTATGTGAGCGACGTCGAGCCGCAGTCGCGCGAGCTCGTCTCGCGGATCGAATCGCTTCTAGGGCGCTAGCGCGCGAATCCGCGCGGCCTTGCGGAGACGCTGTACCTCGATTTGCGGGCTTTGACGAAACCCCCCGCGGCGGCCGGGGTGGAGAGTTACAGGCGCTCGGGTCAGATCCGATCGGAGGACGCCGTGTCGGCGACGCGCATTTCGCCGCGCGACAGTTCGCGGATCTGCAGCGCGCGCTCGCTCTGCGCGGCAAGCACGCGCTCGCGCACGGAAGTCGCTTCGGGATCCGGGAACATCATAGACCCCGTCACGGCTTCGAGCACGCCGGCGGCGACGACAAGCGTGACGGCTGCGAGCACGGCCTTCTTCTTCCAGTTGATCGGATTGTAGGCGTTCATCGTCGTCTCCTTCGTGGCGGTTGCGAAGCGTTGCGCGTCTTCCTTGGAGCGAACTCTAGGCAACGACGGCACGACGCGAAACCGGGAAGCGACGAATCCGCCGAATTGGCGGATGAAACCCGCGTGAGCAACGTGAACGGAGCGAAACCAAGCCAGACCGAGGCTGCTGTGACAGCCGGGTTGGCCGTCTGGACCGGACGGCCCGCATCTGCGATAATTCAGGGCTTTGGCGAGCTAGCTCAGCTGGTTAGAGCAGAGGAATCATAATCCTTTGGTCCGGGGTTCGAGTCCCTGGCTCGCCACCAGTACAAACAACGGGTTAGGCAGAAATGCCTAGCCCGTTTTTATTGTCGGGCCACTGCAGGGAAGGGGCGAGGACGGCGGGGACGACGCGTGATATGAAAGTCACCCATCGTGGGTGCTATTTACGTCTAAGCGTCACCGCGCGAGGATGGAGAGGATGGCCCTGGTAAGTCGTCGCCTCTGGCAAGAAGCAGCGCCAGAAGTCCCGTTTCCGCCACCCATAGATGTGGCGGGAATCGCGGGGCCGACACGTGGCGCCGGAGCACTGCGGCTCGCGCAGTAAACACACGGCCGGCAACAAGCTCTCGATAGCCGAGACCGGCCCGCACGGCTCACCCAGGCAATAGACGGTCGTATTCACGTTTGACGACTGCATAGCACTCGCAAACGCGCCGTTCCAGGCCGGAGCGATCGAGTACGGTGATGTGACCCCTGCGATAGTCGATCAGGCCTGCTTTCTGCAGATTTCCGGCCGCCTCTGCAACGCCCTGCCGCCGCACACCGAGCATGTTGGCGATCAGCTCCTGCGTCATCCTCAAGTCATCTGAGCGCAGGCGGTCGAGACTCAGCAACAGCCAGCGGCACAGTTGCTGGTCCAGCGAGTGATGTCGGTTACAGACGGCGGTTTGCGCCATTTGCGCAATCAAAGCTTGTGTGTAGAGCAGCAGCAAGTGCTGCAGCGGCCCACCCTGCTCGAATTCATACTTGATTGCCTCTCCCTTGATCCGATACGCATGGCCCGCACTCTGGACGACCGCCTGGCTTGGCGTGGTCTGCCCACCAAGCAGTAGCGAAACGCCGAGCAAGCCTTCGTATCCCGTCACCGCTATCTCCGCCGACGAGCCATTCGCCATGACGTAGACGAGTGAGACGATGCACGTCGTCGGGAAATAGACGTACCGCAACTCGGCGCCCGCGGTGGACAGAACCTCGCCGAGCGGCATCGGGACAAGTTCAAGATTCGGTAGCAGTCGATCGTAGACTGCTCGAGGAAGGGCCGCCAGCAGGTGATTCTGCCGGGGACTGGGTTGAGTTGGCATTGCGAACTCGCTCTATTTGACTTCCCGCATATCCCTTCGTGGTGTGGTCAAGCGCCTCGATGCAAAGAGAATCATAAGTGATTGGTTTCCAAGGGCGCAATTGTTTGGAATCGCATTTGTACGGGGGAGCAACTGCTCCGAGCGATGTCGCTCAGCGCGTCTCGCAGCCCAGCTTGCCTGGAACAGCGCAAGGAAAGTCTGTTAACGGACAGACAGATGCAGCACCCAGCCATTAGCGTGTGATTACTCGGATAGCCGTTCGCTTTGGAGGTGGTGATCGTCAACCTACCAAAGAACGGTAGAAAGAAGTTACAGCAGCACGGCTCGGCAAAGAGCGTTCATATGATGGTGTCGGCATGGTGGGCGATTGGAATGTTCCTGCTAGGCGCATACGCGGGGACCTTGGTGTTCGCGCTGATGAGCGTTGCGGCGAGAGAGCATGCACAAGGCGTCAAGGAAGAGGAAGCGGTCGGACGCGACGGCCTGGGACCCATAGAACTGGAGGATGAGTGGTCGCGCTAAGGCGCGTCGAACCCGCCAATGAAGTCCAAGTTACCGATCCAGAGACAGGATGCGCTTGCCGAAAAGCCGATAACGGCTGGTCTCATTCTGTGGCAATTTGTTCTCGCCATGCTGATCGTTGGCCTTGTCATCGGCGCCACGCGGATGCTCTAGTCCGTCGGACCTTGTGACGTCGCCTACCGCCGCGGTTGACCAAGCCGTGGCGGTCAACAACCGCGCGCACGATGCGGATCGCGGGCGTCTGAACGTCGCTATGCAAGCGCCTGAGGCTCCTGATTTCGACCTGACCGATGCTGCGGCGGCAAGCGCAATCGCTGTCACCGGCAGGTCTCGCATTGCCTTAACGCCGACGGGACCTGGTTCACGGCCCCTCCATCTGCAACGTGGATGAGATACACCACGTCGCACGTTACGGAACTAGGCCAGGCGTCGCATCACGATGATGGGTGACTCGATTGGGTCGCCAATAGTCGAGTACATCGTCGCCGATCAGAAAAACCCGACGATCGCCCCCAGCGGCAGCACGATCAAGCCGATCGCGCGCAGCAGCAGCCAACCGGTCGGCTCGCAGCAGATCGCGATGAGCTTGTAGAGGTTCATGCACCAGCCCACGAGCCCCGCGAGCCACAGGCCGATCCACAAGAGCAGCAGTAACTCGCCGAAATCGAAGCCGCGCAACGCCTTCATCCCGCTATCTTGCCGGATTCCCCGCGCGCTGCGCTCAGGCGACGCGAATTGCGACGGTGTCGCCCACGCCGAAGGCGCCACCCACTTCGATGCGCGCGGTCATGCCGCCGTGGCCGCGCATCGCATTCCAACCGCCGGCGCCGAGCGCTGCCTCCATCCTCGAACAGGGATCGCACGGTCCGGTCATCGCGAGGACGACGGTGTCGCCGATCACCATCCGTATCTCCTGATCCTGGAATAGCGAGCGGACCGCGACGAGATTGACTCCGGAAACGACGACGTTGCGACGAAGGAGCCCTGGATCGACGTTCGCGCGACCGAGGAACGCCGCGATCACCGGCAGATGCTCCGCCTGTACCAGCGTCACCTGCCGCTTGTGGCCGGACCGAGCGCCCCGCGCGCTGCGGTCGCCGTCGAGCCCGCGTCCCTCGACGGCGAGCGAGCTGCGCACGCTCACCGCCGTCACGTCGCGATCGGGCCGCACGTAAATCGCCTCCACGCGTCCCGGGCGCGAGAAGTGGCGGGCGAGATCTTTCAACACTTCGCTTCGTCGAGCGTCGGCATGCTTCGTCGCGATGGGATGCGCTTTGTCGCGCGCCCCTTTCGCGTTGGCGCGCGGTTCCTAGAATCGAGTTGCGTTGCGCAAGAACTCTCGACGAAAGGAACCATCATGCGCATGATAGCCGTAGCCCTCGCCACCGCAGCCCTCTTGTGCGCCGGATGCGCAAGCACGGCCACCCAGCCACCATCCGGGTCGCCGCAGTCGCCTGCGCAACTCAAGCAGTCGAAGACGCCGGGGTAGCGCGCGTCAGCCCGGCCCCGGCCGGGTGCCCGCCCTCTTCGCGGCAGCGTGCGCCACCGCGAACGCGCGGCCCTCGTCGCCGCCGTACTGGTCGTACGCGTTGTTGAACGCCTTGAGGAACGCTTCCTTCTGATGCGCGTTGTACTGATCGGTTTGCGCTTCGGGAAGGTCGCCCACGCTGCGATAGGGCATGGCCGCCTCCGTCAGTGCGTGTTGGGCGGGATCTTGCTTCCGCCGTTGTTGCCGAGAAATTCACGCACCTTGTCCGCCGACGACCCCACGGCGCCGACCGCACGCGACAATTCCGCCTCGCTTACGCCCAGCGCCTGCGTCCAGTAACGCACTTCGTGCGGCTGGGTCATGTTGATGCGGGAGCGGTCCTGAGGTCCGCGCTGACTCGTGTCGTCCGACATGATCATGCTCTCCTGAACTAGCGGCCCGCGATGGAGCGCTACATCTCGCGCCGCGACGACGATGGCTCGACGAGGCGCTCGAGCTCGTTTAGGTGATTGCCCATGGAATCGGCGAGCCCGCGCGCGTATTGCGCCGTGCCGGGCTCCGCGGCAATGAGCGCCGCAAGCAGACGATCGTAGCTGTCGCGCGCCACTTCGAGGCACCGTCGGAACTGACGTCCCTTCTCGCCCGATTCGTTCAGCGCGCGAGCTTCGGCCATCGCCTCGAGCATTGCCCCGCTCAAGCGAGCGAGGTCGGAAGGATTCAAGGATCGGCGTGCCATCGTCCGTGGGTTCGACAACACCCGCCGCCGAAGTTCCGCGCCCGTTCGCGCATCGCGCCCGCCCGTCGCATCAAGCTTATTGCGGCTCGGGCTCGGGACGGGCGGGCGTTATGATTTCCCACGCCGCGCAGCAATCCGCAATGTCCTTGAGCGTGGCGATGAACCGCGCACGGACGTAACGGCCGCTCACGGGGTCGCGCAACTGGAAGGGATAGGTAGCGCGCGATCGCAGTGGGATTGGCGTGGTCATTTCGTTTCTCTCTCGTGCTCTGTGCACATTTGACCATCGGACGCTCGACAGCGGCATCGGCGGGCGACGGATTGCCGTGTAGGACACGGTCGGATGCATCAGGGCGAACGCGCGTAGGGCTCGTTGGCGCGCGCCGCTTTTTTCCCTAATATGCGCGTACGGCGCGCGCAACAAGAAATCCGCATGGATCCCGAATTCGGCAAAGAGCTCGAACGCCAGCGCGGCTACCTCATGCGCGTTGCGCGGCTGCAGTTGCGCGACACCGCGCTGGCCGAGGACGTCGTCCAGGACACCCTCGCTGCGGCGCTCACCGGGCAGGACAGGTTCACCGGCAAGTCGAGCGTCAAGACCTGGCTTACCGGCATCCTCAAGCACAAGATCGTCGACGCGATCCGGCGCAAGCAGCGCGAACCGATCGCGGCAAGCACTCTCGACGAAGAGGGAGACCTCGAGGATTTCGACGGCCTGTTCCGGCAGGGTGGCGCGTGGCAGGCGCAACCGGCGGATTGGGGCGACCCCGAGCAGAGCCTCCGCCGTCAGGAATTCTTCGACATCCTGCAGATCTGCCTCGACAAGCTGCCGCCGAACACGGCGCGCGTGTTCGTGATGCGCGAAGTGCTCGAGCTCTCCAGCGAGGAGATCTGTAAGGAATTGACCATTACCGCGAATAATCTCTGGGTAATTCTCTACCGCGCCCGGATGTCGCTGCGCGAATGCCTGGAGATGAACTGGTTCTCCGGCGGCGGCAACCGGGCGTGATGCTTTTCGGACGCGCCCGCGCCAACCATGAACCCGTTTCGCCAAGCCATCGGCCATCTCGTGTCCTGCAAGGACGTCTCCCGACTCCTGTCGCAGGCGGAGGAGCGGCCGATGACCGCGTGGGAGCGGTTGCGAGTGACCTGGCATCTCGCGGTCTGCAGCATGTGCCGGGCGTTCGAGCGTCAGCTGGCGCTGATGCGCGAGGCGATCCGCCGCTATCGGTCCTGACTACGCATGACGTTCGAGATCACGGTCAACGGCGCGGTGCGAGCGGCTCACCCGCAAGACCGGCTACCGTCGGCGATCTCGTGCGCGCCCTCAACCTGACGGGCAAGCGCATCGCAATCGAGCGGAACGGCGAGATCGTGCCCAAGGGGCGGTATGACGAAACCGTCGTGGGTCCGAACGATCGGTTCGAGATCGTCGCCGCAGTAGGCGGGGGGTAAAATCGAGCGCATGAACGCCCCTGCCGATCCGGCCACCCTCGCCGACCCGCTGGTCATCGCGGGCAACCCTTATCGCTCGCGCCTGCTCGTCGGCACCGGCAAGTACCGCGACTTCGCGCAGACCCGCGAGGCCATCGTCGCATCCGGCGCGCAAATCGTGACCGTCGCGATTCGCCGGACCAATCTGGGGCAGGACGCGAACGCGCCTTCGTTGCTCGACACGCTGCCGCCATCGGAGTTCACGTACCTCCCGAACTCGGCCGGCTGCTATACGGCCGACGATGCCGTGCGCACGCTGAAGCTCGCGCGCGAGCTGCTCGACGGCCACGCGCTGACCAAGCTCGAAGTGCTGGGCGACGCGAACACGCTGTTTCCCAACGTGCGCGAAACGCTGAAAGCAGCGGAGCGGCTGGTCGCCGACGGATTCCAGGTGATGGTGTACACCTCCGACGACCCGATCATCGCGCGCGAGCTCGAGCAGATCGGTTGCGTCGCGATCATGCCCTTGGCGTCCCTCATCGGATCGGGCATGGGCATTCTCAATCCCTGGAACCTGCGCCTCATCATCGAGCAGGCGAAGGTTCCGGTGCTCGTCGACGCCGGCGTGGGTACGGCGTCGGACGCTGCGATCGCGATGGAGCTGGGGTGCGCCGGCGTGCTCATGAACACGGCGATCGCGCTCGCACAGGACCCGGTGCGCATGGCGCGCGCGATGCGCCTCGCCGTCGAAGCGGGACGCGATGCGTTCCTCGCGGGGCGGATGCCGCGCAAGCTCTACGCGGCAAGCCCGAGTTCGCCGACGTCGGGCCTCATTTCCTAGGGCCGTTGCGTGCGAGCGTGGCTCAGCGCGGCCGTGTGGCTGGTCTCGTCGGCCGCGCTTGCCGAGCCCGTTTCCCGCGAGCGCATGATGGAGCTCTGCGCGAGCGTGGAAGGCCCGGCGCACTGCGCACGCATTGTCGAAGCGGAGCAGCTCAAGGCGCTTCCCGACCTGGCGAAGCGTGACGGCGACACGCTTACGGTGCGCCTGTTTCCTTCGGGCACGCGGCTTCTCGTCGATTCGCTCGCCTCCAACAACGAGCGCAGCTACGCATTGTGGGATTACTGGAGCCCGATCAACGCCGTCGTGCTGTTCGTTGCCTCCGGCGACGACGTGAGCTACGCAGTGTTGCAACGGGCGAGCGGACAGCTCACGACACTGCCCGCCGAGCCGGTGCTCGCCCCCGACCGGCAGCGCCTCGCCGTCGCCGATTTCTGCTCGCGCAAGTGCACGAACGAGGTCACCGTGTGGCGCGTCACGCGCGATGGCGTGCGCAAGGAGTTGACGTACAAGCCGCCTGCCGACTGGACCGACGTGACGGTCGCGTGGAAGGACGAGGACACGCTCGTGCTGCAGTACGACCCCGCCGGCGGCGGCGACCGCAAGTCGGTCGACCGCAAGCTCGCCGCCAACGATTGGAAGCGCCCCTGACGCACGTGCGGCCGGTGCGCAGCTTCGTGCTGCGCCAGGGTCGCATGTCGCCCGCGCAGGCGCGCGCGATCGAAACGCTGTGGCCGCGGTACGGCGTCGAGCACGCGCCTGCCCTGCTCGACTTCGAACGCACTTTCGGGCGGCGCGCCCCCGTCGTCCTCGAGATCGGGTTCGGCATGGGCGAGACGACTGCGGCGATCGCGGATGCCCGCCGCGACACCGACTTCATCGGCGTCGAGGTCCACGGCCCCGGCGTCGGCGCCTTGCTTGCGCGGCTCGACGCGGCGTCGCCTTTCCAACGTGCGCGTCGTGCGTCACGATGCCGTCGAGGTCGTGGCCGACATGATCGCGCCGGATTCGCTTGCGGGCGTGCACGTGTTCTTTCCGGACCCGTGGCCCAAGAAGCGCCACCACAAGCGGCGACTCCTGCAACCGGCGTTCGTGCATGCGCTCGCGGCGCGGCTCGCGCCCGGCGGCTACTTTCATGCCGCGACCGACTGGGAAGACTACGCCCACGAGATGCTTGTCGCGTTCGCGGCCGAGCCTCTGTTGCGCAATACGGCGCAGGGCTTCGCGCCGCGGCCCGCGACGCGGCCGCTCACCAAGTTCGAGGCGCGCGGCCAGCAGGCTCGGCCACGCCGTCTTCGATCTGCTATTCCGCAGAGCGTAAAGACGGTCGGCCGCCTGAAGTCGGCCGAGCCCGTCATCCATCGGAGTTTCAGGCGGCGCTGCGCCCGGACGCAGCGCCCGCTTGCGCGAAAGCGATGAGGCGCGTAATCGCGGTGCGCGCTACGTCGCGCGAGAAGTGCGCGCGGATGTTCTCGCGGCCGCCGGCGGCCAGCCGCTCCCACAGCGCCTCGTCGTGATAGGCGCGGGCGATCGCCTCGGCGAATGCCTCGGGATCGTCGGCGACGAGGACGTCCTGCTCGGGCGAGAGGAACATGCCTTCGACAGAGGGCGTCGTGGCGACCACGGGTAGCCCGTAGCTCATGGCCTGGTTGATCTTTCCCTTGACGCCGGCGCCATAGCGCAGCGGCGAGATCGAGACGCGGCACCCCGTGAAGTACGAAGTCACGTCGGGCACGTAGCCTGTCACGACGAAGTCGTCGGCCGCGAGTGCGCGGATGTTCGGCGGCACCTTGCTGCCGACGATATAGGTCGTGACCGACGGAAGGAGCTTGCGCACGTACGGCATCACTTCTTCCGCGTACCACATCACCGCGTCCGTGTTCGGCGGATGCTGGAAGCCGCCGATGAACACGAGCCCCTGCCGTTCTGCGAAAGGCTCGCCCGGCGGATGCAGGTCGTGGATGAGCGACAGCACGAGCACGCGCGCGTCGGGCGCGAGCTCGGCCAGCAACGACTGCTCGAACGTCGACACGACGAGCGTCACATCGGCCCTGCGGATGAGCGTCAGCTCCTCGTCGCGCTTGGCGCGCGCCGACGCGCGCGCGAGTGCGTTGCCTTCGAGCTCTGCCTGGCGCTCGCTGCGCAGGAAGTGGAGGTCGACGGTGTCGAACACGACGAGCGCCTTGGGCGCGAACGCGCGAACCGCAGGGAGGTGCTTGACCGCGATGTAATGGCGCGAAATCACGATGATGTCGAACTCGCTGCCGCGCTTCGACAGGAGGTCGGTGATCGATCGAACGAACGGGTGGAACAGCACCTCGACGCCGCGCTGCTGCAACTGCGACACGTAAGGCTGCCGATGCTCGAGGTTGTCGGCGACGAACGTCACCTTGCAACGAAGGGACGTCATGATCTCGAGGATCGCCATCATGCGAACCGACCCCGCGTCGTGGTCGGGCGTCAGCATGCAAGCCTCGATCACGAGCACGCGCAGCTTGGCCCAGCGGTCGCGCTCGAGCTCGGGCGCAACGCCGTTGGCGCGGTGATCGAGAAGCGCGGGAGACCACTTCGCGGCGAACGTGTCCTTGTTCACGACCTGATGGCGCTTCACGCCGGACGACGTGTCGGTCCCGGAGGTCTGGCCTTCGAAGTGCACCACCGTCGAGGCCGGCTGGTAGTAGACCTTGCGACCCGCCGCGCGCACGGAAAATGCGAGGTCCGCGTCTTCGTAATACGCCGGCGCGTAGCGCGAATCGAAGCCCGCCGAGATCGCGGAAGAGCTCCGTGGGCATTGCCAAGCACGCGCCCGAGCAGTAGTCGACCTCGCGCACGTAGTTGTACTCGGGCTTGTCGGGATCGTCGTTGCGACCGTAGTTCCATGCCGAGCCGTCGCGCCACACGATGCCGCCCGCCTCCTGCAGGCGGCCATCCGGGTACACGAGCTTCGCGCCCACCAGTCCCGCGTCGCGATGCGTGTCGAACACGCGCAGCAGGGCCTCCAGCCAGCCCGGGGTCACGATCGTGTCGTTGTTGAGGAACACGACGTACTTGCCGCGGGAGAGCTCGGCGCCGCGGTTGCAGGTGCCGATGAAGCCCAGGTTCTGCTCGTTGCGGGTGAAACGCACGCCGGTGACCACCGACAGCGCGTCGGAGACCGGCTCCGGCGAAGCATCGTCGACGACGATGATCTCGAACTGGTCGTGCCGGGTATTCTCGTGCACGCTCTTCAAGCAGGTGAACGTGAGCATCGGCTTGCCGTACACCGGGATGACGATCGACGCGAGGGGCGCTTCGGATGGCGAGAACGCGAGGGGCGTGGGCGCCTCCTGCACTTCGAACTGCACTTCGGCGGATGGCTTGAAGCGCTCCTCCGGAACGACCTTCGAGCGCACGCGCTGAACGAGTGCAGCGGGGCCTTCGTTGCGAAGCACCGACCAGGCCATCGCCGAAAGCTGCGGCAGGCGGCGCACGCCCGCGCGCCACGCACTGAGCTTCGCGCGCGCGACCTTCGCGCGGTGGCCCGCGTTGCGGATCGGTGCCGTCATCCGCCAGGCGCGGGAGCTCTCGAGCTCGTCGATGCGGACTCGCGTGGCGTCGAGCGAGCCTTCGAGATGCACGGCGTGGTGGTACATCTGCTCCATCTGGAGCTGCACCTGCTCGGCGTGGCGCTGGAGTTGCCCCGCCTGCACCTGCATCTCCGAAATCTGCACCTGGGCCCGGTGGAAGCCGCGTTGCGCGTGCAGAAGATCGTTCGCGAGTTGCGCGCGGTCCCCCTTGGAGCGCTCCTGCAGCTCGCGGAAATCCTCGCGCAGGTGCTCCAGCTGCTGATGGACATTGCCGATCTGGTGCTTGAGCTCGCCACGCGCGGCCGTGTGGCCGCACTCCACGCCCGCGACGAAGAGCTGCGGCAGCGACAACGGGACGACTTCGACCTCGCCCTTCTTGAGATAGAAGTTCTGCTCGCCGAGCGCGGGTAGCGCTTCGGTCGCCTCGTGGTCGCGAGGGACCGGGGCGATCGGCGCCAGGTACAGCTTTCGATAGCGTGCGATGTCCATGGGGGTCAGCTCGCCACGCGCGACACGTGGCGACCCTCTTCTTCCTTGCGATGGGTCGTCGCGGCCGCGATCAGCGCGTCATTCCACTTGCCCGGCGGGGCGTTCCAGGGCACGGTCGTGCCGCGAGGGTTGCCAGCGAGCCGCTCCGGGAATGCGCCGAGCGCCGAGGCAACGATGGGAAGGCCCGAGGACAGCGCGACGGACAGCGTGTAGGCGTACGTCTCCGGAACTTGCGCGGCGAACAGCAGCACGTCGGGCTTTTCCTCGCCGATGAGGTGCGGCAGCTCGCTGTCGACGTATTGGCCGTAGATCGTGAGCGGTGCGTCGGGCGCTTGCGCAATGGGCTCGGTCGTCGAGCCCAGCACGCGAAACGTGAGCGGCAGGCCGCGCTCGCGCGCGTCGCGCGCGCATGCGGCGACGACATGAAGCCCCTTCTCGGGCGACAGGTTGCCCAGGATGCCCACCCGCACCATGCGCGCCAGCGGCGCGGGCATGCCCTCCGGATGCGGCCACACTTCGATTGCGAGATCCGGCACGTAACGACGCATGCGCGAAGCAACGTCCTGCGACGGCGCGATGACGCGGTCGGCGCCGCGCAGAAGTTGCGCGAACGCGCCGCGCCACGTCGTGATGTCCATGTCCCATTGGGGAGGGCGCTTGGCAAGGCACGCGGCACAGCCGGCGGCATCGGGCTCGCCGCAGTACCGCCCGTCCTCCGTGACGAGGTGATACTGCGGACAGATCGGGTGGTAGTCGTGCAGCGTGTAGTCGTACGGCAAGCCGACGGCGGCTGGAAGCTCGAGGATGGCCGCGGGCTGCAGGTGCACGTGATGGAAATGCAAGCGCTCGGCGCCGATCGTGCGCAGCGTATCGGCGAGCATGGGCAGGTCGGCGGGAAGCGTGAAGTACAGCGCGAAGCTCTCCCCCTGCCTGGGCCATGACAGCTTCACCGTGTCGCCCACGGCGGGTTCGAGGAAGAGCACCTCGCAACGCTCCTCGGTGAGCGCGACGAGATCGTTCATGTAGCGCCGGATGCCGCCGCCCCACGGATGCGAGACGAAGACGAGGATGCGCTTGTCGCTCTCGGCGAGTCGCAGGATGTCGACGCGTCGTCCGTAGGGCCGCGTGGGATCGTGCTCCGCGATGTGCTTGCGCTGCGCCGCATACGCGGGATACAGCTTGTCGAGAGCAAGACGCGCGCGATCCGCAAGACCCGGCGCCTCTCGCTTGCCGAACGACGCGTTTCCTTCGTGTCCGACGAACACGTCGCCGGCGACGCGGTGCCGGAACCCGGCGCTGCCGGCTCGCAGGCAAAAGTCGATCTCGACGCCGTAATCGCCGCCGAGCGGGTTGCCGTCGAGCCCGCCCACGGTGCGCAGGCAATCGCGGCGGAAATAGAGCACCGGCCCCTCGACGAACGGAAGCTCCTGCGAAGTGCCGGCGTTGGCTCGCGCGAACTTCGCATCGAGCGACGCGACCGACTGGCCTTCGGGCAACGGATTCGCAGCACCCGGAACCGGATAGGTGGCGATGCCGACGCTGTTCGTGAACGTCGCGACGACGCCCACGTCGCGCGCGCCCGCTTGCACCACGAGCCGGTCCAGCCAATCGTTGGCGACTTCGGCATCGGAGTGCAACACCACGACATCGCGATCGCGATGGAGGTCGAAGCCGCGGTTGACGGCGGCGGCAAAGCCTCGCCGCGCGGGCTGCTCGAGGACCTGAACCCGGTGCGCCTGCACGAGGTCGTTCAGCGCGCGCGCGCTGTCGCTCCCGGTGGATCCATCGTCGATCACGATGACTTCGTATTGCGTGCGGACTTTCGAACGGCGCACGCTCTCGATGCATCGGCGCAGGAGCTCGGGGTGGCTCTGGAAAGGAATGACGACGTCGACGATCATCGGCGCTTGTCGTCCAGGCGCTGGCGCAGCGCCATCAGAGGAAAGCGAAGCCAGCCGCGCGCGGTCTCGCGATAGGCAAGGCGCGTACGCGTCTGCGCGTGAGCTTCGGCCTCGCGCGCGTGCGCCGCCGCCGCGTGCGCATGGGCGGCCTGCACATCGGCCAGCTGCGCGGCGAACGTGCGCTCGCGCTGCGCATATTCATGCTCGAGCCGCTCGATCGCGGCCTGCGCCCGCGCTTGCGTGTCGGCAAGCGTGCTATCGAGCGACACGATGTGCGCCGCCTGGGTGCGCCGGTCCGCTTCCGCCGCGGCCAGCATGTTTCGTACGGCGACCACTTCCGCGAAGCGCTGCTCCGCGACGCGGCGCGCATCGATCTCGTCCCAAGCGAGCTTGCGCTCGCGGGTCAGTGCGCGCAGGTAGTCGCGCCAGAGCGATGACGCGCCGTCGTCGAACAGCGAGAGGGCGGGCAGCGCGGGCAGCGCAACGTCTTCCGCGGCCGCGATCACCAGGAAGTACATGGGCGGCGCGGGCTCCGCGCGTGCGCCGTCCGGCGTGACGAACTCGCTTTTGGCGCTTGGCGCGCTCTGCGACCAGATCGCCGACTGCGCGAGCACGCGCTGCGCGTACCACGCCTGGCGTGGAAAGCCCGCGCCAAGCAGATCGGCGAGCTCCTCGCGGTCGAGCTCGCGCACGTGGAAGTGATTGGCGGAGTCGGCGTCCTGGTTGTAGACGGGACGGTTGGGCGAGGAGATCACGAGGATTCCAGAAGGCGCTAGCACGCGCCTGAACTCCGCGAGCATCTCGCGCTGCTCGGCGAGATGCTCGATCGTCTCGAACGACACGACCGCATCCACACTCGCGTCGCCAAGCGGCAGCCGGGTGACGGATGCCGCGATGAATCGCACGTTGGTTGCGGCGTAGCGCTCGCTCGCATGTGCGACCGCGTCGCGCGAGACGTCCACGCCGACGACGCTTTCGGCCGACGAGGCGAGGAGCGACGTGCCGTACCCTTCACCGCACGCGGCGTCGAGCACGCGCTTGCCGCGCACGAGGGGCGCCGTGACCGCATAGCGGTGCCAATGCTCGAAGAAGATGGCACCGCGCACTTCCGGGAGGAAGCGCTCGCCGGTGAAGGCGAGGCCTGATGAGGTCGTCTGCGAGGCGGTCACGTGGCGGGATCGATGCGAAACCGGCGGCCAGGCGCCGGTTAACCCGCTATTTTACCCGCTTCGATGTGGTGTCCACTGCGACACCCGCGACGGGTCAGCGCAGCTCCAGCAGCACCGGCTGGTGATCGGACACTTGCGTCGCCGTGTCCACCCAAAGCCTCTTGACGCGCGTGCGCAGGCCCTCCGACACGAAGATGAAATCGCAATGGAGCTCGGGTTCGCCGGGCTCCTGCTTTTCGTAGATGCGGAACGTGGGATCGTGTGGCTGCCCGGGATGCGCGACGCGCCACGCGTCCAAGAGCGACGGCGTCCCGTCGTCGAATGCGTCCTCCATCCGGCCATGCAGCGGATCGTCGGGCTCGAGGTTGAAGTCGCCGGTGATGACGGTGTGCGCAGGACGCGGCTGCGCGATATACGGACCTTCGTCGGCGAGCCCCACGCGAGGATTGGCGGCATACGGATGCCCTTCGGCGTAGATCGCGCGCAGCGCCTCGACTTGCGCCGAACGCTTGCGAAGCGAGTAGTACTCGAGATGCGTCGTGATCACGCGGACGTCGCCTACATCCGCTCGTACGACTGCCTCGACCGCGATGCGCGGCATGCTCGCGACTTCATGATCGGCAGGATAGGGAAGCAGGTGCCGATACGCCTGCAGCACCGGAAGGCGCGACAGGATCATGTTGCCGAAACGCCGTCGCGTTCCGTTCGGTCCCAGCTGGTCGACCGCCACGCCCGGAACCGCGGTGTAGCCGGGCAGAAGCGAGGCGAGCACGGCAAATTGGTCTTCCCCGTTGCTGCCGCCGAGGAGCGGATCCGCGAAGTTGTCGGCAATCTCCTGCAGGCAAAGGACGTCGAAGTCGGCGATGCGCTTCGCGTCGGCGATTACGCGCGCGGGATCGACCTTCTGGTCGACGCCGCGGCACCATTGGACATTCCAGGTGATGAGCTTCATTTCAACGGATTCCGGCACGCATGAAGGATTGGACAAACTGTTTTTGGAAGAGCAGGAACGCGATCAGCAGCGGCGCGGTGCTGAGAAGCGTCGCTGCCGTGATGACCGACCAATCGAGTCCTTGATCCGTCGCCGAGAACACCTGCAGTCCGACGGTCACCGGTCGCGCTTCGACCGAGTTCGTGATGATCAGCGGCCACAGGAAGTTGTTCCAGTGGTAGCTCACGCTGACGAGGGCGTACGCGAGGTAGGTCGGGCGCGCGAGCGGCACATACACTTTCCAGAGCACCTGCAGCGGCGTGCAGCCCTCGACGCGCGCCGCCTCGTCGAGCTCGCGCGGGACGACCTTGAACGCCTGGCGCAAGAGGAAGATGCCGAATGCACTCGCCATGTAGGGCAGGCCGATGGCGAGGATGGTGTCCTTGAGGCCGAGCAACGTCATCGTGCGGTAGTTCTCGACGATCAGCACGTCCGGCATGATCATGAGCTGCACGAGCACGAGGGCGAACAGCACGTTGCGCCCCGGGAATTCGAAGCGCGCGAACGCATACGCGGCGAGCGTCACGAGCACCAGCTGCGCCACGAGCACCATCGTGCAAAGAATCACGGTGTTGACGAAATAACGCGCGAACGGCGCCGCGTCCCAGGCCCTCGCGAAGTTTTCGAGCGTCAACGGCGCCGTCAGCAGGAAGCGCGTCGAGAATTCCGCGGGATGGAATGCCGTCCAGACCGCGTAGGCCAGCGGCAGCACCCAAAGGAAGCCCAGGAGCCATGCGGCCGCGGTTTCGAGGCCGCGCACTACGCCTTGCGGTTGCATGACCATCGACGTCACTGGTAATGCACCTTGCGCTCGAGGAAGAAGAACTGCGCGAGCGCGACGAGTCCCAGGATGACGAGCAGCACGACGGTGAGCACGGCGGCGTATGCCGTGTCCCAGAACCGGAAGCCGACCTCGTAGACGTAGTACAGCAGAAGCGCGGTGGCGTTGTCCGGCCCGCCGCGCGTCATGACGACGATGTGGTCGACGAGGCGAAACGCGTTGATGACGGCGTTGACGAGCACGAACAGCGTCGTGGGCATGAGCAGCGGGAACGTGACGCGCCTGAAGTAATACCAGCGCGACGCGCCTTCGATGGCGGCGGCTTCCGCAAGATGCGGCGACATCGACTGGAGCGCCGCGAGGTAGAAGATCATGAAGAAGCCGGCTTCCTTCCAGATCGTCACGACCATGAGCGCGGGCAGCGCCGTGCTCTTGCTGCCGAGCCAGTTGTGGCTATGGGCGCCGAACAGGCCGAGGAACTGCTCGAGCAATCCGTACTCGGGCGTGTAGAAGAAGAGCCAGATGTTGGCCACCGCGATCATCGGCAGGATCGTCGGCGTGAAGTAGGCGAGGCGCAGCACGCCGCGCCCCGCGATGCGCTCGTTGACCCAGAGCGCCATCACGATCGCGATGACGATGGACAGCGGGATGGTGCCTAGCGCGTACCAGAAGTTGTTCGACAGCGATTGCCAGAACACTTCGTCGGCAACGAGTTGCTCGTAGTTCTCGAGCCCTACGAACACGGCGCTGCGGCTGCCCTTGGGGGTCGAGAAGAAGCTCTGCCACACGGTGGCGACCGCCGGGTAGTGCGTGAAGAGCACGAGCAGCGCCATCGCCGGCAGCAGCAGCAGCCAGCCGTAGATCCATTGCGTGGTGCGGGTCATGCGCCGATGTCCTCCCTCTCACCGCTTGCGGGGAGAGGGCTGGGGTGAGGGATAAGGATTCGTGACAACAAGTGCTCGAGGACTTCGTCGATGCGAAGAAGCACGTCGTCGTTCCAATATCTCACGACGTTCAAACCCTAGCGATTCGAGGAAGCGTGTTCGCCGCTCATCGTACCTGGCATGCTCAACATGCTGACCGCCGTCGAGCTCCACGACAAACCGGGCTTCGAGGCAAATGAAGTCAACGATGAACGGCCCCATCGGCACCTGGCGGCGAAAATTGAAACCGCCCAACCGCCGATCGCGAAGGTGCCACCAAAGCTTCGCTTCGGCATCCGTCTGCGACCGGCGCAATGTGCGTGCTCTCTCGGTTCCCCTCACCCCTGCCCTCTCCCCGCACGCGGGGAGAGGGAGTATGGGCCGTGGCGACTCGAAGCGGCATCGTCTTTGCGGATGACCCCACCATCCCCTCTCCCCGCGTGCGGGGAGAGGGTCGGGGTGAGGGGTCGCGGTTCCTAGCACTACCTCCGATACGTCCGCAGGATCCGCTCAGATTGCGTCTGCGCGTCCTTCATCGCCTGCTCCGGCGTCTTGGTCCCCGTCAGCGCAGCCTGCAGCCCGTCGTTCAAGGCCTTCGTCACGCGCTGGTTGTCGTGCGTGGACAACTCCGCCTTCGCGAACTTGAGCTGGTCGCGCGCAACCGCGGCCGGCGGAAAGCCGTCGACGTACTTCTTCATCACCGGCGTGTCCCACGCGTCCGCGCGCACCGCGACGTAACCCGTCTCGATGCCCCATTGCGCCGCGCGCTCGGGCGAGGTCACCCACTTGATGAACTTCATCGCCGCCTCGCGCTGCGCCGGCGTCGACTTCGCAAAGATATAGAAGTTGCCGCCGCCGGTCGGGCTGCCGCGCTGCTTCTGTGCGGGCAGCATCGCCACGCCGAAGTCGAACTTGGCGTTGCTCTTCACGTTGGTCAGGTTGCCGGTCGTGGTCCAGATCATCGCCACCTTCTTCTCGAAGAAGTCCTTCGGTGTCGTGCCCCACTCGACGATGCCTTCCGGATGCACCTTGTACTTGTTGATGAGATCGAGCCAGTACTGCAGCGCGCCGATCACCTCCGGCGTGTCGTAGAACGTCTGAGTGCCCGCCGGGTTCATGAGCTGCGCGCCGTTCTCGATCGCGAGTCCCTGGAACAGCCAATAGGGGAAGCCCGACGACGGAATCTGCACGCCCCACTGCGTGACTTTGCCGGACGCGTCGCGCTTGGTGAGTTTCTGCGCATACTCGCGCATCTGCGTCCAGGTCTCGGGCGGCTTGTTGGGATCGAGCCCGGCCTCCTTGAACATCTCCTTGTTGTAGTACAGCACGATGGTCGAGCGCTGGAACGGAATGCC
Source organism: uncultured beta proteobacterium (assembly GCA_963707815.1). Taxonomy (GTDB): domain Bacteria; phylum Pseudomonadota; class Gammaproteobacteria; order Burkholderiales; family Casimicrobiaceae; genus VBCG01. The sequence goes on from CAVPRK010000018.1 coordinate 170,665, forward strand.
CCACGTCTTGCCGCCGGTCTGGCTGTTCTCCATGAACGCGGGGTAGAAAGACTTGAGCCACGCCTTGTCGTCCGCCGTCTTGATGAGCGGGTCGAACGGAACGATCGCGTCCTCGTCGATCAGCGTATACATGTCCGTCGACAGGAGGATCGACATCACCGGCGGCTCGCCGCTCTTCACCGCGGTGAGCGCCTTGGTGATCGACTCCTGGTAACTGCCCGAATAGATCGGCTTGAGCTTGATGCCGGGGTTCTCTTTCTCGAAGCTCGCGGCGTATCCGTCGATGATCTTCGTGATCGGCCCGCCAACGGCGACGGGGTAGTAGAACGACACTTCCGTTTGCGCCTGCACCGCGCCGGCGGCCAGCATCAGCGCGCCCGCGAACGCCGCGATCGCGCGTCGCATCCATCGATCCATCATTGCCTTTCCTCCCGAACGTTGCTAGGCCAACAAAGTGGCGGCATCGCGGCGCGCGCCGATGTCGTGGCGCGTTCCGTCCTCCGCAAAGAAATGCTGCGCGCCCGCCGCCCACGTGAGGCGCGCGGTGTCGCCGGGCGACAACCCAACGCTGCCCTGCACGCGTACCGCGAGCGGCTGACCACCGATCGCGCAACCGAGCAGCGAGTCGCCCCCCAGGTATTCGACCGATTCCACCGTCGCGGGAACTCCGCGCGAGAAGTCGAGCACGATATGTTCCGGACGGATCCCGAGCTTGCCGCGCGCGAATTCCGAGGGCAATACGGCGGGGCCCTCCGACCCCGCAATCACCGCGCCTTCGCTTCCGCGCTCGAGCGCCAGCAGGTTCATGGGCGGCGTGCCGATGAACCGCGCGACGAACTGATTGGCCGGTCGCTCGTACAGGTCCACCGGGGCGCCGTTCTGCTCGATATGCCCGCTGTTCATGAGGATCACACGATCGGCCATCGACATCGCCTCGACCTGGTCATGCGTCACGTAGACCATGGTGATGCCGAGCTTGCGTTGCAGAGCACGGATCTCCTGTCGCATCTCTGCGCGAAGCTGCGCGTCGAGGTTCGACAACGGCTCGTCCATGAGGCACACAGGCGCTTCGTTGATGATCGCGCGCCCGAGTGCAACGCGCTGCTGCTGCCCGCCGGAGAGCTGCGAGGGCTTGCGCGCAAGCAGAGGCGACAACCCGAGGAGGTCGGCAACGCGCGCAAGCCGCGCTTCGCAGTCTGCGGGCGAAACCCGACGCACGCGCAGGCCGAACAGGATGTTCTCGGCCACGCTCAAGTGCGGGAACAGCGCGTAGCTCTGGAACACCATCGCAATGTTGCGCTGCGCCGGGGGGAGCCTCGTGACGTCGCGCCCGCCGATTCGGACGGTCCCCGCGTCGGCCGTTTCGAGTCCGGCGATGAGGCGAAGCGTCGTCGACTTGCCGCATCCCGACGGTCCCAGCAGCACGTTGAGCGTGCCCTCGGCGAGCGAAAACGACACGCCGTCGACCGCGCGCACCTGACCGTCCGCGGTCGACCAATGCTTGCTCACGTTGTCGACGGCGATGGCCGACACTAATCGCCCCTAGCGGACAGAAAAACGCTGCAGTCTAGCCGAAAAGGGCCGTCAGTGCGGCGCCGGGGTCGGGCGCGCGCATGAACACCTCGCCTACCAGAAACGCGTTCACGCCCTTGGCACGCATGAGCGCCACGTCGCGGGGGGTAACGATGCCGCTTTCGGTCACGACCAGGCGGTCGGCCGGGACGCGTGGCAGCAGATTGAAGGTCGTGTCGAGGGTAACGCTGAAATTGCGCAGGTTGCGATTGTTGATGCCGATGAGCTTGGTCGACAGCTCCAACGCTCGCGCAAGCTCCGCCGCGTCGTGGACTTCGACCAGCACGTCCATGCCGTAGTCGTGCGCGCAACGTTCGAGCGCGGCCATCTGCGCGTCCTCGAGCGCCGCGGCGATGAGGAGGATCGCATCGGCGCCGAGCGCGCGCGATTCCGCGACCTGGTATTCGTCGACGATGAATTCCTTGCGCAGCGCGGGCAGCGCGCACGCATCGCGCGCCTGCGCGAGATATTCGGCCGCGCCCTGGAAGAACGGCTTGTCGGTGAGAACGGACAGGCACGCCGCTCCCGCGCGCTCGTAAGACGCGGCAATGGCCGGCGGATCGAACGCCTCGCGCAGGACGCCCTTGCTCGGGCTCGCCTTCTTGATCTCGGCGATTACCGCGGGGCGCGATTGCGCGATCTTGTCGCGCAGCGCGCGCGTAAAGCCGCGCGCCGCGGGCATCGTGCGCGCCTGCGCGTCGACATCGGCGAACGGCCGCGCGACCTGCGCGGCAATCACTTCCTCCTGCTTCGTCGCGATGATTTTCTCGAGGATATCGCTGTGCGCCAAGCTTCACTCTCCAGGGTTCAATTGCATTCCGAGATAGCGCGGCTCGAAGCCGACGCTCTTCCAGAACGCCGCGCCGACCGCGTTCGCCACGAGCACTTCCACGAGCACGCGCTTGCCGCGCGGGAACGTCTCGCGCATGTGCAGGAACGCGCACCGGCCGAAGCCCCGACGCCGGAACGCCGCTTCCACGAAGAAGTGGCGCAGGTGCACGCAATCGTGCAATTCACGAAAGATCGCGTAGCCGAAGGGGATCTCGTCCGCTTCGAACACGCAGGCGACGTAGTCCTTGGCAAGCCAGTCGCGAAGCCGCGGCTCGATCTCGTCGGGCGGCGCGGCCGCGTCGTTGTGCTCGTCGCGGATGAGCTGCGCGTTCCATGCCGCGAGCCGCGGCACGTCTTCCGGGCGCGCACGCCGCACCGCAACGTCAGGGGTTGAATTACCCTCCGCGCTATCGCGCTTCGGGACCTGTTCGCGCTTGGGACGGCCCGGCGCGCTCACTACGTCCCGAGCTTTTGCGTCGTCGCGACGAACGACTCGAGCTTGCGCTTGGCGGCGCCGCTCGCGAGCGCCGCGCGGGCGCGCTCGATGCCGTCGCCGATCGATCGCGCGACGTTGGCCGCGTACAGGGCGGTCGCGGCGTTGAGCGTTACGATCTCGCGCGGCGTGCCTTCGACGTTGGACACCGCCTCGAGCACCATTTCCTTCGATTCCGCGGCGCCGGTCACCTTGAGCCCGCGGTTGGACTTCATCGACAGGCCGAAGTCTTCCGGATGGATCTCATACTCGTGGATCTCGCCGTCCTTGAGCTCGCCGATCATCGTCGCCGCGCCGAGTGACACCTCGTCCATCCCGTCCTTGCCGTAGACGACGAGCACGTGGTCCGCACCGAGCCGCTGCAGCACGCGGACGTGGATGCCGACGAGGTCCGGATGGAAGACGCCGATCAGCTGGTTCGGCGCACCCGCCGGATTGGTGAGCGGCCCCAGGATGTTGAAGATGGTGCGCACGCCGAGCTCGCGCCGCACCGGCGCCGCATGCTTCATGGCCGCGTGGTGGTTCGGCGCGAACATGAATCCCATGCCGGTCTCGGCAATGCAGGTCGCGACCGCCTCCGGAGAAAGCTGGATGTTGGCGCCGAGCGCTTCGAGCACGTCCGCGCTACCCGACTTCGACGACACGGAGCGGTTGCCGTGCTTGGCCACGCGTGCCCCCGCGGCGGCGGCAACGAACATCGACGCCGTCGAGATGTTGAACGTGTGCGCGGCATCGCCGCCGGTGCCGACGATGTCGACGAGGCCCGCCCTGTCGGCAACTTCGACCTTGGTCGAGAGCTCGCGCATGACCTGGGCAGCAGCCGCGATCTCGCCGATCGTCTCCTTCTTGACGCGCAACCCGATGGTGAGCGCCGCAATCATCACTGGCGACACTTCCCCACTCATGATCTGGCGCATGATCGAGAGCATCTCGTCGTGGAAGATCTCGCGATGCTCGATGGTGCGCTGGAGCGCCTCCTGCACTGAGATGGACATGGCCGCTGCCTAGGGTTGAAGCTCGCGCACGCGCCGGCGCGTGAGGTCGATCATGCAGCCGAGCTGCGCCTGTTCCCCGCCGCTGCCGGTCGAGTACATGGCGCGGACGAAGTCGCACTGCGCCTTCTTGTAGTCCGTGAAGGCCCGCATCGACTTGGCGAGCGCGGGAGCGGCAGGCGCGCGGCCGGTCGCGGCGTCGATATCGCGTGCGCGCTTGCCGACGTCCCCCTCCGCTTTGTGAAGCGCGGCCTGCGTTTCCTTGTCCGCCTCGACCAGACAGCGGGTCACGGCAGGCTGATCGCCGCGGATCAGGCACTCGTCGAGCGCGCCTGCCATGGCAGCGCCGCTCATTGCCGTGCTCACGATGAGCGCAATCGCCATTTTCATCGCCGCCCCTCCAGGAAGTTGCCGAGCATGTGCTTTCCATGCTCGGTCAGGATCGCCTCGGGATGGAACTGTACGCCTTCGACCGCGAGCGTCCGATGGCGCACCCCCATGATCTCGCCGTCGTCCGAGGTCGCCGTGACCGAGAGATCCGCGGGCATGCTCGCGCGCTCGATGGCGAGGGAATGGTAGCGCGTCACCGGGAACGGCGACGGCACGCCCGCAAATACCCCGCGGTCGTCGTGCGTCACGGGAGACAACTTGCCGTGCATCACGCGCTGCGCGCGCACGATGCGCCCGCCGAACGCCTGCCCGATGGCCTGGTGGCCGAGGCAAACGCCGAGGATCGGAATCTCGCCCGCGAATCGCTGGATGAGCGACACGCTGATGCCCGCCTCGCTCGGCGTGCAGGGCCCGGGCGAGACGACGATCTGGTCGGGGTTCATCGCCGCGACCTCGTCCAGCGTGATCGCGTCGTTGCGAAAGACGCGCACGTCGGCGCCCAGCTCGCCCAGGTACTGCACGAGGTTGTAGGTGAAGCTGTCGTAGTTGTCGATCATGAGCAGCATGGCGTTGGTTCCCTATTCATCGTCCAATCCTTGCTGCACCATTTCCGCGGCCCTTAGCACTGCCCGCAGCTTGTTCAGCGTCTCCTGCCACTCTCCTTCCGCAGACGAGTCGTGCACGATGCCCCCGCCCGCTTGCGCGTAGAGCACGCCGTTCTTCAGCACCGCGGTGCGCAGCACGATCGCCGTGTCCATGTCGTCCTGGAAGCTCAGGTATCCCGCCGCGCCCGAATAGATGCCGCGCTTCGTCGGCTCGAGCTCGTCGATGATCTCCATCGCGCGCACCTTGGGGGCCCCGCTCACCGTTCCCGCGGGAAACGCCGCGCGCAGCACGTCGATGCTCGTGAGGCCAGGGCGCAGCGTGCCCTCGACGTTGCTCACGATGTGCATCACGTGCGAATAGCGCTCGATGATCATGCGGTCGGCGACTCTCACGCTGCCGATTTGCGCGACACGGCCGACGTCGTTGCGACCGAGGTCGAGCAGCATCACGTGCTCGGCGAGCTCCTTGGGGTCCGCGGCGAGCTCCGCGGCGAGCGCCTCGTCCGCCTCGCGCGTTGCGCCGCGCGGACGTGTGCCGGCGATCGGGCGCAGCGTGACGGTATCGCCTTCCTTGCGCACGAGGATCTCCGGCGACGCGCCCACGACGTGAAAGTCCCCGAAGTCGTAATAGAACATGTACGGCGAGGGATTGAGCGAGCGCAGCGCGCGGTAGAGCGACAGCGGAGAGGCGTCGAACGGCATCGTCATGCGCTGCGAAATCACCACTTGCATGATGTCGCCGGCGGCGATGTATTCCTTCGCGCGCGCAACGGCTTCTTTGAAGTTCTCCTCGCCGAACTGGCTCGTGGCCGTCGTCTTCGCAGTGCCCGTTGCAAGGGGGATCTGCACCGGCTCGCGCAGCTTGCGGCGAAGCGCCGTCAACCGCTCGCGCGTGCGTGCGTACGCGTCGGCATGCGCAGGATCGGCGTAAACGATGAGCGATATCTTGCCCTTCAGGTTATCGACGACCGCAAGCTCTTCGGTGAGCAGCAGGAGGAGATCGGGCACGTCCGCGAGACCGGGCGTCGGCGGCTTGCCCGAGTGCGCAAGCCGCGTCTCGACGTGTCGCACCACGTCGTAGCCGAAGATGCCGGCAAGGCCGCCGCAGAAGCGAGGCAGACCGGGAAGCGGCGCTGCCTTGAAGCGCGACCGGTACTGCTCGACGAACGCGAGCGGATCGCCGTCGAACGTCTCGATCACGCGCTCGCCATCGACCACCTCGACGGCGCGGCCGCGTGCGATCACGCGCACCTTCGCCGGCAATCCGATGAACGAGTAACGTCCGAATCGCTCGCCGCCGACCACCGATTCCAGCAGGAACGAATACGGTGCGTTGGCGAGCTTGAGGTACAGCGACAGCGGCGTGTCGAGGTCGGCGAAGACTTCCTCGACGAGCGGGATGCGGTTGTGGCCTTTCGCGGCGAGCGCGCGGAACTCCGCTTCGGTGATCATTTCGACTTCCGTTCTTCCTGATTTTGGCGTCGCTTGGAACTCGGGCGTGCGACGCAGGACGCGCGGGAACTAGGAGAGGCGCCGCCAGCGCCACTCACCCGCGCGCCACCACACCGCAACGGCGGTGCTCGGCAGGGAAGGGAATACGTCGAAGTGCATGGAAATTTGACTATACCACGGCCGATTTGGCGAGCTCCTGCCGCATGTGCGCCATTGTGCCGCGATAGTCGGGCGAGGCGAAGATCGCGCTGCCCGCGACGAACGTGTCTGCGCCGGCCCGCGCGATCGACAGGATGTTGTCCGCTTTCACGCCGCCGTCGACTTCGAGGTGGATGGTGCGCCCGGTACGCTGCATCGCCATGTCGACGAGCTTGCGGGCGGCTTTCAACTTCTCCAGCGCATGCGGGATGAACGACTGCCCGCCGAAGCCCGGGTTCACCGACATGATGAGCACGAGGTCGAGCTTGTCGATCGTGTGCATGAGCCAATCGAGTGGCGTCGCCGGATTGAAAACGAGACCTGCGGTACACCCGTGCTCGCGGATGAGGCCGATCGTGCGGTCGACGTGCTCGCTCGCCTCGGGATGAAAGCTTATGTTGTCGGCACCGGCGCGCGCAAAGTCGGGGACGATGCGGTCCACCGGCTTCACCATGAGATGCACGTCGATGGGAACGGTGCAGTGCGGCTTCAGCGCTTCGCAGACCAGCGGGCCGATGGTGAGATTCGGAACGTAATGGTTGTCCATCACGTCGAAGTGAATGAGATCGGCGCCGGCGTCGATCACCTTGTGGACTTCCTCGCCGAGGCGCGCGAAGTCCGCGGACAGGATCGAGGGCGCGATGCGAAATGGCGTGGGCATGGAGGCTATAATCGGCCGCAATGGCGCAAAGCAAGCGTTACGAAATCACCGTCGTGCCGAAGGCGTCGTACGTGGCCGATCAATCCGATCCAGCCAAGGACCACTTCGTGTTCAGCTACACGATCACCATCACCAACACGGGCGAGGTCGCCGCCCAGCTCGTGAGCCGGCACTGGATCATCACCGATGGCGAGCATCGCGTCCAGGAAGTGAAGGGGCTGGGAGTCGTCGGCCAGCAGCCGTTGCTGCAGCCCGGCGAGAGCTTCGAGTACTCGAGCGGAGCCTCGATCGGCACGTCCGTGGGAACGATGCACGGCACTTACCATATGCGTGCCGACGACGGGCACACGTTCGACGCGGCGATCCCGCCGTTCACGCTGTCGGTGCCGCGTACGCTTCACTAGGCTTCCGTCACTCGTCGTCGCCCGGCTTGCGCCGCGCAGACATCGTCCACCACACGATACCAATCGCGACTGCGAGCGCGAGCAAGGCTTCGAGGAAGATCCACGTCATGCATCACCATCTGCGAGCTGCGGTCGCGGCACTCTTCGTCATTCTCGCGGGATGCCAGACGGTGCCGCCCGCACCGCCGCCAGTGACTCGCGCCGGCGGCGCCCGTCGCCCGCTTCACGCCCGTCGACTGGCGGGAATTGCCGGGCTGGGGCGACGACGACGTCGCGCAAGCGTGGCCCGCGTTCGTGGTCGGATGCAGGACGCTGGCGACGAGATCGCCGTCGCCATGGAAAGCGCCGTGCGATGCGGCGTCGCGCGTCGACGGCACGAGCACGGCGGCGGTCCGCGCTTTTTTCATGGAGCATTTTAGCCCATACAGAATCGCCAACGACGAGGGCGGCGACGCGGGTCTCGTCACCGGCTACTACGAGCCGCTGCTCGAAGGATCGCGCACGCCGACCGCGCAATACACGATCGCGTTGTACGGCATTCCGGACGATCTGCTCGTCGTCGACCTTTCGACGCTGTATCCCGAGCTCAAGGACAAGCGCGTGCGCGGCCGCGTCGAGGGCCGCAAGGTGGTGCCGTACTGGCCTCGCGCGGACATCGAACGCGGCGCAGCGCCCGTCAACGGCAAGGCGCTGGCCTACGTCGCCGATCCCGTCGAGGCGTTCTTCCTCGAGATCCAGGGCTCGGGACGCATCGCGCTCAACGACGGCTCGGTGATGCGACTCGGCTACGCGGACCAGAACGGTCATCCATATCGGTCGGTGGCGCGCGTGCTCATCGACCGCGGCGAGATGACGCGCGATACCGCGTCGATGCAGGCGATCAGGAGCTGGGTGCACGCGCATCCTTCCGAAGCGCGCGCGCTGCTCGACGAGAATCCGAGTTACGTGTTTTTCCGGGAACTGCCGAAGCCGCCAGCAGGATCGCTCGATGCGGCGATCGACGGTCCGCTCGGCTCGCTCGGCGTGCCGTTGCTCGCCGAGCGAACGATCGCGGTCGATGCGCGCCACGTGCCGCTCGGTGCGCCCGTTTATCTCGCGACGACCAGGCCGTCGTCGAGCGCACCGCTGCAACGACTCACCATGGCGCAAGACACCGGCGGTGCGATTCGCGGGCCCGTGCGCGCGGACTTCTTCTGGGGATTCGGCACGCAGGCCGGACGCGAAGCCGGGCGCATGCGGCAGGACGGGCGGATGTGGCTCTTGTGGCCCAAGGGCGCGCCGCTGCCGCGCGCCGCCTGACGTCATCAACGAAATGGGCCGGGATCGCTCCCGGCCCACGCATGACGCGCTAGCGGCGTCGCGTTACTTGTTGACGTGCACCTGCATGAAGTTGTCGTGCGCCGACGTGCTGACCACGCGGATCGTCGTCCCCGTCTTCGGCACGTTGACGCCCGACCAGCCGAAGTGGTTGATCGCCGGATTGGGCGGGACCCACCAGTCGAGCATGTCGTTGAACAGCGGAACGGCCGCCTGCGGACCGTAGCAGGCCTGGAAGATATCGCTCGCGGTCAGGCAGATCTTGTCGGTCGGATCGAGCCCGAAGGTCGAGTCGTACGACTGGAAGCGCGGGCGCCATGCGTTGCCGTTGTCCGGCCGGATCATGAGCGTCGGATGCGCGTCCACCGGCAGGTACAGCCCGCCGCAACGGCCGGCCGCGCAGTAGTCGCCGATGTTGTTGTCCGGGAACGACGTGTCGTAGTACCAGATCAGCAGGCCGTCCTGGTACGGGTAGTGCTCGACCCAGTTCGGCTTGGTGGCGGGGAATCCGAAGTTGTAGGGACCCGTCTTGAGCGACGCGTCGTAGCCGCTGTAGATGCGGTACTCGGCGAAGTAGGCGTTGAAGTACCCGTTGTCCACCGAGGGGCCGACACGCGAGAACCCGACATACGCCCAGCCGGGATCGGTCTCGGCGCCGTCGAGCGCTTGCCCGGTGATCGCGATGTCGTCGACGAAGAACCCTTGCCCTGCGGTGGCACCGTCGGTCCAGTAACGGAAGCCGATCGTGTGCGTACCCGCCGGAAGGTTCGCCGTCAGGGTGACCCAACCCGCCGAAGTCCCGGTAATCCCGTTGCCGAAATTCTGGCCGTTGGGACTCGTGTTCGTCGAGAGGTTGGTCGCAACCGGGGCGCCGTCGATCGTGAGATACGCGTAGTCCCAGTCGAGCTCGATGTCGTACCTCACCTTCGCGCTGATCGTCGCGCCCGCCGGAAGCGTGACTTGGCGCGTCATCCTGTTGTCGAGGTTGTTGCCCGCGCCCGAGTAGTACTGGAGCGCACCCGCGTACGGAGCGCCGACCTGCGTCTGGACATGCTTGTCGGGCAGCAGCACGATGAGCTGCTGCGCCTGCTTGGTATTGGCCGTGCGAGGGGCCGAGCTTGGTCGACGCCTGCTGTCCGGCGCTGTACGACCTCGTAGTTCGACCAATCGAGGAAGATCTTCTCGTAGCGCGCTCATCGGGACCGGCTTGCTGCCGATGCCCTCCGAAGGGATGCCGGTGCTGCCGTACGAGCCGCTCGAATAGAGCGTCCAGAACCCGGTCGAGTTCTCCGCGCCGCCGACGTTGCCGCTCGTGTCGTAGAGGTCCGGCAGCCCGAGGTCGTGACCGAACTCGTGCGCGAACACGCCGACGCCGCCGTTCTCCGGCTCGACCGTGTAGTCGCCGATCCAGTAGTTGCTCTGTCCGATGCGGACGCCGCCGAACCGTGCGAACCCAGGTCCCGTCGGGTCCGGTCGCGTCGTAGTAGGCATACCAGCGATGGCTCCAGATCGCGTCGGTTCCCTGCGCGCCGCCGTCGGTCTCCTCGCCTTCTCCCGCGTGGATCGATCTGGAAGTGGTCGATGTAGCCGTCGGGCTGGTTGAAGTTGCCGTCGCCGTTGTAGTCGTAGCGATCCCAGACGTCGAACTGCGACAGGTACGCGTTGATCTGGGCCAGCGTCTTGCCGGCCGCGATCTGCGCGTTGTACCAGGCGTTCGCCGCATCGCGGACGAATTGCCACGTCTGCCGCAGATGATGCTGCCGCAGTAGTTGCGGCCATAGTGCGCTGCGTTGTAGGGCACCTGGACCCAATCGGTGACGTCGCCGGTGACTGTGTAGCGGTTCGACGATTGCTCGATGTAGAAATTGCGCATCGACACCGCACCCGGCGCGCCGGAGAACAGCAGGTTCGTGTAGTACGCCTGGTTGAAATCGGGCGTCCAGATCGTCGTGTTGTCCTTCGTGCGATCCGGTTGCGGAATCGAATTGCGGACCGGGCCCGGGATGCCGGACTTCAGAACGTTGAACGGCGAGTCGTTCGGACCGAACTGACCGACGATCGTGAAGATCTTGTCCTCGCCCTGCCGCGCGAGCTCGACGTACTGGCCCTTGGCCACCTGCACGACCTTGTTGCTCGCCCTGCCCTGGGCTTGTCCCTTGAGCACCTTGTGCAGGCCCTGCGTGCGCAAGCTCCGCCTGCTTCTTGCCGAGCGGATGCTCGGCGTTGTCGTGCTTGCTGCCCGGATGCGTATCCGGCAACGCATTCGGGTCGATCGCGTGCGCGGAGGTCACGGCGAACAGCGCCGCGAATGCGCACGAATACAACGCTTTGTACTTCATGGTGATTCCCCCAGTAACGTTGCGTTGGCGGACCGGTGGGTCCGCGCGGAGTGGTTTCGGGCCGGTAGGCCCGGCCGCAAGTGTACGGTACAAACTACCGGAGAACTTCTTCCGCCTGCTTGTCCGCGTGATACGACGAGCGGACGAGCGCGCCCACTGCGGCATGCCGGAATCCGAGCACATGCGCTTCGCTCTCGAATGCCGCGAACGTGTCGGGGTGCACGTAACGCAGCACGGGCAAGTGGTTCTTCGAGGGCTGGAGATATTGTCCGATCGTGAGCATGTCGATGTCGTGCGCGCGCATGTCGCGCATGACCTCGCGAATCTCGTCGTCGGTCTCGCCCAGCCCGACCATCAGTCCCGATTTGGTCGGCACGCCGCGGCACGTGCGCCTTGAACTCGCGCAGCAACCGAAGCGAGTGCGCATAGTCGGAGCCGGGCCGCACTTGCTTGTACAGGCGCGGCACGGACTCGAGGTTGTGATTCATCACGTCCGGCGGCGCCGCGACGAGGATCTCGAGCGCGCGCTCGAGGCGCCCGCGAAAGTCGGGCACCAGCACTTCTATTTGCGTTTGCGGCGAGTGCTCGCGCACGGCGCGGATGCAATCGACGAAGTGACCCGCTCCGCCGTCGCGCAGGTCGTCGCGGTCCACGCTCGTGATCACCACGTACTTGAGCTTCAGGGCCGCGATCGTCTTCGCGAGATTGACCGGTTCCTCGGCGTCGAGCGGCAGCGGCCGCCCGTGTCCGACATCGCAGAACGGGCAGCGCCGCGTGCAGATGTCGCCCATGATCATGAACGTCGCCGTGCCCTTGCCGAAGCACTCGCCGATGTTCGGGCACGACGCTTCCTCGCACACCGTATGGAGGTTGTGCTCGCGCAGGATGCGCTTGATCTCGTAGAAGCGCGGCGATCCCCCGGCGCGCACGCGAATCCACTCGGGCTTCTTGAGGGTCTCTGCCGCAACGACCTTGATCGGGATGCGCGACGTCTTGCCGTCGCCCTTGTGCTTGACGCCCGCAGCGTTGTCGATGCTCACGATAGTTTCGCCCGTAGAAACGGCGTCAGTTCCTCGCCCGCTTGCGCGACAGTACGCGCGACACCGAAGTCGGCGAGCTGCGTCACCGCGAGGCCCGGATAGCCGCAGGGATCGATGTCGTCGAAGGGAGCGAGATTCATCGCGACGTTGACCGCGAGCCCGTGATAGGTGGAATGCCTGCGCACGCGAAGACCCAGCGCCGCAATTTTCGCCTCGGTGGCGTCGCGCGCGACGTACACGCCCGGCGCGTCGACTTTGCCGTACGCGGCAATGCCGTGCGTCGAGAGCCATTCTATCACCGCACCCTCGAGCCTCCGGACCATGTCGCGGATGCTCATGCGCGCGCGACGAAGGTCGACGAGCGTGTAAGCGACGAGCTGGCCGGGACCGTGGTACGTCACCTGGCCGCCGCGGTCGACCTTGACGGTCGGTATCCCGTTATCGCGCAGCACGTGCTCGCGACGGCCGGCCAGGCCCAGCGTGTAGATCGCCGGATGCTCCGTGAGCCAAAGCTCGTCCTCGGTTTTCGCGTCGCGCTCGTCGGCGAAGCGCTGCATCGCGTGCCACGTCGTCGCGTACTCGGTGGCGCCGAGGGCGCGGACGATCATCGGCGCGTGCTACAGAACCATCTTGACCATCGGATGCGCGACCAGCTCGCGGTACAGGTTGTCGAGCTGCTCGCGCGACGTCGCGTTGACGGTCGCGGTCACCGACAGCCAGTTGCCTTCCTTCGAGGCGCGCATCTCGAGCGTGGCGGGATCGAAATCGGGCGCGTGCTTCTGCACGATCTCGCTCATCGCCTGCGCGAATCCGTCCTGCGTCCGGCCCATGATCTTGATGGGGAACGCGGTCGGAAACGTGAGCCCGGCTTCCTTTTCTTCGGTATGCAGGGCGTCGAGGCTGGGGTCGGGCTTCGAGGTCATCGGGTCAATATGCGGTCGGCCATCGTCGATTGCAACTACGCGCTGGCGGTACATGTACTCCCGCGTGAGCGGATGGGGCAGGCGCCCGTCGGCGTGCGGCTTGCCGCCGAGAAGCTGCCACAGCGAGAGCCATCCGCGGTCGAACGCGTGGGCCGAGCCGGCCATGTAGATGCGCCACACGCGGAAGCGCTCCTCGCCCACTTCCTTGCGGGCTTCGTCGGCGTGCGCTTCGAGGCGGTCGACCCAGTGCCACAGCGTCTTGGCGTAGTGCTCGCGCAACGCCTCGGCATCGATGCATTCGAGCCCCTCGCGGCCCATGCCCTCGATCACCCTGGACACGTGCGTGAGCTGGCCGCCGGGGAACACGTAATCCTCGACGAACTCGCCGATGCCGCTGCCGAGGCTGATGCCCGCGAACTGCGGTATGGGTGATGCCGTGGTTGAGCACCATGCCGCCCGGCTTCAGCACGCTGTAGATCTTGCCGAAGTACTTCGGAAAGCGGGCGACGCCGACGTGCTCGAACATGCCCACGCTCGCGACCTTGTCGTAGACCGCATCCTCCGGCAGATCGAGGTAGTCGCGCAGCTCGACCTTCACGTGACCCGTCAGGCGTCGCGCGACGATCTCGCGCGACACGTGCTCGTACTGGTTCTGCGACAGCGTGATGCCGTGCGCGTGCACGCCGTAGTTCTCGGCGGCGTGGAAGACGAGCCCGCCCCAGCCGCAGCCGATGTCGAGGAAGCTCTCGCCGGGCGCGAGGCGCAGCTTGCGGCAGATGTGGTCGAGCTTCGCGACCTGCGCGTCGTCGAGCGACTGCGCTTCGTCCTGGAAGTACGCGCACGAGTACACCATGCGCTGGTCGAGCCACATGCGGTAGAACGCGTTGCTGACGTCGTAGTGGTGCGCGATGTTGCTGCGGTTGGGGCGGCGCTGGTGCAGGAAGGTCTTGAAGCGCTGCCCCAGCTTCTCCCGGCCGTGGTCCACGGCGCCGACCATCGACTCCGCGATGCCGAGCACCCTGCGCGCGCTGCCGGAGAAATCGATGTCGCCGTGGACGTACGCGCGGGCGAGCGATCCGAGCGCCGGCTTGGCGAGCGCCTGCAGGCCCCTCCAGGTGCGGGCAACCACTTCCACCGCCGGCGTCGCCGACAGCGGCACCCGCGCGCCGTCGGGGAGCACGAGCGTGATCGGCAGGTCGCGGCCGCCGTAGCGGTCGGCGATGATGCGCTGGAGCGCAGGCATGGCGAAAAGTGTATCAGGCCGCCTTGGGAACCCTCGGCTTCATGGTCTGGAAGACGTCCCACATTTTACGAAAGATCGGCCCCGGCTTGCCGCCCGCGAACGGCTTGCCGTCGACCGTGGTGATCGCGAGGACTTCCTTGGTCGACGACGACAGCCACAGCTCGTCCGCCGACAGCGCTTCCGCCTTCGACACCGGACGCACCGTCAGCGGAATGCCCGCCTCGCGGGCGAACTCCATCGTGGCGTCGTAGGTGATGCCGGGCAGGATGTGGTTGTCCTTGGGCGGCACGACGATCGTGCCGTCCTTCACGACCAGGACGTTGGACGCCGAGGCCTCGGTCAGGAAGCCGTCGCGGAACATCACCGTCTCGACGGCGCCCTGGTCGGTCGCGAGCTGGCGCATGCAGCACGTTGCCGAGGAGCGAGATCGTCTTCAGGTCGCAGCGATGCCAGCGGTTGTCGTCGGCGGTGACGACGGCCACGCCGTTGTCGACCTGCTCGCGCGACGGCAGCGGCAGCGGGTTGCTCATCATGAATACCGTGGGCGCCACGCCCTTCGGGAACGAGTGGTCGCGCTTGGCCACGCCGCGCGTGACCTGGAAATAGACGCCCTGGTCGTCGAACGGCTGGCGCGCGACGAGGTCGCGAATGATCGCCTCCCATTGCGCGTTGGTGTGCGGGTTCGTCATGCCGATGCCGTCGAGGCTGCGCTGCAGGCGCGCAAGATGATGCGGCAGCCGAAACGGCTCGCGCTGGTACACGGGCACGAGCTCGTACACGCCGTCGCCGTAGATGAAGCCGCGGTCGAGCACCGAGACGTGGGCCTGCGAAATCGGCAGGTACTTGCCGTTGAGGTAGACGATCTGGTCGTTCTCGGTCATGCCATCACCTCATTTCTTGAACCAAAGACGAACGGTGTCCCACATCCGGCCGAAGAAGCTCGCGAGCGGCACTTCCTCGAGCGCGATCATCGGGAACTCCGCGACCGGCTTGCCCTCGAGCGCGACCTTGACGGTGCCGACGCGCTGCGCACGCGAGATCGGCGCCACGAGCGGCTCCTGCGCCTGCATCGTGACCGCGAGCTTGTCGGCCTTGCCCTTCGGCAACGTGAGATAGCGGTCGGCGAGAAAGCCGGCGGGCACATCCTGCTGCGCGCCCTTCCAGACCCGCAACGTCGTCACCTGCTTGCCCGACTGGTAGAGCTGCACGGTGTCGAACGCCTGGAAGCCCCAGTTCAGGAGCTTTTGCGCTTCCGACGCGCGCGCCGCGTCCGAGCTCGCGCCGAGCACCACCGCAAGCACGCGCCGGTCGCCGCGCAGCGCGGTCGCGACGAGGCACCATCCGGCCGCTTCCGTGTGACCGGTCTTCATGCCGTCGACGTGCGGGTCGGACCACAGGAGGCGGTTGCGGTTCGGCTGCGTGATGTTGTTGTAGCGGAATTCCTTCTGCGAATAGAGCGGGTAGTACTCGGGATAGTCGCGGATCAGCGCCGCGGCGACCTTCGCCAGGTCGGCCGCGGTCGAGTAGTGCTGCGGATGGGACAGCCCCGTGACGTTCGTGAAACGCGTGTTGCTCATGCCGAGCCGCGCGGCCTCGGCGTTCATCTTCGCACGAACGCTTCCTCGCTGCCGCCGACGAGCTCGGCGAGCGCGATGGACGCGTCGTTGCCCGATTGCACGATCATGCCGCGCAGGAGCTCGTCGACCGACACGGCGCGGCGCGGCTGGATGAACATGCGCGAGCCTTCGGCTTTCCACGCGCGCTCCGATACCGCGACCATCTGCGACGGCACGATCGTCTTCGCGCGCAACGCGCCGAACACGATGTACGCGGTCATGAGCTTGGTGAGCGACGCGGGATCGCGTCGCTCGTCGGCGTTCTGCGCGCCGAGCGTCTGGCCGCTCGTGACGTCCGTGACGAGCCACGCCGCGGCGGCGGGGCTAGGCGCTGGGATTGCGGGAACGGAAGCGGACGGCTGCGCGATCGCAGCCGATCCGGTGACCAGCGCGGTCGCGATTAAGAAGCTACGGAGGAAGCCAAGCATGAATGGTGCACGGAAAGCGCACCATTATAGCTACCAGGGGTTGACGTCGACGTAGCCCACGATTTCGCCGGTCTTGCGGTCGACGATGACGGCGAAATCGCGGTTGCGCGCCCTCGCGGGAATGTAACCGAGGCTGCGCGCACCGTTGCCGTTCGCCGTCACGAAGTCGTTGATGGCCGATGCCTGCTCGCGCCCCTTTTGCGACAGCGACACGAGCGGTCGCGATCTCTTTGCGACGTTCTCGGCCGCTCGCGCGTAAGGCTCGTAAAGGTGCGGGAGGTTTTCAACGTCCGGTCCGCCCACCGCCGCCATCATCGCGACCGTCGCGGCCTCGTTGCGGTCCTTGGGCACGTTTGCGGAGACGACGCGCGGCCCCCCCAGCGGCAGCGACTGGAACTCGGGTGCGGCCTTGTCGAGCGACCCGGGATCGATGCTGTTGGCCGCGACCGTCTCGAAGCGGTCCTTGACGAACACGTTGTAGACGGGGCGCGCCTCGAACATCACGTAGCTGCCGTAGGCGAGCGCCGCGACCTGCAGCGCCGCGATGATGGCGAGGTCCTGGCGCAGGCGCGGCTTCTTCGTGTCGAAGATGATGAGCGTGATGAGGGGACCCATCACGACGTCGACACCGATCAGGAGCCGCAGCAGCGTTTCGCCGCCCATGGCGCTGAAGTAGGGCGCCGGATACCAAAGCCACATCACGAGGCCGATCACGGTCGCCGCGATCAGCGCGCTGAGCACGAGGTGCGCCCCGAAGGCGTTCCAGCGGTTGAATGAATGGAGCGTCATGACTGCCTGGCAAACGCAAAATCCACGCCAGGCTGGCGTCCGGCGATCACGTCCGCCAGCGCCTCGCCCGAGCCGCAGGCCATCGTCCATCCCAGGGTACCGTGGCCGGTGTCCAGGAACAGATTGCGGTAGCGCGTGGCGCCCACCAGCGGCACGTTCGACGGCGTCGCCGGCCGCAAGCCGGTCCAGAACTGCGCGCTGTCGCGCTCGCCCGCGTCGGGAAAGAGGTCGAACGTCCGGTTGACGAGCGCCTCGCAGCGCACGAGGTTCAGCTCCTTGCCGTAGCCGGACAGCTCGGCCGTCCCGGCGACGCGGAGGCGGTCGCCCAGGCGCGTGAACACGATCTTGTAGGCGAGGTCGGTGAGCGACACCGTGGGCGCGCCGCGGTGATGGTCGATCGCGATGGTCGCGGAATAGCCCTTGGCGGGATAGATGAGGCAGGGAACGCCCAGGGGCTGGAGCAGGAACGGGCTGTAGCTGCCGAGCGCGACCACGTAGGCGTCGGCGCGCAGGATCTCCTTGCGGTGCTCTTCGTTGACGCAGCGCACGCTCGTGATCGTGTCGCCGTCCGCCACGATCCGCTCGATCTGCATGTTCCAGCGGAACGCCACGCCGCGCGCCGCGGCCATGCGCGCGAGCTCCTGCGTGAAGCGTTGCGCGTCGCCGGACTCGTCGCTCGCGGTGAAGATGCCGCCGGCGAGCTTGCCGCGGCACGAGGCGAGCGCGGGCTCGATCGCGACGCACTCGTCGACGGTCTTGACGTCGCGGTCGCAGCCGAACTCGCGCATGAGCGCGGCGGCGCGCACGCCGTGCGCGAACTCCGCCGTGTCGGTATAGAACGAGAGGATGCCGCGCTCGAGATGGTCGTACTCGATGCCGGTCTGCGCGCGCAGCGCCTGCAGGCAATCGCGCGAGTACAGCGCGAGGTGCAGGCACTGGATCGTGTTGCGCCGCGTGCGCGACGGCAGGCACTCGATCAGGAACTGCAGGCCCCAGCGCCATTGCCGCGGGTCGAGGCGCAGGCGGAACAGGAGCGGCGCGTCTTCCTGGCCCAGCCACTTGACGATCTTGACCGGCGCTTCCGGGTTCGCCCACGGCTCCGCGTACGACGCCGAGATCTGGCCGCCGTTGGCGAACGAGGTCTCGAGCGCCGCGCCGTCGTGGCGATCGACGACGGTGACCTCGTGGCCGTCCTGCGCGAGGTACCAGGCAGGCGGTCACGCCGACCACACCGGCACCGAGGACGAGGATGCGCATGAACGGACTACGCTGATTGCG
Source organism: uncultured beta proteobacterium (assembly GCA_963707815.1). GTDB lineage: Bacteria > Pseudomonadota > Gammaproteobacteria > Burkholderiales > Casimicrobiaceae > VBCG01. Next base: position 189,236 of record CAVPRK010000018.1, read on the forward strand.
TTTCGACGTCGGCCACGGGAATGCAGCTGCAGAAGAGGTTGCGGTCGCCGTACACGTTGTCGACGCGCGCGACCGGCGGCCAGTACTTCGACTGCCTGGCTACACCGGGCGGATAGGCCGCGAGGCGCGCGAATAGCGGTGCGTCCACGCATCGTCGGCCACCGCCGCCGCCGTGTGCGGCGCGTGCTTCAGCGGATTGTCGGCGCGGTCGAGGTCGCCCTCCTCGATCGCGCGGATCTCGCCGCGAATCGCGATCATCGCGTCGATGAAGCGGTCGAGCTCGTACTTCGACTCGGATTCCGTGGGCTCGACCATCAGCGTGCCCGCCACCGGAAAGCTCATCGTCGGCGCGTGAAAGCCGTAGTCGATGAGGCGCTTCGCCACGTCCTCGGCTTCGATGCCCGACGTAGCCTTGAGCGGGCGCAGGTCGAGGATGCACTCGTGCGCCACGAGGCCGCCGGGTCCCGAGTACAGCACCGGATAGTGCGGCGCGAGGCGCCTGGCGATGTAGTTGGCCGCGAGGATCGCGCTCTCGGTCGCGGCACGCAGTCCATGCGCCGCCCATCATCGTGACGTACATCCAGGAGATCGGGAGGATCGACGCGCTGCCGTATGGCGCGGCGGAGATGGCGCCGATGCTGCGCGCGCCAGCCCGGTCGGAACGGCGCGAGATGCGACTTGCACGCGACCGGCCCGACACCCGGGCCGCCGCCGCCGTGCGGGATGCAGAACGTCTTGTGCAGGTTGAGATGCGAGACGTCGGCGCCGAAGTGACCGGGTGCCGCGAGGCCGACCAGCGCGTTGAGGTTTGCGCCGTCGACGTACACCTGGCCGCCGTGCGCGTGCACGATCTCGCAGATGCGCTTGATGCCGGCCTCGAACACGCCGTGCGTCGACGGATACGTGACCATGATCGCGGCGAGATTGCGCGCATGCTGCGCGGCCTTCGCCTCGAGGTCCGGCGATGTCGACGTTGCCGTTCTCGTCGCACGCGACGACCACGACCTGCATCCCGGCCATCTGCGCCGACGCGGGATTCGTGCCGTGCGCCGATTGCGGGATGAGGCACACGTTGCGGTGCGCTTCGCCGCGGCTCTCGTGGTACGCGCGGATCATGAGCAGCCCCGCGTACTCGCCTTGCGAGCCCGCGTTGGGCTGCAGCGACACGGCGTCGTAGCCCGTGACCGCGCAGAGCATCTGCTCGAGCTCGCCGATCATCGCGCGATAGCCCGCCGCCTGCTCCGCGGGCGCGAACGGATGCAGCGCGCCGAACTCCGGCCACGTCACGGGAATCATCTCCGACGTCGCGTTGAGCTTCATCGTGCACGAGCCGAGCGGGATCATCGCGCGGTCGAGCGCAAGATCGCGGTCCGCGAGCCGGCGCAGGTAGCGCAGCATCTCCGTCTCGGAGCGGTAGCGGTGGAAGACCGGATGCGTGAGGAACGGGGTCGACCGCGCGCGGTGCCGCATTCACGTCGCCGATCGCTGCGTCGATGGCGTCGACGGTAAACGGCGCGGGCACGCCGGCGAACATGCGCCAGATCGCCTCGACGTCGTCGCGCGTCGTGGTCTCGTCGAGCGAAACACCGAGCATGCCGTCGCCCGCAGGCGGAAGTTCATGTTCGCTGCAACGCTGCGCGCGACGATTTCCGCGGTGCGGTCGCCGTTGCACGACGATGGTGTCGAAGTGCGCGCGGTGGGCACGTCGAATCCTAGCCGCACGAGGCCTTCGCGCAGGATGGCCGTGAGGCGATGCACGCGGCGCGCGATGCGGGTCAATCCTTCGGCACCGTGATACACGGCGTACATGCTCGCGATGACCGCGAGCAGCACCTGCGCCGTGCAGATGTTCGACGTCGCCTTTTCGCGCCGGATGTGCTGCTCGCGCGTCTGCAGCGCGAGCCGATACGCCGGATCGCCGTGCGCGTCGACGGTGACGCCGACGAGGCGTCCGGGCAGCGAGCGCTTGAACTCGTCGCGCGTGGCGAGGAAGCCCGCGTGCGGGCCGCCGTAGCCCATCGGCACGCCGAAGCGCTGCGACGAGCCGACGACGGCATCGGCGCCCCATTCGCCGGGCGAGGCGATGAGCGCGAGCGCGAGAAGATCGGCGGCGACGATCACGAACGCGCCGCGATCATGCAGCTGCGACGCAAGCGCGCGGTAGTCGCGCACGTCACCGTCAGCGCCCGGATATTGCAGCAAGGCCGCGAACACGTCGGCCGAACCCGCCGCCTCTGCGGGACCGGTGACGACCTCGATGCCGAGCGGCTCCGCGCGCGTGCGCACGACGTCCAGCGTCTGCGCGAATACGTCGTCGGCCACGAAGAACTTGCGGCTCGTCGACTTGCCGATGCGAAGCGCGAGCGTCATCGCTTCGGCTGCCGCGGTAGCTTCGTCGAGCATCGACGCGTTCGCGATCGCCATGCCGGTCAGGTCGCAGACCATCGTCTGGAAATTGACGAGCGCTTCGAGGCGCCCCTGCGAGATCTCCGGCTGGTACGGCGTGTAGGCCGTGTACCACGCGGGATTCTCGAGGATGTTGCGCAGGATGACGCCGGGCGTGTGCGTGCCGTAGTAGCCCTGGCCGATGTACGACTTCGCAACGCGGTTGGCCGACGCAAGCGTCCTTCAGCTTCGCGAGCGCGGCGGCTTCGGTCATCGGGCCGGGCAGCGGGATCGGCGCCTGCTCGCGAATCGACGGCGGGACGATCGCATCCATCAGCGCCGCGCGCGACGCGTAGCCCAGCTCCGCGAGCATCGCGGCCTGGTCCTCGGGGGTGGTGCCGATGTGGCGCGACGAAAACGCCCCGCGTCTTCAGTTCGACAAGCCTGCGTCATGCAATCAGCTTCTCGTACGCCGCGGCATCGAGCATCCCGGCGAGCGCGTTGGGATCGGCAGGCTTGATGCGGAACAGCCACGCCTCGTAGGCATCGTCGTTGAGCGTTTCGGGCGCCGTCGTCACCTCGGCGTTCACCGCCACGACTTCGCCGGCAATCGGCGCGTACACGTCGCTCGCGGCCTTCACCGATTCGACGACCGCGCAGGCTTCGCCCGCCTTCAACGTGCGCCCCACGGCGGGCAGCTCGATGAACACGAGATCGCCCAGCGCTTCCTGCGCGTGATCGGTGATGCCGATCGTCACGGTGCCGTCGCATTCGGCGCGCATCCATTCGTGGCTGTCGGCGTACTTGAGCTCCTCGGGAACGTTCACGTTGCTATTCTCCGGTTGACGAGGATCTTGCCGTTGCGCACGAACGGCGGCTTGACGGACCTTGCGCAGCGAAGGCGCTTGTCGCGCACGACACGGTCGACGGTGTCACCGGGCGCGACGCCCGCCGGCACGCGCGCGAGCGCGATCGACTTGCCGAGCGTGGGACTGAACGTGCCGCTGGTGATCTCGCCGTCGCCATGCGCGGTCTGCACCTTCTGATGCGCGCGCAGCACACCGCCGCGCATCGAGCAGGAGGAGTCCCACGAGCGCCGACTGCGGGCGCATCCGCGACGAGCGCGGCCTTGCCGACGAAGTCGCGCGGACTCGCCAGGTCGACGGTCCACGCGAGACCCGACAGCGAGCGGGGATCACGCGCTCGTCCATGTCCTGGCCGTAGAGATTCATGCCGGCTTCGAGGCGCAAGCGTGTCGCGCGCGCCGAGGCCGCACGGGCTGCACGCCGGCCGCGACGCAACGCGTCCCAGAGCGCCACCGCACGCTCCGCGGGCACCAGGATCTCGAAGCCGTCCTCTCCGGTGTAGCCGGTGCGCGCGATGAAGACGGTCGCCGTGCCGTTTCCACGCCCTGAAAGGGCTTCAGCTCCGAGGTGGCCGCCTCGGTGCCCGGCATCGCCTGCCAGACCTTCGCGCGCGCGTTGCGGACCCTGCACCGCGATCATCGCGAGGTCGTCGCGCGGCGTGAGCGTGAGTTGCGGCGCGTGCTTCGCGAGCAAGTTCGCGCAGCCACGCGATGTCCTTGTCCGTCGTTCCCGCGTTGACGACGATGCGGAAGAAGTCCTCGCGCAGGAAGTAGACGATGAGGTCGTCGAGCACGCCGCCGTCCTCGCGCAACATGCACGAGTAGAGCGCCTTGCCGGGGTCGTTCAGCTTGTCGACGTTGTTGGCGAGCGCGTAGCGCAGGAAGTCGCGAGCGCCCGCGCCCGTCGAGGTCCACGGCGCGCATGTGCGACACGTCGAACATGCCGGCGTCGCGGCGCACCGCGTGATGCTCGTCGATCTGCGAGCCGTAGTTGACCGGCATGTCCCAGCCGCCGAAGTCGACCATGCGCGCACCGGCCGCGCGATGGGCATCGTTGAGCGGGGTCTGCTTGCGCATCGCGATTCTCCGGCAAAACGAAAAGGGCGAAGCGGCACTCCGCTTCGCCCCGTCTGTCCTTTTACCTGAGAGATTGGGCCGTCGCGCATGCATCGCACGGCCGGTGCCCCTTCGGTGGGCCGTGCGCGCTGTTCGCAAGCCTCGCGCGCGACCGCTCTCCAGATTGCGGTTGCGTCGCGTGCAGTCCTCGGTGCCTGAGCGGTTTCGGGATTACGCCTTCGGCGGCCGCGCGCAACCACTGCGCGGCGCTCTCCTGCACGGACGACGCGATTCTACCGCAGTTCGCGCGCTACTTCTTGAGCGTCAGGATCCAGGTCACGAGCTCTTGATGTCGTCCGCCGAGGACCTGCGCGTTCGGCGGCATCGGGATCGGCCCCCAGACGCCGACGCTGCCGTCCTTCACCTTCTTCGTCGAGCTTGGCGACGGCGTTCTTGTCGCCCTTGTACTTCGCGGCGACGTCGACGTAGGCCGGGCCGACGATCTTCTTGTCGATCGAATGGCACGCGGCGCAGCCGTCCTTCTTCATCATCGCCTCGGCCTGGGCGTTGTCGAGCGCGGCGTAGGCGGGCGCGGCGCACGAGCGGCGGCGGCGAGCGTCAGGGTTGCGAGCTTCATAGGCACTCCATCGAAGGGAAAGCAGCGATTTTACCGGACGCCCCGGTCGAGCGCGGCGAGGACTTCGTCGACGACGCGCATCGGCGGAAGACATGTCGCTCCGCGGCACACGTACGCCGTCGCGCCGCGAGGCAGGCGCTGCGCCCTTCACGAGCGGCGGCGGCACGTCCGCCACGCCGCGACACGTCGATCGCCGATCGTCCCGGGGCGATACGTCGACGCGAGCGCGCGCCGCCAGGTCCGCGCAGGTCTCGACATCGCCGACCAGCACCACGACCGCCGGCGGCGCGTCGAGCCGCGGCGGCCTCAGCAGCGTGGAATAGCCGTCGGGCGCGCGTGCGACATCCGGCGCGAACACATCGACCGTACGCTGCGCGGCCTCGACATAGCGCGGCTGCGACGCGAGATGGCCGAACGCGACCAGCGCCGGCGCGGCAACTCCGTTGCCCGATGGCGTCGCGTTGTCGTGTCCCGGCTTCGTGCGATGGAACAGCTTCTCGTGGTCGTGGCTCGTGAAGAAGAAGCCGCCGCGTCGCTGCGTCCTCGAAGCGCGCAAGCAGCGCGTCGGCGAGCGTTCGCAAGCCCAGTTCGTAATCCTGGCCGGCGAAAGCGCGTCTGCATGAGCTCGATCAGCGCAGCGAGCAGGAACGCATGATCGTCGAGATACGCGTTGAGCGCGGCGGCGATCGCCGTGACGGGTGGCCAGGAGCCGGCCGTCGACGCAACAGCGTCGAGCGAAGCGCATCGGCGGCGTCGACACGCGAGGTCGATCCAGTCGCGGCAGGTCGAGCGCGCTGGCCGGCGCGCGCGAGGCCCGCGATCGCGAGCGCGTTCCACGACGTCAGGATCTTGTCGTCGCGCCCGGGCCGGACGCGCGCTTCGCCGCGCCGCGAACAGACCTGCGCGCGCGCCCGCAAGCACGCGTGCTGCGCGTCGGAGCGCGTCGATGCCCGAGCGCTGCGGCGATGGCGTCGAGCGGTTGCGCTGACGCGCGGATTCCACGCGAACGTGCCCTCGAAGTTCGGCGGCCGGTCGAAGCCGTAAGTACGGTTCGGCACACGACCCATTCCTCGCCGGTGATCGCGGCGCGCGCTGTCTCTCGCGCGTCCACACGTAGAACTTGCCTTCGTCGTCCTTCGCTGTCGGCATCGAAGCTCGAGTAGAACGCGCCGTCGTCCGCGTGCATCTCGCGCACGAGCCATCCGCACGATGTCGCGCGCGACGTCGCGCGTAACGGCGATCGGCCGGTGACGCGCGCAGCGTCGGCGTACAGCGCAAGCAGCGGTCCGTTGTCGTAGAGCATTTTCTCGAAGTGCGGAATGGTCCACTCCGCATCGACCGAGTAACGGCAGAAGCCGCCGCCCAGCTGGTCGTGGATGCCGCCGTCGGCCATGTGGTCGAGCGTGATGCGCACGATCGCGAGCGCCTCTTCATCTGCGTGTCGCGCAAACGCGCGCAGGCAGAAATCGAGCTCGGCCGGATGCGGGAACTTGGGCGCGGCGCCAAAGCCGCCGCGATCGGGGTCGAAGGTGCGCTTCAGTCCATCGAGCGCGGCCGCGCGGCGCGGCGTCGAGCGCGGGTGCGGGCGCCGCCTTCGGGCTCGAGCGCCGCATCAACGCTGCGGCGAGTCGTCGATTCTGCTCGGCAAGCTGCTCGCCCTGCTCGCGGTACGCCGCGGCGATCTTCGGCAGCAGCTCGAGAAAGCCGGGCAGCCCGTAGCGCCCGTGCTTCGGGAAATAGGTCCCGCCGAAGAACGGCGCGCCCTCGGGCGTCAGGAACATCGTGAGCGGCCATCCGCCGGAGCGCCGCGTGAGCACCGCATGCGCGGTCTGGTAGATCTGGTCGAGGTCCGGGCGCTCCTCGCGATCGACCTTGACGTTGACGAACGCGTCGTTCATGACGCGCGCGACCTCGGGATCGTCGAACGACTCGTGCGCCATCACGTGGCACCAGTGACACGCGGAGTAACCGACCGAGAGCAGGATCGGCTTGTTCTCGGCGCGGGCCGCAGCCAACGCTTCCTCACCCCACGGATACCAGTCGACCGGATTGTCCGCGTGCTGCTGGAGGTAAGGGCTCGTGGCCCCGGCGAGACGATTGGCCATGCGCGATTCTAGGCGCGCCGGCCTGCGACCTTCGTTACGCCTCTTCGAACCGCACGCGCTCGAAGTCGCCGCCCCGTTGCAGGAGCTTCGTCAGCCGGAATTTGCGTTCCGGACCGGTATCCATCGAGCGCAGCATGCGACCCGGATTGAACGTGCGCGGCGGCACGACGAGCGACGCGGGCTCTGCTCCGGTCGCGGAGAGCATGAGCGCGGGCATCGGCAGCTCTTCGGCGAACGCGATCGACGTGGGCCGCACCGCGATCGAGCGCGGCTGTCCGGGCCACAGCGCCAGCGAAAGCGCAAGCTCGTTGGGCGAGTCGCCCACCGCCACGCGGGTGACGTAGCCCAGCCGCGTACGCTCGTCGTCGCGCACGACCACGAGCTGGTCGAGGAACCAGCGGTAGCGCGTCGCTTCGCGCCGCAGGAGCTTCGCACCCGCCCAGGCGGTAATCGCCCTGCCACGGTTCCCACGGCCAGTTGCGTCTCGGCGTCTTCCTTGTAGCGGTCGTAGTCGGTCAGCGCGCCGAGCGTCTGCAGGTGCTGCGCGCCCTGGAACGTGAGCCGTCCGAGCGGATCCTGCCGGTCGAACGTGCGACCGCCGACGCGGAAGTAGGCCGCCTGCACGCCTCCGCCGCAGAGCTCGAGCGACTCGTGCACGGCATCCTCGGTCTGCGGTCGGGAGCTGGTACCAGCGCGCGTCGAGATGCGCGAGCAATGCGCCGCGAGCCTTCGACCGACGTGTCGTGGCCGAGCTGCAGCTCAGCGGGCGTGGCGCCCGCCGCGAGGCGCTTCAGGCGGCCGCGCACGGACGTCGCGAGCTTGCCGGGATATCCGAAGCGCATCGACGGGGGCGGGTGCGCGGGCGCCGCCTTGCGCGAGCCAGCCTCCCACGGACGAGTCGAGGTCCATCAGGATGACGGGCCCTTCGGTTTCGCGCTGCTGCGCGATAGGGGAAGATCTTGCGCGCCCACTGTCCGAGCCAGCGATCGGCGAGCTCGATCTGGCGCACCGACATGCGCGCACGGGTCGGCGAGCGCCGAGCAGCATGGCGTGGCAGTAGGTGGAGTAGCAGGAGATGCCGACGGCGTGCGGGCTGCAGGTCGTCGGACACCGCGGTCACGGCGCAGTCGAGGAGCTCCGCAAGCCGGTAGTAGGCGTGGAGCTCCTGCCACAGCGCGGCGGCGGCAGCGCGGCGCGCCAGCCCGTAGACGATGATGAGCTGCTTGCCGACGTACAGGCCGCGCTGCAGGAGCTTGGCCTTCACGCCCTGCAGCTCGACGTCGCCCTCGAGCAGGGGCTTGAGGCACGCCGAGTACTGCTCCCACAGCCCATGCCAGAGCGCGAGCGCCTGCTCGGCGGCATCGAGCTCGCGCTCGGCGGCGGGCTGCGGCTTGCCCGCGTAGCGACGCGCGAGCTCGGTGTGCAGATGCGCGCACCTGCTCGCGCAGACCTCGGCGATGGTCGCGCGCTCGCGCGGCGTGAAGTCGGCTGCCGACAGCGCGCGCAGCTGCCCGTGCACGGCCTCGTACAGCGGCGTGACGGCGGTGATCAGCAGCGACTTCGACCCAGCGTCTTGCGCGCCTGTCGGCGTCGGCAAAGGCCAGCGCCGGAACCGCGTCGGCCGCGAGCGCTCCGCGCTTCGGAAGGGCTCGCGGGAATCGCAGGGGAAGCGGTGTCCTGCATCGTGCGCGAGCGCGAACGCTGGGGCCGAAACACGCCCGCTTATAGCACAAAGCAGGCCGAACCGGTCCCGCGCCGGCGTGCGGTGGATGATGGCCGCGCAGGCCGACGAAAGGTGGAATATTCCGCACGGCGCGCGCGGAAAGTTCGAGGGCTTTCTCGCAGCGCCTGCCTACATTGCGTCCATGGCAAGCACGCTGCATCGGAACCACGACGACAGGTTGCCTCCACCCGCGACGCCGCATCGATCGACAGGCGCGTCCCCGGACATCCGAACGCCGTCGCGGGCAGTGTTCTTTCGAGGATCAAATCATCATGAACGACAAGCTCCGCCTCGCGGCACCTCGCGGCGGTCGCTGTCGCAATGCTCTACATCGCGCTCGTGCTGGGCGCGCCGCTCATCGTCCGTTACGCGCCGCAGCCCGAAGTGGCGTCGCCTGTGATCCACACCTTCCGTGCCTGCCCGCTAGACCAGCACGCGCTCGATGCCGCCCGCGTTCGCCTTGCGCGACGTAGTCGGCCATCCAGTTGCTCGCCCAGCAGGTGCTTCGCGATCTCGACCACGATGTAGTCGGCCTGGGTTCCGGCGTCGTCCTCGAACCGCGACAGCCCCTGCAGGCACGACGGGCAGGAGGTGAGCACCTTGACCTCGCCGTCGAAGCCGTCGGCGCGCAGCTTCGCCGCACCCTTGCGCATTTCCTCTTCCTTGCGGAAGCGCACCTGCGTGGAAACGTCGGGACGCGTCACGGCGAGCGTGCCGGATTCGCCGCAGCAGCGGTCGTTCAACGCCACCTTCGTGCCCATGAGCTGGTTCACCACGGCAAGCGGCGCGTATTGCTTCATCGGCGTGTGGCAGGGGTCGTGGTACATGTAGCGCACGCCCTCCACACCCTCGAGCGCGACGCCCTTCTCCATCAGGTACTCGTGGATGTCGAGGAGCCGGCAGCCCGGGAAGATCTTGTCGAATTCGTACTTCTGCAACTGGTCCATGCACGTGCCGCAGGACACGATCACGGTCTTGATGTCGAGGTAGTTGAGCGTGTTGGCGACGCGATGGAACAGCACGCGGTTGCGCGTGGTGATCGTCTGGCCCTCGTCGTGGTTGCCTGCCGAGGTCTGCGGATAGCCGCAGCACAGGTAGCCCGGCGGCAGCACCGTCTGCGCACCCACGTGATAGAGCATCGCCTGCGTGGCGAGCCCCACCTGCGAGAAGAGCCGCTCCGATCCGCATCCGGGAAAGTAGAAGACGGCTTCGCCTTCGTCGGCGGGCCGCTGCGGGATTGCGGATGACCGGGACGATGGCGTCGTCCTCGATGTCGAGCAGCGCCCGCGACGTGCGCTTCGGCAGGTTCGCCCGGCATCGGCTTGTTGATGAAGTGGATCACCTGCGCCTTCACCGGCGCGCTCGCCGGTGGTCGGCGGCGGACGGCGCGTCTGCCGCAGCGCCACGCGCGTCGTCTTGGCGAAGCGGTACGCCATGCGCTGGAGCTTGTAGCCCCAGTCGATCATCACCTTCCGCGTGAGCTTGATCGTCGTGGGATTGGTCGCGTTCAGGAAGAACATCGAGGCCGCCGTGCCCGGATTGAAGTTGCGCGTGCCGATCTTGCGCAGCAGGTTGCGCATCGCGATCGACACGTCGCCGAAGTCGATGTCCACCGGGCACGGGTTCTCGCACTTGTGGCAGACCGTGCAGTGGTCGGCCACGTCGCCGAACGCGTTGAAGTGCTTGAGCGAGATGCCGCGGCGCGTCTGCTCCTCGTAGAGGAAGGCCTCGATCAGGAGCGACGTGGCGAGGATCTTGTTGCGCGGGCTGTAGAGGAGGTTCGCGCGCGGCACGTGCGTGGCGCACACCGGCTTGCACTTGCCGCAGCGCAGGCAATCCTTGATCGACGTCGGCCACGTCGCCGATCATGCTCTGCTCGAGGATCAGGCTCTCGTGCCCGATGAGCGAGAAGCTCGGCGTATACGCGGCGGACAGATCCGCCGGCAGCGCGGGATCGCGCAGCAGCTTGCCGCGGTTGAAGCGGCCTTCGGGGTCGACTTGCGTCCTTGTACTGCGCGAACGGCGCCAGCTCGTCGTCGGTCAGGTACTCGAGCTTGGTGATGCCGATGCCGTGCTCGCCGGAGATCACGCCGCCGAGGCTGCGCGCGAGCCGCATGATGCGCGCGACCGCGGCGTTGGCTTCCTGCAGCATCCCGTAGTCGTCGGAGTTGACCGGCATGTTGGTGTGCACGTTGCCGTCGCCGGCGTGCATGTGCAGCGCGACGAACACGCGGCTGCGCAGCACGCGCGCGTGGATCTCGTTGACGTGCTTCATCACCGGCGCGAACGCCGAGCCCGCAGAAGACCTCGCCGAGCGGCGCCTTCAGTTCGCGCTTCCACGACGCGCACGATCGTGTAGTCCTGCAGGTCGCGGAAGGTGACGTCGATGCGGTCGAGCAGGTCCTGCCATGGTGGCGCACGCCGAACACCAGCGCGCGCGCTTCCTCGACCTTGGCGTCGATCACTTCCTGCGGCGGGCCGCACGTCGCTTTCGGGCGGCCACACGGGCCGAGGAGCGGGCTCGTAAGGAATGCGCCGATCTCGTCGGCGAGGCGGATCTTGTTCTTGAGCGACAGCTCGATGTTGATGCGCTCGATGCCGTCGGTGTAGTCGCCGAGGCGCGGCAGCGGGATCACCACGTCCTCGTTGATCTTGAACGCGTTGGTGTGCCGCGCGATGGCGGCGGTGCGCGCGCGATCGAGCCAGAAGCTTCTTGCGGGCGTCGGCGGACACGGCGACGAAGCCTTCGGCGCCGCGCAGGTTCGCGATGCGCACCACCTCCGACGCGGCCTGCGCGACCGCGTCTTCGTCGTCGCCGACGATGTCGGCGAGCAGCACCATCTTGGGCCGGCCGTGCCGCTTCGCCTTGGTCGCGTAGCCCACCGCCTTCACGTATTTCTCGTCGAGATGCTCGAGGCCCGCGAGCATCACGCGCTCGCCGCCGTCCTTGGGCAAGCGCGTCGAGATAGTCCTTGATCTCGACGATCGCAGGCGTCGAGTCGCGCACCAGGCCGAAGAACTCGAGGCACACGGTGCGGATCGCCGGCGGCATCTTGTGCAGGATGAAGCGCGCGCTGGTGATGACGCCATCGCAGCCTTCCTTCTGCACGCCCGGCAGGCCCGCCAGGAACTTGTCGGTGACGTCCTTGCCGAGGCCCACCTTGCGGAAGGTGGCGCCGGGCATCGTCAAGCGTCTCGCGGCGCAGGAGCGTCTTCTTGTCCTTGCCGTAATAAGCGCAGTCGAACGTCGCGTTCGCGGCGTCGTGGATCTTGCCCAGGTTGTGGTCGGTGCGCGTGACCACCAGCCACTCGGCCGACGGCGTGACCATCGTCCACGAGGCGAGATTGTCGAGCGCGGTGCCCCACAGCACGGCCTTCTTGCCGCCCGCATTCATCGCGACATTGCCGCCGATGCACGATGCATCCGCCGACGTCGGGTCGCACGCGAACACGAGCCCGGCCGCCTCGGCGGCCTCCATCGCGCGCCGCGTGACCACGCCGGCGCCCGCGTCGATGGTCGGCGTCGCTTCGCCGTGGCCCGGCAGCACCATCGGCTCGACCGCGCCGAGCCGCTCGAGCTTCTCGGTGTTGATGACCGCGGAGCATGCGTCGAGCGGAATCGCGCCACCCGTGTAGCCGGTACCGCCGCCTCGCGGGATGATGGTGAGGCCGAGCTCGATGCAGCCTTCGACGAGGCCGCGGCATTCGTCCTCGGTGTCGGGATAGAGAACGACGAACGGATACTCGACGCGCCAGTCGGTCGCGTCGGTCACGTGCGACACGCGCGCGAGGCCGTCGAACGCGATGTTGTCCTTGTCGGTGTAGCGCGAGAGAACGCGCACCGTGCGCTTGCGCAGGTCCGCGGTCGATCGCGAACGAAGACGCGAAGCGGTCGACGGCGGCGTTCGCGCTCTCCACGAGCTTCGCGACCTTTGCGTCACGGGCCGGATCGTCGGCCGACGTCGCGCGCCGCTTCTCGATCTCGCGCAAGCGATGGCGCATCGCCTCGACGAGAAGACGCCTGCCGCTTGGGGTTGTCGAGAAGATCGTCCTGCAGGTACGGATTGCGGTCGACGACCCAGATGTCGCCCAGCACCTCGAACAGCATGCGCGCGGAGCGGCCGGTCCGCCGCTCGCCCCGCAACTCCGCCAGGAGCTGCCACATGTCGTCGCCCAGCAGGCGGATCACGATCTCGCGATCCGAGAACGACGTGTAGTTGTACGGGATCTCGCGCAGGCGCGGCGCGCCCACGGATTCCTGGTCGACGAAGGCGTCGGTGACGGTGTTCATCGCCTTACATCTTACCGCGCTGCAGCATAGGGACCGCGAAAGCGCCGGCGTATCATTACGGGTTCGACAACGTCCCGAATGACGCGCCGACATGAAGCTCCGACTCCGTTCGCTTGCCTGGTTGCATGCACCGCGCTTGTGCTGCCCGCGCTTGCCGCCGCGCCCGATCCCGCCTACGTCGACGATCTCGCCAAGTTCCGCAAGCGCGCCGACGCGAGCCTCACGCGCGAGCGCGGCTGGCTGTCGATCGTGTCGCGCGACGAGCTCGGGCCGGGCACGTACAGGATCGGCTCGGCGACGGACAACCAGATCGTGCTGCCGAAAGACCTGGCGCCCGCGTACCTGGGCACGGTCACGGCGAGCAAGGACAAGGCACGCCTCTCGCTTGCCAACGGCCAGACACGATGCAGGTCGTTGCCAAGGACCTCGAGGGCGAGAAGTTCACGGAGCGCGATCTCGTGAGCGGCGCGACGCGCCTCGAATGGGTCACGCTGGGGCGCTTGTCGCTGCAATTCGTCAAGCGTGACGACGGCAAGATCGTGGTGCGCGCCGCCGACCGCGATTCGGCGAAGCGCAAGAGCTTCGCCGGACGCGTGTGGTACGAAGCGAACACCGAGCTACAAGGTGCCCGCGAAGTTCGTTGCCGTCGCGGACGGCGCGACCATCCCGATCGCCAATGTTCGCGGCGAGATCAGCTACGAGAAGGTCGCCGGCACGCTCGAGTTCACGGTCAACGGCCAGAAGATGACGCTCGATGCGCTCGACGACGAGGGCGATCTGTTCATCATCTTCCGCGACGGCACCAGCAACTCGACGACGTATCCGCCGGGGCGCTTCCTCGTCGTGGAGAAGCCGAAGGACGGTGGCGCTGGGTCGTCGACTTCAACAAGGCGTACAACCCGCCCTGCGCGTTCTCCGCGTACACGACGTGCCCGCTGCCTCCGCCGCAGAACTGGCTCAAGACGGACGTTTCCGCGGGCGAGAAGTACGCCGGGCGCAAGTCGTAGTCAGCGCGTCGCGACGACCGCCTGGAGCGCCAGGACGATCTCCTCGGCGAAATTGAGGTCCGCCGGCGCGTCGGCCGCCGCCGTCGCGTGGAATTGACGAGGACCGCAATCGTCGCCTTGGTGCGCGGATCGTAGAACGTCGCTGCCGTGAAGCCGATGCCGTTGCCCGTGTGGCCCAGCCAGCCGTCGAGAATCCCGATCCCGAGGCCGTAACGGTCGTAGTGAGGCCCGTTGGTGCCAGTCGCGAGCGATCGATCCGCTGCTGCTGCAATTGCGCGCCGACGAGGCGCCCGTCCCCGAGCGCCTGCGCCCACGCCTGCATGTCCTCGAGCGTCGACACGATGGCGCCCGAGCCGGCGAGCGACGTCGGATTGATGAAAGGCTGGTCGTCGATCGCGTGCGTGACGTAATCGACCTCGTAGGGCGTCGGATGCGGAGCCGGCAGCGCGCACGGTGTCGGGATAGCTCGTTGCGAGAGGCCGAGCGGCGTCGCAATGCGCACGGCGAGCGCCTGCGCGAGCGACATTCCGCCACTGCTCGACGATCACGCCGAGCAGCACGGTATTCGTGTTGCTGTAGTCGTACGATGCGCCGGGCGCGAACTTGGGCGAGTATGGAATGGCATAGTCCACCAGCTCTTGCGGCGTGAAGGCCGCGTGACGTCCTTCACGAAGGCGGCGATGAACTCCGGCGTTTGCGAGTAGTCCTGCGATTCCACTCTGGTTGCCCGCGAGATCGGCGATCGGTGATGAGATCGCCGTTGGGAACGCCGGAGACGAACTTGCCGAGCTTGTCGTCGAGCGTGAGGACTGGTCGCGCACGATCTGCAGGACCAGCGTGACCGTGACGGATTTCGTGACGCTGCGGATCGGATAGTGGCCGGAAGGATTCGACGGGGTGCGCGAAGCGATATCGGCGAATCCCGAGGCCTGCGTCCATTCCGCCTCGCCGGGGACGCGCACGCTCGCGATGGCGCCCGCAATGCCGTACAGGTCGACGACGCGCTTCATCGCGGTGCGTAGCGGGTGCAGTGGGCGTCGTGTCGTCGTTGCAGCCGGCGAGCAGCACAGGCGTGCACAGACCTGAAGCGAGGAAGCGGCGGCGCGGGATCGAGGTCATGTGGACGACCCTTGGTACGCGCTTCGGGGCAATCGCCCTTTGGAGCGGCCCTCGGTCTCATGGGCCGAGCATACGATAATTGCGTTCCATGCTATCCCTGCCTCGCGTCACCCTCGTCTGCGTCGACTGCGCGAACCACGACCTCGCGCTGGCCGCGCTCGAGCAATGCACGCGCAAGTGCACCTTCGCGCGCGTGCTGTTCATCACCGACCGCGACTTCGCGATCGCCGGGCATCGACTGCGTGCGCATCCCGACCATCGCGTCGCGCGAGGCGTATTCGCGTTCGTGATCAAGGAACTGCACGCCTATGTTGACACAGACTTCGCGCTCCTCGTGCAGTGGGACGGCTTCGTGGTGAATGCGGCCGCGTGGAGCGACGAGTTCCTCGCGTACGACTACATCGGCGCGAGTGGATCTTCCACTCCGACGGGCACAACGTCGGCAACGGCGGGTTCTCGCTTCGGAGCAAGCGGCTGCTGGAAGCGCTGCGCGATCCGCACGTCGCGCCGAACGACGTGGAGGACGTCGTGATCTGCCGCACGTATCGCAGCTATCTCGAGCAAACGCACGGCATCCGCTTCGCGCCGGAGACGCTTGCCGACCGGTTTTCGTTCGAAGCGTCGTACTGGACGTCGCCGCCGTTCGGATTCCACGGCCTCTTCAACTTCTGGATGTTCCTCGATCGCGCGGGCCTCGCCGCGTTCCTGTCGATGGCCACGCCAGGCATCCTCGGCTCCGTGCAGTGCCTGCGGCTCGCGAAGAACTACATCGACCTCAGGCGCAACGACGAGGCGCGCATGGTCCTGCAAAGGATTGTCGAGGCACACTCCGGCGGCGACGCCGCGCAGGTGCTCGCAACACTCGACGGCAGCACCTCGACAATCACCCCCCCGGCGTCTCGCAACGCGCCATGCCCATGCGGCAGCGGCAAGCGTTACAAGGAATGTCACGGAAAGCCCGTAGCGGGCCTTCCGTGACACGAACCTAGTACCTGCTGCGCAGTCGCAATCCAGCCATCGTCGCCAGCAGCAACGCGAGCAGCATCAGCGCGTACTGCGACAGCGTCGGGATCTCGAGCACCGTGGCCGCCGTTCCGCCGGGACCGGCCGGGAAGGCGGGGCCGCCCTGGTCGACGATCGTCCCGTTCGCCGTCAGGTCGTCGTCCCCGAAGCTACCGTCGACGATGCTGAACGTCACCGTGCCGCCGGAAACGATGCTGCCAGGCATCACGTACCAGTGCGCCACCGCGTTGCCAGGCGTCGGACCCCACTTCCAGTACTGCGTCCCAACCGGCAACGCTTCGCTGTACACGATCTGGATCTGGATGGCTCCCCCGATCGTGCAGCCCACGGCGTTGAAGTCGAAAAGCCCGAACGGGAATGCCAATCCAGGCGGCGGCGTCAGCGGCGCGATCGCGATGAACTGCGGATTCACGAACCCGCAGTTCGGACCGCCGCCCGTCAGCGTCACCGTGCCCGTCACGCCGGGCTTGACCGTGGGACCGCTGAACGACGTGATGATGCCTACGGTATGCGACGTCGTGGCGCTGCTCGCGAGGAAGTTGGTGTCGCCGCTGTATTGAGCGGTGAGCGTCTTCGCGCCGCCCGTCGTCGACGTCAACGTGCACGACGTCGCCGGCAGCGTAATGACGCAGCCGTCCGTGCCGTCGCTCACGTTGATCGTGCCCGTGGGTGTGCCCGCACCCGGCGCGGTGGCGGAGACACTCGAGGTAACGGTGTAGGAAACGCCAACGTTCGTCGGATCGGGCGCGTCGCTGACCGTCGCGGTCGTCGATGCCTTGTTCACCGTGAGACTGCCGTTGCCGGCACCCGACGAGGCGCTGGCGGCGAACGTTGCCGTACCCGCGTAGCTCGCCGTCACCGAGTACGCGCCGACTTGCGCTCCAGGCGGCGGCGCGAGATTGCACGACCCGCCGGCGACAAGGCCGCCAACCGGCGCGAGCGTCGCGTTGCACGTGCTCGTTCCCGCGGTCACGAGCACCGTGCCGTCCGGCGCGACCGCGCCGCTGCCCGCCGTGACTTGCACGGTGACGCTGACCGGCTGGCCGAAGACGGGCGTTGCCGGATTGACCAGCGTCACCGCCGTGGTGGTCGCGGTGGATCCCGCTGGATTCACCTGATGCGGCACACCGGGCGAGACGCTGCCGTTGAAATTCGCGTCCCCGGCGTACGTCGCAACGAGCGTCTTCGCGCCTGTCGTCGTCGACGTGAGGTTGCACGACGTCGCCGGCAGCGTGATGACGCAGTTGTCCGTGCCGTCCGTGACGGTGATCGTGCCGCCCGGCGTGCCCGAACCCGGCGCAACCGGCGCCACTGCAACGGTCACCGTGTACGCAGCATTCACGTTCGACGGATCCGGCGTATCCGCCGTGATGGCCGTCGTCGTGTTCGCCTTGTTCACCGTCAGGCTGCCGTTCCCCGCACCCGACGAAGCGCTTGCGGCGAAAGTCGCGTTGCCCGCGTAGCTTGCGCTCACTGTGTAGGCGCCGACTTGCGCCCCCAGCGGCGGCGCGAGATTGCACGAGCCCCCTGCGATGAGTCCGGCCACCGGCGCCAGCGTTGCGTTGCACGTGCTGGCACCCGCCGTCACCGTCACGCTTCCGTCCGGCGCCACGGCACCGCTGCCGGCCGTGACCTGTACCGTCACGGACACGGTTTGCCCGAACACCGCGGTCACCGGATTGACGAGGGTGACCGCCGTCGTCGTCGAGATGGCGCCACCCGGATTCACCTGGTGCGGCTCCCCCGGCGACACGCTGCCGTTGAAGTTGGGATTGCCTGCGTACGTCGCGACGAGCGTCTTGGCGCCGCTCGTGGTCGACGTGAGGTTGCACGACGCTGCCGGGAGCGTGATGACGCAGTTGTCCGTGCCGTCGCTCACCGTGATCGTGCCGGCCGGCGTGCCCGAGCCCGGCGCCACCGGCGCCACCGCAACCGTCACCGAGTACGCAGCATTCACGTTCGACGGGTCCGGCGTGTCGGCCGTGATCGTCGTGGTCGTGCTGGCCTTGTTCACCGTCAGGCTGCCGTTGCCGGCGCCCGACGACACGCTGCCGGCAAAGGATGCATTGCCGGCATAGGCTGCGGACACCGTGTACGCCGCGACCTGCGCGTTGAGCGGTGGTGCCAGGTTGCACGATCCGCCCGCGACGAGTCCGCCGACCGGCGCAAGCGTCACGTTGCAGGTGCTGCCTCCGGCGGTGACCGTCACGCTTCCATCCGGCGCGACTGCTCCGCCGCTCGCCGTGGTTTGCACCGTGACGGACACGGTCTGGCCGAACACCGCCGTCGCCGGATTCACCAGCGTGACGGCGGTGGTAGTGGCCGTCGGGCCCCCAGAGTTCACTTGGTGCGGCACGCCCGCCGACACGCTGCCGTTGAAGCTTGAGTCGCCGGCATACGTCGCGACCAGCGTCTTGGCGCCGGACGTCGTCGACGTGAGGTTGCAGCTCGGCGCCGGCAGCGTGATGACGCAGTTGTCCGTGCCGTCGCTCACCGTGATGGTGCCGCCGGGCGTTCCTGCACCCGGCGCGACAGGCGCGACGGAAACCGTCACGTGAGTACGCCGCGTTTACCGTGGACGGATCCGGCGTGTCGGCCGTAATCGTCGTCGCCGTGTTCGCTTTGTTGACGGTGTGGCTGCCGTTGCCCGCACCGCTGCTTGTGCTGCCGAGGAAACCGTTCTGCGCGGCAAAGGTCGCCGTCACGGTCACCGGGCCGCCGACGGGAAGGTTGGGCGCAAGCGTGCATGTGCCCGACGACGCCGATCCGACCGGTGAGCCGAGCGCGGCGGTGCAGCTGCTGCCGCCCGCGTTGATGGTGACATTGCCCGTGCGGCGCCGCGCCCGCGGCCGCCGTGACGGTGGCCGTGACGTTGACCGCTTCGCCGAACACGCTGGTCGGCGGGACGCTCGTCACCGCCGTCGTCGTGGCGACGCTGGGCTGCGCCGTGTTCGAGAATTCGGATGTGTCGTTGACGAAGCAGTTCGCGAGCACGATGCACTTCGCGATCGCGAGCCATCCCGAGCCGCCCGGCACGTTCGTGATCGGCGTGACGTCGCTAGCGGTCATGACGATGTAGCCGCCTGCAGCGCTGCCGCCGACCGATGCCGTGCACCGGCCACCCGTGCAGCCGCCGGAGTTGGGCACGCCGAAGATATCGGTGGTGATCGTCTGCTCGCCGAGGAACGTCATGCTCGTGGACGTGTTCGGATCGGCGGTGTCGATCTTGAAGAATTCCATGCGGAACGTCGCCGGACCGTGCGTCTGGATCGTCCAGTCGAGCGACGTGCCGGCGCCTGCCGACGGTGGCGTGAAGCCGGCGCACGCAGGCGGTTCGCCGCCCGCGCCGGTGCAGATCACCGGCTGCGCCTGGTCGAGCTGCGCGTACGGCCCGCCGAGGAACTCGCCGTGCAAGGGGTTGGGCGCGTTCTCGAGGAAGTCGAGGTCGATGCCGACGCCCGGCGGGACGAAGATGCCCTTGGCGTTGCCGTAGATCTTGTTGCGCTGGAGGAGATTCGCCCAGCCGTTGTTCGCATTGCCGTTGCGGAACTTGACGCCGTTTCGGCCGTTGCCCGCAATCGTATTGGCGTCGGTGCCGCCGGGTCCGCCGATCACCGCGGTGCTCGCACCGTTGTTGTGAATGCCGTCCACCGCGTTTCCGAGTGCCAGGTTGCCGGCCAGCGCGGGATGCACGCCGATCGAGTTGCCGATGACCTGCGTGCCGGTGGTCGAGCTGCCCCTGATCACGACGCCGTGGCGGCCGTTGGCGGCGATGACGTTCCCATCCGAGGTGCCCGATCCGCCGACCGACACGTCCGATACCGTGACGGAAATGCCATCGCCCGCGTTGCCGTAGGCCTTGGTGGCCAGCGGCGTACCCGGCGGAAACTCGCCGATGCCGATGACGTTGTTGCGAATCTTCACGCCCTTGCTGGATCCCGTGACGACGATACCCGCGTGGTCGCCACCGAGCGTGTCGGGGAACGCAGAGTTGGGGCCGCCGAGATTGCCGCTCACGACGTTGCCTGGGCCGATGATGAGCGAGATGAAG
The DNA here is from genome assembly GCA_963707815.1 of uncultured beta proteobacterium. GTDB lineage: Bacteria > Pseudomonadota > Gammaproteobacteria > Burkholderiales > Casimicrobiaceae > VBCG01. The sequence continues at coordinate 209,498 of CAVPRK010000018.1, forward strand.
CTCGGATTGAAATGCGCGGGCGCATCTTCGGGCGCGGTGTCGGTGGTGATGCCGGACAGTCCGTTGCCCACGGCGGCGCCCGGGTTGGTCGCCGAGAGCCCGATGCGATTGCCCATGATGAAGTTGGGCAGCGCGACTTTCCCGGCGGCCATGTCGATGCCGTACGCCGCGTTGCCGCTGATCACGTTTTCGGGACCGATGACGTTCGCGAACGGCGATCCCGACGAAATGCACGCCGCTCTGGCCGTTGCCGACCGCGATGTTCCCCGTGACGTCGGTGCCGATCATGTTGAGCGTGACGAACACGCCGGCGATGTTCTCGCTGAAGATCTCGACGCCGTTCTGCGTGTTGCCGGAGATCACGTTGCCCGTGATCAGCACGGGCCCCAGCTGCGCGTTGGCGAGGATGGTCGTGAGCTGCGCGGCGAAGTTGGCGATGTCGGCCGTCGAGAGCGGCTGCACCGGGAACGAGTTGTAGAGGTTCAGCAGGAACGACGACGTCTCCTGCGAATACACGCGCGACGAGCTTACCGAGATGCCGTGGCCGCTGTTGGTGAGAATCGGGGACGTCGTGACGCCGTCGGAGGCCACCCCGATGTAGTTGTTGGCGAACGTCCAGCCGTGGCCGTTGGCGGAGATGCCGTCGCCGTTGCAGCCCACGATCACCATGTTCGCGATCGTCGATCCGTTGGCGCCGTCGTTGAAGTGCCCGGTGGGGATGTCGCCCGAGTCGGTGAGGCTGAAGCAGCCGAAGTGGTTGGCCCCGTTGTAACCGTTCAGCACCGTGCGCAGCGGAAACGCACCGGTGACCGTGAAAGGCGCGCGCAGCTGCGCGAGGTTGCCGTTGAGCGTGACGACGGGGACCGTGAACGTGATCGTGTGCGAGCCCGGCCGGAAGTTGCCTTCCTGATGGCGGCGTTGAGCGTGCACTTGCCGCCGCTGTCGGCGCACGTGCCGTTGCCCGGCGCGATGTCGTTCGTGTAGCCGCCGTCGTTGACCACGAAGTTGTCGGCGCGGCTTGCCGGCGCGAATGCCGCAAGGCCGGCGGCAACGATGAGGCACGCGACGAGCTTCCTGTTCGGCATGGCAACCATCCTGTCGGGAACGTCGGGGCAACGGCAGCCGCGGAGTGTAGCGTTTCGCGCAAGGTCGCGACACAGGCACCGATGAGCCAATCACGTCGGCTTGCGATAGCTCGCCCGATAGGAGAGTGCTTCCGCGACGTGGGCGGGCGCGATGCCGTCCACGCCGGCGAGGTCGGCGATCGTGCGCGCCATCTTGAGCACGCGGTGGTAGCCGCGCGCGGAAAACGCGAGCTTGTCGATGGCCCGCGCGAGAAGGCGCGCGCCGTCGCGGTCGGTCCTGCAATGGATAGCGACCTCGGCAGCGGTGAGGCGCGCGTTGGGCTTGCCTTGGCGCGCCACCTGCCGCGATCGCGCGGCAACCACGCGCTCGCGCACCGCCGCCGAAATGCGGGTCGGGCTGTGCGTGCAGTCGCTTGCGACGAGCTCCGACGCCGGCAGCGACGGCACGTCGAGCGACAGGTCGATGCGGTCGAGGAGCGGCCCCGACACGCGCGCGCGATAGCGCGCGACCTGGTCGGGCGTGCAGCGCGCAGCGCCCGCTCGGATCGCCGAGCCAGCCGCACGGGCACGGGTTCATCGCGGCGACGAGCTGGAATTGCGCGGGGAACGTGCTTTGGCGCGCGGCGCGCGAGATGTTGATCACGCCCGACTCGAGCGGCTCGCGCAGCACTTCGAGCACGCGGCGATCCCACTCGGGCAGCTCGTCGAGGAACAGCACGCCATGATGCGCGAGCGAGATCTCGCCGGGACGCGGATTGCTGCCGCCGCCGACGAGCGCCACGCCGCTCGCGGTGTGATGCGGCGCGCGAAACGGGCGCACGCCCCAGCGCGACGGCGCGAACGTGCCGGCGATGCGACGCGACCGCGGCGACCTCGAGCGCCTCGTCTCTCGCGCAGCGGCGGCAGCAGCGCGGGAAGGCGCTGCGCGAGCATCGACTTGCCGGTTCCAGGCGGGCCGTGCAGCAGCACGGAATGCCCGCCGGCCGCCGCGACTTCGAGCGCGCGCTTGGCCAGCGCCTGGCCGCGCACGTCGACCAGGTCGCGGCTCGTCGCGCTCGGCGGCGCAGCTCGCATCGGCTTCGCCGGAGGCAGCGCCGCGCGCGCCGCAAGGTGCGCGCACACCGCGAGCAGCGTGCGCGCGCCGTACACGGTGGCATCGCGCACCAGCGCGGCCTCGTCCTGCCGAGTGCTCGCGGCAGCACGAACGCGCGGCCGTCGCGGCGCGCGCACAGCGCCATGGCAAGCGCGCCGCGCACGGCGCGCAAGTTCGCCGGTCAGCGCGAGCTCGCCCGCGAACTCGTAGCGGCCGAGCTCAGACGCCGGGAATCTGGCCCGTGGCGGCCAGGATGCCGAGTGCGATGGGCAGGTCGTAGCGGCCGGACTCCTTCGGCAGGTCCGCGGGCGCCAGGTTGACGATGACCTTGCGCGCGGGCACTTCGAACTGCGCGTTCTGCAGCGCGGCGCGAACGCGGTCGCGCGCCTCGCGCACTTCGGTGTCGGGCAAGCCGACGACATGAATGCCCGGCAATCCGCCGGCCACGTGCACCTCGACCGCGACGCTGGGCGCATGAACGCCGACCAGCGCGCGGCTGTGAACGATGGCAACCGACATTGCCGCAGCATAGGGAGCCGCGGCAATGCGCGCACTCGGTCGTTCAGCCGAGTCCCGTGCTGACCGGCGGCGCGAATCGCGTCTCGAGCTCAGCGACGCGCACTTCGAGCTGCTCCAGCTTCTCGCGCGTCTTCGCGAGCACGGCAGCCTGCGTGTCGAATTCCGCGCGAGGCACGACGTCGAGCCGCGAAAGACCGCTCTTGCAGCATCGCCTTGACGTTCTTCTCGATGTCCTTCGCGGGGCTCGCCTCCACCGCCTTGCCGATGCGCGCGGCGAGATCGTCGAATGTCTTGCTGTTGAAATTGAGCATCGCGAGCGCCTTTGGAAAAGGGGGAAGTGTAAGCAATCGAATCGCGCAGGTCATCGCTCGACAACGGTGCGATTGTCGCACCGAAACGGTGCCCGACGGCCTCGCAAGCTTTCGGTTCGCGGCCAAATACTGGCTGTAAGCATTTGAATTATTGTAATTATTCTGTACGGGCACACGAAATGCTGAACGACAGCCGGACGTATCCCTCATTTCAACTATCAAGGATTCCAACATGATCGAGAAGCTTCGCCTTCGCTCATCGCTCGCTGCCGCTGCACTGGCCGCACCGTTCGCGGGAAGCGCGTTGGCCCAGACGCCGCCGCCGGCCGCCGCGCCGGCACCCGCCCCGGAGCCCGACTGGACATTCACCGGCAACGTCGGCCTGTACAGCCAGTACGTGTTCCGCGGCATCTCGCAGACGAACGAGAAGCCGGCGATCCAGGGCGGCTTCGACCTGGGCCACAAGAGCGGCTTCTACGTCGGCACGTGGGCGTCGAACATCTCCTGGCTGTCCGACGGCAACCCCGACGTCTCCGCCTCGATCGAGTGGGACTTCTACGGCGGCTACAAGCTGAGCGCTGCCGCAGGACTTCGTGGTCGACCTCGGCGTCCTCTACTACTGGTACCCGGGCACGTACCCGTCGGGCTACAGCCCCAAGCCGAACACGACCGAGCTCTACGCCGCGCTCACCTGGAAGATGGCTACAGGCAAGTACAGCTACAGCGGTGAGCGACACGTTCGGCTTCCCCAATTCCGACGGCTCGTACTACGTCGAAGGCAATCTTAACTGGGACGTCGTCGACAAGGTCAACGACGACATCGGCAAGGTCACGCTGATCGGCCACGTCGGCTACCAGACGTACAAGAACAACGGCGTCTACTCGTACACGCGACTGGAAGGTCGGCGTGTCGACGGACTTGATGGGCGTGACCGTCGGCATCTACGGTCACCGGCACGGACGGCGATGCCGCGCTCTACACCAACCGCTTCGGCAAGGACATCAGCGACACCCAGTTCGTCGTCTACGTCCAGAAGACGTTCTGACGTTTCGACTCGCGCGGCGGGCTTTCGCCCGCCGCGCACTTGCGGGGATACCATGAAACTCGTTACCGCCATCATCAAGCCGTTCAAGCTCGACGAGGTCCGCGAGGCCCTCTCGGCGATCGGCGTGCAAGGCATCACCGTCACCGAGGTCAAGGGCTTCGGCCGCCAGAAGGGCCACACCGAGCTCTACCGCGGCGCGGAGTACGTCGTCGACTTCCTGCCCAAGGTGAAGATCGAAGCCGCGGTCAAGGACGACATGCTCGATCGCGTCATCGAAGCGATCGAGAAGGCCGCCAACACCGGCAAGATCGGCGACGGAAAGATCTTTGTCTTCGACCTGCTGCAGGTCGTGCGCATTCGCACCGGCGAGACCGGCGCGGACGCGCTCTAAGGGGAGCTCCTTCATGAAGAAAATGCTCGCACTCGTTGCGATGCTGGGCGCGCTCGGCTTCGCGGCGCCCGCGTTCGCACAGGACAAGGCGGCGGCGCCGCGCCGCGACCGCGCCTGCAGCCGCACCCGCGGCCGCTGCGCCGCGCGCACCCGCCGCCACGGCGACGCCCGCGCCGACGCCCAACAAGGGCGACGTCACGTGGATGCTCATCTCCACGGCGCTCGTGCTGATGATGAGCGTGCCCGCCCTCGCGCTGTTCTACGGCGGCATGGTCCGCGAGCAAGAACGTGCTGTCGGTGCTGATGCAGGTGTTCGTCGTGTTCTCGCTGATCTCGGTGCTGTGGTGCGTCTACGGCTACAGCCTCGCGTTCACCGAGGGCAACGCGTACTTCGGCAGCTTCGACCGGCTGTTCCTCAAGGGCGCGATTCGACTCGGCGAAGGGCGAGTTCGCGATGGCGCGCGACGTTCTCCAAGGGCATGGTGATTCCCGAGCTCGTGTTCGTCGCGTTCCAGGCGACGTTCGCGGCGATCACGGTGTGCCTCATCCTCGGCGCGTTCGCCGAGCGCATCAAGTTCTCGGCGGTGCTCGCTGTTCTCGGTGCTGTGGTTCACGTTCTCGTACCTGCCGATCGCGCACATGGTCTGGTTCTGGCCCGGCCCGGATGCGTACACCGCGGCGAACGTGGTCGACGCGACGAACGCCAAGGCCGGCCTGATCTGGCAGTGGGGCGCGCTCGACTTCGCGGGCGGCACGGTCGTGCACATCAACGCCGGCATCGCGGGCATCGTGGGCGCCTACGTGATGGGCAAGCGCATCGGCTTCGGCAAGGAGTCGATGGCGCCGGGCAACCTGCCGATGACGATGATGGGCGCGTCGCTGCTGTGGATCGGCTGGTTCGGCTTCAACGCGGGATCCGCGCTCGAAGCGGACAACACCGCCGTCGCTCGCGTTCATCAACACGTACCTCGCCACGGCGTGCGCGGTGCTGTCGTGGACGCTCGGCGAGTGGATGTTCAAGGGCAAGCCGTCGATGCTCGGTGCGGCTTCGGGTGCGGTCGCAGGCCTCGTCGCGATCACGCCGGCCGCCGGCAACGTCGGCATCCCGGGCGCGTTCGTGATCGGCATCGCCGCGGGCTTCGTCTGCCTGTGGGGCGTCAACGGCCTGAAGCACATGCTGAAGGTCGACGACACGCTCGACGTCTTCGGCGTGCACGCCGTCGGCGGGATCCTCGGCGCGCTGCTCACCGGCATCTTCGTGTCGCCCGTCCTCGGCGGTCCCGGCTTCGTCACCGACTGGGTCACGGGCAAGACGGACTTCACGGCGATCACGGAGCAGCTGTTGATCCAGGCGAAGGCCGTCGGCCTCACGATCGTGTGGTCCGGCGTGGTCGCCTACGTCGCGCTACAAGATCGTCGACCTGACCATCGGCCTGCGCGTCCCGGAAGAGCAGGAGCGCGAAGGTCTCGACATCACGTCGCACGGCGAATCCGCCTATCGCATCTAGCGCACGCAAGTAAGTCCGACGTCCAAGCGGCCGCCTCCGGGCGGCCGTTTGCACTGGATTAGAATGCGCGCATGGTTCCGCATCTCACCACCGCGCTCACCGGCCCGCTGCAGGATCTCGAGCGGCGCATCCTCGAGCGCATGCCCGAGATCGAGCGCTGGCTGCGCACGCAATGGCAGGAGCACGAGGTCCCGTTCTACGCGTCGGTCGACCTGCGCAACGCGGGCTTCAAGCTCGCGCCGGTCGACACCAACCTCTTTCCCGGCGGGTTCAACAACCTGAACCCGTCGTTCCTGCCGCTGTGCGTGCAGGCGGTCCAGGCGGCCGTCGAGCGCGTGTGCGCCGACGCGCGCGGCGTGCTGCTGATCCCCGAGAACCACACGCGCAACACGTTCTACCTGCACAACGTCGCTACGCTCGAAGGCATCCTCCGCCAGGCGGGCATGCGCGTGCGCATCGGCTCGCTCAATCCCGAGATCACGCAGGTGACCAAGCTCGATCTCGGCGACGGCACCTCGCTCACGCTCGAGCCCGTCCAGCGCAACGGCCGGCGTGTAGGCCTGTACGACTTCGACCCGTGCATGGTGCTGCTCAACAACGACCTTTCGGCGGGAGCGCCGGCGACTGCTGGCGAACGATCGACCAGCCGGTCGTGCCGCCGCTTGCGGCGGGCTGGTACAACCGCAAGAAGTCGCATCACTTCGCCGCGTATTCGGCAGTCGCCGACGCAGTTCGCGGCGCTGCTCGGCATCGACCCGTGGCTCATCGATCCGTACTTCGGCGTGTGCGGCGAAGTCGAACTTCCAGGAGCGCGAAGGCGAGGAGTGCCTCGCGTCCAACGTGGCCGACCTGCTCGATCGCATCAAGGCCAAGTACGCGGAGTACGGCATCGACGACAAGCCTTTCGTGATCGTGAAGGCGGACGCAGGCACCTACGGCATGGGCATCATGACCGTGCGCGACGTCGACGACGTGCGCGACCTCAACCGCAAGCAGCGCAACAAGATGGCGGTCGTGAAGGAAGGTCTCGAGGTCACGTCGGTCATCATCCAGGAAGGCGTGCCGACGTTCGAGTCGATCGACGAGGCGATCGCCGAGCCGGTCGTCTACATGATCGACCGCTTCGTCGTCGGCGGCTTCTATCGCGTGCACACGTCGCGCGGCAAGGACGAGAACCTGAATGCGCCCGGCGCGCAGTTCGTGCCGCTCGCCTTCGAGTCGCCTTGCATTCCCGACCTCACCGAGCCCGCGGGCTGCCCGCCGAACCGCTTCTACGCCTACGGCGTCGTGGCGCGCCTCGCGCAGCTCGCGGCGGCGGTCGAAATCGAGGAGCTCGAGGCCGCGCCGCCGGCCGAAACCATTCGCCGCTTGATCTCCGTCGAGTACTGCCAGCTCCTCGCGCGCTACAACCGCTGGATGAACGAGCGGCTGTACGCCGCCGCATCGGCGATGACCGACGAGGAGCGCAAGCGCGACCGCGGCGCGTTCTTCGGATCGATGCACCGCACGCTCAACCACATCCTGTGGGGCGATCGCGTGTGGCTCGGCCGCTTCATCGGCGCGCCGTGCGACGGTCGCGGCCTACGGCGCCGACATGTACGCCGAGTTTCGAAGAGCTCGCGCGCGAGCGCGAGACCACCGACACGATGATCCTCGACTGGGCCGGCAAGCTCACGCCGCGTGGCTCGACGGAACGCTTGTCGTACCGCCGGTCGTCCGACGGCGGCAGGCGCGAGCTGCCGGCATGGATCGCCGCCACGCATCTCTTCCAGCACGCGGTCGCATCACCGCGGCCAGGCGACGACGCTGCTCAAGCAAGCGGGCCACGACATGGGCGCGACCGACCTGCCGTACCTGCCCGGCGTCGTGCGCGTCGTCGACTAGCGTCTTCCGCTTCGCGCGCGGATGCGCCGCGTCGTAGACCTTCGCGAGCGCCTGGAAGTCGAGATGCGTGTAGACCTGCGTGCTCGCGATCGACGCGTGTCCCAGCATCTCCTGCACCGCGCGCAGATCGCCCGACGATTGCAGCACGTGCGAGGCGAACGAGTGCCGCAGCATGTGCGGATGCACGTGCCGGTCGAGGCCCTGCTTGACCGCCCACGCGGCGAGGCGCCGCTCGATCGTGCGCGCCGAGATGCGCTTCGCCCGCCCGCACCGACGAACATCGCGTCGCTCCGAGCGTCGACCATCGATGCGCGTTGCGCGAGCCAGCGCGCGATCGCCTTGCGCGCCGCGGATCGCCGACCGGCACGACACGCTCCTTCGAGCCCTTGCCCATCACGCGCACCTCGCCTTGGGCGAGGTCGACGCCGTCGACGTCGAGCGCCGCGAGCTCGGACAGGCGCAGCCCGGACGAGTACGCAAGCTCGAACAGCGCGCGGTCGCGCACGCTCCAGCGCGTCGTCGTCGCCGATCGTCGACGAGCCGCACCGCTTCGTCCGGCGTCAGCGCCGAGGGCAGCCGCTTCGCCGACTTCGGCGCCTTCAACCCCGCGCAGGGATTGTCGCCGAGCGTGCGGTCGCGCTCGATGGCGAAATCGTAGAACGCGCGCCACGCGGAGAGCATGCGCGCGAGGCTGCGGCCCGACAGCCCCTGCGCATGCAGCGTGCGCGAGAATGCGCGCGAGCTGCGCCCGCGTGAGCTTCGTGAGCGCGGTATCGCCCGCGGCACCGGCAAGCTTGCGCACGTCGCGCAGGTACGCCTCGCGCGTGTTGCGCGGCCGCGTCGCGAGGTGCGTCTCGAACGCGCTGAGCTCGCGGGTGCAACGGCGTTCAGCCTTGCTCATCGCCTGTAACGCGGACGCCTTACCCAATCGGCGGCAGGAAGCGCGCGGTCGCCACGCTCGCGAGCTCGGCGAGGCGCGTCTGGTACAGCGTGCCCATGCCCGGGTGGAAGCGCTCGGGATCGGGGCTGCCGAGCGCGAGCACGCCGAACGTCTGCGCCGTGCGCAGCGGCAGGAACGCGAACGACTGCAGGATGTCGCCGTCCTCGAACCATTCGCGCGACTCGAATGCCGCGACCGGGCCGCAGTAGGGCTGGCCGAGCTGGTCGGCGTATTGGCGGATTTCGGAGGACGTCGCCGCGAGCTCGGGCAGGTACGACTGCTCCGGCACCTTGCCCCACAGCCGCGCCGCGACCTGCGGCACGTCGAAGTCCTCCTTCAGGCTGTGATAGAGCACCGCGAGCGTCGTCTCGAGGTCGGGCGCGGCGAAGAGCGCGAGCGTCGAGCGGTGCACCTTCTCGCTGATCTGGTCGTTCTCGGTGCCGTAAGCGACCAGCTCCTTGAACTTCGCCTCGAGCTCCTGGTTCTTCTCGCGCAGCGTGACGATCTGCCGCTCGGCGATCGGGATCGCGTGGCCGCCGTGCGGATGCGGGACGAAGATCTCCGCGATCACGTCCGCGTAGTCCTCGAAGAAGTGCGGATTCTGCTTCAGATATTCGGCGACGGCCGCTTGCGTCCATGCGTTGTTTCCGCTTCTTGCCCCGGCCGCCTTTTTTAGCGCGGCCATTCTCCCTCGAACACCGTGCCGCCGGCCCGGTCATCATGACCGGCGTTCCCTCGCCCGCCCACGCGATGCGCAGCTCGCCGCCGCGCGTGCTCACGCGCACGGGCGAGTCGAGGAGGCCGCGCCGGATGCCCGCGACCACCGCCGCGCACGCGCCGGTGCCGCACGCGAGCGTCTCGCCGGCGCCACGCTCCCACACGCGCAGGCGAATGGTAGCGCGATCGACGACCTGCATGTAGCCCGCGTTCACGCGATTCGGGAAGCGCGGGTGATGCTCGATCCGCGGACCCTGCGTCGTGACCGGCGCGCGTCGACGTCGGCCACGACCTGCACGGCGTGCGGATTGCCCATCGACAGCACCGACACCACGACCCGGACGCCGTCGACGTCGAGCGTTTCCTCGGTCGCTCCGCTGCCGTCGAGGAACGGCACGTCGGCCGGCGCAAAGCGCGGCACGCCCATGTCGACGGTCACGTCGCCGTCCGTCCTCGAGCCGCGGCACGATGACGCCGCCGGCGGTCTCGACGCGGATCTCGCGCTTGTCGGTCAGGCCATGGTCGCGCACGAACACGACGAAGCAGCGCGCGCCGTTGCCGCACTGCTCGACCTCGCCGCCGTCGGCGTTGAAGATGCGGTAGCGGAAGTCGGCGTCGCCTTGCGCGGGCTCGACGACGAGCACCTGGTCGCAGCCGACGCCGAAGCGCCGGTCGGCGAGCGCGCGGATCGTCGCCGCGTCGAGCGTCGACGTGCTGGCGCACGCCGTCGAGCACGACGAAATCGTTGCCGAGGCCCTGCATCTTGGTGAACTTGAGGCGTCACCGGGTAGGTGCCGTCACCGCGAGCTCGAACTCGCCGCCGCGCGAGAAGGGAATCGTGCTGCCGCCTTCGAGCGTCACCACGCCGCTGACACGCCGTACCGCACCGTCGGCGCCGGGCGCTTCTCCTCGGCGCGCCTTCGCGCGATCTCGTCCGCTCGCGCGCAGCGACGACACGAGGTCCGCGCTTCGCGATCACGGACGCCGTGACCTCGCCTCGCGGGGGCACGCGGACCGGCGCGGCGAGCGCGGCGGTGCCGACGGCCATGTCCTCGAGGCGAAGCTCCGCGTCGACCGCGTCGACCGCAATCTCGCGGTCATTCGGATTGGCGAGCTTCACCATGCACCGTGAACTTCGCAGTCCGGCGCGGTGAAGCGGTCGATCGCGACGTCGGTGACGGTGACCGTCGGCGGCTCGAGGCGGCCGCGTCGTGCGCGCACGCGCTCAAGGCAAGCGCGGCGCGAATCGCATAGCTTGCTCAGACGTTGAAGCGGAAGTGCATGACGTCGCCGTCCTTGACGACGTACTCCTTGCCCTCGAGGCGCATCTTGCCCGCTTCCTTCGCGCCCTGCTCGCCCTTGCCGCCGACGTAGTCGTCGTAGGCGATCACCTCGGCGCGGATGAAGCCCTTCTCGAAGTCGGTGTGGATCACGCCGGCCGCCTGCGGCGCGGTGTCGCCGTCATGGATCGTCCACGCGCGCACTTCCTTCGGACCCGCGGTGAAGTACGTCTGCAGGCCGAGCAGCTCGTAGGCGGCGTGGATCACGCGGTCGAGCCCCGGCTCGGTCATGCCCATGTCGGCGAGGAACACGTCCTTGTCGTCGCCGTCGAGGTCGGCGATCTCGCGCTTCCATCGCTGCGCAGACCGCGACGACCGGCGCGCCTTCCTTCGCCGCATGCGCGTCACCGCGTCGAGCAGCGGATTGTCGTCGAAGCCGTGCTCGGCGACGTTGGCCACGTACATCGTCGGCTTCATCGTCAGCAGGAAGAACGGCTGCAGCGTCTGCTGCTCCTCGTCGGTGAGGCCGGCCGTGCGCGCCGGCCGCGCCTCGTTCAGCACCGGCTGCACCTTCTCGAGCGCCGCGACGATGCGCTGCGCTTCCTTGTCGCCGCCGGAGCGCGCGGTCTTCTCGAACTTCGCGAGCTGCTTCTCGACCGCCGCGATGTCGGCGAGCGCGAGCTCGGTGTTGATCGTCTCGATGTCGGAGATCGGGTCCACCTTGCCCGCGACGTGCACGACGTTGTCGTCCTCGAAGCAGCGCACGACGTGCGCGATCGCGTCGGTCTCGCGGATGTTGGCGAGGAACTGGTTGCCGAGGCCCTCGCCCTTCGACGCGCCGGCGACGAGCCCGGCGATGTCGACGAACTCGACGATCGCGGGAATCACCTTCTCCGGCTTCGCGATCGCGGCGAGCGGCGCGAGCCGCGGGTCGGGCACCTCGACGATGCCGACGTTGGGCTCGATCGTGCAGAACGGATAGTTCTCCGCCGCGATGCCCGCCTTGGTGAGCGCGTTGAACAGCGTCGACTTGCCGACGTTGGGCAACCCGACGATTCCGCATTTGAGAGCTCATGGTTCCTTCTCTTTCGGTGTGCAGCTTCATCATCGCGCGCTCCATGTCGCCCGTTCGTCGATCGTCGCGGCCACGCGTCGAGCGCACGTTCCGATCGCGGACGTCGATGGCGCTCGCTCCTCGCTGCGCGGCGGCTTCAGCACGTAGTCGACGACCTGCTGCTCGGTGAGCTCCGAGTCGCGCGGATGGCCGATGCCGATGCGCAGGCGCCAGAAGTCGGGCGTGCCGAGCTGCGCGCGGATGTCCTTCAGTCCGTTGTGCCCCGCGACGCCGCCGCCGAGCTTCATCTTCGCCTCGCCGGGCGCGAAGGTCGAGCTCGTCGTGCACGACGAGGATCTCGTCCGGCGCGATCGAATAGAAACGCGCGAGCGCAGCGACGCTGCGTCCCGACAGGTTCATGTACGTCGCGGGCTTCACGAGGCGCACGTCGCCGGCCTTCGCGACCTCGCCGGCGAACTTCGACTCCATGCGCAAGCGTCGCGCCGAGCTTCTGCGCGAGGGCGTCGACGAACCAGAAGCCCGCGTTGTGACGCGTGCGCTCGTATTCGCGGCCCGGGTTGCCGAGACCGGCGACGATGCGGATCGGGTGTGGCCATGGATGTGACGGCACGCCGCAACGAAAAAGGCCCGCTCGGGATCCGCGGGCCTTCCTCAGCGACAAGCCGCGAGCGCGCTTACTTCTTCTTGTCTGTCCTTCTTGTCGTCCTTCTTCGTCTTCGCCCTTCTTCGTCGCCGGCGCCGCCGGCGCCTTCGCCGGTGCGGCCGGCAGCAGCTGCCGCCGCGGCTTCTGCGGCTGCCGCTGCCGCTTCCTCCTCGGCCTCGACCTGCGCACGCGGCACGACGGCCGTCGCGACCACCGGATCGCGTCTTGCCGCGCGTGACGACGGTCACGCCCGGCGGGCATCTTGAGCGCCGACACGTGGATCGAGTGGCCGACGTCGAGCTCCGACAGGTCCACCTCGATGAACTCCGGCAGGTCCTTCGGCAGGCACGAGACGTCGAGCTCGGTCATCACGTGGCTGACGATCGCGCCGTTGACCTTCACCGCCGGGCGAGATCTCGCCGTTGACGAAGTGCAGCGGCACCTTCATGTGGATCTTGCGGTTCTCGTCGACGCGCTGGAAGTCGACGTGCAGGATCTCGTTGCGGAACGGGTGCATCTGCACGTCGCGCAGCAGCACCTTGGTGGCCGCGCCGTCGAGCTTCATCGTCAGGATCGACGAGTGGAACGCCTCGTTGCGCAGCGCATGGAAGAGCGCGTTGTGGTCGAGCTCGATCGGCGTGGGCTGTGGCAGTGCCGCCGTAGACGATGCCGGGCGCCTTGCCGGCGCGACGCAGGCGGCGGCGACGCGCCGCGGCCTTCGGTGGCGCGCGCAAATGCGGTGAATTCGATTGCCATGGAGTACTCCGGTTGTCTGCGGCCTTCCGGATCGCTGGTGACCGGTCGTCCGCTGGGATTGGCGACAATCGCTTGCGGACGATGGCCCGAAGCGGGAAAGCCTTGAATTATAACCTGAAAAATCTTCCGCCGGCAATCAATCCGTGAAGAGCGACGACACCGACTCCTCGTTGCAGATCCGCGTCATCGTCTCGGCCAGCAGCTGCGCGCACGACAGCTGGCGGATCTTCGCGCAGCGCTGCGCCTCGGGCGACAGCGGAATCGTGTCCGTCACCACCAGCTCGTCGAGATCGGACTCGGCGATCCGCGCCGACGGCGCCGCCCGACAGCACCGGGTGCGTGCAATACGCGACGACCTTGCGCGCGCCGCGCTCCTTCAGCGCGGACGCCGCCTTGCACAGCGTGTTCGCGGTGTCGACCATGTCGTCCATGATCACGCAGGTGCGGCCCTTCGACGTCGCCGATGATGTTCATCACTTCGGCGACGTTCGCCTTCGGCCGCCGCTTGTCGATGATCGCGAGGTCGGAGTCGAGGCGCTTCGCGATCGCGCGTGCGCGCACCACGCCGCCGACGTCGGGCGACACCACGAGCAGGTTCTCGTAGTCGCGCTTCCACAGGTCGCCGAGCAGGATCGGCGTCGCGTAGATGTTGTCGACCGGGATGTCGAAGAAGCCCTGGATCTGGTCGGCGTGCAGGTCCATCATCATCACGCGCTGCACGCCCACCGTCGACAGCATGTCCGCGACGACCTTGGCGGTGATCGCGCACGCGCGCGGAGCGCGGGCGCCGGTCCTGCCGCGCGTAGCCGAAGTACGGGATCGCCGCGGTGATGCGCGCGGCCGACGCGCGCTTCAGCGCATCGACCATCACCATGATCTCCATCAGGTTGTCGTTGGTCGGCGCGCACGTCGACTGCAGGACGAAGACGTCCCGGCCGCGCACGTTCTCCATGCAGCTCGACCATCACCTCGCCGTCGGAGAAACGGTCGACCACGCAACGGCCCGAGGCTGATGTTCAGGTGCTTGCAAACCGCCTCGGCAAGCTTCGGGTTTGCGTTGCCCGTGAAGATGCGCATGCGCTCGAAGGCCATGGTCGAACTTTGGTCGCGACGGGGGAAGCGCGAAAGTCTATCCGAAATCGCGCCGCTCGCTATACTCGGCGCGGGTTTTCACATCGAGTTGCACCGTGAACCGTCGCGAATTTCTCGAAGTCGGGGTAGCCCAGCAGTTCCACTTTGCGCCCCTCGAGGACATCGCGAGCATCCAGTATCGAACGCGATGCCCTTCATGATGCGCATCGTCGCGTCCGTCGCGCTCGCCTCGTGCATCGCCGCGGGCCCCGCGTGCGCAGTCCAGCGCTACGTCGCGAACTCGCTCGGGACTCTCGGCGGCGACTATGTCCAGGGAAACGCGATCAACGATCGTGGGGAAGTCGCGGGCAGCGCCTCGAGATCGGACTATAAGGTCCGTGCATTCCTGCACGACGGATCCACCATGCGCGACCTGGGAACGCTCGATGGCGACTCGAGTTTCGGCTACGCCATCAATGCGCTTGGCCACGTAACGGGTGCTTCGGGAAACGGCCTGAGCACGGTCCGCGCCTTCCTGTATGCCAGTGGCGTGATGACCGGGCTCGACATATTTCCCGGCCGCGAGACCCAGGCTTATGCCATCAACGCTTCCGGCCAGATTGCGGGCGGCGTGGTCGCTCTTCCAGGGCCCTACCACGCATTCATCTATTCGGGCGGACTTGCGGTGGACCTCGGCACCCTCGGCGGGTCTGACAGCGCTGCATATGGGTTGAACAGCTTCGGCGACGTCGTCGGCGCAGCCGATGTTCAGCTGCCAGGGCAGACCGCGAAGCACGCCTTCATCTTCACGGGAGGGAAGATGAGGGATCTCGGGACGCTGGGGGGACCGTGGAGTTACGCATTCGCCGTCAACGACATCGGCTGGGTAACCGGCCAATCCGTGACCGCTGACGGCTACGAGCGAGCCTTTCTGCATACCGGCAGCAGCATGGTGGACCTGGGGGACTTCGGTGGGCGATCCAGCATCGGCCTCGCCATCGACGTGAAGGGGCAAGTTGTTGGCCGGGCGGCGGTGACTACGCTTACGCCCGACGAGAATCCTTGGCGCGCGTTCGTCTACAGCGATGGAAGGATGCGCGACATCAACGGTCTCGTGGACTCGGGTCTCGACGGCGCGGTGCTTTACGTCGCCAACGGGATCAACGAACGCGGCCAGATCGTGGCGAACGGCTGCAAAGGGCTCACGTGCAGGGCATACCGCCTGGACCCCTTGGCCGATCCCCTTCCACCACCGATTCCCGGGGTGCCGACGCTCTCGGGATTCGCGTTGCTTGCAATGGCCGCATTGGTAGTGGCGGGCGCACACGTTCGCCGGCCGAGGTAGCGTTGACAGCTGCGCTCACAGGCAAGGCCGAGCGGGTCTACTGATTGAATTGAAATGGCTGGGGAGGTAGGGATCGAACCTACGAATGCCGGAATCAAAATCGGACAAACCGAGGAACCCAAAACAATCTAAAACGAAGAAGAGTAATCCGATCAGTTATTTAGCTATCGCCGGCTTTTCTCGCTTGCTCCTGACGTTTGGCCCTGAGTGTCCCGCCAGTGTCCCACGAATGACTCATGGTGCGGTCTCCGCCTAGGGCAGAAGTTATGACCCTCTGGCGCGTCCTGCGCGAGCATATGCCGCCCAAGCTAGACCGACTAAGTCAACGAGGCTGCGCGAGTCCAGTTAGCACTGGCACGCACGTTGCATCGCACGGCGGTATCCCTGAGGAGGTTTCTGTGTCGCTCAAGCTCTGCCGCTTGGCCATCACTCTGCTGCTACCGGTGTTTCTAGTCCTTGCGTCGGCTCCCGCGCGCGCGCAAACCACAATCTCGGTGATCGAGTACTACCACGCCGTGTTCGATCATTACTTTGTTACCGGCATCGCAGACGAGATCACAAAGCTCGACAATGGCACTTTCGCCGGATGGGCGCGCACAGGTCAACAGTTTCTGGCCTATCCGATTGGGACGGCTGGGAGCGTGCCCACTTGCCGTTTCTTCAGTACTGCGTTCGGGCTGAAAAGTTCGCACTTCTACACGCCCAATGCCGCGGAATGCACAGTCGTAAAGGCTAACCCCTCGTGGCAGTTTGAGGTTGAGGTGTTTGGCGTTGCGTCGCCAAGTGGCGCTGGTGCGTGCGGCAGTGGCACCAAACCGCTGTACCGGCTTTACAACAACGGCCAAGGCGGCGCGCCAAATCACCGATACACAACGGACCTCACCACACGGTCCAACACGATCGCGAAGGGCTGGATACCCGAGGGGTCGGGAGCCCTCGGCGTCATTGCCTGCGTACCGGCTTCATCGGCAGTCGCCACCGCTGAAGGCATGTGGGTTGGGAATTCGAGCACCGGGGCGAATGTCGTCGGCTTTGTTTTAAATACGGGAGTCTTCTACTTTCTGTATAGCACCCCGTACACGACGATCACTGGCGGGGTGATTCAGGGAAACGCGAGCGTGGCTGGTTCTTCGTTCACTTCGTCCAACGCGCGGGACTTCAGCTTTGTCGGGCAAGGCGTATACCCCAGCACTATATCGGGCTCGTTCGTTCCCCAATCCTCTCTAACGGGAGTCGCGTCATCGCAACTGGGCACAGCGACCTTCGCGCTCGCGTACCAAGCGCAATATGAGCAACCTGCAAGCCTCGCGAACGCGGCGGGCATCTACGCCGGAACGGGATCGACGTCCTTGGGAAACCAGCAGGTGACGTTCAATCTAGGCAGCTCAGGAACAATTGTCGGAAGCGCGCCCGGCTGCTCGTTTACCGGCGTCGCAAGTCCACACGGTAGCGTCAACGTTTTCGACGTATCGATCAAGTTCGGGGGCGGGGCGTGTCTGTTTGGTACCGCGACACTAACGGGCATTGGCTTTTACGACGCAACCCTTAAGCGGATGTACGCAGTTGCTCCAAGTGCCGGCCGGACAGATGGTTTTCTGTTCATCGGAACAAGACCGTAGCGGAATCTTCTGTCGCGCGACTCGAAGCGGTCGCACCGAAGGTTCGTTAACCGTAGATGAGGCGTCAATCATGCGCGGCACTGTGATCAGCCGATTGGGCGGTGTCTCAGATCGGCCAACAGCAGTCGTCCGACAAATCCGCCGAAAGCAGCCACACGATGGCGGAATCGCTCCCCTCAGTCTGGCGAAGCTGTAGGCTGCCGTCGCGGGGAGCCGAATGGGCATCATCCGGGGCGCGGCCACTTGCCCGGTCACTTCGAGGCCTCCCCCTTGGCTTGCACTTCGACGCGGCGGTTCGGCGCGAGGCAATCGACCAGCGCCTTGAAGTTCTTCTGGTCGCACTGCACGACCGGCTGCTTCTCGCCCATGCCGATTGTCTCGATCTTCGCCTTGTCGATCCCCTTACTGACCAGGTAGTCGCGCACCGCATCCGCGCGCCGCTCGGACAGCTTCTGGTTGTAGGCGTCGGTGCCGAGCCGATCGGTGTGGCCGGTGACCAGCACCACTTCCAGCTTCTGCATCGACGACAGCCTGCCGACGACCTGGCTGTCGATCGCCGCCTTGCCTTCGGGCTTCAGCACCGCCTTGTCGAAGTCGAACAGCACCTTCGAGTCCAGCGTGATCTTCTGCACCTGCGGCGCCGGCGCGGGCTGTGGAGCGGGCGCCGGAGCGGGCGGTGGCGGTGGTGCGGCTACGGGCGCAGGCGCCGGAGCCTGCGCCACGGCCCACGGCGGGATCGTCTGCGGCGGCGAGCCGAACTTGTACGTCACCGTCAGGTAGAAGATATTCTCCGTGTAGCCCGGGTTCGCGAACGCGCCGGTGTTCCAACTGTTGTTGGCGCCGAAGCTGGTGGTGCTGGTGCCGAGGCTCTGGAAGTACGGGTAGTAGCCTGCGTAGCCGGCCATCTGGCCGTCGGTGTACTCGTACTTGTTGTACCAGTACCCGACCGTCATGCTCCACTGCTTGTTGATGGCATAGTCCGCCTTCAACTGGAATCGCTGCGTCGTCGTGTTGTCGGTGACGTAGTTGACGAGCGGCCCGCCGTTGTAGCCGCCCGCAGCCTGCTGGTTGTCCGACGAGAAGTCGACGCCGCCGCTCGTCTTTGCATAGCTGTAGGACGTCGTCAGCCTGAGGTTGTCCATCGGGACCCAGTCGGCGAGCACCGCGAGCAGCCAGTTCTCCTGCGTGTTTTTCGTGCCCCAGTTGAAGTTCAGGCTGTTCGAGCCGCCGTCGGGCAGCGGACCCAGGTTTGGTGTCGTGGAATTGGAGCCCGTGTTGCGGTACTTCTGGTGGAACTTCACCTCGCCGTAGTTTCCGATCGCCGAGATGCGGAACTTGTCCGGATCGCCGTAGTTGATCGACAGGTCGTAGAGCTGCGTGTTGTCGTCCGTGCGGCCGTAGTAGTTGTCCTTGAAGTTGGTGTCGCGCCACGTGGCGCCGAAGCCGATCGACAGCAGTGGCGCAGGCGTCCAGTCGACGTTGAGCCGGACCATGTTCTGGTCGTAGTTGTTCACGTCGTACGCCGCGAAGTAGTACGGCACGTTCGCAGGCGTCTGATTGACGCTGTTGTTCGTCACCGTGTGGTTCAGCTCGGAGCGCTGCTGCAGGTACTGGTAGCGCAGGCGTCCGCTCCAGTTCGCCCACTTCGTGTTGCGGTACTCGATCCACGCGCGCTGGATCGTAGACTCTTCGGCCGGCTCGAGCTGGCGGTCGATCTGCACGTAGTTGTACTGCGCGAGGATCTTCTGGCGGGCATCGATCCGGTAATTGAGGTCGAGGCCGTAGGTGTTCCTCGTGTACTCGAAGTTGTCCGGGGCCAGGAGCGCTTCGATGCAGAACTGAGACGCGCTGGAGCTGCCGCACGTGTTGGTCGCGGGCAGACCGCCGGCGGCATACGAGATCGACGTCGAGCTGTTCGACTTGTCGTAGTACTCGTAGTAGAGCCGCGAGTCGAAGCCCTTGAACGGCGTGGCGGCCCACGACACGTTGGCCGTCGTAGTCCTGATGTCGCCGTCGAACGTCGACGCGCTCGGCGTGGTGTTCAGATAGCCGACGCCAATCGGAGGGGACTGGTTGCCGGTCGGTTTAAGGCTGGTGCCCGCGACGCCGATGCTGTTGGTGAGACTGCTCTGCGTCACGCGGAAGTTGATCGCCGAATCCCACGGCAAGTCCCTCCAAACGCCGCTCAGCGTCCACTTCTGCAGGTCGTTGTTCGGCGCCAGCAGCGAGTTGTCGAGCCCGTTCAGCATGTAGAAGTTGGTCCACTGCGTGTTCTGCTCGCCGTTGCTGAACTTGCTGTCGAGGTACAGCAGCTTGACGTTCCACGTCTTCGCGACGTAGCCCGCCTCGATCGTCGTGTTCTTGGTCTTGAAGTCGGTCGGGATGCCGAACTCGATCAGGCCGTTGCCCGAGCCGGTGCCGAGCTGGCCGCTTCCCGGCCGTATGCCGGTCATCGTGACTTCGTTGTAGTCGCCGCGGACGTAGAACGGCGTGCCCGCCGACACCTCGACGTTGCCGCCGACCGTGTTGCGCTGGATGCTGTAGTTGAACGTGTTCCAGTCGCCGGGGAACCGGGCCGGTGGGTACGGCGGCGTGCCTGGGTTCGTCATGAGCGCCGTGCCCGAACTCTGCAGCGGCGTCAGCGCGTTGAAGGACAGGTTGTGCGGAATGTTGTCCGAGTAGATCTGCGCCTTGAACGAGTCGTAGCCGCCGCCCACGACGTTGATGTACTGGTCGTCCCGGCCGAAGTTCTCGCCGAAGCCGCGCAGGTAGTAGCTGCGGCTGCCGCCCATGAGGTCGATGACGCCGATCACGCCGCTCTGCGTGTCCTGGTACTCCTGCGCCTTGGCGATGTCCTCGGGGCCCTGATAGGGCGTCAGGGTGGCTGACGACGTGGCATACGCGCCGTTGCGCGTGGCGCCGTCCGTGTTGGTGCCGCGGCCGCCGAGCGTGGCGGAGCCCCGCCACACGAAACCGCCGAAGTAGTCGTCTGCAGCCAGGGCGCTTCCGCTCGCGAACAGACTCGCGACGACCGCCGCAATGAGCTTCTTTCTCATGACTGTCCCCCTCATCCCGATGCGCTATCGGAGGAAGAACTGACCGTAGGCCGAGGCCGGTGCGTTGCTGCCGTGGATCTGGCGGTGGCAACCGACGCAGCCGCTTCCTTCAAACCGGATGTTCGACGGCTGGACGCCGGCCAGCGTGCCGCGGCCGTCGTAGATCCCGTGCGTGTGGCCGCCCGGATGGCAGTCGGCGCACAGCGCAGGCGGCTTCTGCGCGAGCAGGCGGTTGTGCGCGGAGCCGTGCGGCGTGTGGCAGGTCGCGCAGTTCTCCATTACCGGCGGGTGCTCGTGGATCCACGGCCCGCGCTTGTCGGCGTGGCAGGTGAGGCACAGGTCGACGTTGGATTCGGCGCGCAGGCTGGCGGCGGTCAGCGTACCGTGCGGGTCATGGCAATCGCTGCAACTGACCTTGCCCTCGATGATCGGGTGATGCGACGGCTTCATGATCTCGGCGCGGATATCGGTGTGGCACTCGACGCACGTCTTGTAGGCGAGCTGCCGGGCCGTCGTCGTGTACGGCGCGGCCGCGAACGCAGTGTTCTTGATGTTCTTGTTGTTGGAGGCCGTCTGCATGCCGTGGATGTTGTGGCAGTTGACGCAGGTCACCTCGACCTTGCGGTGCGTGGACACGCGCCAGCGGTCGAGATGCCGGCTGCCCGAGTGGCAGGTCAGGCAGACGGCTGACCTTTCGTCTGCCGTCGCATTGGGATTGTTGAGCGCGGTGCTCGGCTTGGCCTTGCTCGGGTCCTTCAGGTGCTCCGTAACGTCGCCGTGGCACGTCTGGCATGAGGCGCCGTTGGCGTCGTTGGTCGCGCCGTGCGCGGTCAGCATGATCGTGTCCGCCGACTTCGCATGGCAGTTCGCGCAAACGGGCATGCTTGGGGCCGCAGTCTTTGGCTGAGCGAACGCGGGCGCCGCAGGGAACGCCGCAACGGCCACCAGCACGCCGGCGGCCATGAAGATCGACTTGAATCGCATTTGGGGGCTCCCTTAGTGTCCCGGAATCGTTACGGCATCCCGTGACGATTGCTTCATCCACTCCGAGTCCACTCCGAGCGCGTTGCGCGCGCGCGCGTTAGGGTTAATCGTGCGCCCCTGTGCGCTACAAAGGAAGACCCAGATTAATTACGGATGCGACTTCGCGAACTGGTGTTGCGCCGGAGCCACAGTGCGACCATACACTCATGAATGTAAGTCGACTTCAGTCGAAAAGCGCGATCGACTCCACGTGGGCCGTGTGCGTGAGGGAACGTATGTGCTGTTCGATCGCGATCGGCGCCGGCATTACCATCTGGTCGTAGAGCCTGCCCCGTTAACTCTTGGGGCTCGCGTTGTTTCCCGGTAGGCACTCGGCG
>CAVPRK010000019.1:0-227766 GCA_963707815.1 uncultured beta proteobacterium
AGCGCCGAGAGCGCAACGCTATCCGTCGTTCCTTCCGGCGCGCCGCCGTTGTACGCAGCGAGCGCCACCGCGAAGTGCGCCTCGGCGCTGTTCGGGTACGGCTTGGCGAGATCGCGCACGAGCTCGTACACCTGCCGCTTGTCGAGCGCGTCGCGCAGAATCCGGTTGAGCTCGAGGAACGTCTCGCCGTTTCCGCGCTCGGTCAGCGCGGCGTCGGCGATCGCCTTCTCGAGCCTGGACTTGACGTCGTTGTCGATTGGCGCCACTTCGCCGCGCGCGGCACCGGCGGCGGCCATCGCGGCGAGCATCTGCTTCGGCCGCTCGGCCGCCGGATCGAGCGACGCCCACAGCTTGGCGGCTTCCTGCGTGAGCCCGCGCATGCGCGCTGCGAACGCGACTTCGGCGGCGCGCCGCGCAAGCCGCGGGTCGCGCGCATCCCGCGCCGCTTCGTAATACGCCCGCGCCGCGAGCGATGCCTCGCCCCGCTGCAGGGCCACGTCGCCGAGGATCACGCGGTAAAAGATGTCTGCGGTGAGCCCGCTCGTGTCCTCGCGCGACGGAGGTTGCGGCATCGGCACGATGCCGGGACCGAGCGACTGCGCGGCGACGGGCGCAACGGCGGACGCGAGCAGGAGCGCAGCGAGCGCGCGGGCGATGAGAGAACGGGAAAGGCGTGCGGGAATCGTCATGACAGGCTCGCGTCGGCGTCGCGTGAGAAGCGCCGCGCGGTCGATGTTAGGCTATATCCGGCACTGCAACAAATCCAAAGGTCATGCCGGAACTGCCGGAAGTCGAGACAACGCGGCGGGGCATTGCGCCGCACGTCGTCGGAAGACGAATCGTGCGACTCACAGTCTACGACCCGCGCTTGCGCTGGCCGGTTCCCGGCGACCTCGCGGCGAAGGTCACAGGGCGCGTCGTCACTGCGATCGAGCGCCGAAGCAAGTACTTACTGTTCCGGATCGGAGCCGACACCTTGGTTTTTCATTTCGGCATGACGGGCAGCCTCCGTTTCCACGAAAGGCCTCCCGCTCGGCGGCCGCACGATCACGTCGACCTCGTCCTCGACGACGGCACGCTCCTTCGTTACCACGACCCGCGGCGCTTCGGGGCAATGCTGCTCGTCGAAGGATCGGCCGAGGACCATCCGCTGCTTGCCCACCTCGGCCCCGAGCCGTTCGACCCGGCATTCGACGCGCGCTATCTGTGGGACGCGCTGCGCGCGCGCACGGCAGCGATCAAGCTCGCGTTGATGGACAACGGCGTCGTGGTCGGCGTCGGAAACATCTACGCCAACGAGGCGCTGTTCCGGGCGGGCATCCGCCCGACGACGCCGGCGCGCAAGGTTTCGCGCCCGCGAATCGCCCGCCTGGTCGACGCCGTGCGCGAGGTGCTTGGCGCGGCGATCGACAGCGGCGGAAGCACGCTGCGCGACTACGTGGACGCCGCCGGCAGGCCGGGCCGCGCGCAGCTCGGCTACTTCGTCTACGGGCGCGAGGGCGACCCGTGTCGCGTATGCCGCACGCCCATCAGGATGCGACGGCTAGGCGCCCGTGCTTCGTTCTATTGCCCGACCTGCCAGCGCTGACATGGAGGTCCCCTCCTAACGCGCCGCGGCACTCGGCACCGACGCTGATCGGCAGGCGGGTAGGCGGTCTGTGCCATCAGGATTCCATTCCACGCCTCTCACGCGGCCCGTGCTACCGGTCATCCCGAAGGCATAAGTTGTGCTTAACAGCCATGCTACCGTCCGCGCGCGCCTCCCCTTTGCGCCGGACGCCACGAAATCGGCGCCGTCCGATAGAGGAACGACATGGTCCCATCCCGCGATCTCGCCGCGCGATTTGAGGCGTACAGCGACTGGCGCCGCCGGCTGTCCGCGGGCGTGCTGGCGTTGCACGACTGGATGCAGGACCAGGACCTTGCCGACGCCCAGGTGGACCTGCGCGTTCAGCAACTCCTGGAGCGGCTCCATCAGGACAAGCTCGTCGTCGCGTTCGTCGCCGAGTTCTCGCGCGGCAAGTCCGAACTCATCAACGCGATCTTCTTCGCGGACTTCGGCCAGCGGCTTTTGCCCTCCTCCGCCGGCCGCACGACCATGTGCCCGACGGAGCTCCTCTACGACGCGTCGCGCCCGCCGTCGATCCGCCTGCTGCCGATCGAGACTCGCCTCAAGGACGCGACGGTCTCCGAATTCAAGAACTACGCCGACGAATGGGTCACGTTCCCGCTCGACCTCTCGTCGGCGGACAAGATGGGCGAGGCGATGTCGCGCGTGTCCCAGGTCAAGCGCGTGCCGGTCGAGCTCGCCCGCAAGTACGGCCTCTTCGGCGACGGCGAGGACGACATCCTCTCGTCCCTCGAGCACGGCGACGAGGGCAGCGTCGACATTCCTTGCTGGCGCCACGCGGTCATCAACTTTCCGCACCCGCTCCTGCAGCAAGGCCTAGTCATCCTGGACACGCCGGGGCTCAACGCCATCGGCACCGAGCCCGAGCTCACGCTCAACCTCCTGCCCAACGCGCACGCGGTCTTGTTCATCCTCGCCGCCGACGCCGGCGTCACCAAGACCGACCTCGAGGTGTGGAACGAGCATCTGTCAGGCGAGGAAGCTTCCATCAAGTCCGGCCGCCTCGTCATCCTCAACAAGATCGACGGACTGTGGGATGACCTGAAGCCCGACGAGGACGTCGAGCGCGAGATCGACCGGCAGGTGCGCACGACAGCCCACATGCTCGGCATTCCGCGCGACCAGGTGTACGCGACGTCTGCGCAGAAGGCGCTGCTCGCGAAGGTCAACGGCGACGACGCGCTCCTCGGGCGAACCCGCCTGCCGGCGCTCGAGGCGTCGCTATCGCATCGCCTCATTCCCGCGAAGCGCGACATCGTCGGCGCTGCCTCGCAAGGCGAAGTGCGATCGCTTGCGGCAAGCGTGCGCGCGATCCTCGATGCGCGTCTCGCGGGCCTTACCGAGCAGCTGTCAGAGCTCACTACGCTTCGCGGCAAGAACCAGGACGTGGTCGGTCACATGATGGAGCGCGTGCGCAACGAGAAGGATCTGTTCGAGCGCGGCCTCGCCCGATTCACGGCGCTTCGCAACGTGTTCACGCAGCAGACCAACGACCTCTTCGACCACATCGGCCTCACGGCGCTGCGCGCGAACGCGGGACGCACGCGGCGGCACATCGAGGACAGCCCGTTCACGCGCGGCGTGCGCAACGCCATGGGCGAGTTCTTCCGCGGCATCCACGGCGACTTCGCGGCGGCCGCCAGGCAGTCCACCGAGATCCACGACATGATGCGCGCGATGTATGCGCGCTTCGCCAAGGAGCACGGCCTCGAGGTGTTCAGCCCGCCGCCGTTCTCGGTGCTCAAGTACCAGAAGGAAGTCGAGCGCCTCGAGCGCGCCTACAACACGCACTTCAACACGCTTTGGAACATGGTGAGCAAGGCGAAATTCGCGCTCATGAAGCGCTTCTTCGAGACCATTGCCTCGCGTGTGAAGCACGTCTACGTGATCGCCAACCGCGACGCGGAGGCGTGGCTCAAGGCCGTGATGTCACCGCTCGAGACGCAGGTGCGCGAGCATCACCTGCAGCTTCGCCGGCGCCTCGAGAGCATCAAGCGCATCCATCAGGCGAGCGGCGACCTCGAGGATCGGATCGAGGAGCTGACGCAGCAGGCCGACGCGGTGCGCGCGCAACTGCGCGGGCTCGAGCTCAAAGTTGACGAAATCGACGCCCTCGTCTCGGCCCCGGACCTGCTCCCGGCAGCCGCCAACGCTTAACCCAATTCCGACAAAAATGTCTGCCTACCCAGACACTTTCGCGCGTCGCACCGACGTCAAACGGCGACAAAGTCAGTGTCTGTCTGTAGGACAATAAAGTTTTTGCTGCGACCCAATCGCCTGATTTTTCGAAATTTCCGGCTGACAGACGCAGTTTTCAGGAGGGTCAAGGAACCACGGGCTGTCCGTGAATGTCCTATAATTCGATCTATTGCCCAACTTTGCCCTTTTTCTCTTAGCCCTTACTCCCGGACCGGCGGCAGCGCCGGTGTGAAAACATGCGATTGCGATACCTCCTATGCGCCTTGTGCGCTGCCTTCTCACTGAATACGAGCGCAGCCATCCCCGCGGCCGAACAGGCCGTGGCGGTTGAGTTCTACCACGCGGTGCTGGACCACTACTTCATCACCGCGGAGCCCAAGGAAATCAACGATCTCGACACCGGCGTCCACAAGGGCTGGACGCGCACGGGTTACCGCTTCTCCGTCATCAAGGGCGGAAGCTCGTACGCCGGCACTTCGCCGGTCTGCCGTTTCTACAGCCCGACGCTCGACACGCACTTCTACTCCGCGAAGAAGTCCGAGTGCGACGACGTCAAGGAAAAGTTCGCTAACACTTGGACCTTCGAAGCCGACGAAGTGTTCCGCGCTTTCGTTGTCGATCCCGCCACGGGCGTGTGCGGCGCGGACACCACGCCCACTTATCGCCTGTACAACAACCGTCCGGATGCGAACCACCGCTACACCGACCAGGTGAGCGTGTTCGTGTTCATGACAGCCAAGAGCTACATCCCCGAGGGCGACGGCAACCCCTCGCTTCCGATCGTGTTCTGCACCCCCTCGGGCGGCGACGTCGTGCCGGTCGCGAATGAAACGGCGCCGAACTGCACGGTCACCGCAGCCAGCAGCACCCCGGCCGTCGGCACCACCCTCAAACTGGACGCGACCTGCACCAACAATCCCACGACGTACATGTGGCTCGGTTGTACGGGCACCGGCACCAGCTGCACGTCGACCAAGACGGCGGCAGGCTCGGCCAGCTACACGCTGCACGCGGCCAATGCGTCCGGCCCCGGTGACCCGGTCACGCTCACCGTCGCCTGGAGTGGCGGCGGCGGCGGCGGTGGCGGCGGCGGTGCCGTACCGATCTGCACGCTTACGGCGCCTACGAGTCAGCCTGTCGTCGGTTCGCCGGTGACGCTCACAGCGTCCTGCAACAACTCGCCGGCGAGCTACGAGTGGATGCTCTGTGGCTCGGACTTCGGCACCCCGACTATCCCGGGGTCCCCGCCCGTATGCAACATCAACCCTTCGTGCGCAGCCACATCGCCTACGTGCGCCGTGACGCAAGCCCAGGCGGGACCTGCGCGCTACGCGGTGGACGCGAAGAATACGGCCGGCACAGGTCCCAAGGCCTACATCGACCTGGCGTGGGCCGGCGCTGGGGGCGGTGGCGGTGGCGGTGGCGGTGGCGGCGGCGGCGGTGGCGGCGGGACGGTGCCGGTGTGCCAGATTTCCTCGAGCAACAGCACACCCGCGACCGGCTCGACCATCACGCTGATCGCCACCTGCTCGGGCAATCCGACGAGCTACGACTGGATCGGCGAAGGCCTCGCCGGCGGCTGCACCGGCGCCTCCTGCCAAGCCACCTGGAGCACCGCGCAGCGGGTAACCTACGGCGTCTCGGGCGCGAACGCGTTCGGCACCGGCGGTCGCGCTTATACGGGCGTGGACTGGACGCAGGCCGGCCCCGCGGTGCCCAATTGCTCGATCTCGGCCAGCAACACGTCGCCGCAAGTCGGGCAAACGATCACGATCACGTCCTCCTGCACGAACAGCCCGACGAGCTTCACCTGGAACGGCTGCATCTCCACGACGTCGTCGTGCACCGATTCGATGGCCACGGCCGGTTCCAAGACCTATGCGTTCATCGGGACCAATGCCGCGGGTAACAGCAACTTCACGACGGTGGCCGTCAACTGGCAGCCCGCGCCGACGGTGCCGCCGACGTGCACGGTGACGAGCTCCAGCACATCTCCGTTCACCGCCCAGAGCATCACGCTCACCGCGTCGTGTTCGAACTCGCCGACGAGCTATGCGTGGACGGGCTGCACGAGCACAACCAACACCTGCACGACCACCGCGGCCACCGCAGGGATCGTCACGTACGGCGTGACCGCGACCAACCAGATCGGCACGAGCCCGCTGGCCACGGTGGACGTCACGTGGCAAACCGGTAGCGGCAGCTATTGCGGGCAATACAGCGATGTCAAGTACATCGATATCCCGTGGGGCAGCACCGCGCGCTACAAGACAACGGACGTCGGCGGCTTTCCGCAGGATCGAATCATCGTAGTGTCGATTACCGTTCCGTCCTCGGCCGCGTCGTATCCGATTGTCGGAAACACGGCATTCGCCGAGTGGCAAGGCCCGCCTGCCCGTCGCGTGATGACACTGTCCGCATCGGCATGCGACTTCGTCGCGCCGATGGACTCCGGCAGCGGCGCATCGCCCTTCATTGGCTGGAACGTGGGCAAACCGCCCAACAGCCTGGTCCCCGGACGTACTTACTACTTCAACCTTCGCAACGAGCCCGGCGCTTGCACCGGCTCGAGCTGCGATATGTCGACGACCATCCAGTGGCCTCACTAAGCAGGACAAGAGACTGCTGATGAAACCGGGCGCTTCGGCGCCCGGTTTTTTTCAGGCCTTGACCGCCATCAGCGTGCGGTACTTGAGGAAGAGCTGGTCCTTCGTCTCGACGAACGCCGGATTCACCGGGATGCAGTCGACCGGACAGACCTCGCGGCATTGGGGGACGTCGAAGTGCCCGACGCACTCGGTGCATTTCGAGGCCTCGATCACGTAGATCTCCGCCCCCTGCGAGATCGCTTCGTTCGGGCACTCGGGCTCGCACACGTCGCAGTTGATGCACTCGTCGGTGATCATCAGCGCCATGCGTCACGTCCCTTGTTCGGCGACGCGCGCGCGAATGCGGTCCGCCACGATGAGAGGCACGAAGTGCGAGACGTCGCCGCCGAACTTGGCGATCTCGCGCACGATGGTCGCGGACACGAACGTGAACTGCTCCGACGGGGTCAGGAATAGCGTTTCGACATCGGGGTAGAGATGGCGGTTCATGCCCGCCATCTGGAACTCGTACTCGAAGTCGGATACCGCGCGCAGCCCGCGCAGGATGATCTTGGCGCCTTGCGCGCGCACGAAGTCCATGAGCAGCGCCGAGAATCCCAGGACCTCGACGTTGGCAAACGGAGCGAGGACCTCGCGTGCCATGGCAACGCGCTCGTTCGCCGAGAAAAGCGGACGTTTCGCTTCGCTGTCCGCCACGCCGACCACGACCCGGTCGAACACGCGTGCGGCGCGGCGCACGAGGTCCTCGTGCCCGCGGGTGAGCGGGTCGAACGTGCCGGGATAGACGACGGTGATCATAGGCGGCGCAGCAAATAATAATGCACCTGCCCCGCGCGGCCCGCGCGGTGCACGGCAAAGCCTTCGGGGAGGTCGATCGGGCGGCCCGCCTCCACATACACGAATCCGGCGGGGGCGACGCGCGCCGCACAGGCCGGCAGCAGCCACGGCCAGGGATCGTCGGCAAAGGGCGGGTCGAGGAAGACGGCGTCGAACCGGCGCGTCTCGCGCGCAAGAAAGGTCCGCGCATCGGCCGTGTGCAACTCGAGGCCTTCGGCGCGGAAGGTCCTTGCCGTGTCGGCCAGCGCGGCCGTGAGCGCGGGCGCGCGGTCGACCGCCACCGCGAGGACGGCACCGCGCGACAGCGATTCGAGCGTCAGCGCGCCGCTGCCCGCGAACAGGTCGAGCGTCGACCAGCCCGTGAGGTCCTGGCCCAGCCAGTTGAAGAGCGTCTCGCGCACACGGTCGGCGGTGGGGCGCACCGCCACGCCGCGCGGGAAGCGCACGACGCGGCCGCGGAACGCGCCGCCGATGATACGAACGCGCTGGGGGTGTGCAGAGGCAGCAGCCACGGGGCGGTAGAATAACGGACCCCCGGAGTCAACGTTGTTCGATTTCTTCAAGCGCAAGCCCGAGGCGGCCCCCGAAACGGAGGCGCCGGCCGTCGAGAGCCCTCCGCCTGCCCCGCCCGAACCGCCCGCCGAAAAGCGCTCGTGGACCGAGCGTCTGAAGGCCGGGCTGGGCTTGTCGCGGGCGAAGCTCTCGACCGCGCTCACCGGCGTATTCGCGCGGCGCAAGCTCGACGACGAGGCTCTGGAAGAGCTCGAGGACGCCCTCCTCACGGGCGATGTAGGGGTCGATGCTGCGCAACACCTCATCGACGACCTCAAGGCGCGCTGGCGCCGCGCCGGCGAGGACGCGGACCCGCGCGCGGAGCTCGCGGCGGCCATGGTGGACCTCATCGGGCCGCTCGAGAAGCCGCTCGTGATCGGAAGCGAGCGGCCGTTCGTCATCATGCTCGCGGGCGTCAACGGCGCCGGTAAGACGACGTCGATCGGCAAGCTCGCGAAGTGGCTCCAGGCGCAGAACAAGAGCGTCCTGCTGGCCGCCGGCGACACGTTCCGGGCCGCGGCGCGGGAGCAGCTCGCGGTCTGGGGCGAGCGCAACAACGTGGCCGTGATCCAGCAATCGGGCGGAGATGCCGCCTCGGTCATGTTCGACGCCGTGGAAGCTGCGCGCGCACGCGGGATCGACGTCGTCCTGGCCGATACCGCCGGGCGCCTCCCGACCCAGGGACATCTCATGGAGGAGCTCCGCAAGGTGAAGCGGGTGCTTGCTCGCTCGCTACCCGGCGCCCCGCACGAGATCCTGCTCGTACTCGACGCCAACACCGGCCAGAACGCGCTGGCGCAGGTGAAGGCTTTCGATGCCGCGGTCGGGCTGACCGGCCTCGTCATGACCAAGCTCGACGGGAGCGCCAAGGGCGGGGTCGTCGCCGCTATCGCCAAGCAGCACCCCATTCCGCTCAAGTTCATCGGCGTGGGCGAGGGCGTGGACGACCTGCGGCCGTTCGTGGCCCGCGAGTTCGTCGAGGCACTGTTGACCAGTCCAAGAGCCGTAGGCCGCGCTCGTCCCGGTCCGGCGCCGCTGGCCCCCGCCGGGCGTCACCGGTCGCAAGGTGTCCACGCGGGTTCGGCGGCCTTGCTAAGGTTCTTGCATTGCTGGCGGGCGTCTTCATCTAACCCGACTGAATTAGTCGGGAACTAACCCACCTCTTAGCACTCCAAGTGTTCGAGTGCTAAACTTGATCGATCTAGGAGACATAACGGAATGACCAGTACCACGCTGACCTTCCCGACACCTTCGTCGCTGGGAAGTCTCGACCACTATATCCAGGCCGTGAATCGCTTCCCGCTGCTGACGCAGGAACAGGAGACGTCGCTCGGCCGCGCGCTCAAGGAAACGGAAGACCTCGACGCCGCGCGCCAGCTCGTGCTGTCGCACCTGCGACTCGTCGTGGCCGTGTCGCGCAACTACCTGGGCTACGGACTGCCGCAGGCGGACCTGATCCAGGAGGGCAACGTCGGCCTCATGAAGGCCGTGCGCCGCTTCGACCCCGAGCGCGGCGTGCGCCTCGTGTCGTTCGCGCTGCACTGGATCCGCGCCGAGATGCACGAGTACATCCTGCGCAACTGGCGGCTGGTCAAGGTCGCCACGACCAAGGCGCAGCGCAAGCTGTTCTTCAACCTGCGCAGCATGAAGGCGAGCTCGGCGGCGCTGTCGGTCGCGGAAGCTGCGGCGATCGCCAAGGACCTGGGCGTCAAGCCGGAGGAAGTCGTCGAGATGGAGACGCGCCTCGGCGGCCACGACGTGGCGCTCGACCCGACGCCGGGCGACGAGGAGAACTTCGTCTCGCCGATCGCGTACCTCACGAACACCGAGGACGAGCCCGCGCAGATCCTCGAGCGCCAGGAGACCGCGCAGAACCGCTCCAAGGGACTGCAGTCGGCGCTCGCGAAGCTCGACGACCGCAGCCGCCGCATCATCGAGGCGCGCTGGCTGCGCGAAGACGACTCGGCCGCGACGCTGCAGGACCTGGCCAACGAATACGGCGTGTCCGCCGAGCGGATCCGCCAGATCGAGAGCAAGGCGATGAAGACGATGCGCTCCCAGATGGCCCAAGCTGCCTGAAACGATCGCGCCTCTGTAAGAAAACGCCGGCCTCGCGCCGGCGTTTTCGTTTTCCCCTCACCCGCTGTCGGGCGCGTGCGGGGAGAGGGCTGGGGTGAGAGGGGCCGCAATGTCACAATTCGACTTGCGTCCCAAGCTCCACCACGCGATTGGTCGGGATCTGGAAGAACTCCGACGCCTTCACGGCGTTCTTCGACATCGACGCGAACAGGCGCTCGCGCCACATCGCCATGCCCGGCGACACGGTCGGGATCAGCGTCTCGCGCGAGACGAAGAAGCTCGTCTCCATCATCTCGAAAGCGAAGCCGCGGCGTCCCGATTCCTCGAGGACTTCCGGCACGTCCGGATCCTCCTTGAACCCGTAGTACGCGAGGAACTGGTAGAAGTCGCAGCCGAGCGTCTTGATCTCGATGCGGTCGTCCCTGCCGCACGTACGGAATGTCGCGCATGATCACGGTGAGGAACACGACGCGCTCGTGCAGCACCTTGTTGTGCTTCAGATTGTGCAGCAGCGCGTGCGGCACGCGATCGAGCGTCGACGTCATGAACACGGCCGTACCCTCGACGCGCGTCGGCGGCGCGACCTCGATGCTCTGGATGAACACGTCGAGCGGCAGCGATTCGGCGGAGAGCTTGTCCATCAACAACGCGCGGCCGCGCTTCCACGTCGTGAGCAGGGTGAACACGATGGCGCCGATGACGAGCGGGAACCAGCCGCCGTCGGCGATCTTGAGCGAATTCGACGCGAGGAACGCGAGGTCGATGAGCGTGAGCGGCGCGGCGATCGCGACCGCGATCCACAGCGTTCCAGTTCCACAGCCGGCGCATCACGATGAAGATCAGGATCGAGTCGATCAGCATCGCGAGCGTCACCGCGATGCCGTAGGCGCCCGCGAGGTTGTCGGACTTCTTGAACGACACGACCAGCAGCACGACCGCCGACGAACAGCGACCAGTTGATGAAGGGCACGTAGATCTGGCCGATCTGCCGCTCGGACGTGTGCTCGATGTGCAGCCGCGGGCAATACCCCATCTGGATCGCCGCGCGCGTCAGCGAGAACGTGCCCGAGATGACGGCCTGCGACGCAATCACGGTGGCGCAGGTGGCGAGCACGACCAGGGGAATGAGCGCCCACGACGGCGCGAGCAGGTAGAACGGATTCTGGATCGCCTCCGGCTCCGCGAGGATCAGCGCGCCCTGGCCGAAGTAGTTGAGCACGAGCGCCGGCAGCACGAAGACGAGCCACGCGCGGCGGATCGGCGAGCGGCCGAAGTGCCCCATGTCGGCGTAGAGCGCTTCGGTGCCGGTGACGGCCAGCACGACGGCGCCGAGGGAGATGAATGCGGCGATGGCTCGTTCGCGAAGAAGCGCAGCGCGTAGATCGGGTTCAGCGCCGCGAGGATCGCCGGCTCCTGCGCGACTTCGATCGCGCCCAGCACGGCGATGACCACGAAGTACAGGCACATCACCGGCCCGAAGAACATGCCGACGCTCGCCGTTCCGTGCTTCTGGATGCCGAACAGCACCATGATGATGACGAGTGTCACCGGCACGACGAACTGATGCAGCGCCGGCGTGACGATCTCGAGCCCCTCGACGGCCGACAGCACCGAGATCGCCGGCGTGATCATGCCGTCGCCGTAGAACATCGCGGCGCCGAAGATGCCGAAGCCGACGAGCCACCATCGCCGCCGCTCGTGCCGCGCGATGCCGCGCGACACGAGCGCCGTCAGCGCGAGGATGCCGCCCTCGCCGTTGTTGTCGGCGCGCATGATCAGCGTGATGTACTTGAGCGTCACGATGATCACGAGCGCCCAGAACACGACCGAAAGCACGCCGTAGACGTTGAGGGGCGTCAGCGCGAACGCCGTCCTCGCCCGTGAACGCCGTGCGCAGCATGTACAGCGGGCTCGTCCCGATGTCGCCGTACACGACGCCGATGGCCCCGATGACGAGCGCGGTCGCGCCTTTCGATCCTTCGCGGCGTGGGCGAGGTCACAGCGGCATGGGCCGTCCGAGCCGCTGTTGCGCGTCCCCGGGGCAGCGGCGACGCGAGCGTGGGAGCGTCATTCTAGGCGGCGGTGTCGTCCGTGCGGCGCGAGAAGCGGATGTTGAGCTGCTTCAGCTTGCGGTACAGGTGCGTGCGCTCGAGCCCGGCGCGCTCGGCGACCTTGCTCATGTTGCTCTGCTCGCGGCCCAGCAGCTGCTCGAAGTAGATGCGCTCGAACGCCTCGCGCGCCTCGCGCAGCGGCAGCTCGAAGAAGCGCGACGTGATTTCCGGCGCGAGCGGCGGATTCGGCGACGCCGCTTCGCCCAGCACGCGCTTGACGTGCTCGGTGGTGATCTCGCCGCGCACCAGGATCAGGTTCTGGATGAAGCCCGCGAGGTGATCGAGGTTGCCCGGCCAGTACGCGTTGGAAAGCGCGGTGAGCGCGGCGGGCGGCAGCGCGGCAAGCAGCGATGGGCGCGATCGTCCTTGGTCGCTCGCGCCAGTAGCGCTCGATCAACAGCGGAATGTCCTCGCGCCGCTTGCGCAGCGGCGGCAACATGACGGTGCCCACCGACAGCTGCGCGAGCAGCGCCGCATCGAACTTGCCTTCGGCCGCGAGATTGCCGAGCGGCTCGCTGCGACGTGCACACGAGCGTCACGTTCTGCTTGTCGAGCTTCGGCAGCAGGAAAGCGAGGCCCTTCTGCTCGGTCTTCGAATACTGGCCGATCTCCGCGCAGTACAGCACGCCCTCGCGCGCCTCCTCGATCAGCGCCAGCGGGATTGGCGGTGAGCCGCTTGCCGTTCGCGAGCGCGACCCACGGCGCTTCGGCGGTTTGCAGCGCGCGCGCCGCGATATCGTGGCCGGTGCCGGCCTCGCCCAGGATCAGGATCGGGCGTCGCCGGCAATCAGACTGCTCGAGCGCGCGCTCCGTCTCGCGAATCGGCGGGCTCGCGCCGAGCGCGGACAGCGAGATGCGCCGCGGCTCCTGCACGGCCGCGCTCTTCAGCGCGCGCGCGATCGTCGACAGGAGCTTTTGCAAGCCGACCGGCTTTTCGAGGAAATCGAACGCGCCGATCTTGGTCGCGTCGACCGCGGTTTCGATGGTGCCGTGACCCGACATCATCACGACCGGCATCGTGAGCTGGCCGTTGGCCGCCCATTCGCGCAGCAGCGTGACGCCGTCGGTGTCGGGCATCCAGATGTCGAGCAGCACGAGCGCCGGCTGCTGCCGCTGGCGGTACGCGCGCGCCTCGCTCGCGTTCTCGGCGAGCGCGACGCGATAGCCTTCGTCCTGCAGGATCTCGGAGAGCAGCTCGCGGATGCCGACTTCGTCGTCGACGATCAGAATTTCCTTGGCAATCGCCATTGTGTTCCTAGGTCAGGCTGCGGCCGCGGGTTTCATGCCCGTCGCGTGAACGGGAAAGACGATGGTCACGCGCGCGCCGCCTTCGGGCGCGTTGTCGAGCGAGACGCGTCCGCCGTGCTCGTCGACGATCTTCTTCACGATGGCAAGGCCGAGGCCCGTGCCTTTCGCCTTGGTGGTGACGTAGGGCTCGAACGCGTGCGCGAGCACATCGGCGCCGAAAAGCCGGGCCCGCCGTCCTCGAACGCGAGCGTCGCTTCCTCGTCGCGCGGCAGACAGCGAGATCGCGAAGCGCGGATGCGGCACGTCGGCCTGGGCATCGACCGCGTTGGAGATGAGATTGTGGAACACCTGGCGCAGGCGGGTGGGCTCGCCCTGGATGTGGAGGGGCGCGTCCGGCAAGGATATCGCAACGTGGGGACCGAGATTGTCGTACAGAGCAAGCACGTCGAGCAAGAGGGCGGCAAGATCGACGGTTTGCATCTGCCCGGGACGCGGCTGCCGGGCGTAGATCGCGAAGTCGTCGACCATGTGCTTCATCGCGCCGACCTGCGACACGATGGTTTGCGTGCCGCGCCGCAGCGTCTCCTGCATCCGCGCCTTCGAGCGTCCGCGCGAGCTTGACCGCGAGCCGCTCCGCCGAGAGCTGAATCGGCGTCAGTGGATTCTTGATTTCGTGCGCCAGTCGCCGCGCCACTTCCGCCCACGCGGCGTCGCGCTGCGCCTGCACGAGTTCGGATACATCGTCGAAGACTACCACGTAGCCGCCGGTCGTCGTCGTTCCCGGCAGCCGCGTGCCGCGCATCAGCAGCGTGCGCGACAGGTTCGCGACGGTGAGCTGCGCCTCCTTTTGCCACTGGCGATCGCGGCTGCCGCGAAAGTCCTCCGCCACCAGCTCGGCAAACGGCGCGAGCGCGGGCAGGCGCTTGCCCCAGTCGGCGAGCGACATGCCCGATCAGGTCGGCGAGCGGCTGCTGCAGGATCACCGCCGCGCTCGGATTGACCGTGCGCAGCCGATGGTGCTCGTCGAACACGAGCACGCCGGCGGAAAGGTTGCCGAGAATGCTTTCGAGATAGGCGCGCGTCGTCTCGATCGCGCGCCGGCTGTCCTCGCTCGCGGCCTTGCGCTTCGGCGAGCTGCGCCGTCATCGTGTTGAACGATTCGGTGAGCACGCCCAGTTCGTCGCGCGACACGACCGGCTGGCGTCGCGTGAAATCGCCTTGCGCCACCGCGCGCGTGCCTTCGGCCAGCAACCCGAGCGGCGCCGCGAAGCGCTCGGACAGCACGACGGCAAGACCCAGCGCCGACGTAAGCGCGAGCAGCAGCGTCAACGTCAGCGTCAGCGCGTACAGGCGCTTCAACGCGGTGCGCGAAAACGAGAGCTCCTGGTAGTCGCGCACGCCGGCCTGCACGCGTTCGGCGTCCTGCGCGAGCGACTTCGGCACCGGCTCGACGATCTGCAGGAGCTTGAGCGGATTGAGCGCGTCGTCGGTGTTCACCGGCACGACGACGCGCAGCACGAGGCCGCCGTCCGGCGCCTGCTCGATCTTGGAATACGTCTGCTGCAGCCGTGCGAGGCGCAGCGCCGGCAGCGGCGGCGGCTCGGGCGTCGCGCGCGAGCCGCCGATGCCGGCGACCGCGAGCACGCGCCGGTCGGGCGAGAACAGCGCGGCCTCGTACACGTTGGTCTGCTCGGCCGCGCGCGATTCAAGCGCGCCCGCGAGATTGCCCGGGCTCTCGGCCAGCGTCACCGCCATCTGGCTCGCCTTGTTGACCGTTTCCTTGAGGAGGTAGTCGAGCGTCGTTGCTGGCCGAGGTGAGGCCGCCTTCGAGCGCGCGGTCGACGCGCACGTCGAACCAGCTCTCGATGCTGCGGCCGATGAACTGCACCGACACCGCGTAGACGAGCGCGCCCGGCAGCACGGCGACCAGCGCGAACAGCAAGACGAGGCGCACGGCGAGCCGCGAACCGAAGACGCCCGCCTTCAGGTTGCGGCGCAGTTGCCACAACTGCCAGCCGACGACCAGCATGAGCAGCGCGACCAGCACGCCGTTCAGGATCAGCAGGTTGTCGTAGCCCTGCGCGAAGAGCGCGGTGTTCGAGGTGGCGGTGGCGAGCAGGAACAGCGCGATCGCCGACAGCGACGCCGACGCCAGCAGCAGCCAGCGAATCCGCGCTTTCCGGGGATCGCGCTTCATGGGCGAAGGGCCTTCTGGCATCGCTAGCGCCAAGGCCTCGGTCCGCGTATGCGGTGTCCGTCGGCTGTCGCGCGCGCGTACGCGCCCTTCGGGCGCTGGCCGTCGGCCGCCGCGCGCACGGGCGCTTCGCGCCTTGCCGCTGGCCCGCGCGCTTGGGCGGCTCATGGGGGCAGCGAACAGCGCACTTGGCGAGCGTGGGGGCTGCTCACGGCAGCATGAACGTCCACCGGTACCAATCGGACGACAGCGTCCACTCGCGCGACGCGAGCGCGTCGACCTGGAACGGCTTCGGCAGCTGGTTGACGTCGAGGCGCAGGCGGATCGCGGCGTCGTAGCGCGTGCCTTTCGACGAGCGCCGCCGCCGGCGCCACCGGCCGCGACGTCACGCGGCCGATGTAGCGCTCGACTTCCTCGAGCGAGTTGAAGGTCTGCGCCAGCAGGCCGCTGCGCGACGCGGTACTGCCGCGTCAGCGCGTTGTACGACACGCGCGAGGTGATGACGCGATTGCGCGACCTTCTCGTCCAGCCAGTACCAGCGGCTGCGCGTCAGCTCGAACTCGAGCACGAAATAGAGCGGGATGCCCTTTTGCAGCGCCTCCTCGAGCGTCGGTTGAAGGTGAGGTCGAAGTCGGCGTTCAGCAGGACCTCGCCTTCCTCGATCCGCAGCTCGGCCGACGCGGCACGCGCGATCGGCGTCCGCCGCGCGCGAGCCCCGCGACAGGGCGAGGACGAGACAGAATACGACGCGGAGGAGGAGGGACGGCATGCCGGCGCGAATGAAGACGTTCCGGCGAGGGTCGCATCCGCCGTCGCTGCGCGATCCAGGCATCACGCCTTGCGAAGCAGGGCGTAGAAGAATCCGTCCTGATTGTGGCCCGCGGCGTTCCCCGAAGGCAAGAGTTGGCCGCCCGCGTGCGCACATCGGGCGGAAAGCTGATGGATTCGCGCAACGCCTCGGGGTGCGTCTTGCGCAAACCGGCTGATTTGCAATTCGTTTTCCGCGTCGAACACCGAGCAGGTCGCGTAGAGCAGCAGACCGCCGGGCGCCGAGCAGCGGCCACAGGCCGGCCAGCATGCGCCGCTGCTGCGCGGCGAAGGCCGCGATATCGGACTTGCGCCGCAGCCACTTGCCGTCGGGGTGCCGGCGGACGATGCCCGACGCCGTGCACGGGACGTCGGCGAGGATGCGGTCGAAGGGGCGGCCGTCCCACCAGGCCGGACGGATCGCCCGCGTCGCCCACCGTTCACGCGAACGCCCTTTTCGAGGCGCAGCCGCTCGAGGTTGTCGCGGATTCGCGCAAGGCGCGCTTCGGTCGCTGTCGAGCGCCGTGAGATCGACGTCGGCGAGCTCGGCGATATGCGTGGTCTTCCCGCCGGGCGCGGCGCAGGCGTCGAGCACGCGCATGTCCGTCCCGCAGGTCGAGCAGCGGCGCCGCCAGCTGCGCGCCGGCGTCCTGCACGGAGAACGCGCCTTCGGCAAAGCCCGGCAGCTCGGTCACCGGACGCGGCTCGGCGACGATGATGCCGCCCTTCGCCGACCGGCTGACGCCTCGATCCCGCCCTCGTCGCAAGCGAGCAAGAGCGCTCGCGCGAAGCGACCCGACGATTCACGCGCAGCGTCAGCGGCGGGCGCTCGTTACCGGCGGCCAGGATCGCTTCCCAGTGTGCGGATGATCGGCCTGCACGCGCCCGATCCACCAGCGCTGGATACGACCAGCGGGCGACCGGGCTGTCGCGGACGACACGGTCATTGAGCGCGTCGCGCTCGCGCAGGTACCGGCGAAGCAGCGCGTTGACGAGCGCTCTTCGCCTGCGGCCGCGCCACGAGCGCGGCGGCCTCGACCGCGCGATCGACGACGGCAAACGGCGGCGCCTGCGTGTGGTCGAGCTGGTAGAGCGCGACCGCGACCAGCGCGGCGAGCTGTCGTCGAGCGGCTTGGCCGCGAGCACCTGCGTCAGTGCCGTCAGGCGCCCCCAGTGACGCAACGTGCCGTAGGCGAGCTCCTGCACGAACGCGCGGTTGAACGCGGCCTCGCTGCGATCGGCGAGCGCGGCCGGCAGCGTCGCGCCCTCGAGGACCCGGCGAACGGCAAGCGCGCGGCGGCGGTTCTGCTCGTTGTGCATGGAGTCAGACTCAGCGCGCGCCGGGGGCAAGTCGCCGGCCCGCGGCGAAGGCGCTGGCGGACATGCGCTTGCCGCCGGCCGGCTGCACGATCAGCAGGCGCAGCGCCCGTCGCCGCAGGCGACATCGACGCCGTCGCGCGAAACGCCCACCACCGTACCGGGCTGGCCCGCACCCGATGCCGACCTCGGCCGACCAGACCTTGACCGCATCGCCCGCCAGCGTGAAGCGCGCTCCCGGCACCGGATCGAACGCGCGAACCATGCGGTCGAGGACGACCGCGGGTTGCGACCAGTCGAGCGCCGCTTGGCCGGCGTCGATCTTCGCGGCGTAGGTGACGCCCTCCGGCGGGCTGCGGCGTCGCAGCGAGCGCGCCCTCGCTCGCAGTCGCTCGAGCGTCGCGACGATGGCGTCCGCTCCCATGCCGGCGAGCCGCTCGGTCAGCGCGCCCGCTGTCTCCGCCGGTCGATCCGCGTCTCGACGGTCGACGATCATCGGACCCGTGTCGAGCCCCGCGTCCATCTGCATGATGGTGACGCCGGTGACGGCATCGCCGGCGAGGATCGCGTGCTGGATCGGGGCCGCGCCGCGCCAGCGCGGCAGCAGCGATGCGTGGATGTTGAGGCAGCCGAAGCGCGGCCACGACAGGACGGCCGGCGGCAGGATGAGCCCATACGCGGCCACCACCAGCACGTCGAGCGGGATGGCGAGGAGTGGCGCGCGCGCCTCGTCGCTTGAGCGACGGCGGCTGCAGCACCGGGATGCCGCGCTCCTGGGCAAGCGCTTGACCGCCGAAGCGACCGTGGCAAGCCCCCGGCCGCTCGGCCGGTCCGGCTGCGTCAGCACGAGCGGGACCTCATAGCCCGCATCGAGGATCGCCGCCAGCGCGCGGCGGCGAAGGGGGGCGTTCCGGCAAAGCCGACGCGAACTGCACGACGGTAGCGTTCGCCGTCTACGGTCGGTCCCGCCGGGCCGCCCCAAGGGACCGACAGCACCCCCTCGGGGGGCAGCGACGCCGAACGCAAGTGAGGCGAGCGTGGGGGCTCATAACGCCCGTGCTTCCAGGCGCTGCTTCTTCCGCTGCTTGGCGGACAGCCGGGCGCGCTTGAGCGGCGACAGGTAGTCGACGAACATCTTGCCGAGCAAGTGGTCCATTTCGTGCTGGATGCAGACGGCGAGGAGGCCCTCCGCGGTCCGCTCGATCGGTTCGCCGCGCTCATTCCGGGCCCGAACCGTGATCCGGGCCGCCCGGGTGACCTTGTCGTAGTACCCCGGGACGGACAGACAGCCTTCCTCGCACTCGGCCTCGCCTTCGGCCATCGCTATCTCGGGATTGACGAGGACGAGGAGGTCGTCCTTGGTGTCGGAGATGTCGATGACGATGACGCGCTTGTGCACGTCGACCTGCGTCGCCGCGAGGCCGACGCCGGGCGCGGCGTACATGGTCTCGGCCATGTCGCGGACGAGCTTGACGAGCTTGGCGTGAACTCCGTGACCGGCGCTGCGACTTTTCTAAGACGCGGATCGGGGTATTCGAGGATGGTTAGGAGTGCCATAGCTTGCCAAATGCAAGGTGCCGGATGCAGAATCCGTGTTAAGTCCTTATTTTGCGGCGGTTTAGGACGATAGCAACCCCGTGGCGCAACCCGGACCCACGGTTTGCGAAGGCGGCCCGACGGGAAGAGGCGTTATGCTTCAACAGTTTACCATGGCACTACGCGTCGCTCGCCCTCGCCGCCTTGGCGTGCGGCGCACTCGGCGCGGCGGCACAGACCCTGCAGCTCGTCGACCAGCCTCCGCAGACCTACACGGTGCAGAAGGGCGACACGCTGTGGGGCATTTCCGGCAAGTACCTGAAAGAGCCATGGCGCTGGCCCGACCTCTGGCGGATGAACAAGAACGAGATCCGCAATCCGCATCTCATCTATCCCGGCGACGTGATCCGTCTCGACTTCGTCGACGGACAGCCGCAGCTCACCGTCGCCGCGACACCAGCGCGAGACCATCCGGCTCTCACCGACGTCGCGCGTGAGCTCGCTCGAGTCGACGCGATCCCGAGCATTCCGCCCAACGACCTCGAGCCGTATCTCACGCGTCCGCTGGTCACGGGACCGTCGGGTCTGTACGAGGCCGCGGAGATCCTGCACGGCCGCAACAACGAGCGCGTCGTGCGCGGCACCGGCGACGTCGTCTACGTGCTCGGCATCGACCAGAAGCTCGGCGACTACTGGTACATCTACCGGCCCGCGGGCGCCATCGTCAACATCGACGGCACCGAGGTCCTCGGCTACGAGAGCAAGTTCCTCGGCACCGCGCGCGTCGAGAAGTTCGGCGATCTCGCCACCGTGCGCATCGAGTCGGCGATCGAGGAAATCCTGGTCGGCGACCGCATGCTGCCGGCGCCGCGCGAGACGCTCGTCAACTACGTGCCGCATGCGCCCGACCGGCAGATCGACGCGCGCATCCTGCGCGTGCCGTTCGGCGGGCTCGAGACCGCGCGCGGCGGCATCGTCACGCTCGACCAGGGAACCGCCGACGGCGTCGAGGTCGGCCACGTGCTCGCGGTGTATCGCGGTGCAGCGGCTGTCGAGGATCCGCGGCCGTCGCGCCAGCAGACGATCATCCTGCGCTTTCTCGACCAGACCACGCCGTTCACGCCGAGGGAATACGTGCAGGCCGCCGACGAGCGCACGGGACTGCTGTTCGTGTTCCGCACGTTCGACCGCGTCTCGTTCGGCGTGCTGCTCAACACGACCGATACGGTGCGCCCCGGCGACTACGCGCGCACGCCGTAGTCCGTTGGCGGTATCCCGCGGCACCGGCCGCCGCCGCATACTGGCGTCAGGCATGAAGCCTGACGCTGCAGATGCTCTCGGACGACACCGAGGCCTGGGCCGCGCTGTCGCTGCGCGGCCTGCCGCCTGCGGCGCTCGTCGCCCTGCTGCGTGCGTTCGGCGGCGCCGCGGACGTGCTCGCCGCCTCGCGCGCGCAGCTTCGCACGTCGCGCCCGATGCGATCGCCTCGCGCGTCAAGGCGCGCGTGGACGAGGACGTCGTCGCGCGCACGCATGCGTGGCTCGCCGCGCCGGACCACGTCTCGTCGCGTGGGACGACGCCGACTATCCGAAGGCGCTCCTCGAGCTCGGCCATGCGCCGCCCGGTGCTCTACTACGTCGGCAACCCCGGGCTGCTCAATGCACCGCGCTCGCGATCGTCGGCAGCCGCAGCGCGACCGCGCAGGGCAAGGACAACGCGCGGCGTTCGCGCGCGCGTTGTCGGACGCCGGACTCGTCATCGTGTCGGGACTCGCGCTCGGCATCGACGGCGCGGCGCACGAAGGCGCGCTCGACGGCGCCGGGTCGACGATCGCGGTCGTCGGCACCGGACTCGACCGCGTGTATCCGGCGCGCCATCGCGCGCTGGCGCATCGCATCGCCGCGCAAGGCGGCCTCCTCTCCGAGTTTCCTCCCGGCACTCCGCCGCGCGAATTCAACTTTCCGCGGCGCAATCGCCTCATCAGCGGTCTCTCGCAAGGCGTGCTGGTCGTCGAGGCGGCGCTGCAGTCGGGCTCGCTCATCACCGCGCGCTACGCCGGCGAGCAGGGACGCGACGTGTTCGCGATTCCCGGCTCGATCCATTCGCCGCTGTCGAAAGGCTGTCACAAGCTGATCCGCGAAGGCGCCAAGCTCGTCGAGACGGCGCAGGACATCCTCGAGGAGCTGGGCATGGCGCGCCCCGGGCTTGCAATCGCCCGGGAAGACACCCATGTCGGAGAGCGTCGTGCTGGACGCCCTTGGCCACGATCCCGTCGACGTCGATACGCTCGTGGCGCGTACCGGTCTCTCCGCTGCCGAAGTCGTCGCGCAGTTGACGGAGCTCGAGCTGGCGGGCGACGTGGCGCCGCTG
Organism: uncultured beta proteobacterium; assembly: GCA_963707815.1. GTDB lineage: Bacteria > Pseudomonadota > Gammaproteobacteria > Burkholderiales > Casimicrobiaceae > VBCG01. The sequence continues at coordinate 21,490 of CAVPRK010000019.1, forward strand.
CCCGGCGGCCGCTGGCAACGCGCATCGCATTGATGCGAGCGTGGCGGCCCATACTGTAGTATCTGCCTCCTTTTCGAACGGCCCCCACTGCCTCCGTTGACCAAGTCGCTCATCATCGCCGAGAAGCCCTCCGTCGCCGCCGACATCGCGCGCGCGCTCGGCGGCTTCACGCGCCATGACGACTACTTCGAGAGCGACAAGTACGTCCTGTCGTCGGCGGTCGGCCATCTGCTCGAGATCGGCATGCCCGAGGAGGAAGAGGTCAAGCGCGGCAAGTGGACGTTCGCCCACCTGCCGGCGGTGCCGTCCAAGTTCGCGCTGAAGCCCATCGAGAAGAACGAGAACCGGCTGAAGACGCTGCTGAAGCTCATCAAGCGCAAGGACGTGACGGGGCTCGTCAACGCCTGCGACGCCGGACGCGAGGGCGAGCTCATCTTCCGCTACATCGTGCAGTACGCGAAGACGAGCAAGCCGATCAAGCGCCTGTGGCTGCAGTCGATGACGCCCGCCGCGATCCGCGACGGCTTCGCCGCGCTGCGCACCGACGAGGCGATGCTGCCGCTCGCCGACGCCGCGGTGTGCCGCTCGGAGGCCGACTGGCTCGTCGGCATCAACGGCACGCGCGCGATGACCGCGTTCAACTCGAAGTCGGGCGGTTTCCAGCTCACGACCGTCGGCCGCGTGCAGACGCCGACGCTCGCCATCCTGGTCGAGCGCGAGGAGAAGATCCGCGCGTTCGTGCCGCGCAACTATTGGGAAGTGGTCGGCACGTTCCGCGCCACGGCCGGCGAGTACACCGGCCGCTGGTTCGACGAGAAGTTCAAGAAGGCCGACGACGACCCGGACATTCGCGCCGAGCGCCTGTGGGACGAAGTCGCGTGCTCGCGCGATCGCCGACAAGTGCGTCGGCAAGCAGCGGCACCGTCACGCGAAGAGTCGAAGCCGTCGACGCAGAGTCCGCCGCTGCTCTACGACCTCACGAGCCTGCAGCGCGAGGCCAACGGCCGCTTCGGCTTTCCGGCGCGCACGACGCTGTCGCTCGCGCAGGCGCTGTACGAGAAGCACAAGGTCCTCACCTATCCGCGCACCGACTCGCGCGCGCTGCCCGAGGATTACGTCAGCACGGTCAAGGCGACGCTCGAGGAGCTCGGCGAGACCAACGCGTTCGGCGGGTTCGCGCGCGAGATCCTGAAGCAGAAGTGGGTGAAGCCCAACAAGCGCATCTTCGACAACAGCAAGATCTCCGATCACTTCGCGATCATTCCGACGCTCGTCCGCCCGAAGCATCTGAACGAGGCCGAAGCGAAGCTCTACGACCTCGTCGTGCGCCGCTTCCTCGCGGTGTTCTATCCGCCGCCGAGCACCTCGTCACCACGCGCATCACGCGCGTGGAAGGCGAGCCGTTCAAGACGGAAGGCAAGGTGCTCGTCTCGCCGGGCTGGCTCGCCGTGTACGGCAAGGAAGCGCAGGGCGAGGAAGCCTCGCTGCCAGCGGTCAAGCCGGACGAGAAGGTCGCGACCGACAAGGTCGACGTCAACGCGCTCGTCACGCGGCCGCCGCCGCGCTACAACGAAGCCACGCTCCTGTCCGCGATGGAAGGCGCGGGCAAGCTCATCGAGGACGACGAGCTGCGCGAGGCGATGCGCGAGAAGGGCCTCGGCACGCCGGCGACGCGCGCGTCGATCATCGAGGGTCTCATCAGCGAGCGCTACATCCATCGCGAAGGCAAGGAGCTCACGCCGACCGCGAAGGCGTTCTCGCTCATGACGCTGCTGCATGGCCTCGGCGTTCCCGAGCTCTTCTCGCCGGAGCTCACGGCCGAGTGGGAATTCAAGCTCGCGCAGATGGAGCACGGCAAGTTGAAGCGGCCCGTCTTCATGCACGAGATCGTGGAGATGACCGAGCACATCGTCGGCCAGGCCAAGAACTACGAGAGCGACACGATTCCCGGCGACTTCGCCACGCTCACGCAACCGTGCCCGAAGTGCGGCGGCGAGGTGCACGAGAAGTACAAGAAGTTCCAGTGCATGAATCCATCGTGCGACTTCGCGTTCTGGAAGATCATGGGCGGGCGCCAGATCGAGCCGGACGAAGCCGACACGCTGATCACGAATCGCGAGGTCGGCCCGCTCGAAGGCTTTCGCAGCAAGATGGGCCGTCCGTTCTCGGCGAAGCTCAAGCTCAACGACGCGAACGAGGTCGTGTTCGACTTCGGCAATCCGGAAGACACCGAAGACGGCGAAGCGCCCGACTTTTCGGACAAGACGCCGCTCGGGCCGTGCCCCAAGTGCAAGTCGAACGTCTTCGAGCTCGGCAATTCGTACGTCTGCGAGAAGAGCGTCGGCCCCGACAAGACGTGCGACTTCCGCTCCGGCCGAACGATCCTGCAGCGGCCGATCGAGCCCGAGCAGATGCGCAAGCTCCTGAAGGATCGCAAGACCGATCTCCTGCAATTCGTCTCGGCACGCACGCGCCGGCCGTTCTCGGCGTTCCTCGTCGTGCAGACGGACGGCAAGGTCGGCTTCGAGTTCGAGGCGAAGGATCCTGCGAAAGCGCGCGGCCCGCGCCGATCGATGGCGCTGCGCGTGCTCGGCGCGCATCCGAAGGACAAGCAACCCGTCGAGCTGCACGCCGGGCGCTTCGGTCCCTACGTGAAGCACGGCGACATCAACGCCACGCTGCCCGATCGCGACCAGGCCGACGCGCTGACGCTCGACGACGCCGTGCAACTGCTCGCCGCCAAGGCGGCGCGCGACGGCGGCACGACATTCGCGCGTCCGTCGGTCTCGGCGGCGGCACGCACGTCCGCGGCGAAGACGACCAAAACGGCCGCCAAGACCGCGCCGGCGCGCCAAGACGCGCGACGGTCGCCAAGACCGCGACGGTCGCCAAGCCGGCCACGCGCAAGTCGACGGCCACGCGCAAGTCAACGGCCAAGCGCAAGTCAACGGCCAAGCGCAAGTCATAGGGCGTTTCGACGCACTCGACGGATTGCGCGGCTTCGCCGTGCTGCTCGTCTTCTGCGTGCACGCGGCCGGCAACGCCGCCTTCGTGGTGTGGGGGTTCGACTTCCAGAGCGCGAGCTTCTCATCGCTCACTTCGCATGCGCAGCGCCTCGTGTTCTGGCTGTACCGCTCGCATCACGGCGTGTTCCTGTTTTTCGTCTTGTCCGGTTTTCTCATCGCCCGCATGTGGCGCATTCCGGAGGTGATGCGCTATGGACACTTCGCGTGGCGGCGCACGCTGCGCATCTATCCCGCGTTCCTTGTCGCGTTCGCGGCGTCGCTCGTCTTTGCGTACGGGTCGGGCACGTGGACGCCGCCCGATTGGCCGCGCGTCATCGGCAACCTCCTGTTGCTCAATGGCGCGCCGGCAAGCGCCGTAGCGCCGTTCAACATCGTGACGTGGTCGCTGTTCTACGAGATGACGTTCTATCTTGCGTTTCCGCTCGTCGTCCTGTCGCTGCGCAACCGTGTCGCGATCGCCGTGACGGGCCTCGTCGTCCCGATCGTGGCGGCGGCCGTCGGTGCGGACACGCTCGTGCTGTGCTGGTCGCTTCTTTTCACCGGCGTGGCGCTCGCGTACGCGGGCGAGGCGTGGCCGCGCATTCCCGGCGTCGTCGTGATCGCGGCCTATCTTGCGATCACCACTCTCGCGGCGCTCGACGCGTTGCCCGCGATGGCGGCCATCATCGCGTTCGGCGGCGTGGCCGCGGCCATCGTCGCGTCATGCGTGCGCGGAGCGAACGTCGTCGCTCGCGTCTTCGAGACGGCGCCGCTGCGCGCGCTCGGGCGCGTGAGCTACTCGTTCTATCTCGTGCACTGGATGATCGTCGTGCTGGTCGCGCGCGCGGTCGAAAGCGCATCGGCCACGATGGCTGTGGCAACGATCTTCGCGGGCGGCTTCGCCCTGTCGGCGGCGGCTGCGACGGCGCTATGGTGGGTTGCGGAGCGTCCCTACTTCGCTTCGGCGCGGCAAAACAAGATCGCGCGATAGCGCTCGCGCCGCTGCCGCAGTAGGCTGTCGCCGATGGAGATGCGCCTGCGCGCCGTCCCTTTGTTGCTGTCGATCGCGGCGGCGAGCAGCGTGCTCGCCGCACAAGGCGAAAGGCGGCTGCAGTTCGAATGGCGCAACCCCACGCCTGCCGCGAGGTGCTCGCTCGTGGAGAGCGGACGCGCGATGAAGACCATTCGCCACTTCGGCACGGTCGAGCGCCAGGACATGGGCGTGGTGTGCACCGTGGAGATGCCGCGCCGCAGCTTCGATGCGACCTACAAGGCCTGCGCGATCGATTATGCGGACAGCGAGCCGCGCGAGCATTTCGCGTGCTGGGTCCTGTACACGCCGCGCGACGTCATCTTCCTCTATTCCTACTCCGACGATCCTGTCGCCCCGCCGCCTTGCGCTTTCGCGTGCGCGCTCAGGTGACCTCGACGCAACGCGCTAGATCGCCGCGGGCGTGCACATCACGACGTGATCCTCGCCGTCGCCTTCGGCGAGCCAGCCGCGGGTGATCATCGACTCGCGGACCGTCCGCTCCGTGGTGTAGCGATGATTCGCGTCCGAGCGATTCGAGAACACGCGGTATACCGGCATGGTGGCCGCAGGACACGCGCCGGCCGTCGTCGTGAAGAGATAGAAGAAGGCCGGCGCCTCCGCCACGAACGACGGATGCTGCGCCAGCGTCTGAGAGCATTCCGTCGCATCGCGCCCGAAGTAGTGGCCGTCGCCCAGCCCCGGCGGAATGTAGATGCGACACACGCCCGCCGCGCCGAGCGCGGGAGTCAGCATCACCTCGAACGACTTCCCGGTGCGGCGCCATCCCTTGGTCGTCGTGCCCGCGTCGAGCAGCAGGATTTCCTCGGGCGCCCACGTCATGAAGTAATGATCGAGTTGGTCGTTGTAATACTCGACCACCGTCGCGCGCATCGTGCCGGCGTTGGTGGCGGCGGCGCTTCGCACGGCTGCCGCCGCATCGAGGATGCCGGCGCCGCAGCCGAGCGCGCGGCAATCGCTGGCTGCCGGAAATGGCTTGGTGCTCGCCTTGAGAATGCCGCGCAGCGTGGAAGCGGACAGCCCGGGAGCCACCGCGAGCGCGAGCGACGCGACGCCGCTCACGAGGGGCGCCGAGAAACTCGTCCCGGCGCGCGACGAGGTGGTGTCCGCTCCTGGCGTGGTGGCACCGGAATTGGAGATCGCCAGGAAATTCGTCGACGCATTGCCGCCGCCGTTGCCGCCGGGCGCGGCGATGTCCACGCGGGGTCCCCAGTTCGAGTAGCCGGCCTTCGCGCCGTTGCTCGCCGAAGCGGCGACGGAGATGACGCCTTCGCACGAGGACGGGAAGTGATCCGTGCCGATGTCCTGGTTGCCGGCGGAAGCGACGATCGCGCGCGTGATGCCATGCGATAGAGCGGCGCTGATCGCGTCCTGCATGAACTTCGGGCACGGCCCCGGATCGCCCAGGCTCAGGTTGATGACTTGCGCAGGCGAAGCGGCGTCCGGGACGCCGGGAACGGAAAGCCCGGCGGACCACATGATGGCGTCGGCGACGTCCGCGTCCTCGCCGTAGCACTTCCCGAGCACCCGCACGGGCAGGAGGCGCGCGCGCCAGTCCACGCCGGTGAGATAGCTGCCGTTGTCGGCGGTCGCGCCGATCGCGCCCATCACCGACGTGCCGTGCCAGGAGCTCGCGCGCGCCGTGCATTCCGTGTCGGCGAACGCGCCTGCGATGTCGCCGACGGTGATCCAGTCGCCGGGATCGGACCCGTCGCCGTCGCGGTAGCTGCCGACCGCGTCGGGCGGGGTCGCGTCGTTGCTCAGGCGTTGCGGCGACACGAAGTCGTAGCCGGGCAGCACGCGGCCGGCAAGGTCGGCGTGCGCCGTCGCGCCCGTGTCGAGCACTGCGACGACGATCGCAGGCGAGCCGACGGTGACATCCCATGCCGCGGGTGCGTCGATCGTCACGGGTCCCGGCTGGAGGTAGAACTGGTTGATGAACAGCGGATCGTTCACGACGCGCGCGGCATGCACGCGATGCGTCCGCTCGGCGTACGCGACATCGGGATGGCGCTGGAGCGAAGCGGCAACCGCGTCGGCGTCGGCCGCGCTCGCGATCGCCGGGGACGAGGCGACGACGGCACCCGTGGCGAGCGTGCGCCGGTAGACGAGCGTGACGCCGGCGTCGCGCCCCACGCGCGCGATACGGTCGGCGGCGCTCGCGCCCGGTGTGCCGGGGCGCAACTCGACGACGAGGCGGGGCATGTAGCCGCTGCCGGTGTCGAGCGGGACCTCGACGCGCGCGGAAGCCGCGCCGCATAGCGCGGCGAGAAGCACGGCGGCCGCGCTATGGAGGGTGCGTCGCAATTACTTCGCAGCCGGCGCCGCAGCGCCGCCCTTGTCGCTGGACTTGGCCGGCGGCTTGGCGGCGGGCTTCGCCGGCTGCGACGCGGCGCGCTTCGCCGCGTTGTACTCGGCACCCCAGATCGGATGCGTGAGCTCCGCGGGCTCGAGCGTGAACGCGGGGTCGAGCTTCAGCGCCTCGACGAATTGCTGCCGGCATTGCGTGCGGCGGTTGGTGACGCAATAACTGAACGCGGTGTACTTGATGGCCCGGAGCCTGATCGGCGTCGTTGCGCCCGTGATGTCGCTCGATCCGAACGTCTTGATCGCGGCGTTGTAGTCGCCCGCGTCGTAGCTCGCAATCCCCGACTCGAGCGCCAGCTCGGCGGCCGACTTGGGCGGCGGGGGTGGCGGCTGGGGCGGCGGGGGCGGCGGGGGCGGCGGAGGCGCCGGCTTGGCGGGCGGCGGAGGCGCTGCCGGCTTCGGCGCCGGCTCAGGCGTCTGGCAGGCGACCACGGCCGCTGCGATTACCAACGCTAAGAGCTTCGCGCGCATCGAGGCACCTCCGGCAATCATCATTTGAAAGTATGGCTGATCTCGACACGGCCGCCGGCAGCGACCTTGACGTCGCGAACGAGCGCTGCGCCGGCGGGATTGCGCACTTCGATCCGATGCGCGCCTTCCGGCAACTGAAGCACTTTGAGCGGCGGGCTCAAGCCGCGCGCCCGGCCGTCCACCACGACCTCGCCCCACGGCTTGATGTCGAGCATAACGCGTCCGGTCGGGAGAGCGGGAGTGGCGGGGACGGGCGGCTGCGCGACTGCAGGGGCCGGCGTAGTAGCTGGCGTAGTAGCTGGCGTGGCTGCGGGCGTGGCTGCGGGCGTCGGGGCGGGGGCGGGCGGGGGCGGCGTTGGTGCTGGAGCGGGTGCCGGCTGCGGCGCAGGGGGCGCAGGCTGAGGCGCAGGCGCCGGCACCGTGGGCTCAGGAGGCGGGGTCTGCGGGGGCGGCGTTGCGACCGGCGGGGCCGGCTCGGGCGCGGGCGCCGGTGCTGGCTTGGGTGCGGGTGCGGGCGCCGGAGGTGGCGTGGCCGGGGCAGGCGCGCGGGCCACCGTATCTCGCGCGGGCGGCGACGTCACCGCCTGCATCACGAGATAACCGGACCCGACCACCAGCACCATCAACGCGGCGACGATGGCAATCGGCAGCCATTGCCGCCGCGGCGCGGCCGGCGAAGTCGCCCGCGGCGGCACAGGCGCCGGCGGCGGCCTCGTCTTGCCCGGTGCGAGCGTCGGCGTGAGCGTCTGGTGCATACGCATGGGCACGGTCTCGCCGACGGGACCGGTCGCGTCACCCGTCGGCGGCGGCGCCGGAGGCCGCGGGGAGGGCGGTGCCGCTGCCATCTTTTGCGTACCGAACGGCGTCGGCGTCGCGACACGCTGCGTGGCAAACGGCGAGGCGGCCACCGGCGGCGGCGGGGCGGACGGGGCCGGCATCGGGGGCGGCGGCGAGGCCAGCGATGGCGACGGCGGGGCGGGTGGGGGCGGCGCGACGGGGGCGGGCGCGAGAGCAGGCGTTGCTGCCGGCGCCGGCGCGACCGCGAGTCCGAGCGCGTGGCGAAACTCCGCGATCGATTGCGGTCGATCCTCCGGGCGCACCGCGAGGCCGTAGTCGATCGCGCGCAGGAACGGCGTGCTGTACCCCTGCGCGACTTCCCCGAGCGGTTTCACCGGGTCGCTCACCATGCGCGTCACCGACGTCGCGGGCGGCTTGCCGGTGATGGCAAGACGCACGACCGCGGCCAGCGCGTAGATGTCCGTCCACGGACCCTGCTGCAACGAGTTGTCGTCGGCGTATTGCTCCACAGGCGCATAACCGGGCTTGATGACGACGGTCACCGCCTGCGTCATGTCGCCGATGATCCTGCGCGCGGCACCGAAGTCGAGCAAAAGCGGCCCGCCGCTGTCGAGGATCAGGATGTTGTCGGGTGCCACGTCGCGATGGAAGCAGCGCGCGCCGTGCAGCGTCTCGAGCGCGTCGAGCAGCGGCGAGAGCATGGCCTTGATCCAGGCCTCGTCGACCTTCGGCTGCTCGCGCAGGAGCTGCTTCAGCGTGCGCCCGTGATAGAGCGGCATCACCATGTACGCCGTGCCGTTCGCCTCGAAGAAGCGCAGCACCTTCACGAGCGCCTTGTGGTCGAACTGCGCGAGCAGCTTCGCCTCGTTGACGAAGCTCTTGCGCCCGGCGGCGAACGTCGACTCGTATTGCGGCGCGCGAAGCTCGACCTGCCCGTCGGGGCGGCGGCGAGCGAGCGCATTCGGCATGTATTCCTTGAGCGCGACCTCGCGCTGCATGCCGTTGTCGAACGCATGGTAGACGATGCCGAAGCCGCCCTCGCCGACCAGCCCCTGGATCGTGAAGTCGCCGACGACGGAGCCGGGCGGCAGCGCGTTGTTGCTGCTCGCGGGCAGCGGCTGCGAGCCCGACGGATCGAAACTACTGCTCACTGGCGCCTTGCTGCCCCGAACTGCGGGCGCATCAGCGTGAGCATGAGCGAAGGCGCGAGGCCGACGTCGGTCGTGAATCCGCGTAACGGTCCGCCCGCGCCCGTGTTCGTCCACCAATAGCTGGTGGAGCCGCTCTCGTCGAAGATGCGCGGCAAGTCGGGCCACGGCAGCGAGTGCGCGAGCGGCATCGGGATCGTCGGCACGTCCTCGGACGCATCGTCCACGTTGAGCATCGACAGGATGTCGCCGATCCCGTCGCCGGGCGCTTGCGCGGCCGGCGGAGGCAGCGCGATCCCGCATACCGCGGCGTCGAACGCCTCGACCGTCGATGGCCGCGCCTTGGCCTGAACGACGAGCCGGCCCAGTTGCTGAAGCCAATCGTGGGCCGACGCAAGCAGCGCGCGCGACCCCCCTCCGGGCACCGCCACGCCCGCGCAAAGCGGAAACTCGCGGCCGACGCGGTCGCGGCTTGGCATGATGAGGCCGATCAGCGTCAGGTCGACCTGGGTGACGGCCGCCGGGATCGCGCAATTCCACGTCGGCGCCGTCTCGTAGATGCCGCGCCACTCGGCGGGATACGTGCCGCGCAGTTGCGACAGCCCCTGCTGCAGCCAGTTGTCGAGCCCGCTCAGCAAGGTGCGCGGCAGGCGCCGGTAGATGAAGTCGCCCGCGCACGGCAGCTTGCCGAACCACCCGATCTCGAGGCTCGCGCTCACCGGAGTGCCCCCTTCGCCGTCACAGCCGCCCCGGGCACGAGAATTCGTCGATCTCGCGCAGCTTGAACGGGTTCTGCACCGATGCGGCCGTCACCTCGAAGGCGACCTTCCGCCCCTCGAAGTTGAAGCTCGCGAGGAACTTCTCCGGCTGGGCGCTCGGCGTGATCTGCGCCTTGTCGAAGAAGCGCTGCAGCGCCCAGCTGCCTTCGAAAGGACCCGTGGAAGCGCCCCCTCCGGGCGGCGTGAGCGCGACGCGCACCTGGTTGCGTCCGGCGGGACCGGGCCACACGACCGAGCGCGGGGTCTGCGGGCCGTGCAGGTACGAAAGCGGCGTGCCGTCGACGTCGAGCGCGAACGTCGTGATCGACGCGTCCATCTCCACCGGCTTCATGTCCACGCGGAACTGCGGCGTGCGCGTGCCGCCGCGGAAGAACACTTCGCGGATCACTGCCGCCTTCTCGAACGCGGACAGCGACGCCGAGGTGCCCGCGGGGGCGCCGTCGATGCCGCGGCGGAACGACCACGGCTTGGTCGACGTATCGACAAACTGCGCGAGGTTCTTCTGGAAGAAGTCGTCCATGAGCCCGCCCGGCGCGAACATGCGCGCGAAGTCGTCGGGCGTCACGTCGCGCGGCGAGCTGCGCACGAACGGATAGCGGCCGGCGATCGCCTTGCGGCAGAAGTCGCCGACGTTGGCGTCGAGCAGCGCGCCGATGCTGCTGCGCGCGACCCCGGCGGCCTGGCTCGAGCTGGTCGCGGCCAGGCCCTCGAACATGCCGCGCAGGGGCGCGGGCAGCCGCGCCGCTTCCGCCCGCATCTTGGTCGCGGAATCGGCGGGTGGCGGCGGCATGCCGCTGCGCAGCGCGGACTCCGTCGCGAGCAACGTCGAGTAGAGCTCGCCCACCATCTGCTTCAGCTGCTCGCTGGTGCCCGACTGCTGGGCCGTGCCCGCGAGCCTGCGCCAGGAGTCGAAGTAGTCGTCGACGAGCTGCTTTTCGACGCGGCCGGGCCGGTTCGGGTCGTCGCTGTTCGCGGTGACACGCGGCGCCGCGCTGCCGAAGACGCGGTTCAGCGCCTGGCTGCTCGCCTCCTTTGCCGCATCGACGGCGCGATCGGTGGGGTTGATGGTCCCCTTGCCCGTGTCGGTCAGCGTCGTCTCCGCGGCAACCACGCGAATCATCTTGGTGAGCGGCGAGTCGGGCCCGGACAGGAGGCGCGCGGTGTCGATCGAGCTGCGCAGGTCCTTCGGCTGGCGCAGGTGGACATCGGTGAGGAAGCGGTCCCACACCAGGCGGTACTCTTCCAGGTATTGGCGGCGGATGTCGTTGACGAGGCGGTCGTCGACCAGATCCGTCGCCTTCTGCAACGCGCTCTTGTCGGTCTTGCCGAGCACCCACGGCTCGTCGAGCGTGACCAGGTTCTTGCGGTTCTGCAGCATGTTCGAGAACACGCGGTACCCTTCGCGCGTGAAGAGCGCCGGCATGCCCTGGTCGAGCGACTTCCCGGACGTGCGCTCGAACACGAGCTTGACGTCGGGGCCGACCGCGGTCACGAGCGTGAAGTCGGGAATGTTCGCCGCGGCGACGCGGTCCGCGCCGATGGACTTGATCTGGCGTACAGGCGCTGCGACTGCGTGTAGCTCGCAAGCCGCGTGCGCGCGTCCGCGACGAGCGCCTCGTCGATCGGGAACGGCGATTGCCGCAAGCGGTCGGCGAAGACACGCGCGATGTGCCGCTCGAGCGCCTTCTGCGCTTCGATCGGCAGGCTGGACGCCTCGTTCGCGCGCCAGTCGGTCGTCACCGCGTCGAGCAGGAACTGCGCGCGGTAGTGCTCGGGGTCGTACAGCATGAGATACGCCTCGAGCCGCCTGTACATTGCCTCGAGGTCGGTGGGCGGGGTTTCCTGCAACAGGCGGCGAATGCGCAGCGCGATGCGCGGCAGCAACAAGTCCTCGAGCAGGCGGTCGTACGTGCCATCGGCGACCGTCTTCACCCGGTCGCCCTGATAGAGGCCGAAGTTGTACGAAAGAGGCGGCGAGTCGATGTCGAACTTGTCGCTGCGCGGAAGCGCCTGCGCTTCGTCCAGGATCGGCAGCAGCGACACGAGGTCGTCGCCGGTCGTATTGGGCGTGGCCTTGACCTTCTCGTCGAGCGCCTTGGCGCGCGGGTAGACGCTCGCGATGTAGCTGCGGTTGTTCGAATAGCTGACGAGCCACGCGACGAGCGAGCCCGCGAGCAGGATCACGCATGCGGCGACGCCGACGGCCTGCACGAGCCGGCGGCGGCGGTCGCGCATCGGGTTGCGCTCGACGACGTGCGCCTCCGCGAAGATGACCTTCTGCAGGAGGTTGCGCAGGAAGTAGCTGCGACCCGATCCTTGCGCCGCGGTGGCGTTCTGCACGGACGCCGCGACCCCGAACTGGCGCTGGATGGCGGAAAGCACGCGGTCGAACGGCGTGCCTTCCTGCGTGCCGCTCGTGAAGTACACGCCGCGCACGAACGGCCGCGACGTGAACTTCGACGGCGCGAACAGGAGATCGAGGAAGCGCACCAGCACTTCGCGCAGGCCCGCGAGCTCCTGCGGGAACGCGTAGACGAGGCCGCGGCGCTGCACGTCGAGCTCGCCCTGCAGCGCGTCGGGCAGCGCATCCTCGACGCGCTTTTGCAGGAGCGCCAGCTCGGCGCGAAACGCCGTCCCGACTCCTCGCCGGACTCGCTCGCCGAGAGCGGCAGCGTGAAGCCCCACACCTGCGCGCGCTCGTCGTTGGACAGCCGCGCGTAAGTACTCGTTGAAGCCCGACAGGAGGTCGGTCTTGGTGACGAGCACGTAGATCGGGAAGCGCATCTTGAGCGCCTCGTCGATCTCCGCGAAGCGGCGGCGGATGATCGCCGCGTGACGCTCGCGCTCGTGCGTCGTCCGTGCCGAGGAGGTCCGGCAATGCTGATCGTCAGGAGCACGCCGTTGATGGGCGCGCGCGGGCGGAAGCGTGCGCAGGAGCGAAAGGAAGCCCGTCCACTCCGCGTGGTCGACCGCCTCGTTGCTCTCCTGGGTCGTGTAGCGGCCGGCGGTGTCGAGCAGCACCGCGTCGTTGGTGAACCACCAGTCGCAGTTGCGCGTGCCGCCCACGCCGCGGATCGCGGCCTTGCCGAACTCCTTGGCCAGCGGGAACTCGATGCCGGAATTGACGAGCGCCGTGGTCTTGCCCGAGCCCGGGGCGCCGATGATCATGTACCACGGCATCTGGTACACGTAGCGGCGCGAAAAGCGCGAGAAGAACCCGCCCTTGCCGCTTTCGATGCGGCTTTGCTTGAGCGTCTTGACCGCCGCGTCGAAGCGGCGGCGCAGCTCGGCGATCTCCTCGGCCCCGGCGGGCGTCGTCGCCGCCGCCTTGCCGTCGTCCTGCGCAATCTGGTTCAGGAGCGCGGCGTTCTTCGCGCGCGCGTTCCACCACTTCAGGAACCGGATGACGCCCCACAGCAGGAAGATCGCCGCGATGACGATCAGGCGAACCGCTTCGGATTCGAGCGGGACGAACGAACCGATCGAAACCAGCGGCCCGATGAACCAGATGATGCAGCGAGATCGCGATCAGGCCCACCAGCACGAGCATGGTGCGGTTGAAGACGGACGAGAAGATGCGGCCGATCATTTCTTCGGGGGTGCCACGGGCGCGGGCTTGGGCACGTTGAGCTGCGCGTCGCGGTCGGGCGGAGGCAGCAGGAGCGTCACCACGACGCGCCGGTTGCGCGCCCGGTTCGCAGGCGTGTCGTTCGGCGCGACCGGCTCGGCATCGGCGCGGCCCTCGGCGCGGATGCGGTTACGCGTCGTCAGGTCGTGCGTCGATCATCTTCTGCACGACGTCGGCGCGTTCCTGGGAGAGGTGGTAGTTGGACGGAAAGCGCGCGTTCTGGATCGGGATGCTGTCGGTGTAGCCGGTGACGACCACCTGCCCGCCGACCTGGTTCAACGCATCGGCGATGCGGTTCAGCACGGGGACATAGCGGTCCTTGACCGCGATCGAGGCCGGGTCGAAGAGGCCGTCGCCGCGCAGCACGACGGTCGAGCGGTCCGACTCGTCGCTCACCGTGACGAGGCCTTCGCTTGATCTCGGGCTCGAGGAACTTCGCGAACACCGGCTTGGCGGCGGGCGGCCTCGTGATCGTCATGCGCGGCGCGCGGATGCCGTTGATGGTGGCGAAGAGCTCGCCCGTCATGTTGGCGAGCGAGAACATGAACCACAGGTACGTGCTGACCGCGATCAGGAGCGCGAGCGACGCGGCGACCCACAGCGGCATCATCTCCCAGCTGCGCTTGGGCGGCGTCACGCGCCGGCTGCCAGTGCATGGCCAGCGGCCGCTCGTACTCGCCGCGCACCTGGTGGATGATCGTGAGCAGGCGCTGCTTCAGCGTCTCGAGCTGCGTGCGGCCGTTGTCGACGATGCGGAAGCGGCCCTCGAAGCCCAGCGCCAGGCAGTAGTACATGAGCTCCAGGAGATGCGCGTGCTGCTGCGGGTTCTGCGCGAGCTTGGCCAGGAGCTGGAAGAACTTCTCGCCGCCCCACGTCTCGTTGTGGAACGTGACGAGCAGGCTGTGGCGCGACCACACGCCGGAGCCGCCCCACGGCGTTTGCGCGGCCGTCTCGTCGAGCGCCGTGCACAGGCAATAGCGCGCACCCAGGATCGTCTCGGCCGATACGCCGAGCGCGCGGGCGCGCGTCTCGAACGCCTGCACCTCGCGCACGAGGTAATCGCGAATCTGCGTGGGATCGGAGTGCTGGACGGCGGCACGCAGTTGCGGAATGAGGTTGAGAAGCGGGTTGGCGGCCGCGACGAGCGGGTTCGAGCCGCTTAAGAGGACCGGCCCGTCGTCCATGACGGGCACGCGCGCGGCCGCCGGTAGCGGCGCTGCGGCTTCGAGCGGATTTTCCCCGGACATGGTTGCGAGAAATTTACGGCGTGTTCACGCTGCCACTACGCCCGAATTGCCCAGAACTCGAGCTTCAAACCCGGGAATTCGCCCGCGATGTGCATCGCAAGCCCGCCCGAGGTCTCGAGCTGGCGCCAAAGCTCGTTCTTGGTGTCGAGCTCGAAGTAATTGAATCCCGCGCTGTACGGGATCGCGCGCGGGGCCACCGGCAGCGGGCGCAGCGTGACGCCCGGCAGGTGCAGGTTCACGAGGTCGCGGATCTTCTCCACCGGTCCGATCTTCACCTGCGTCGGGAAGCGCGCCCGCACGGTGTCGGCAGGCACGTCCGCGGCCACGGCGAGCACGAACGTCGCCGAGCGCTGCACCTCCACCGGCGGCATGATCGCCACCCGCACGCCGTACGCGCGCTCGTGCAGCTCGATCGGAATGGCCGTCTGCTCGAGCACCATCGACAGCGACCGGCGAAGATCGGCGATGAGTGGCATGAAGCACGCCTGCGGATCGTCGTGGTCGTACACGGGATACTCGATGGGGCGCCGCGGATCGCGAGTGAACGTCGCCAGGTCGCCACCGAGCTCGAGGAGCGTCGCATACAGGCGCTCGGAGTGGATGAGACCCTGCTGCAGCAGGTGCCGCACGCGCGGCTCCCAGCGGTTGACGAGTTCGAGCAGGAGGAAGTCGCCCAGCTCGGAAACGCCGCCGCGTCCGGGACGGGACATCCGCGCCGCGACTGCTTCACCGCGGTGATGCAGGAGCCCTTCGAGCTCGCGCATGAAGGACTCGAGCGGGGGACAGGCGCGGAGAGCGAGATGCGGCGGCATGTACCCGTCGTCGAGCACGAGCTGGTTGTCGGCACGGCGATCGACCACGCGCGCGACGCCGAGCGTCATCCATCCGTCCGTGAGGTCCGACTCGACGAGGAGGCGCAGCCGAAGATCGCCCAATTGAACGAGCGCGGGCGAAGCGCCGAGCGTGTTCGCGTCGATGACCTCGCGCTCGCTCACGGACACGCGCGGCAGGCCGTCGCCCACTTCGCCGAACGCGACTTCTTCCACGCCGACGCGGCGCACGGGCAACGCGAGCAGCACGCGCTGGCCGCGCGCTTCACCCGGTATGTCGAGCGTGGCCGGGGGCTCGCCCTGCGCCGGGATGCTGAACGGCGTGCCGTCGGGGAAAAGGCCGCGCGCTTCCTTGATCGCGAGCTTGCCGAGCTTTTGCGCGTCGGTGTCGAGCACCAGCCACTCGAATCCCCATGCGTGCGACGCCACCGCGCCTGCGCGCGCGTGCGCGACGAACTCGAAATACCGCTCTTGCTGCTGGAAATGCTGCGGCCGCAGGAACATGCCCTCGGTCCACACCACTCGTCGCTGCCAGGACACGCGCCTACCCCCTTGACGTCGCTGCGAGCCGGATCGAATCGATGCGTACCGTCACGCCGCGTTCGACACTTCCATTTGAACACCCGCGCGTTCGAACCGGATCGTGATGCGCTGGCGTGCCGGCGGCGCGCCTCGCACGGGCGGCGCCGGCGGCGCGATCCCCGCCGCGACCCGCCACGTGCTGCCTTCGAGGTCGCGATACGCGGCAACGACGCCCAGGAAGCGAGCCTCGCCCTGCGCCTTGCGCGTGTAGCCCTGGGTGTCGGCCGGCCGCAGGATGTACTGCTCCTTGGCCAGGAGCTCGGTCCCGAGCGTCGCCTGGTCGCGGTCGTACAGGGCGAAGAAATCCGCTGCATCGAATGCCGAGCGCGAGCGCAGCTCGAAGATCCGCACCGACAACGGCGAGGCGCGTCCGCTCCGGTCGGGATTGACGTCCTGGCTCGCAATCAGCGTCACCTGGAGCGTGACCGAATCGAGAACGACCGGCGCGACCGGCTGCTGCTGCTGCTGTCGTTGGGGCGGGGCCGATGCGCAGGCGCCGACGAACACGCCCGCACCGGCGAGCAGTAACGCCCGCCGGCGCGCGCAACGAGGGATTGCACAATATTCGGGCGCAGGCATGAGTGAGCACACCGGCGTTCGAGGGTGACCGGGTCGGGCAAGTGTAAGCTGGCGCCGCGCTTCTGAACAAGTGAATATTCGGCTCCCAAGGGGGTTGCCGAAGAACGCAGTGGGGGCCATGATTGCGTCGCATTTTGTGCCCGCGCGCATCCGCCTACGTCGAGCGCGCGACCGAAACTCATAGGCGACCCAACGTTTGATTCGCGACAGCTGGCTCACTGAGATCGCGCCGGATGCACCGTGCGGACCGGACCTCGAGTACGACCAGGATTTCCTGGCGCTCGAGCGCGCGGCGCAGGGCAAGCCCGAGCAGCAATACGGCGACAAGGTGTTCCCCGCCGAGGAGCCCGTGTGGGCGAACGTCCTCGAGCTCGCGACGGCGCTCATGGATCGCACGCGCGACGTCCGCGTCGTCCAGCACCTGGGGCGCGCGCTCACTCGCACGCAGGGCCTGTCGGGAACGGTGGAGGCCATGCAGCTCGTGCAAGGCCTCCTCGATCGGTTCTGGGACCAGGTCCATCCCGCGCTCGTCATCGACGGCGAAGTCGATCCCATGCTGCGCATGAACGCGCTCGCCGCCTTGACCGATCGGGAGAAGCTCGTGCGCGACATCCGCGCCGCCGATTTCCTGCGTACGCCGGCGGTCGCGTTCACGGTGCGCGACGTCGAGAGCATCCTCGATCAGAACGTCGGCAAGACGGACGCCGGGCTCGGGCCCGACCAGTTGCGCGCCGCGGTCATGGACGCGCTCACGGCCGACGCCATGGCGTTGTCGGAGGCGGCATCGCTGGTGCGCGCCGTCGACGAGATCCGCGGGACGATCCTGAAGCACCTCGAGCCGTCGCTCCTGCCCGATTTCGAGCCGCTGACCTCGCTCATCAAGCCGATCGCCAAGACCGTCGAGGACCTTCGCGCCACGGCGACGGCTTCCAGTGCGCCCGGCGAGCCCGGCGCTGCGAACGCGCCAGGCGGCGGCAGCATCGCGGTCGGCGACCTGCGCTCGCGCGAGGACGCGCTGCGCGCGCTCGACCGCGTCTGCGACTTCCTGCACCGCAACGAGCCCACCAATCCCGCGCCTCTGCTCATCCGGCGCGCGCAGCGGATCATGACCATGCCTTTCATGGACATCATCCGCGAGCTCGCGCCCGAAGCGACACAGCAGGTGGAGACGATCACCGGCGCCCAGCGCGAGGCGTGACCGGCCAACCAATGCACGCGGGCTGATATTCACCTTACGGAGCGACACCATGGCGAAAAAGGAAAGCCGTCAGAAGTTCATCGCGCGCAACCGCGCGCCGCGCGTCCAGATCGAGTACGACGTCGAGATCTACGGCTCCGAGAAGAAGATCCAGATCCCGTTCGTCATGGGCGTGCTCGCCGACCTGTCGGGCAAGCCGCTCGAGGCGCTGCCGGACCCCGCGGACCGCAAATTCCTCGAGATCGACATCGACAACTTCGACGCGCGCATGAAGGCGATGAAGCCGCGCGTCGCGTTCCACGTGCCGAACACGCTCACCGGCGAGGGCAACCTCGCGGTCGACATCACCTTCGAGAACATGGATGATTTCTCGCCGGCCAACGTGGCCAAGAAGGTCGATGCGCTCAACAGGCTGCTCGAGGCGCGCACCGAGCTTCACAACTTGCTTTCCTACATGGACGGCAAGACCGGCGCCGAGGACCTCATCGCCAAGGTGCTCAACGACCCGGCGCTGATGAAGACGCTTGCCGCCGCCCCGAAGCCCGAGCAGAAGAGCACGCCGGACGCCGCGTAACCGCAACCGATCATTTAGGAACGAAGCCATGGCCAATGCCCAGACCGAGAAAGCACCGGTCCCGCAAACCGTCGAGGTCGACGAGTTCGCGGGATTGCTGAACAAGCAATTCAAGCCGAAGACCGACGAGGCGCGCGAAGCCGTCGAGCAGGCGGTGCGCACGCTCGCCGCGCAGGCGCTCGTCAACACGCAGGTGATCTCGACGGACGCGTACCAGACGATCGAGGCGATCATCGCCGAGCTCGACAAGAAGCTCTCCGAGCAGGTGAATCTCGTCATGCATCACCCCGAATTCCAGAAGCTCGAGGGCGCGTGGCGCGGCCTGCACTATCTCGTCAACAATACCGAGACGGACGAGATGCTGAAGATTCGCGTGCTCAACATCTCCAAGAAGGAGCTGCAGCGCCAGCTGCACCGCTACAAGGGCACCGGCTGGGACCAGAGCCCGTTCCACAAGAAGATCTACGAGGCGGAGTACGGCCAGTTCGGCGGCGAGCCCTTCGGCTGCCTGGTCGGCGACTATCTTCTTCGACCACAGCCCGCAGGACGTCGAGATGCTCGAGCAGCTCGCGAACAATGCCGCGGCGGCGCACTGCCCCTTCATCGCCGGCGCGTCGCCCGACGGTCATGCAAATGGAGACGTGGCAGGAGCTCGCCAACCCGCGCGACCTCACGAAGATCTTCACCAACACCGAGTACGCCTCGTGGCGCAGCCTGCGCGACTCGGAGGACTCGCGCTACATCGGCCTCGCCATGCCGCGCTTCCTCGCGCGCCTGCCGTACGGCGCCAAGACGAGCCCGGTCGAGGAGTTCGACTTCGAGGAGGACACCGCGGGCGCCGACCATCGCAAGTACGCCTGGGCCAACTCCGCGTATGCGATGGCCACCAACATCAACCGCTCGTTCAAGTACTACGGGTGGTGCACGACGATCCGCGGCGTGGAGTCGGGCGGCATCGTCGAGGACTTGCCGGTGCACACGTTCCCGACCGACGACGGCGGGGTCGACATGAAGTGCCCCACCGAGATCGCGATCAGCGACCGGCGCGAGGCCGAGCTCGCGAAGAACGGATTCATGCCGCTCGTCCACCGCAAGAACTCCGACCTCGCGGCGTTCATCGGCGCGCAATCGCTGCAGAAGCCGCAGGAGTACTACGATCCGGACGCGACCGCGAATGCCAACCTGTCGGCGCGGCTGCCTTATCTCTTTGCATGCTGCCGGTTCGCGCATTACCTGAAGTGCATCGTGCGCGACAAGATCGGCAGCTTCAAGGAACGCGAGGACATGGAGCGCTGGCTCAATTCCTGGATCAACAATTACGTCGACGGCGATCCGCGCAACTCGACCCAGGAAACGAAGTCGCGCAAGCCGCTTGCCGCTGCCGAAGTCGTCGTCGAAGAGGTGGAAGGGAACCCCGGGTATTACACGTCGAAGTTCTTCCTCCGCCCGCACTACCAATTGGAGGGTCTCACCGTTTCGTTGCGCCTGGTGTCGAAGCTGCCGTCGGTCAAGGCGGGCGCGAAGTAGCGCTAGCCGTCATCCAGTCCAAGGGCCGCGGTAGGCCACGCGACCATTCTCAAATCGCCTCCAAGGAGAGTTTGCAATGGCAACATCAAGATTCATGAAGGTGAGCGGCGCCACCGGCGAATCGCCCATCAGCGGACACGACCAGGAAACCGAAGTCATCTCGTTTTCATGGGGCGTCATTCACCCGGGGTCCGTTCAATCGGGAACCGGCGGCAGTGCGGGCAGAACGGCCTTCACCGACTTCACCTGCGTGTGCTACATCGACAACGTCTACCCGTCGATCGTGAAGTTCTGCGCCGGCGGCAAGGCCATCGACGAGGTCAAGATCACCGCCCTCAAGATGACGGGCGAAAAAGGCGAGACGTTCATGACGTGGACGTTCAGCGACGTCATGTGCACCGCGATCAGCAACTCCGGCAACCAGGAGGCGCAGGACGTCATCACCTACAGCTTCCAGGCGGCGAAGATGAAGATGGAGTACAAGCCGCAGCAGACGAAGGGCGGCACGCTCGGCGGCGCCAACGAAGCCACCTGGGACGTCAAGAAAAATACGCCTTAACGAAGCATCGCGCCCGTCCCGATCGCTGTCGACCGGGACGGGCTTCTAGGCGAGGCAGTTTTCATGGACCGTGCGCCGTCCTCGGCGCTCGGAGGTTGCATCCGCGCCCGCGCGCGGTGACCTCGAGGAGCAATCGTGGCGGACATCGAGCGGCTTTCGGCGCTGGCCAGCGAACCGGACGTGGAGCTCAAGCGGCTCGAATCGGAGATTCGCGCCAAGCCGTCCGACGCGAAGTTGCGAACGTACCTGTTCCAGCTTCTGGCGTTACGGGGTGACTGGGAACGGGCGATCGGCCAGCTCCAGGTCGCGGCGCAGCTCGACCCGATCGCACTGGCCATGGCCCAGACGTACCGCGAAGCGGTTCGCGCCGAAGTCTTTCGAGCGGAGGTCTTTGCCGGGCGCAAGCAGCCGTCGTTTCTCGGTCAGCCTCCCGCCTGGGCAGGGCTCCTGCTCGAGGCGCTCAAGCTCACGGCCGAGGGACACGCGGACAAGGCCGAAGCGATGCGAGGCGAAGCGCTCGAGTCCGCGCCAGTGTCGAGCGGGAACCTCGGCGGCCAGGCATTCGAATGGATCGCCGACGCCGATTCGCGCATCGGCCCCGTGTGCGAGGCCGTCGTGGACGGCAAGTACGTGTGGATCCCGTTCGAGAATCTCACGCGGGTGACGATCGAGCAGCCGAGCGACCTCCGCGATTTCGTGTGGGCCGCGGCCCACCTCACGCTCGTCAACGGCGGCGAGACCGTCGGTTTGATTCCGTCGCGCTACCCGGGATCCGAGGCTTCGCAAGACGCGGCGATCCGCATGGCGCGCAAGACTACGTGGCGCGAGGTCGGGGAAGAGACCTACATCGGGCTCGGGCAGCGGATGTGGGCGACCGACGCGGGCGAATATCCGATCCTCGACACCCGCGAGATCACGCTCGCCCGCGTGGCGTGAACGGGCGAGAGAGCGACCAGTGGCCGACCGCACTTCGAATGGGTCCGACGATGCGCCGATCGGCGACCGGCTGCAGCCCTCGCTGCTCGACCGGCTAACGGACCACGCGCCGGAAAGCCGCACCGAGTCCGTCGACCAGGTGGCGATGACGCGCACCCGGCTGCGCCGGGCCGTGCTGCGCGACCTCGCGTGGCTTTTCAATGCGATCAACTTCGAATCCGATCAATCGCTTGCCGATCATCCGCACGCGCGGTCGTCGACGATCAACTACGGCATTCCCGCGCTGTCCGGCACCAAGCTGACGGAGATCAATTTCTCGCAGTTCGACCAGGGATTGACCGACGCGATCATCGCGTTCGAGCCGCGACTCCTCGCCGACACGGTCCACGTTCAAAGCATGACGACGGAGGACCAGGTGGCGCACCAGAACATGCTCGGGTTCGAGGTGCGCGCCAAGCTGTGGGCGATGCCGTACCCGCTCGAGCTCCTCCTGCGATCCAATCTCGACCTCGAGAGCGGACTCGTCGTGCTGCAGGAGCACACAGGTCCCGCCGGCTGATGGACCCGCGGCTCCTCGACTACTTCAACCGCGAACTCGGCTACTTCCGGCAGCTCGGCGCGGAATTCGGGGAGCAATTTCCCAAGATCGCGGGACGCCTCGGCATGAAGGGCATCGAGGTCGCCGATCCCTACGTCGAGCGCCTCCTCGAAGGTGCCGCGTTCCTCGCGGCACGGGTACAGCTCAAGATGGACGCGGAGTTCCCGCGCTTCTCGCAGCGGTTGCTCGAGGTCGTCTACCCGAACTACCTGGCACCCACGCCGTCCGCGGCCATCGTCTGCCTGGCGCCCAAGCTCGCCGAGATCAACGTGGAGTCGGGTGTCCTGCTGCCCCGTGGAACCATCCTGCGCGGCCAGATCGCCAAGGGCGAGCAGACGGCGTGCGAGTTCCAGACCGCGCACCCGGTGACGCTGTGGCCGTTCGAGCTCACCGAGGCGATGCTCAGCGGGGCGCCGGCCGACCTGCCTATCAACCGCCTGCCGGTCGATCGGACAGTCAAGGGCGCGATACGCCTGCGCTTCCATACGGCGGGCGACATCCCGCTCGACCGCCTCGCGGTGCCCAGCCTGACGCTTCATCTCGCCGGCACCGACGACGTCGCATCGCGGCTCTACGAGCTCTTGACGGGCCGCGTGTGCGGCGTGATTGTCTGCGGGACCGAGCGCCCGACCAAGTGGTTCAAGTTCCTGCGGCCCTCGGCGGTGCGTCCCGTGGGCTTCGCC
This sequence comes from uncultured beta proteobacterium, assembly GCA_963707815.1. GTDB lineage: Bacteria > Pseudomonadota > Gammaproteobacteria > Burkholderiales > Casimicrobiaceae > VBCG01. Next base: position 44,050 of record CAVPRK010000019.1, read on the forward strand.
GAGGACGAGGCGCTTCTCCCGTACGAGTCGAGAGGCTTCGACGGCTACCGGCTGCTCCACGAGTATTTCGCGTTTCCGCAGCGATTCCTGTTCTTCGCGATCCACGAGCTGCGCGAAGCGCTGCGCGTCGCAGGCGCGCAGTCGTTCGACATCGTGCTGCTGCTCGACAGGTCCGCGCCGGATCTCGAGCGGGTCGTCGACGCGAAGCAATTCCGGCTCTACTGCACGCCTGCCGTCAACCTGTTCGAGCGGCGCAGCGATCGCATCCCCGTCGCGCCCGACGTCTACGAGCATCACGTCGTCGTCGACCGTGCCCGCCCGCTCGATTTCGAGGTGTACTCGATCAAGCAGGTGCTCGGTCACTCGCCGGACGAGCGCGAGCCGCAGACGTTCCGGCCGTTCTACGGCTCGATCACGTCCGACGACCGCAACTACGGCCGCTACTACTCGATGCGGCGGGAGCCGCGGTTGCTCTCGGACAAGGCGCGCCGCCACGGGCCGCGCACGGGGTACATCGGCAGCGAAGTGTTCCTCTCGCTGGTCGACCAGACGGAAGCGCCGTACCGGGGCGACTTGCGCCAGCTCACCGTGGTGGTCCAGTGCACCAACCGCGACCTGGCCTCTCCTGGTGCCGACCGGGGGGCGCACCGACTTCTCGCTGGTCGCCTCGGCGCCGGTCGAGAGCGTCGCCATCCTGCGCGGGCCGACGCGGCCCGTTCCGTCGCTCGCGGAGCACGAGATCACGTGGCGTCTGATCAGCCACCTCGGGCTCAACTACCTCACGCTGACCGATCTCGACAAGGAGCAAGGGGCGGTGAGCCTGCGGCGGTTGCTCGAGCTCTATGCCGCGCTCGCGGATCCGTCGACGCGAGCCCAGATCGAGGGCGTGCAGGGCGTGGCGCTGAAGCCCGTCACCCGGCGCGCGCCGCGACCCGGCCCGCTCGTGTTCGCACGCGGAGTCGAGATCCAGGTCACGCTCGACGAGACCGCGTTCGGTGGGGCGTTCGCGTACGTGTTCGGCCGCGTGCTCGACACGTTCTTCTCCCGTCACGTCGGGCTCAACACGTTCACCGAGACCGTGATCCATTCGCTGCAGCGCGGCGAGCTCGCGCGCTGGGCGCCGCGGCCGGGCGAGCGTCCCGTGCTGTGAACGATACGACCCCGATTCCGGCGGGCGCCGAGGTGCCGCTGCAATCCGCGGCGCGGCCGGATGTCGACCGGTTCTACGCGAATCTCGCGGAAGAGCCCTGGCGCCACGACCTGTGGCACGTGCTGCAGATGGGTCGACGCGCGCCACCCGGCGCTTCCCCCGCTCGGACGCTCGCCCAATGCGCGCCTCGAGCCGCTGCGCGTCGGCCAGGAGCCGTCGCTCGCGTTCGCCGCCTCGCAGCTGCATGCGTTCGAGCCCGGCACCGGCGATCGATTGCCGCGGCTGTCGATCCTGGGCTTCGGCCTGTTCGGGCCCAACGGGCCGCTTCCGATTCACCTCACCGAGTACGCGCGCGAGCGCATTCTCTATCACGACCGCACGTTCGTGAGTTTCGCCAATATCCTCCACCACCGCTTCACGCTGCTCTTCTATCGCGCCTGGGCGGACGTGCAGTCCGCCGCCAGCCTCGACCGTCCGGGCGACGACAGGTTCAGCCGTTACTCGGCGAGCCTCATCCACCTCGGCGAGCCGTCGGTGCAGAAGCGCGATGCGGTCGCCGATCATGCCAAGCTCTTCATGTCGGGCCACCTCGTGCGGGAGACTCGCAACGCCGAGGGCCTGGAGCGAATTCTTTCCACGTTCTTCCGCGCGGGCGTGCGCATCGAGCAATGGGTGTCGCAGTGGCTGGCGCTCGCGCGCGAGCAGCAGACGCGCCTCGGCGGCGGTCGCGACGCCGAGCAGATCGGCATAGGCGCCGTCGCAGGCGAGAAGGTTCCGGACGTGCAGTCGCGGTTCCGCATTCGCTTCGGCCCCCTGTCCCTCGCCGAATACGAGTCGCATCTGCCGGGCGGCACACCCTTCGCGCAGATGCTCGCGTGGCTGCGCAACTACATCGGCTACGAGCTTGCGTGGGACGTACGGCTCGTGCTGCGTCACGAGGAAGTGCCGCGGGCCGCGATCGGCAGCAGCGTGCGCCTCGGCTGGACCACGTGGCTCGGCACCCGCCGCCGCGAGGACGACGCCGACGACCTCGTGCTCGTGCACGAGACGATCGTCGCGCGCCAGTCGCTCCTCGCGTAACGACCTTCGACCATGATCATCCCGCACCACACGAAAACCTAAAGGCCAAGCATGAGCGAGATCAGTCGCGTCGCACTTTTCGGCAAGCTGAATCCCCTTCTGTACAAGGCCATCGAAGGGGCGACGGTGTTCTGCAAGCTGCGCGGCAACCCGTACGTCGAGCTCGTGCACTGGATCGCCCAAATCCTGCAGACGCAGGACAGCGACCTCCACCGCATCGTCCGCCACTTCAACATCGACGCCTCGAAGCTGTCGGCGGACATCACCGCGGCGCTCGACCGCCTGCCGCGAGGTGCTACTTCGATCTCCGATCTTTCCGAGCACATCGAGAACGCCGTCGAGCGCAGCTGGACGTACGCCTCGCTCATGTTCAGGGACGCCCAGGTGCGCGGCGGCTACCTCATGGTCGGCCTCGTCAAGACCAACTCGTTGCGCAACGTCCTCTATTCGATCAGCAAGGAGTTCGAGAAGGTCGGCATCGACGCCCTGACCGACGCGCTTCCGACGATCGTGAAGACGTCGCCCGAGTCGGCGCTCGGCGCCCACGACGGCACCGGGCTCGCCGCGGCAACGCCCGGCGAGGCGAGCAACGCCATGGCGCCGGCGCAGATGGGCAAGCAGGATGCGCTCAGGAAGTTCGCCGTCGATCTCACCGAGCGTGCGCGCAAAGGCGAGATCGATCCCGTGGCGGCGCGCGAGAAGGAGATCCGCCAGATCGTCGACATCCTCATGCGGCGGCGGCAGAACAACCCGCTCCTGACCGGCGAAGCCGGCGTCGGCAAGACGGCGGTCGTCGAAGGCTTTGCGCTGCGCATCGCCAGCGGCGACGTGCCGCCTTCGCTCAAGGATGTGAGCCTGCTCACGCTCGACGTCGGCCTCTTGCAGGCGGGCGCGAGCATGAAGGGCGAGTTCGAGCAGCGCCTGCGCCAGGTCATCGACGAGGTGCAGGCGAGCCCGAAGCCGATCATCCTGTTCATCGACGAGGTGCACACGCTGGTCGGCGCGGGCGGGCAGGCCGGCACCGGCGACGCGGCGAATCTTCTGAAGCCCGCGCTCGCCCGCGGCACGCTGCGCACGATCGGCGCCACGACGTGGGCCGAGTACAAGAAGTACATCGAGAAGGACCCGGCCCTGACCCGCCGCTTCCAGGTCGTGCAGGTGCCCGAGCCCGACGAGCACGGCGCGACGCTGATGCTGCGCGGGGTCGCGAGCATCCTCGAGAAGCATCACCGCGTTCAGTTGCTCGACGCCGCGATCGAAGCGGCAGTCAAGCTGTCGCACCGCTACATCCCGGCGCGGCAGTTGCCGGACAAGGCGGTCAGCCTGCTCGACACCGCATGCGCGCGCGTGGCCGTGAGCCAGCACGCCACGCCACCCGACGTCGAGGATTCGCGGCGCAGGATCGAAGCGCTCGAGACGGAGCTTGCGATCATCGGGCGCGAGGAAGCGATCGGCCTGCCGGTGGCCGATCGCAAGGACAGCGCGCAGGGGCTTCTCGGGAAGGAGAAGACGCGCCTGGCCGAGCTCGAAGCGCGCTGGGGCGACGAGAAGACGATCGTCGACGGCATCCTCGATCTTCGCGCCAAGCTCCGCGCGGGCAACTCGCCGGTAGATGTTCCGGAGGTTCCCGCCGACGCGGCAACGCCTGCGCCTGGGCAAGCGGCGGCGCCGGCCGCCGCCAGCCAGCCCGCAAAGGCGGACGAGCCCCCGCCGCTGTCGCCCGAGGAACGCGCCAAGGCGCTGGGCGAGCTGAAGGAGCTCGAAGCGAAGCTTGTGACGCTGCAGGGCGAGCGTCCGCTCATCCTGCCAGCGGTCGACGAGCAGGCCGTCGGCGCGGTCGTCGCGGACTGGACCGGCATCCCGGTCGGCCGCATGGTGAAGAACGAAGTCGAGGGCGTGCTCAAGCTCGCCGATACGCTCAACGGTCGCGTGATCGGGCAGCGCCACGGCTTGGACGCCATCGCCAAGCGCATCCAGACGTCGCGCGCGAAACTCGACAACCCGAGCAAGCCCATCGGCGTGTTCATGCTCGTCGGTCCGTCGGGCGTCGGCAAGACGGAGACCGCGCTGGCGCTCGCCGAGTCGCTCTACGGCGGCGAGCAGAACATGATCACCATCAACATGAGCGAGTACCAGGAGGCGCACACGGTGTCCTCGCTCAAGGGCGCGCCGCCGGGGTACGTGGGGTACGGCGAGGGCGGCGTGCTGACCGAGGCGGTGCGCCGCCGCCCCTACAGCGTCGTGCTTCTCGACGAGGTGGAGAAGGCGCACCCCGACGTGCACGAGATCTTCTTCCAGGTGTTCGACAAAGGCTGGATGGAAGACGGCGAGGGACGCTACATCGACTTCAAGAACACGGTGATCATCCTCACGAGCAACGCCGGCAGCGACTTGATCACGAGCATGTGCCGCGATCCTGCGCTGCTGCCGGCGCCCGAGGCGATCGCCAAAGGGCTGCGCGAGCCGCTGCTCAAGGTGTTCCCCGCCGCGCTGCTCGGGCGGCTCGTCGTCATTCCGTACATGCCGCTGTCCGACGAGATGCTCGCGAGCATCGTCAAGCTGCAGCTGTCGCGCATCAAGAAACGCATCGAGGCCAACCACAAGGTCGCCTTCGACTACGACGACGAGGCGATCAAGCTCATCATCGCGCGCTGCACCGAGGTCGAATCCGGAGGCCGGATGATCGACGCCATCCTGACCAATACCGTGCTGCCTACGATGAGCCAGGAGATTCTCACGCGCACGCTGGACAGCCGCGCGCTCTCGCGCATCGCGCTGTCGGCGCGTAATGGAGACTTCGCTTATGAATACGCGGACTGACGCTCTGCACGGCGCGGATCCCGCACGCAGAGGAATGTGATGTCGAAAGCGACAGACGCATATCGGATCGCCAAGGCTCATACGCCGCTCGGGGACAAGCTGCTGTTCCGCGAGATGAGCGGCCGCGAGGAGCTGTCGCGACCGTTCGATTACCGCCTCGAGCTCCTCGCGGAGGACGATTCCACGGTCGATCCCAAGGCGCTCCTCGGACGCGGCATCACCGTCGAGCTCGAGATCCAGGGCGGCGGCTCGCGGTACATCGATACCCAGTGCATTCGCTTCGCCTACATCGGCGTCGAGACCGTGCCGGGCCGCAACACCAAATTCTGGCGCTACGAAGCGCGACTGCGTCCCTGGACGTACTACATGACCCTGCGGTCCAACTGCCGACTCTGGCAGTGGACGTCCGTGCCGGACATGATCCGCGCGGTCCTCGAGGCGTACAGCTATCCCGTGGAATTCCGCCTCGCCCGCAGCTATCGCGCGTGGGAGTACTGCGTCCAGTACCAGGAGACGGACTTCAATTTCATGTGCCGCCTCCTGGAGCACGAGGGCATCTACTACTACTTCGAGCATTCGGCCGGCAGCCACAAGCTCGTCTTCGCCGATGACATCGGCGCCCACGCGACGCTCCCGGGCTACGCCCGGATTCCGCACCTGCCGTCGGACAAGATGGTCGTCCCCGACGAGGAGTTCATCGACGAGTGGCAGATGGTGCAGGAGGTCGAGTCCGGCAGCTATGTCACGACCGACTACGACTTCGAGAAGCCGAGCGCAAACCTGACCACAGTCAGCGTAGAAGCGCTTCCGTACCCGAACGGAGACCAGGAAGCCTACGAGTGGCCGGGGGGCTACGTCGAGACCAAGTGGGGCTCGCAATATGCGTCCACCCGCCTCGAAGAGCTTCAGCGCCCCAAGGAAGTCGTCACCGCGCACAGCACGGTACGCGGGCTCGCCCCGGGCTATCTCTTCACGCTCGAGCGCTGCCCGCGGCGCGACCAGAATCGAAATTACCTGCTCACCGCAGTCGAGTTGTTCGTGCGCAACAACCCCTATCACACCGGCACCGGCCGGCCCGCGGAGTGGCAGTTCTCGCTCATCGCCCAGCCTTCCCCGACGACCTACCGACCCGCCCGCCTCACGCCCAAGCCGCGGACCACCGGCCCGCAGACCGCGGTCGTCGTCGGCCTGAAGGACAAGGACGAGGAGATCGTGTGCGACGAGTACGGACGCGTGCGCGTCCAGTTCCACTGGGACCGCTATCACAGTTACAACGAGGAGAGCTCGTGCTGGATGCGCGTCTCGAGCAATTGGGCCGGCAATAACTGGGGCCAGATCTCGATCCCGCGCGTCGGCCAGGAAGTGATCGTCGATTTCATCAACGGCGATCCCGACTACCCGATCATCATCGGGCGCGTCTACAACAGCGAGCACAAGGTCCCGTACGTGCTGCCGCGATGGAAGGAGTACTCGACCTGGAAGTCGCGCAGCACCAAGTACGGCGGCAACAACGACTGGAACGAGATCCGCTTCTACGACTACAAGGGCAAGGAACAGGTGTTCATCCAGGCGCAGTGGCGGATGGACGTGCGGGTGAAGTGGAACAAGTACCTGACGGTCAAGGAAAACTACCACGTTCTAGTCGGCTACAGCCACTATCTGTCGATCGGCGGCGATTACAACCTCGGCGTCGGCGGCACGATCTACGAACATGCCGACAAGGACATCAACATCTCCGCCGACGGAGAGATCAACGTCGCCTGTGAGGGCGACTTGTTGATGAGCGCCATGGGCGCCGGCGAGCTGTATGCAAACGGCGCCGTCGTCATCGACAGCTCGACGTCGATTACGTTGAAGTGCACCGGCGGTTTCATAAAGATCGATGCATCCGGCGTGACCATTGAGGGCACGATGGTCAGGATCAACTGCGGCGGATCGGCCTCGAACACCAAGGGCTTCGACGCCGAAAATCCCTACGGCGCCACCGAGGCCGATCACGGCGAGCCCGGCTACCTCGACAAACCCAGGAAGGGCGGCGGCGGCGGCGGCCGCAAGTCAAACAAGGGCGGATGGCCCAACCGCCCCATCCCGATCCCTCCCCCGACACCGGTGCCCCCGGTCCCTCCTCCAACACCCGTGCCCCCGGTCCCACCGCCGCCGCCGCCACGGAAGACCTACGATCACCCGCCCACGCTCGACGAAATCCTTGCGGACCCGTTCGTCGATGCCGAGCTGAAGCGCGCATTCGAGGAATCGAATCCCAATGCGCCCAATGTGCAGAACGGTCAGCCTGGCAGCCTCAAGAAAGAGCAGGGCGGCTGGGTCGTATGGAACAAGGACACGGGCGAGCTCGAGGTCGTGCGCGTTCCGCCGGGTACCCGTGACGGTCTTGGAACGATCGTGGGGACGCGGCCCGCCGACAACGACCACCAGCAGACCGTCGGCTGGTTCCACACCCATCCGAACAAGGCCGAGGAGGGCTTCGGCTCGGATCCAAGCGACGGCGACACGGGCTTCCAGAACGGAGAAGCCAAGGTTCCGGGCATCATCGAGACGCACGATGGCCGCAAGACGATGCCGTTCCCCTGAGCGACAATGGCTATTGGCCCTCGCATGCGCCGCGATGCCGATTGCATTGCCGTCCGCGGCGCAGGCAGCTGCAACATCGTCGCCCGCGCCCCCACTAAAGAAGGAGTCTGCCGTGGACCAGGAAGTTGAGCGCGCCCGCCCTGTCGTACAGGCCGCAGTGACTGAGAAACTCGGTTGGCGGCCCGACGAGTACACCTTGCGCGGGCGGCGCATCGATCAGGAGAAGCAGGTCATGGTGATCGACGTCGCGCACCATGACGACTATCGAAACGCTGTCCCCGGTGGCGGCAAGTCGTGGCAGGTCGAATACGACTTGCGCAAGGGAACGATCTTGCGATGGCTCAAGTTCCAATGAACAATTCCCTGCCGCCGAGTTGACCCATGCCTGCTGCCGCCCGATTCTCCGACATGACGATCCACGGGACGCCTTTTGTGCCGGGGCTCGGAAGTACCAATGTCCTCATCGGCAACCTGCCCGCGCTGCGCGCGATGTCGCCTGCCGCCGTCGCGGCTTTCGTGGCGCTCGTGGCGGAGATCGCTATCAACGCGCAGAAGCTCGCCACCGCGCTCACGGCCAGCAACGCGCCCGCGGCGCTCGAGGCGGGGAACAACCTGAAGGACCAAATCCCCGACGCGGTCAACATGATCGCCGGCATGGACCAGATCATCTGCCCCATGCTCCTCCTGAAAATCGGCGGTCCCCCGAACGGCCCGGGCGTCATCATCGGCGGGCAGCACCACGGTCCTGATCAACAACCTTCCCGCCGGGCGGGCCACCGATCAGATCCTCGAGGTCGCGGCGCTCGACCCCAACATGGTCGCGGTCGGATGCCCGACGGTAATCATCGGCGGATAGATGGTCTACGCGACCCCGCCCGGCCCCATCGGCCTCGACTTGGATGCGAGCGGCAGCGGCGTCAAACCCCTGGATGCCCAGCCCGTAATCGGTCTCGGCGACGAGCCGGAAGCACTCGCGAACCAGCCCAAGATCATTCGTGTCACCCGTGACTGGGGCGATCCGCCGACACCTTCCGTGACTTTCACCCCAACGATCGGCGGCACGTCGCTCAAGGAAGCGCTGAGCGAGCTCGAGAAACTGACGGAATGGGGCTCCGGGGGCGGCAAACTGAGCGGCCCGGGTGGCCAGATCTACCTCGCGCCGACGGCGGACGCGAACAAATATATCGCGGAGATCACCGGGACGTTCACCATCACCTTGCCGGGCTGGTCCGGCTACGAGAAGGCGACGGATGCGCAGAAGCAGGCCTGGGACGCCATGATCGCGAAGCTTCGCAAGCACGAGCAGGAGCACGTGGACATCGCTTATCGAAACGCGCAAAAGCTCATCCGGACGCTCACCAACCTGCCGGTCGACAAGGCGCAGGCCAAGATTAGCGAGTCGTTCCAGGCAGAGAAGGACGCGCAAGAAGACTTCGACTCGGACCCCAAGACCGCGCACGGCGCGAAAGTCTTCGGCACCTTCCCGAAGGTCGAGCTCGACACCTCGGCGGACCCGCCTCCGGCTCCGCCCCCTCCCAACAAGCCCTAGAAACCCAAGCTCCTACCGGCGGCGTCGCGAATCTTCCTGCTTGACGCTGGAGGGGTGGCATTCGATCATCCCTGTCCTGCGCTGCACAGCGGCGAGGGCCTAAGGTTGGAAGACCAGAAGGACACCGGGCAGGCGGCCATCACCACGACCTCGAGCGGCCAGCCCGGGGCGGTCGGCAAGGCGTTGCCTACGGGCGCGAAGATCGGCGAGTTCGAGATCATTCGCGTGCTCGGCGAAGGCGGCTTCGGCGTCGTCTACCTCGCGTTCGACCAGGTCCTGCACCGTCACGTCGCGATCAAGGAATACTTCCCGTCGGCGTACGCCGTGCGGCGCGACGAGCAAACGATCACGCCGCTGTCGCCGAACCATGCCGAGACCTATCGCGCCGGCATGGTCAGCTTCATCGAGGAAGCGCGCCTCCTCGCGCGCTTCGAGCATCCCGCGCTCCTCAAAGTGCTGCGCTACTGGGAAGCGAACGGCACGGCGTACATGGTCATGCCGCATTACCAAGGGCGCACGCTGCGCGAGCTCCTCAAGATGCCGGACGAGTTCTCGACCGAGATCGAGCTTCGCGCGCTCATGTCGCCGCTCCTGGATGCGGTCGCCGTGCTGCACGACGAGCAGTGCTTTCATCGCGACATCTCGCCCGAGAACATCATCATTCGCCCCAACGGCGCGCCGGTGCTGCTGGACTTCGGCGCGGCGCGCCGCATCCTCGGCGACTCGACGGCGGCGCTCACCGTCGTCCTGAAGCAGAACTACGCGCCGATCGAGCAGTACTCCGACGACGGCGCGATCGCGCAAGGCCCCTGGACGGACATCTACGCGCTCGCCGCGGTGATGTACGCGGCGATCATGCGCAAGCCGCCGCCCTCCGCAGTCGCGCGCGTCTACCAGGACCCGGTGAAGCCGCTCGAAAAAGCCGCGCCGGCGGGATTCACACCGCAATTCCTCCGCGGCATCGACGCCGGCATGGCGGTGAAGCCGGAAGACCGCCCGCGCACGATCGCGGCGTTCAAGGAAGCGCTGGGCCTCGATCGCGCCGCGTCGACGGCCGCCAAGCCCGCGCCCGTGATGCCGCCGGAAGCGCCGAAGCCCGCGGCGGCGGTCAAGCCGGCGCCGGCACCGCCGCCTGTTGCGCCCAGGGATCCGGACAGCACCCTGGAAAGGGCAAGGGTCATCGTCACGCCGGACAGCCGTTACATGCCGCCGTCCCCGTCCTCGACCCCGAAGTCTCGGGCCGTGGCGCTCGTGGCCGCCGCGGTCGCCGTAATAGCGATCGTGGCGGGCGGCATGTACACGCTGGGGAAGCGCACGGAGGAACCGGCCAAGGTCGCCGCGGCACCTGCGCCCCCGCCGCCGGCAGCGGTCGAAGCGCCCAAACCCGCGGAGACGCCGGCCCCGGCGCCTGTTCCTCCACCTGTCGCCGAATCGCCGGCTCCGGCGCCAGCGCCTGCGCCCGAACCAACGCCCGCGCCGGTCCAAGCCGCACCCCCCGCAGCGCCCGCCGAGCCCGCGCCTGCACCCGCCGCCAAGGCCGCGCCTGCGCCGCAACCGCCGCCGACGGCAAAGGACAAGGAAAGGCAGAAGGAAAAGGAAAAAGAAAAGGCGGCGCCGCCCAAGCCCGCCCCGGCCGCGGCGCAACCCGCGCCGGCGCCGCCCCAGCAGGCGGCAGTCAAACTGGCCGCGCCGACGCCCCCGTCGGTCGCCGAGGCGCCGCGTCCGCCGCCCGTCGCCGAGGAGCCCGAGGCGCCGCGCGACCTTTCCGAGGAGGGCCGAAAACTCTATCTCGCGGCCAACCGCGGCGACGCCGGCGCCCAGGTCGCGCTCGCACGCTCATACGCGCAAGGGCGCGGGGCGCCGCAGTCCGACACCGAGGCCGCGCGCTGGATGCGCAAGGCGGCCGACCAGGGCAACACCGAAGCCTGGCATGCGTTGGGCGTGCTGTACGAAGGCGGGCGCGGCGTTCCGAAGGACGCCGCCGAAGCCGCGAAGTGGTATCGACGCGCAGGCGAGCGCGGCAACCCGTTGTCGCAGAACAATCTCGGCGCGATGTATGCCTCGGGCGCCGGCGTTCCGAAGGACGACGCAGAAGCCGTGGCGTGGTATCGCAAGGCGTCCGACCTGGGCAACTCGCGCGGGCAATTCAACCTGGCGCTCATGTACCTGAACGGCCAGGGTGTCGCCAAGGACGATGCCGAGGCCGCGCGCCTCCTGCGTCGCGCCGCCGACCAGGGGCTCGCCTCGGCGCAGTTCCAGCTGGGCTCGGTCTATGCGACGGGCCGCGGCGTCATGAAGGACGAAGCCGAAGCGATCGTCTGGTACCGCAAGGCAGCGGCGCAAGGCAACGCGCAGGCCGCGGAGCGCGCGAAGCAGCTCGAGTCGGGGGGAAAGTAGGGTGAGGCGCGTTCCCGCAGTCGCGATCCTCGCGTGCCTCGTCGTCGCATGCCCCGTGCGCGCCGACGAGCTCGGGCTCGACGTCCGCGACGGCGCCGACAGCAAGTCCGTGGAGATCGTGCGCGTTGGCGAAGGCTCGCCGGCGGCCGCCGAATCGCTGCAAGCCGGGGATCTCGTGATCCAGGTCCAGGGAACGGCGGTCGCGTCGGTCGGGCAATACCGGCAGGCCGTGCTGAGCGCGCTCGGCTACGGCGAGGTCGGCCTCGTGGTGATGCGCGCCGGCTGGGCGCGGCACATCCGGCTGCGGCCGGCGCTGACCGGCGCGTTCGGCATCACTGCCGCGCAGCGCCCGGCCGGCGCCGAGGTCGTCTCGGTCGCGTCCGGGAGCCCCGCGGCGGCCGCCGGCCTGCAGCCCGGTGACCTCATCACGATGGCGGACGGCCGATTGCTCGACGGCAAGAGCGACTTCCAGCAACTTGCGACACCATTCGCTTCGCGCGGGGCGTCCCTCGACATCGTGGTCAAGCGCGCGGACTGGACGAAGACGCTCACGCTCGCCGGGCGCGCGCCCGCCGTTGCGACATCCGTTCCGCGCTCGCCGCCTCCGCTCCCGACGACGGCGCCGCCGCACCGGCGCCCGCACCGGCGCCCGCACCGGCGCCCGCACCGCCGATCGCCGTCGAGCCCTCGCGTGCAGGCGAAGTGACCGACGAAGTCCGGGCCGGCAACCAGGCATACGACGCGCAGAACTGGGCGGAGGCCGAGGCCCGCTTCGCGCGGGTCGTCCGCATCGTGCCCGACGCGCCGAACGCGTGGGGGCGCATGTGCCACGCGCAGGTCATGCAATCGAAGTTCAAGGAGGCCGCGGAGACCTGCAAATCGGCGTCTGCGTACGCCTCCGCGGACCCGAGCGTCTTCCAGAACCTGGGCTACACCCTGTTCCGGCTCGGCCGCCACGTCGACTCGATCGAGCCGTACCGCAAGGCCAGCGAGCTCAAGCCAGAGTGGGCGCTTCCTTACGCTTCCGCGGGCGCGTCCTATTACGCGCTTGCCGACTGGCCGCGCACCGAGATCAGCTATCGTCTCGCGGTCGAGCGCGATCCCGGCAATGCGCGCGCGTGGCAGTCGCGCGGCGACGCGGCGACGGCGCTGCACAAGCCGGCCGATGCGGTCGCTCACTATCAGCGCGCGCAGGCAGCAGGGGGCGGGTCGCCCGAGCTGTCGACGCTTCTAGGCTGGGCCTACTACGACATGGGACAGCTGAAGGAGGCGGAGTCCGCGTTCCGCGAAGCCAACCGGCTCGACCCCAAGGACGCGAACGTCCTGCTCGTCCTAGGCTTCGTCGCCGACCGGCAGGGCAAGCCCGACGAGGCGCGCGAAGCGTGGCAGCGCGCTGCCGCCTTGGGCGGCGAAAGCGAGGCGGGCTCCAAGGCCCGGCAAAATCTCGCGAACCTGGCCGCGCGCCTTGCCGGACGCAGCGCGCCCGCGATAGCCCCGCAGCCGATGCGGCCTGGTCCAGCGCCCACGGCTCGCGCCCCGACCGAGGAGCCGCGACTCGACGTGCGTCCCGAGACCGACTCCGGGATCTGACGTTACTCCTTGAGGTTGAAGCGCAGCTCCACCTCGCCCTGGTAGCGCTCCCCCTCGGGCTTGAATTTCCATACCTCGAGCGCCGTGCGCGCGGCGCGATCGAATATGCGTGGCGGCTCGGACCGCACGATGTCGATGTCCGCCACGTTCCCCTTGGAGTCCACGGTCACGAGGGCCACCACACGGCCCGAATCGATGCCCGCGCGGATCGCCTCTCGGGGATAGACGGGCGGCTCTCCGGATACGCGCATGAGCGCGCGGCGCGCCTTCGGCGCTTCGGGCGGCGACAGCGAGGCCGTTGACGGAGGCGGCGACACCGCCGCCGGCTTCGGCAGCGACTCCTCGCGTGGAGGCGAGGCCGGGGCCGTCGCTGCCGGCGGTGCCGGCAACGGTATCAGCGATGGGGACGCGGCTGGCGACGGCGCCGCTTCGCGCGGCGGTGGCTTCGGCGGAGGTTCCTGCTTCGGCGGGGGAGGCGCGGGCTCCGGCGTGCTCGCGGCGACTTTGGCGGGCGGCGGCGGCGCGGCAGGTGCAGGCGCGGCGGCAGGCTTTTCGGGCGGCACGGCCGGCTTCGGGTCCTTCGCGACGGGCGGGCTGACCGGCGCCGGCGCCGTGGTGCTCGCAAGCGGCGGTGGCCCCCGTGACGCCGCGGGCGCCGGCGATGCTTTCTCGGCGGCGGCTATCGATGGCGGCGCGACTGTCGATACCGGCGCGACGGGCGGCGAGGGCGATGGCGCGGGGGTCGGGGCTCGATTCTCGCGCGGGACCGGCGGACGCGGCATTGGTGCGGGTGACGGCCAGATCCAGTCAGCGGCGAACGGGACGACCAGCATGAGCCCCACGGCCGCGGCCGCGATCACCGCGAGCATCACATCGCTTCGCTTCAATCGCCTGCGTGGCGGCGGCGGCGTGACGCGCGGCGGCGGGGGCGCGACGGGCTCCATGCGGATCGGCGGCGCCGGCACTGCGGCATGCGTGTTTGGGACCGTGACCACCGTGGCTTGCCCGATCGGCGCGCTGGCGCGCACTTCCGTTCGCAGGGTCTGCCGCGTGGGCGGCGCGGTGACCTCGTCGTCCGCTTCGATCCCCATCGCCGCACGAAACTCGGCGATCGTCTGCGGCCGGTCAGCGGGCAACAGCGCGAGTCCCGCGTCGATGCCGCACAGGAACGTGAGATCGAAGTTCGGCGGCGGATCGTCCGCGAGCTTCACCATCGCGTCCTTGATGGTGCGGCCGACCGACGAGGGCGGCGGCTTGCCGATGATCGCCATGCGCAGCGTGGCGGCGAGCGCGTAGACGTCCGTCCACGGGCCTTGCGCGAGGCCGCCGTCCTCGGTGTATTGCTCGATGGGCGCGTAGCTCGGCTTCAAGACCGCAGTGAGCGCTTGCGTCATGTCGCCGATGATGCGTCGCGCGGCGCCGAAGTCGAGCAGGACGGGCACGCCGTTGGGCTGGATGATGATGTTGTCCGGCGCGATGTCGCGGTGCAGGCACTGGCGCGAGTGAAGAAGATCGACGGCGGCGAGCAGTGCCGCCACCATCGGGCGCAGCTCGGCTTCGGACGCGTAACGCCGGCCCGTCTTCAATACCGCGCCCAGGCTCTGACCGGGGTAGTAGCCCTGCACCATGTAGGCGGTGCCGTTGGACTCGAACACACGGTGCACCTTGACGAGCGAAGGGTGCTCGAACTGCGCGAGAAAGCGCGCCTCCTGCACGAAGCTCTTGCGCCCGGCCTCGAACGTCCTCTGGTGCTGCACCGAGCGCAGCACGATAGTGTTCTCGTCCTGGCGGAACGCGAACTCTGCCGGCAGGTATTCCTTGAGCGCGACGTGCCGGTGAAGCGAGGTGTCGAACGCAAGGTAGACGATCGCAAATCCGCCCTCGCCCAAGACGCGCTCGATCTCGAACTCGGAAAGGCGCGTGCCTTTTGGGAGCGCGTTGGCGTTGCCGAAGTCGTCGCCGGCTTCGGACGGCGATGAATCGTCGTGCATGGGGCCCCTGGATTGCGCGGCGCACACGACGCGCGCGCTTGCGACTATAGAACGCGCCGCAGCAGGTGCAAAGCGCCATTGACGAACGGTGGGGATCGCGGCAGATTTCGCCATGGCCTTTGCAACGCCGCGGCGACAGCACGAGCGATGATCGAGATCTACGCCCAGAGCTACAACGGCCAGCCCGCTTCCGCCGACTTGCGCTGCGTGTTCGGTCCCGACGGCGGCACGTTCGGCCGCGGATCGGACAACCGCCTGCCGCTGCCCGATCCCGCGCGGCACGTCTCGCGCGTGCAGGCACGCGTGCGCTGGGATGGCGTTCGTTACTGGATCGCCAATACGTCGGACGCCAATCCGCTGTTCCTCAACGACGAAGAGGTCGAAGCGCGGCGCGAGCGCCCGCTCGCGGCGGGCGACGAAATCCGTGTCGGCTTGTACGTCCTGCGCGTACGGGAAGCCGCCGACGCCGGCATCGAGTACCGCCCTCCCCCTTCGGTGCCACGCCCCGCGCCACCCGCCGCAGCGCCTTTGCCCGCTGCGGCACCCGCGCCCATCCGGCAAGCCTCCATCGATTCGCTCGTCGGCGGCGCGTTGCCCGGCGACAACCCGTTCGCAGACCTGATTGGCGGTGGTGGTGGGCCGGGTGCGCCGCCGCCCGCGCCTCCGCCCGCCCCGAGGCCAGCGCCCATTGCCTCCCCGCGGTCGGCCGCGCCCGCCGCCGACGCCTTCTCCGATCTGATCGGCTCCCCGGCTGCCGCACCTACCGGCGCGCCGGCGCGGGCGCCGGTCAATACGTCTGATCCCTTCGGCGATCTCCTGGGAACGCCGTCCGCGCCGAGCCCCGCGGGTGCGGCAGCCCCGGCACCTGCGGCGAGCGCCTTCCCGCAGGGCACGATCCCCGACGACTTCGACCCGTTCTCGGCCAAGCCCTCCGCCGACGCGATCCGCAACACCGACGACCCGTTGCGCGCGCTGGCCGAAGGCGCCGTGGATCTGGGCGGCGTGTCGGCGCCGCCGCCGCTGTCGCTGGTCGACTTCGAGCCCAAGGCCACCCGGGATCCTCTCGAGGCGCTTGGCGGCACGCCGAGCCTCGTCGATCCGCACGATGCGGTGGATCCGTTGCAGATGTTCGGCGGCGACGACAACCAGCTGCTCGGAGGCCGCAACGAAGCGATTCCGGCCGGCGCGCTGCCAATGGACGACGGGCTCGCGCTCCTCGACGGTCCGTTCGCCCCGGGGCGAAGCCTTCCCGACCCTTCCGCGCCGGTCGCCGCCCCGCCGCCCGAGCCGCCGCCCGAGCCGCCGCCCGTGCGGGGCTCGGACGAGACACGGATCGCGCCCACCGTGCGACCGCCCGTCGCACCCACCGCCCGTCGCACCACCGCCCGTCGCACCACCGCCCGTCGCACCACCGCCTGTCGCACCACCGCCCGTCGCGGCGCCGCCCGTGGCGGCGCCACCGCCTCCACCCGTTCCGCGCCCGATCCCCATCGAGCAAGCCGCGCCGGTGCCCGTCGCCCCAGCGCCGTCCGCCGACATCAAGAAGCTCGTCGACGCGTTCCTCGAAGGCGCAGGCGTTCCGGAAGGCGGGCTCACGCGGGAGCTCACGCCGCAGGCGATGCACGAGCTGGGCACGATCGTGTACCACGCGGTGGCCGGCGCGATGTCGCTGATTGCCGTGCGCCAGATCACCAAGCGCGAGATCGGCGCCGAGGTCACGATGATCGTCGCCACCCGCAACAACCCGCTCAAGTTCCTGCCCACGCCGGAGGCTGCCCTCATGCAACTCCTCGGGCCGCGCATGCCGGGATTCATGGCGCCGGCCGACTCGATGGCCGATGCGTTCGAGGACCTGCGCGCGCACGAGGTCGGCGTCATTGCCGGCACGCGCGCCGCGTTCACGGAGGTGCTGCGCCGTTTCGATCCCAAGGAGCTCGAGCAACGGCTCGGCAAGGGAGGCTTGCTCGACGGCATCCTGCCCGGCCGCCGGGATGCGAAGCTATGGGAGCTCTTCGTCGCGCGCTTCCAGGAGGTGTACAAGGACGCGCAGGACGACTTCGATTCGCTCTACGGCCTCGCGTTCACGCAAGCGTACGAAGCAGAAGTGCGGCGCGCGCGCGCAGAGCGCCGCCGCTGACGTCGCGCCGATGCGGATCACGACATACGCCATTTCGCGAGTCGGCTCGCGCGCGAATCAGGATGACGCGCTCGGGGATGCCGACCTCGTCGCGGGCCGCTGCGCGGTGGTCGCGGACGGTGCCGGCGGCCACCGCGGCGGCGCCATTGCATCGAAGGTCGCCACCGAGGCGATCCTGCTCAATCTTGCGAGCGCGCGGCGCTGGTCGGCCGAGCGGCTCGAGGAGGCGATCGCCGCCGCGTCGCGCTCGGTGAAGAAGCAGCAGGAAACCCATTCGCAAATGTCCGAGATGAGCTCGACGGTGGTCGTCCTTTGCCTCGAGTCCGACGGACGCAAGGCGTTCTGGACGCACGTGGGCGACAGCCGCCTGTTTCACTTCCGCCGGGGCGTGGGCACGCAGCTCACGAAGGATCACAGCGTGCTGCAAAGCTTCGAGGACGCGGGCGTCGTGCTGCCCGGCTCGGCGAAGCCCGACCGCAGCGTGCTCTACGCGGCGATCGGCGCCGAAGGCGATTTGAAGCTCGTCGTCGGCTCCATGACCGATCTGCGCGACGGCGACGCCTTCCTCCTGTGCACCGACGGCGTCTGGGACTCCGTCTCGCTCATGGAGATGGAGCAGCTCCTGCAGGAATCGACGACCGTCGAGGAATGGGTGCGCGCGGTCACCGCTCGTGTCGAGCAGATGCACCGCGAAAGCCAGGACAACCACACGACGCTCGGCGTGTGGCTCGGGTCGCCGGAGCAGACGACGATCACGCGCATATGAGCGCGAAGGGCCGCTCCCGAGCGCGAGTCGCCCCGAAGCGTGTAGCGCGGAGGTTAGTCTAGGGAGCGCGAAGCTCAAAGGCCCACGATCTTTTGCGCCTTCTCGTCGAGGCCTTGCCGGAGCTTCCACTTCGCCGTCGCGTAGTTGCCGTTGTTCTCCTTCATGAGAAGCTCCCGCATTGCGTCGAGCACTTGCTGGTCGCTGCCGTTTGCCGCCGCATGACTCACCCGGGTCAGCACGTAGCGGCCGTCGCCGACGGCATCGCGCTCGCCGAGGACGATGAGCTCGTCGCGCAACTTCGTATCGCCGACGATGAAACCGGAAGGCCTGGGCTCGCCGAACACCTTTGCGACATAGGCACTGCCGTACCACGTGGCGATACCGCGCAGCTCGCCCTTGCGGTGTGCCTCCCCGACGACATAGGCCATGAGGTAGGTGAGTCCCAGCGTGCCGATGATCGTGCCGATGGCGATACCACCCGCGAGCAGCACGCCTTCCGCGACCAGCCACTCGGCAACGGCAGCGAAGGCGCGCCCCGCCTGCACGAGGTACCGCTTCAGCGCTTCCTTGCCGACACGCTCGGCAACCCAGGCCCAGCCCTTCGGGGAGAGGCCGACGTTGATCCCCACCTTGACCGTGAACTTGCCCTTGAACGGCGCGCCGTCGTAGATCAGCGCGTCCTCGTATTCTCCGGCGACGCGAAGCACGAGCGGCGTCTTCGACAGTTCGCCGCCGATCTCCGGAACGATGGCGATCTTGTTCCAGCGATACGCCGTCTTGATCGATCCTTCGAACGGCTTCGCGATCGCTTTCACGAGGTTTTCCGTCGAGCCCTTGGCGATCGCCTCGGCGATGGGCTTGAGCGACTCTTCGTCGAACTTCATCCCGAACGCGGCCTTCGTGTCCTCCGACAGCTTCTTCTCGACGGCCAGCTTGATCTTCTTCTTGTCGAGCGACGTCTTGAGCCAGCCGCTCGGCTGCTTGAGCTCTCCCTCGACCGCGATGCTCGCCTGCGCGAGGAAGTTGCCGAGGTTCGCCGGCTCCCCTGGGGGAAACTTGAACTGGTGGGAGAACTTCTCCGACGCCAGGAACTCGGGCGGGCCGGAGGTGAGATCTGCAGGCGGACCGGGCACGCGGCCAATGATCGTCATCGGGTCCATCACGATCGTCTGCATCGGAATGTAGATAAGGCCCGGTATTGCCGCGCGCGAGAACCGCCAGTTCTGCTTGTCGTGCGTGGCGAGCTTGCAGCCTACGTTCTCGCGCAGATACCAATTGAGCTCGGCGGGGTTGGTCGTGCCGAAGTTGTGCATCAGCAGGGCCTGCACCGTCACGCCGTGGCGCCGCGCGACCGTCTCGAAGGTCTCGTCGTCGGTGACACGGTGTGGCGCGGGCCGGCTGTTCGGCGGGGGCCCCTTGGGCCGAGGGTTCGCGGGTCGCTTCTCGATCGGCATGCGCGTCCTCCCTTCGCAGACGTGCGATCGTAGAGGCGCGCGCGCGCCGGAGCAACGGGAAAATTAGCGCACGCTGAAACCCACTTCGGAGACCGGCTGGCCGGCTGCATTTTCGAGCACGAGGCGATGACGACCGCGTGTCGGCGCCCACAGTACGCGCCCGCCGTGCGCATCGAGCATCTCGTCGTCGACGCGCCAGCGCAATTCGCCTATCGCCGGCGACGCCACGAACGCGACGCGCTGGTGCGACATCGGAACGTCGGGATCGAGCGCGATCACGGTCTCGGCGGCGGGATAGCGAATGCGCGGCGTCGCCTGCTCCGCGCCGTCGCGTGCGCCGGTGGCGCGCACGACCGCTGCGGCGGTGCCGCGCAGGAACACTTCCCGCCGCGGCGGCTCGAGCGGCGGCTCGAACGCCGTTGTCGCGGCCACGACGGTCGAGGGAAGCTTCGGTGCGACGGACGGCGCGTCGCTGTGCAGGTAGTGCACGAGATCGCGAAAGATCGGCGCCGCGCCGGAGATGCCGGACACGTCGCGCATCGGCGCGCCCGAGAAATTGCCCACCCACACGCCGACCGTATAGCGCGACGTGTAGCCGATGCACCAGTTGTCGCGCATGTCCTTCGACGTGCCGGTCTTCGCCGCGCTCCACACGCGCGTCGCGAGGGGATTGTCGATGCCGAACGTGGCGGCGCGCGCACCGCGGTCGGAAAGAATGTCGCCGATCACGTGGGCCGCGCCTTCGCCCAGCACGCGCCGCGCGCCGGACGCCGGGGCATCGCGGCGCATGCGCGTCTCGGTCCACACGCCGCCGTTGGCGAGCGCTCGATACGCGTTGGTCAGCGCGATCAGCGTCACGTCCGCGCCACCGAGCGCGAGCGATGCGCCGTAGTAATCGGGCTCGTGCGTCAGCGTGTCGAGGCCGAAGGCGACCAGGTCGTCGTGCACGCGGGCGACGCCGACCAGCTCGAGCGTGCGCACCGCGGGCACGTTGAGCGAGCTTGCGAGCGCCGTTCGCACGCTGACCGTGCCGCGGAAGTCGCGGTCGTAGTTCTGCGGGACGTACGCGCCGCGCGCCGTCGCGATCGCGATCGGGCTGTCGTCGACGAGCGAAGCCGCGGTGAGGATGCGCTCGTCGATCGCCCGCGCGTACAGGAAGGGCTTGAGCGTCGAGCCTGCCTGGCGCGGCGATGCCGCGCCGTCGACTTCCGGCGCCCGCGACAGCTCGCCGGTGCTGCCGACGTAGGCGAGCACGTCACCCGTCGCGTTGTCGAGCACGACCACCGCGCCGTCCTCCACGGCACGCGTGGCGAGCTCGGCGACGTGTGCGCGCAGCGTCGCAACGGCGAATGCCTGCACGTCGGCGTCGAGCGTGGTGACGACGGTCTCGCCCGCCTGCTTCGCGACCTTGGTCGCAAGATGCGGCGCGGGTTGCGAACGCACGACCAACCGATAGCTCCCGGACAACGCGAGATGCGTGCGCGCGCGGATCGCTTCGCATGCGACGTCGGGAGAGGCGATCGCCGCGATGGCACACGCGCGCTGCGCGACGACGTTCGGGCGGGCGCCGGGCGCACGCAAGAGCGCGACGAGGATCGCCGACTCGCGGGCATCGAGTCCGGACGGCACCTTGCCGAACAGCTGCTGCGACGCCGCGCGCACCCCGGTCAAATCGCCGCGGTACGCGACGAGGTTGAGGTAAGCCTCGAGGATCTGCGCCTTGGTCCATTCGCGCTCGATCGCCCGCGCGGCCTCGATCTGGTCCCACTTCTGCGCAAAGGTTCGCGCTTCACCGCTCGTGCGCAGCGACGGATCGAGGAGTCCGGCAAGCTGCATCGTGAGGGTCGATCCGCCGCGCAGGCGCCGGCCGTCGGCTGCGCGCCACGCGCTGTCCCATGCCGCGACCGCGAGGCCGGCCCAGTCCACGCCCGCGTGCTCGTGGAAGCGCTTGTCCTCGCCCGCGACGAGCGCGTCCTGCAGCGCCGGCGAGATGTCGGAAAGCGGCGTCCATGCGAGCCTGCGCACCCGCGCGTCGATGCGGACGTCGCCTACCGGAACGCCGTTGCGATCGACGACGCGTGCGTCGGAGGTGACGTGCGCGGTGCGCACGTCGTCGAGCGAGGGCGTCGCCCCTGCGCATTGCGCCACGAACGCAAGCGCCAAGATGCCGGCTCGCATCACGGCGCCACGTTCCATGCCACGTTCGGAATCTCGCCGAACATCTCCGGCGCGTACATGGCTTCCACGCGCGTCGCCGGAAGGTTGAACGTGCCGGGGTTGTTGAGCCGCACCGTGTATTCGGTCACGAACGTGCCCTTCGGCACGTAGCGGAAGTACGCGCGGTAGGCCGTGAACGTGCGCTCCTCGAACGCGGGCCACACGGTACCCTGCCTGCGTTCGCCCTGCGTGGCGATGGTCGAGTCGCCGCCCAGCCCGCGGCCCAGCGCGGTCGCGCCCGCGGGCAGCGGATCGTCGACCACTACCCACGTCATGTCCGACTGCGCCTCGACCGTTAGCGTCACGCGCGCGATGTCGCCGCGCTGCCATTGGACCCCCACGCTCGCTTCGCTCGCTGCCCCCTGAGGGGGCGCAGCGTTGGCTCGGGGCGGCCCTTCGCCAACGCGGTCCTTCGCCTTCTGCTGGATCGGCGTGATCGTGCGCGTGATGCGATAGCCGCTCGACAGCGGCTCCTTCAGCGGGATCGCGGCGAGGCTTTGCAGCGTGACCCAGGGCGCGCCTGCGCCGTCCTGCGCGAGCGCGACATTCTCACGCGTGTCCGGCCACGCGAGCTTCTGCGCGAACGTCTTCCCGCCATCGTCGGGTTTCCACGCATGCGTGAACGTGGCCCCCGCGAGCGCCGCGGTGGTCGTACCGGTCACCGGCGTCGACTCGAACCGCGCGGAAAACTTGGACAGTGCGACCACGCCCCACGCATTCGCGACGGTGGTATTCCAGCGTCCGCGCTGCATGCGGCCGAGCGAGCCGCGCACGAGCCGCGGCATGTCGTCCTTCCACGCGGGCACGTCGTTGAACGCGACGAGGAGCTTGTTCGCGTTGCTGTCGGCGGAGATCATGAGCCACCACAGGGCGTCGCGCTTCTCGGTGCTGAAGTTCATCGTCGTGCCCTGGAAGTTCAGGCGCGAGCGCAGGATCTGCTCCGCCGCGGCAAATCGCTCGTCGTGCCGTGGCAGCTTCGGCTGCCGCTTCAGGATGAGATACCAGTCGATCACGGCGGACGTCGGCCAGAGGTTGGGCTCGATGGTGAAGCTCTCGAGCCATTTCGCGTTGAGCGGCTCGGCGCGACGCGACAGCGCTTCCAGCGCTGCCACCTTGCGGATCGCAAGGTCGGCCGTAGGCAACGCGGAATACCGCACGATGCGCCCTTCGACGAAGGCGATCAGCGCCTGCTCCATGCGATTGCGCTCGTTGTCGGGAATCGCGTAGCCCGCTTCGTTGGCGATCGAGAGCACGTAAGCTGTCAGCACGTCGTCGCCGTCGCGCATGATCGGCCAATACTTGAGCAACCCGTCACGATCGAGGTAGTCGGGCAGCGACGCCATCAGCGAGTCCCACCGCGCGCGATCGCGCAAGCCGATGGCCCCCGATGCGCGCTGCTCGAAGCAGCTGTACGGATACGCCAGCAGATAGTCGCGCACGCCGGGCAATTCGCCGGCGAGCTTCGCCTGCACCTGCACGTTGACGCCGCCGCGCCCGGGGATCGCATCAGCGGGCCGCTGCACCGCGATCGATTGGGGCTGCGTGAGCTGGAAGATGGTCGCCTGGTACGTGCGCTCCGGAACGGCCGGCACGACCTTCTGCGCAATCTTCAGCGCGTCGGCCGTCGCGCCGTCCTTGTCGCGGTCGACGGCCTTGACGTCCCATGCAAGGCTCGTCGCCGTGGGGGGAACTTCCACGTCCCAGTGGAGCTCCCGCGCCTGGCCCGGCGCGAGCACCGCGTTCTGCATCGGCATCGACGCGCCCGCCATCGACGCGACGAGTGCGAGGTTCTGCGGGCGCTCGCTCGCGTTGCGCAGCGTGAACGTCGCGCGGAAGCGGTCGCCCTCGCGCACGAGCGGCGGCAGGCCCGAGAGCACCATGACCTCCTGCGTCGCGCGGATCGAGGCCTCGCCGGTGCCGAAGAGCTGCGCGCCCGACGACGCAACGGCGACGATGCGAAAGCTCGTGAGCGAATCGTTGAGCGGAATCTCTACCGTCGCATTCCCGTTGTCGTCGAGCGGCACGCGCGCGCGCCACAGGAGAAGCGTGTCGAAGAGCTCGCGCGCGGTGGAACGCCCGCCGCCGCCGCCGGGGACGAGCGCCTTGCGCCCGAAGTGGCGCTTGCCGATCACCTGCATCTGCCCGGTCGCGGTTTCGACCTCCTCCCCGCGCTCGGACATCATCGCGTCGAGCAGCTTCCACGAATTGTTCGGCAGGAGCTCGAGCAATCCTTCGTCGACCGCCGCGAGTGCCACCTCGCTGCCCTTCGGCGGCGCGGAGCCGTCGGGCCGTCGCACGGCAATCGTCGCGCTCGCCTTCTCGCGCACCTTGTACACGGCCTGCGCCGGCGTGACTTTCACCGCAAGCTCGTGAGCCGACCAGCCCACGCGAAGCTGCGCGAGGCCCATCTTGAACGACGGCTTGCCGAGATCGACGAGCGCGGTCGGCGCCACGTCTGCGACGCGTCCGCGCACGAGGAACGCCGAGACGAACACGTTCGGCGCATACGATCCCTTCATCGGGACTTCGAGCACCGGGTCGGCCCGGCTCACTTTCTTCACGAACGCGTCGAGCACGCCTTCGCGCTCGAGCGTGACGAGCACGGTCGCCTCCTTGAACGGCATGCGCACCTGGAAGCGCGCGACAGCACCCGGTTCGTAGCGCTTCTTTTCCGGCAGGAGATCGATGCGGTCGTTGTCCGACGCGGCGAACCATTGGTCGTCCTCGGCGGCGACCCACGCGTCGGTACGCGCGAGCGCGACGCGGCCCTGCGCATCCTGCGCCTGTGCGCGCAGGATGAGGTTGCCGGTCGCGGGCGGCGCCGCTTCGCAAACGAGCAGGCCCTGCGCGTTCGTCGTCCCGTCGCAAAGGTCGCCTGCGCGCGTCGTGTCGTAGCCGTGCTCGTACGCGTAGAACCCGCCGATCAGGCGCCGCCGGTGCGAGTAGTAGTCGCGCTTGAAGGCGGCCGTCTGCACGCGCAGGTTGGCGATCGGCTTGCCGCCGACGTCGAGAGCTACCACCGTGAACTTGAGCTTGTCCTTGCTCGATACCCAGCTGTCCGGCTTGATGCCGAGCACGACGCGCGACGGCCACAACGTGGCTCGCGTCGCGCTCGTCAGCGTCTCCCCGCTGGGGTCGCGGTACTCGAGCTCGGCCAGGAGGTCGCGCGGACGGTCCGACGACTCCAGGTTTTTCACGGTCGCGCGCGCGCCGCCGCTCGGGTCGAGCGTCATCGGCACGTCGGTGCCTCGCTTGGGACGCGACGCCGGCGTGCCGTCGGGCTCGTCCATCGACGGGTCCGAGAACGAGAACATGTCGTAGCGCGCGGTGGCATCGCCCTGCTCCTCGCGCCCCACTTTGACGTCGCCGCCCGCGAACGCGTAGTCCTCGTAATCGGGGAACGTGACGACCTTGCCGTCGACCTGCGTGCGCAGCGTGACCGGCAATCCGCCCGCGCCTCCGCCGCTCAGGTAGCTCACCTGGACGTCGAACGTTGCATCGCGGACGTCGACGAGCGGCGCGCCCACGGTCTGCACGCGCGCGCGCAGGAGCGGGACGCGAAACGCCTCCACGCGGAAGCTGCCCGCCATGCGCTCCTGCTTCTCCTTGCCATGCGGCGCCAACGAGTCGTTGACGAAGATCTGGTAGGTGCCGGTGTACGCATCCTTCGGCACGGCGAACGTGGCCTCGCCCGTGGCGCTCGCATTCCACGCGACGGGAATCGTGTACTCGCGTTCCGAGCCGACGTGGCGGATCATCAGCGCGTTGTCGAGCGCGGCACGCTGCGGGAATGCGAAGCCCGCCCCCGTCTGCTGGCGCACGAAGAGCTTCATCGACACGGTCTCGCCGCCTCGCACGAGCGAGCGGTCGAGCACCGCATGCGCGACATACGGCCCGTTCCAGTTGCCGGTCGGGACATTGAAGCGCCACGGCGAGATGCCCTCGCCCCAATTCGAGAACGCGTAGGCGAAGTCGTCCGGCGTGCGTGCGGTGACGAAGAACTCCTTCTGGCTTTCCTCGGTGCCGCAGGAAGGCAGCGTATCGCGCTCGGGCAACGCCTTCGGGACGCGCAGGATCCCGGACGCATCGGTCTTGCCCTCGAAATGTGTGCGGCCGCTGCAGTCGCGCACCATCACGTCGGCATTGGCGACGGGAGATGCGTCGCTGAGCTGCGTCACCCACACGAGCGAGGATTCGCGTCCGAGCTTGAAGTGCACGCCCAGATTGGTGACGAGCGTTGCCGCGCGCACGTAGAACGGCGCAGGCGTGCCCAGCAACGCCGCGCCGAGCTTCGGGCTCGCGAGCTCGACCACGTAGAAGCCCGCCTGCGGCAGCGGAATGCCGACGACCTCGAACGCCTTGGCGCCGCCAGGCTTGGGCACCGCGATGCGGGTCGTGGTGTCGTTGTTCGTGAAGACCGATGAGGCGAAGCCGTTGCGCTTGACGATCCAGCGGTCGTTCTTGTCGTCGAACTCGCGATCGATCTTGTTGGCGCGCGCGAGCCTGCGCAGCCACGTCACGACCTGCATCTCGTCGCCGCGCTTGACCTTCACGACCTGGCCGGGGATCGGCGCGTCGCGCACCGTCGCGACGCGCGCGGGCAGCGTCGGCTCCACGTTGCGCACCGTGACCGGGAGCATGGGCTTCTCGCCGTCGGGCAGCACGCGCTCGAGGATCCCGAAGTCGGCGGCGAATTTCGCGAGCGGCGGGTTCTCGTCGGTGCGCACGCGCAACGGAAACGAGCGCGCGTTCACGAGCGCGCGGGCCGCGTCGTCCTTGAGGTTCGCGGGGATCTCGATACGGAACTGCGTCTTCTCGCGGAAGGCCGGGTCCGAAGGTGACGCTCTCGATGCCCTCGCCCGTGTCCTTCGGCAACTTGGCCGGATAAGCTTTGCCCGCCTCGTCGACGAGTCGGATCTTCTGCGCGTCCGCCTTGGCGATCGGGTGCGGTGAACGAAAGCGTAAGCGGCAGGATCGGGATGCATTGCGCATCCTTGTTGACCCGCTCGCAGGTAAACGAGGCCCGGAACGCGGGACGTACCGTGAACGCGAGCGCCTGCGTACTCGTCGTCGCGACGCCCGTCGTTGCCGCGATCCCCTTGCCCCAGACGAGCTTCGCTTCCGCGCCCTGCGGCAGAGTGCGCGCACATGCGAGGGTCACGAGCGGCGAATCGGGCGCATCGCGCAAGCGCAGGAACTTGTCGCGGTCGCTGCCCGTCGCCGGCAATCGGAACAGGAAGCCTCGCGTGCGCCCCGAGTCGCCGTCGATCAGCAGCATGCGCAGGTAAGACGCCGCGAACGACTTGCGGTTGTCGAGGATCGTCTTGCGCTCGTCGCCGGTCACGAGCCGCACGCCGATTTCCTCGTTGACGCCCGCCGCCACGCAGCGCGCGTTGGCGGTGATCGTCTCGGGTTTCGCCGGCGCGTCGAGCCCCAGGACGAATACCTGGTTTTCGTCGATGCGACTCCCCTCGTAGGGCAGGCTGCGCAGGATGGCGGGCCCGCCGGTCGAGAACTCGAAGCGCTGCCCGCCCGCGACCACCGCGCCGTCGACGTCGGTCAGCCCCGTCTTCACGGTGAAGGCGCAGCGCACTCCCGCGGGCAGGTCTCGCGCGAAGTCGTACACCCAGTTGCGCGGGTCCGCCCATCGCCCCGTGCCCTTCTCGACGCAATCGATCGCGAACGGATCGACCTCGCGCGGATCGCCGAACGGCACCATCGGCTTGGCGAACCGCGCGGTCACCTGGCGCACGCCCTTGACCTCGCCGCGCGGACTGAAGAATTCGATGGATTGCGCATGGACCGCGGCGCACACACCCAGTGACGCCAACAGGAACAAACGTTGCAGCAGGGCCATGCCTCACCTCGAGATCATCGAAGCGGCAATTAGATCATTTCGAAGTTCTGCGGGAATGGCCGTACCGGGGCAGGCGACGGGCAAATCGTGGCAAACCGCAGGCTCCGCAAGCGCCGGAATATTCACTTGTCTTCTGCGCTAAACAGAGGCTAAATAGGTGCGCTTCCGGGCCTTCGAATCACGACATCGCGGGGGTAGACTGATGTTCGCCATGCTGAAGGCCGTTGGCCGCCCACTGGCCTTGTGCGCGGCTGCGATCGCCGTGGTTTCAGTGAACATCGCGAACGCCGCCCTGGCGCCCGTTCACCGCGACGCAGCGTCCGCGAGCGGGCGAGTCGGCCCGTCGACGCCGAACGTGTTCCCGCTGCCCGATGGCAAGGTCGGGATCCTCTACAACGTCGACGTGGCGTCCTTCTGGTCGTGCGCCACGAACGCGAGCCCCGTGTTCGCTTTCACCTGGACGCCGCCCAACCCCGTCCCGGGACTCTCGTTCGCGTCCAGCGGCCTCATCTCGGGCACGCCGGTGACGGCGGGCTTTTACTCCGCGCCTGGCACGGTGGCCGACGTGAGCGGCCGTACGGGCGCCTGCGCCGCGCCTGCGGCGTTTACCTATAACTTGAACGTGATCACGGCGCCGCCCACCTGCTCGCTTTCGGCGAACAGCCTGACGCCGTTGACCACCGGCAACGTCGTGCTGACGGCGAATTGCACCAACAGCCCGACGAACTTCTCCTGGACCAACTGCACGTCCGGCGGCACGCAATGCGTCGCCACCAGCGCCTCCGCAGGCCCGGTCACTTACCGCGTCACCGCCTCGAACGCCGGCGGAACGGGCAACACGGCGTCGGTCACCGTCACATGGGTGCAGCCCGCGCAGCCGCCCGCTTGCTCGCTGTCGGCGAGCAACACGTCGCCGGTCGCCGGCGCCTCGGTGACCTTGACGGCAAGCTGCAGCAACAGCCCGACGAGCTACGCATGGGTCAACTGCACGTCGACCACCAGCACGTGCACGACGAGCTTCGCGACCCCGGGCGCGCGCACGTTCTCGGTGGCCGCGACCAACAGCGCCGGCACGAGCGCGCCTGCCTCGGTCACGGTGACTTGGCAAAGCATCCCCCCGCCCGTCTGTTCGCTTAGCGCGAGCCCAAGCAGCGCGCAGGTCGGCGCTACGGTGACGCTGACGGCCAGTTGCAGCAACGGCCCAACCGGCTACACCTGGACCAATTGCACGTCGACGGCATCCACATGCATGGCCACGAGCGCGAATGCAGGACCCGTGACCTACTCGGTGTACGCATCGAACGCGGGTGGCGCGGGCAACACGGCCCAAGTCCAAGTCACGTGGGTCAGCCCGGTGCCCGTCTGCACGATCAGCGCGCCCAGCACGGCGCCTGTCGGCACCACCGTGCTGCTGTCGGCAAGCTGCACCAACAACCCGACCAGCTTCAACTGGACGGGATGCACGTCCAGCGGCTCCACCTGCCCGGCGGGCAGCGCCACCGTGGGCGTGAAGAACTACGGCGTGACGGCGGCCAACGCCGCAGGACCGGCCCGCAGGCGACCGCCTCCATCACCTGGGTTCCTGCGCCCACGGGGCCCCCGACATGCGCGCCGACCACGAGCAATAGCTCGCCCACGATCGGCACAACCATCACGATTGCCGCGAACTGCACCAACAGTCCCGCTTCGTACTCCTGGACGGGTTGTACGACCCGTCCACGACCGCGACGTGCTCCGCCACGAGCGCGGCTGCCGGGGCGCGCGTCTACACGGTCACGGCAACGAATTCGAGCGGCACCGGCACAGGCAGCGTGACGGCAAACTGGCAGCCCAAGCTCGGCGCCGCCCCCGCCCCCCGCCAATAACGTCAAGGAAGTCTCCAGCGGCGGCGGCTCGGGCTTCAGCGCCCTCATCCGTGACAGCGGCACGCTCTGGACCTGGGGCGACAACAGCCAGAGCGGACTCGGTGACGGCAGCTCCACCTCGCGCTCGACGCCCGGCCAGGTCGCGGGGCTTGCCAACATCAAAGCTGCCACCGTCGGGGGCACCGCGCACACGCTGGCGCTCGACAAGGACGGCAAGGTGCTGGCGTGGGGTGTCAACACGTACGGCGAGGTCGGCAACGGCACCAGGTCGCCGCAGACGCGGCCGGCGCCCGTTCAATTGCCCTCCGCTGCGGTCGCGGTCGCAGCGGGCGCGGGCTTCAGCCTCGCTCTGCTCGACGACGGCAGGATTTACGCCTGGGGGCGCAACGACCTCGGTCAGCTGGGCGACGGTTCGGGCACCGACCAAAGCACGCCCGTCCTGATCACGGGGCTCGCTGGCGTTACCTCGATCGCCGCCAGTGCGAACCACGCCGCGGCGGTGAGCGGAGGCAACGTATACGTCTGGGGTGGCGACTTTGTCCTGCCTCCCAACCAGAGCGCGCGTCCGGTGCAGGCCCCGGTCCTGGCCAACGTGGTTGCCGTCTTCGCCGGCGGCGACAACACCTTCGCGCTCAAGGGCGACGGCACACTCTGGGGATTCGGTAATCCCACCGACGGTCGCCTTGGCGACAGCGGGATCTCCGATGGGAAGACGCCCGCGGCCGTCAAGGCCGCCTCGGGCGCCTTGCTGTCTGACATCGAAGCGGTCGCCGTCGGTGACAACGTCTCGATGGCGTTGCTGCGCGACGGATCGCTCGTGGGGTGGGGCAAGAACGACCGCGGGCAGCTCGGGCTCGGTCACATGTCCGTCGTGACTGCGGCGACCAAGCTCTCGCCCGGCATCGACGCCCCGATCGCCAACGCTTCTGCGGGTGCCAGCAACCTGCTGGTGGACACCAAGGGCCGCATGTTCGCGGCCGGCAGCAACGAGCGCGGCTCGCTTGCCCTCGGCGACACTCTTGAGACGCGCGCACAGTGGAACGTGCCGGGTCTGGCGGCGGTCACCGCGGTGGCCGCGACGCCCACCGAGTCGCTCGCCTTGCGCGCCGATGGCGTGGTGCTGTCGTGGGGCGCCGTCGACGCCAGCACGGCGCTCAGTTCTGTCGCCGCGCCGCGCGCGGTGCCGGGGCTTGCCGGTCGATTCATCGCGATCGCGGGCGGCCGGCAGACGGCTGTGGCGGTGCGCGACGACGGCGCTGTGTACGGCTGGGGCGCCTCGGTCCCCGGCTCCTCGGTGACGCCGATCGTGAGTCCCATTGCGATCGCCGGACTCACCAACGCCAAGGCAGCCGCGAGCGGCGGCCTCGGTGTCATCGCGTTGACCAACACCGGCCGCGCGCTCATCGCGTGCGGCAAGCCGGGATGCCCGGGCGCGGACTTCGGCTTCGGCGACGTCGTCGCCGTTGCGGCGGGCGAGACGCACTTCCTGGTCCTGCGCGCCGACAAATCCGTGTGGGCGTGGGGCGCCAACGACAAGGGCCAGCTCGGAACCGGCGGGACCGCGCCGGCCACAGCGCCGGTGCGCGTGTCGAATCTCGCCAACGTGCGCAGCATCGCAGCGGGCGCCGACTTCTCGGTCGCGGTGCGCGAGGACGGCCAGGCATTTACCTGGGGTCTTGCACCGTCGTTCGCGGCGTTCAAGGCGTCGCCCACGCGCGTGAGCGGGCTGGACGGCGCCGCGATTCTCGTCGCGCAGTCGCACGTCCTGTCCCTCGACCAGCAAAATCGAGGACGCACCTGGGGCAGAGGCTCCAAGGTCGGCGAGCGCGATCATCTCTTCCCCGGACGCGAGCCGCGCATGGACGGCATGAAGGCGCTCGCCGCGGGTGTCAATCACTCGCTCGGGGTTACGGCCAATGGCACGGTGGTCGCCTGGGGCCGCAATTTCCAGCAGCAGCTCGCGGTGCCGCGCACGCAGGCGGTGTCGACGTTCGTCGAGGTGAGCGACCAGGCCAACGGCGCATACACGCGGGGCACGTCCCCGGTGGTGGAGTTCCTCAATCCGGCCATCACCATGGGAGGCCAGACCAACCTCACGCACTTCTTCATGGCCATCGTGCCCGGCCGAGGTCGACGGCCTCGACACCGGGACCACGGTCAAGGGTTGGCAGCGCACCGGCCGCAGCTGGCGCGCATGGCAGATCGACGACAAGGGCGCACCTGCCGCCGGCGCACCGGCGATCGCGAAGCCCGTGTACCGGTTCTTCTCGTCGCGCTGGAACAGCCACTTCTACACCGCCAGCGCGGCCGAGCGGGACGCCCTCATCGCGAAGAACCCGACACAGGACGATGCGATCGACTGGAAGCTCGAGTCGACCGCTTTCTATGCGGTCACGCCGGAGTCGAGCTGTCCGTCGCTCAGCGTGCTGCCACGCTCGCCGTACCTGTGCAAGGACACGCCGACGCCCGCCGCCATGGATTGCCCCGCCGGCTACTACCCCGTGTTCCGAGCGTTCGACATCGGGCCGACTGTCGACGCGGCCGGATCCGAACCACCAGTTCACTTCGAGCTGGGTCGACGTCTATCGCAACGTGCGCCACGACGGCTACGTGTACGAAGGCGTCGCGTTCTGCTCGCCGATCGCGTCGCAGCCGGGCGGCGACCTGCAGGCGTACCACACCTATCCGGGGGACAAGGTCGAGGCCGGGAAGGCGATGCAAAGCGAGTTCTGGTTCGCCAATGCAGGTCCCGGCGACGCCCACAAGGCGGTTCTGGTGGCCGCGCTGCCGGCCAATGCAGGCAACTGGACCGCGACGTGCCGCGCGTACAACGGTGCGACCTGTCCTTCGGACTTGAGCCTCGCCGCGCTGCGGCAAGGGGTGGAGGCGCCGTCGCTGCCCGCCGGGGGCGTGGTTCACATCACCGGCATCGGAACGGCGCCTTCGAGCGCCGCGACGATGAGCTTCACGAGCTCGATCGGCGCGCCGAGCGGCGCACCCGATCCATTCAGCAACAACAACGCGACACCGGTCACCGAGACGGCCGTGGCCGATGCAACCTGCGCCGTCGCTCTGTCCGCCAAGTCCCTGGCGCTTCTCGCCGAAGGCGCGAGCGCGTCGTTGGAGGTCGACGCGCCGGCCGGTTGCGCCTGGAGCGTCACGAGCGACCAGCCCTGGGCGAGCATCGCGCCGGGAAGCGGCACGGGGCCGAGCCAGTTGCGCATCACCGCAGCCCCCAATGGCGATCCGGGAGACCGCGCGGCAACGGTTACCGTCGCCGCGGGCGCGCAGGTCGCGCCGGTGGACATCCGCCAGCCCGGTGTGCCGCCCGCGCTCCCGTGCCCGAGCATCGCCCTCGGCCAGGTGTCGGACGTCATCGGTGGCAACGCGGTGTCCAAACGCGTCAACGTCGTGGCCCCCAGCGACTGCGCGTGGCAGGCGAGCACCGAGCATTCGTGGCTCGCCATCTCCGGGATGAGCGCGCGCGGCACGGGCCAGGTCGAGTACGTCGTGCAACGCAATTACGACAACGACTACGGCCGCACCGGAATGATCGTCGTGACGGCAGGCGGCAAGAGCCTGCAAGTGCTGACGGTCACCCAAGCCCCCAACAACGGCGCCGTCGACCAGAGTGGTAGCGGCGGTGGCGGCGACAGCGGCGGTCCCGGCGGCGACGGCGGCGACGGCGGCGGAGATGGCGCGGGCGAGTGACGCAGCGTCGCTTCTCGGAGCGCGCAAATACGGCACGACGGGGAGGCGCGCGGGGTGAGCGGGCTCGCCGCGCGCAACGACCCTCCGGGTGAGCCTCCCGACCTGCTCGCCCTGCCCCCCGGCGCGCGCGTCCTCGAATTCGAGATCGAGCGCGTCGTCGGCCGCGGCGGCTTCAGCATCGTCTATCTCGCGTTCGACCACTCGCTGCACCGACGGGTCGCGCTCAAGGAGTACCTGCCCGATACGCTCGCGCGACGCGACGCGACGCTCACGGTGGTGCCTTTCTCGGCCAAGCACCGCGAGACGTTCGACGTCGGCCTGCGCAGCTTCGTCGAGGAGGCGCGCCTTCTGGCGCGCTTCGACCACCCATCGCTCGTCAAGGTCTACCGCTTCTGGGAAGCAAGCGGTACCGCGTACATGGCGATGTCGTATTACGAAGGCTCCACCTTGCGCGAGGCGTTCCGCTTCGGTCCGCCGCCGGAGCCTGGCGTGGTGGAAGCGATGACGGTGAAGCTCCTGGAAGCGGTCGAGATCCTGCATCGCGGCCAATGCCTTCATCGCGACATCGCGCCCGACAACGTGATCCTGCAGCGCAACGGCATCCCCGTGCTGCTCGACTTCGGCGCGGCGCGCCGCATCATCCACGAGAAGACGCAGGCGCTCACGGTCATCCTCAAGACCGGCTTCGCGCCGATCGAGCAGTACTCCGAGGAAGGCGAGATGGAGCAGGGCCCGTGGACCGACGTCTACGCGCTCGCTGCAACGCTCTACGCGGTCATTACCGGCAAAGGCCCGCCTGCGTGCGTAAGCCGCGCGTATGCCGACCCCTACGTGCCGCTCGCGCGGATCGCCCCGAAAGGGTACTCGCCGCCATTCATGACGGCGATCGACCAGGCGCTTTCGTTCCTGCCCGCGAAGCGGCCGCAAACCATCGCCGAGTTCCGCGAAGCGCTCGGGGTTCGCGATCGCCCGGCGCCGCCGAAGCGGAGCGAGGCAGTGGCGCCGCCGAAGCGGACGAGGTCGTGGCGCCTCCTCCACCGCCGCGCGACGTGGAGGCGCCAAGGATGCCGGTGGCAACGCCGGAGCCGGACCTGCAGCCGGTGCGGGTGCCGCTTCCGGCCGAAGACGCGCGGACCGTGCTGGTCCCGCAGGCCGCGAAGCGCCGCGCGCTGCCGCGCTCGCTTTACGTCGCGATCGCGCTCGGCGCGCTTGCGGTGATCGCCACTGCCGTCTTGTATCTCCCGGGCCACGACGTCCCCGCCCCGCCGGCCGAAACCAAGGTCGCGGTTCGCGCTCCCCCACGCCCGCGCCTTTGCCTGAGCCCACCCCGGCGCCTTCGCCAGCGGCGCCAGCGCCCGGGCAGCTGCCTCCTTCCTTGACGACGGCTCCAGTGCCGCCGGTCGTCGTGACGCCCGTGCCCGCAGCACCGCCGCGCGAGCGGCCGCAACCGGAGCGCAACGAGGCCGCGCAGCCCAAGGCGGTACCTTCCGAGCCCGTTGCCAAGCCGTCGCCTCCGCCGACGGCCGCCCCGCGAGCGGCCGAGCGAAAAGGGCCCGCGTCGTCGCCTATTCCCGTGCCTGGTCCGATCACGCCACCGGCTTCGCCGCCGCCGCCCGTCACCGCGCCGGAGCCGCCGACCGTCGTCGCCAAGGCGGACCCGACGCCCCGCGAATCCGCTGATCCGGCAGAAGCCCTGAGGGCGTTGAGAAAGAGCGCCGGGGAAGGCGACGCACGCGCGCAGAACATGCTCGGCTTCGCCTACTACACCGGCAATGGTGTCGGCGTCGATCTCGCCGCGGCGCGCAAGTGGTACGAGGCTTCGGCGGCGCAAGGGCATGCGCCGGCGCAGAACAACCTCGGCAACCTCTACCTCGGCGGCATCGGCGACGGGCGCAACTACGTGCTGGCGGTGGCCTGGTACCGGAAGGCCGCCGACCAAGGTTACGGGCTGGCGCAGAACAACCTCGGAATCTTGATCCGTGACGGCAAAGGCGCGGCCCGCGACCCCGCCGCAGCTGCCGAGCTCTTCCGACGCGCCGCCGACGGCGGCAACATGAACGCCATGTTTAACCTCGCGCGCCTCTACGAGACTGGCACGGGCGTACCGAAGAGTCGCGACGACGCGCTCAAATGGTTCCACGCCGCTGCGGACAAGGGCCAGAAGTCGGCCATTGCCAAGCTGGCCGAGCTCGAGGGCAAGTGACGACGCGGCGCGCACCCACGCCCCGCGTCCGCATCAAGGACGTTGCCAAATCGGCGCGGGTTTCGGTCGGCACGGTATCGCACGTCCTGTCGGGCAGCGCGCACGTGAGCGCCACGCTGACCAAGCGCGTGCAAAGGGCCATCGACACGCTGGGCTACGTGCCCAACTTCCACGCGCAGCGCTTGCGCCACGCGCTCTCGCGCGTGCTGGGCATCTGCCTGCCGCACACGTCCACCTCGTATCTCAACGCGCTGTCCGAGACGTTCGAGGAGATCGCCTCGCGCAACGGCTATGGCGTCATGCACGTGTTCAGCCGTCACGACCCGGCGACCGAGCTCGACCGCGTCAAGGAGCTCGTCCGCTACCGTGTCGACGGCCTCCTGCTGCTGCCGAGCCCCGCGCCACGCGAGGCGCTCGACTTCGCGGCGCGCAAGGAAGTGCCGCTGGTGATCGTGGACCGGCCGACCCAGGACCCGCGCTTCGATCAGGTCACGCTCGACAATCGCGCGGCCATGCGTGAAGTGGTCACGCGCCTCACGGACCTCGGCCACACCCACGTGCTGTTCGTGTGCCGCTCGCGCAGCCGCCTCGTGACAAGGCATCGGATGGCCGGCCTCGCGGACGTGCGGCGCAAGCGGCGCATCGAGACGTCGTGCATCGAGTTCCAGAACGACGACGCGTTCCTGCGCGACGAGCTGGCGCGGACGCTGCGCGAACGCAAGCCGCCGACGGCGCTCGTAGCGAGCAACAGCCACCAGGCCTCGCTCGTGCTGCGCTTCCTGGCCGAGCTTCGCGTGGCGTGCCCCGAAGAGCTGTCGGTCGTCGCCTTCGACGATCCGGAGTGGGCGACGCTCGTGCGCCCCACGCTGTCGGTGGTGCGTCAGCCTGCCGTCGCCATGGTCGAGGCGGCGTGTGATCTGCTGATGCAGCGCGTGAACCGCGTCGGCGGCCCCCTTCGCACCATCGCCCTCGATCCCGCGATTCAATTTCGGGGGTCGGTCGCAGCACCCGGCGCCAGAGCTCGCGTGGCGACGCTCGCGGCGCGCTAGCGGTGCGAGTGCATCGTGCGTCGCGCGGCGAGCCGCGCCTTGTGCCCGGCGCGCGGCGCGTGCTACCGTGCCGCTTTTGAACCGATTCAAGCATTTCCAACGAAGCGGCCGGAGGAGAACTTGCCGATGAATGTCTTGCGTCGCGCACTGTGCGCCATCCTGCTCGCACTGCCCTTCGCGGCAGGCGCGCAGGCGTTTCCGGATCACCCATTGAAGCTCGTCGTGCCGTTCCCGCCGGGCGGCGCGACGGACACGCTGGGCCGCATTCTGGCCAAGCGCATGGGCGAGATCCTGAACCAGCCGTTCGTCGTCGAGAACAAGCCGGGCGCCGGCGGCACCATCGGCACCGAGTTCGTCGCGCGCCAGCCGGCGGACGGGTACACGGTCCTGCTCGTCAACGCGATTCCGCACACGGCGTCGCGCAAGCTCTATCCCGAGCTCAAGTACGACCCGATCAAGAGCTTCACGCCGATCGGCGCGATGGGCACGCTGCGCTACATCCTCGCGATCAACAACGAAGTCGCGGCGAAGGACTACGCGCAGTTCGCGGCGCTCGCGAAGTCGCAGCCGGGCAAGCTCAACTACGCCTCCGCGGGGGTCGGGTCCACCCCGCATCTGGCGATGGAGCTTTACAAGCGCGCCGCGGGCGTCGACATCGTGCACGTGCCCTACCAGGGCAGCGGCCCCGGGATCACCGATCTCCTCGGCGGCCGCGTGCAGGTGATCATCGAGAACGTTCCGCTCGTGCCGCTCATCAAGTCGGGCAAGGTCCGTGCGCTCGCGATCACGGGCAAGACGCGCTCGGCGAATTTCCCGGACGTTCCGACGTTCGCCGAGGTGGGCCTCGCCTCGTTCGAGCTCAGCGGTACGTGGGGGCTCATCGCGCCGGCGGGCGTGCCCGCCGATCGCGTCGCGATCCTCAGCAACGCGCTCGCGGAGGCCGTGAAGGATCCGGCGGTGCGCGACGCGCTCGTCGCGCAAGGGATCGATCCGGAGCCGGCCAGCGGCGCCGAGTATGGCGCGGTGCTCGCACGCGAATCGGACAAGTGGTCCAAGGTGATCGACGAGGCGAAAATCAAGCTGTGAGCTTCGGCAAGCTGACGCCGCTTCTCGAGCCGCGCGCGGTCGCCGTCGATCGGCGCATCGGACCGCGAAGGCAACCTCGGCGGCATCGCGACGGGCTATCTCGCGCGCTTCGGCTTCGACGGACCCGTGTGGCCCGTCAATGCGGGCCGCGACACGGTCGCGGGATTGCGCTGTTACGCGAGCCTGCGCGACCTGCCCGGCACGCCCGATCTCGCCGTGATCGCGGTCCCCGCGGACAACGTCGTCGACGTCGTGCGCGACTGTGTCGCCGCGGGTGTGCCGTCGGGTGTCGCATGGGCCGGCGGCTTTGCCGAAGTCGGCCGCGAGGGCGCCGAGAAGCAGGACGAGCTCGCCGCGGTCTGCCGCAAGACCGGCTTCCTCTTGTGCGGACCGAACTGCGTGGGGCTCCTCAACACCGGCAACGGGCTCACCGCGTCGTTCACGACGATGCTGCGCGACAAGCGAGCCCTCATCCCGGGCGTGGTCTCGATGGTGAGCCAGAGCGGCGGCATCGCGGTCATGGCGCATGCGCGCGCCGAGGAATTCGGCCTGGGCTTCCGCGTGACCGCGAGCTGCGGCAACGAAGCGGCGCTCGGCCTCGCGGAATTCATTCGCGCGCTCGTCGACGACGACGGCACGCGCGTGATCGCGGTGTACGCCGAAGGCCTGTCCGATCCCGATGCCTTCGTCGAGGCGCTCGCGCTCGCGCGCGATCGCGCGCAAGCCGGTGGTCGTGATGAAAGGCGGCACCACCGCAGCCTCGGGACGCGCGGCGCTCGCTCACACCGGACGCCTCGCGGGAAGCGATCGCACGTTCGACGCGCTGTGCCGCGAGCTCGCGGCGATCCGCGTTTACTCGAGCGAGGAGCTCCTCGACGTATGCCTTCAACTGGGCTCGATGACGCCGGCCCAATGGCCGCAGGGCCCGGGCGTGCTCGTCTCGACGTTCGGCGGCGGCAGCGGCGTGATGTGCACCGACCAATGCGAGCGGGCGGGCCTGACAGTGCCCGCGCTCAGCGCAGCTACGCAGGCGGAGCTTCGCCCTCTGCGTCACGCCGCTGTCTTCGGTGGCCAATCCCATCGACTTCACCCCGGGGATGATGACGGTGGAGAAGCACCGCGCGAACGTTCCCGCGACGCTCGCGCGTCTCGCCGCGACCGACGAGACCGACGCGTGGCTGTTCCTGGCCGCCGGCTTCGACCGCCTCGCGCCCGAGCTCGTGCAGATGTACGACGCGGTGCGCACGCACGCGCACAAGCCGATGCTCCTGACCTGGCAGGCGATGCCCGAGGGCACCGCCGCGCTGCTCGCCGAGCGCGGCATCTTCGTCTTCCCCGAGCACGCGCGCGCCGCACGCGCGTTGCGTCATCTCGTGACGTACGGCGAATCGCGCAAGCTGCGAATCCGCCGCAGCGTCGTCCGCGTCGTCGTTCGCCTGGGAACGTTCCCGCGGGCACGCGCATCGTCCCCGAGGACGGCGTGACGGCGATCCTCGAGCGTGCGCGCCTGCCCGTCGCCCGCGGCCGCAGCGCGCGGATGCAGGGCGACGCGGCGCGCATCGCGACCGATGTCGGCTTCCCCGTCGCGATGAAGGCACTCTCGCCTGCGATAACGCATCGCGCAGCCGCGGGCCTTGTCGCACTCGACGTCGACTCGGCGGAAGCTGCCGCCGCCGTCGAGCGCCGCTTCCACGCGCGCGCCGCCGGGATGGGCGTCGCCCTCGACGGCATCTGGGTGCAGCACATGTTCGACGGCAATCGCGAGCTTCTCGTCACCGCGTTCCGCGACCGCGAGTTCGGCGTCATCGTCGGCTGTCGGCGTGGGCGGCGGTGCGACCGAGCTCGTCGACGACGTCGCCTTCGCGCGCGCCCCGCTCGACGTCGAAGGCGCGCACGACCTCGTCGCGCAGACTGCGCACGCTGCGCCGCGCGCCGCAATGGCTGACGCGCGCGTCAGCACGCGCTGGCCGCCGATTTCGTCGCCCGCTTCTCGGCACTCGCCGCGTCCGCGCCGTGGCAGCGCTTCACGCTCGAAATCAATCCGTTGAAGCTCGGCGCCGATACGGCCGCCGCGGTCGACGGACTGTTGGTCATCGAACGAGGAGTAAGCCTCATGCCCCGCTACGAATCGCCTTACGACCCAGCAAATGCTCCCCGCAATCTCGAGCACGTGATCTACCGCAAGAAAGATCACGTCGCCTACGTCACGATCAACCGCCCCGACGTGCTCAACGCGCTGCACACGTACGCTTACGCCGAGCTACGCGCGTGCTGGCGCGACATGCAGATCGACCCCGACGTCTACTGCGGCATCGTCACCGGCACCGGCAAGGCGTTCTGCGCCGGACGCGACGTCAAGTTCCTGGCCGAGCACCAGGCAAAGGGCATCCGCACGCCGCACGAGGACCCCAACAATCCGCTCTTCTTCTGGGGCGGCGGCGGGCAGCCGTCCGACGCCAATCTCGAAAAGCCGCTGATCGCCGCCATCAACGGCCTTGCGGTCGGCGTCGGCCTCACGCTCGCGCTGCAGTGCCAGCTGCGCGTGATGGCCGACACCGCGTGGATCGGCGACACGCACACGAAGATCGGCCGGCTGGGCTCGTGTCACAACCTCTACGCCGCGCTCCCGCGCACGACGGCCGCGTATCTCACCTTGTGCAACGGGCGGCTCACCGCGCAGGAGTGCTATGCGCAGGCGATCGTCAACAAGATCGTGCCCGGCGACAAGCTCATGGCCGCCGCGGAAGAGCTGGCGCAGATGATCTGCGAGAGCTCGCCGCTGGCGGTGCAGGCCGCCGTGCGTCTGTATCGCCTGACCGCCGCGTTCCCGCAATCGCTCGTCGCGTATGCGCGGGAGCTCGACCAACAGACCGCGGAAAGCGAAGACGGCGCGGAGGGCTCGCGCGCGTTCAAGGAAAAGCGCAAGCCCGTGTGGAAGCTTCGCTGATGAAGTCCCTTCTCGCGCTCGCGTTTGCAATCGCGGCGTCCGCAGCGCTCGCACAGTATCCCGACCACCCGATCAAGGCCGTCGTGCCCTTCCCGGCCGGCGGCGGTACCGACGTCTTCGCGCGACTCGTGAGCGAGCGACTGGGCAAGGCGCTCGGCCAACCGGTCGTGATCGAGAACCGCGGCGGCGCCGACGGCAACATCGGCATGGAGTTCGTGGCGAAGGCGCCGCCCGACGGCTACACGATGCTGTTCAACTCGAGCGCCGCGACGGTCAATCCCGTGATGTACTCGAAGCTGCGCTTCGAGCCCGCGCGCGACCTGCGACCGATCGCCGTGCTGTGCGAGTACTACAACCTCGTCGTCGTCAACGCGGAGAAGGTCCCGGCGAAGACGCTCGCCGATTTCGTCGCGCTGCTGAGAGCCAATCCCGGCAAGTACAACTTTGCGTCCAACGGCGCGCGCCTCGGCATCGAGTTGTTCAAACTGGAGACGGGCACGGACGTCACCATCGTTCCGTATCGCGGGGCTGCGGATGCGATCACCGGCCTTCTGCGCGGCGACGCGGATTTCATGATCGTCAATGCGCCCGGAATCATGCCCCACGTCGCCTCGGGCAAGTTGCGCGCGCTTGCGTCCACGGGCCCGAGGCGCGACCCGGACCTGCCTGAGGTGCCGACGACGGCCGAAGCTGGGTTGCCGCAATTCACGTACAGCAGTTTCTTCGGCGCCTACGTCCCGGCGGCCACACCGCCGCGAGATCGTCGCGAAGCTCAACGCCGCCCTCAACGCGATCACGGCAACACCCGAGGTGATCGCGCAGTTCCGCCAGCAAGGCGCGACGGCGGTGCAAAGCACTCCCGAGGACGCGGCGCGCCAATACGACGGCGACATCGCGCGCTACAGGGACACCGTCGTCAAGGCGAAGATCCCGCCCGCCGACTGAGCGCGCGGGCCGAGCTCGAGGGTGCACTCGCCACCGGGCCTACTTCATCGCAACCGCGTCTTCCTTCGCCATCTCGGCCAGCGCCGCGCTGCGGCTCACGGTCACGTTGACGGCCGGCAAGCGGTAGACCGGGACACCGGTAACGTACTCACCGGTAGCGACGCCGACGGCGGGCGAGGTCAGCGACGACTGCCTGATGGCGCCGACGGTGGCTGTGCCCGCGATGGCGGAACGGAGGGCGATCGTGAAGACGGCGGACTGTCTTGGCTTGCATGGCGTTCTCCTTTGAATGATCGGAACCACGCCTGCACTGTCCGCCTGAAGCCCTTTCCGAGTCCTTTAGCCGAGCTTAAACGTCCTGAAACTTGCATGCCGGTGCGGCTGCGGTAGATTCAACCAAAGCCATGGCAGCGCCCTACCGCTTCGGCCGTTTCGAGATCGAGCCCGACACCCGCCGGCTGCTGGAGGAAGGCCGGCCTGTCGCGCTCGGCCAGCGCGCCTTCGACGTGCTGCTCGCGTTGGTGGAGCGCCGCGAGCGGCTGGTCTCGAAGGGGGAATTGCTCGACGTCGCATGGCCCGGGCTCGTGGTCGAGGAAAACAATCTCCAGGTGCAGGTGAGCGCGCTGCGCAAGCTCATCGGCCCTTCGGCCATTGCGACGGTCCCAGGCCGCGGATACCGTTTCACGGCGCGCCTCGACGACGCCACGGACCAGAGCGAGGTCCCGCCCGCCGAGACGCCACGCGCCGTGGCCGGCAACCTGCCCGCCTACTTGGCGCCGCTCTATGGGCGCGACGCGCAGATCGCGGCCCTCTCGGAACTCGTGCAGGCCCATCGGCTCGTCACGGTCGTCGGTGCAGGCGGCATCGGCAAGAGTCGCCTCGCGCAAGCCTGCGCCGACGCTCTCGCGCCCCGCTTCGTCGACGGGGCGTGGATGATCGAGCTCGCCGGCGTCTCGGCGCCCGGACTGCTGGGCAGCACGGTCACACAGGCGCTCGGCATCCGAAGCGCGCGACAGGATTCGGTGAAGGCCGACGTGATCGCCAGCCTCGCCGGTCGCCGCATGCTCCTCGTGCTCGACAACTGCGAGCACCTCCTCGACGCGGTCGGCGCGTTCGCCGAGGCGCTGCTGCGGGGAACCCACGTCACGCTGCTGGCCACGAGCCAGGAGCCGTTACGGCTGCCGGAGGAACAGCAGTACCGCCTCGCACCCCTGGACGAGCCGGGCGGCCTTGCGTTGCTCGAAGCGCGCGTCGGCGCGGTCGACGCTCGATTTGCGCTGGCCGGCGACGATCTCCCGCTCGCTCGAGACATTTGCCGGCGCCTGGACGGACTGCCGCTCGCGATCGAGCTCGCGGCCGCGCGCGTTCCGACGCTCGGCTTGCGCGGCGTCCGCGACAAGCTAGACGCGCGCTTCAGGCTCCTGACGGGTGGCGCGCGCTCGAC
Organism: uncultured beta proteobacterium; assembly: GCA_963707815.1. Lineage (GTDB taxonomy): Bacteria > Pseudomonadota > Gammaproteobacteria > Burkholderiales > Casimicrobiaceae > VBCG01. The sequence goes on from CAVPRK010000019.1 coordinate 86,897, forward strand.
CTTGCGTCGCCACCAGACGCTGCGCGCCGCGCTCGAATGGAGCCACCATCTGCTGAGCGGGGACGAGCGCATCGTGTTTCGCAGGCTGGGCGCGTTTGCCGGCGGCTTCACGGTGGAGCTCGCGCAAGCGGTGGCAAGCGATGGCAGTCTCGACGCGTGGTGCGTGCTCGACCTCGTAAGCCAGCTCGTCGACAAGTCGCTGGTGTCGGTGGATCCCGGCGATCCCCCGCGCTATCGCCTGCTCGAATCGGCGCGCGCGTTCGCGCTCGAGCAACTGGCGGACGACGACGGACACGACACGTTGCGCCGGCACGCAATCGCCATGCGCGATTTCATTCAAGCCGTCGACGGCGCGAATCTCGACGGCAACCTTCGCAGCGACGAATACGCGTCGATCGTGCTGCCCGAGCTCGACAACCTGCGCGCCGCTTACGTCTGGGCTTCGCAAGACGGCAGCGATCCTGCCCTCGCCGCTGCGATCGCCGCGCATTGCGGGTCCCTCGTCGACTATGCGTTCGAGTGCGGTGACTGGCTGCTCGCGTGTCGCTCCTGGGTCGACCGTCCCGGCGTCGAGGACGCGATCGCCGCGCGCTATTGGCGCGCGTTGGCCGCGAGCAATATGGTGACGCGGGTCGCCATGATCGAGCAGGCGGCAGCAGCGCAACGCGCGCAGGCGCTCTATCGCGCGCTGGGGGAACCGCGACGCGTGGTGTCGAGCCTCATTCGTCTTGCCATGTGCCAGTCGCGGCTCCAAGACGTTGCGTCAGCGACCCGCACGATAGAGGAGGCACGCGCGCTCGTGCGGCCCGACTGGCCGGCCGAGTTCCGCATCCAGTTGCTGCGGCGCGACGCCGTGCTCGCACGCCTTGCGCACCGGTTCGACGATGCCCTCGCGCTCGAACGCGAAGAGCTGGCCGCGAGTGCTGCCACCGGCGATCGCCGCCTGCAGGCGATCGCCCGCAACAACATGGTGGACCTCGCATGGGAGATGGGACCCATCGAGGAAACGGCGCGCGTTGCGCGCGCGTTCGAGCGGGAAGTGCGCGCGCAGCCCGGCGCCGACGTCGACATGGACATGTTCCACGCGAACCTCGCGGGCATCCTGAGCGAGCTCGGCGCTACGGAGGAGGCGCTGGAGGTCGCCCGCATCGGATGGATCATCCAGCGGCGCACCCGCTCGTACTTCATCGACGTCTACGTCCATCTATCGTGGCGACGTGGCGATGCGGCCGCCGCGGCATTCCTGCTCGGGGCCTCCGACGCGCAGGTGCGCGCGGGCGTTGTGCGCCAGGTCAACGAGACGCGGCTGATCGCGCAAGTGCGTCCGCAACTCGAGGCCGCACTCGGCGTCCAGGAGTTCGCACGCCGGCATACGGAAGGTGCTGCGGGCAACGATGCCGCGATCGTCGCCGCGATCACCGCTGCGCTACGGTAACGCGATCACGGCTTCGGCGAGCACATCCCTACGCCGGTACCCGTTCCCTCCGGCACCCAACCCTCGGCTTGCATTTGCGCCTGGATGGCCGCGCTCGTCGTGAAGCGGTGGTTCGGCGCGCCGCCTTGCCCGTTGTTGTAGAGGCGATAGACGGGAACGTTGCCGGCGGGGCATCCGCCATTCGCGTCGGGCAGAAACGTGAAGAAGACCTCGCCTTCGTATTGCCACACGGGATTCGTCGGCAGGAGCGCCTCGCAGCCCAAGCCACGCGGCGCGTAGAAGTGCGAGCTCTTGAGGCCGAACACGCCGTAGAAGCGGCATACCGCCGCGCGACCAGACCCGGCCGACGCGTACACGTCGAACGACTCGCCCGTGCGCTGCCACCCGGGCGTCTTGCCGCTGTCGAGATCGGCAATCTCCAGCGGAAGCGAAGTGACGAAATAAAATCCGTACGAGGCGTTGTAATACTCGATCGCGCGCACCGCCCCGATTGGCACGGGCGCGAGCTCGGCGATGGCGCCGTTGGGCGCCATGCTGAAGCCCGTGACCTGCACGCCCGCGGCGTTGAACACGCGAAACCCCGCCACCCGGAACGCGTCTCTCGCACCGGCGCTCGACGTCATGAGCGCGCCACCGGGCACGCTCGCCGACACGTCGAGCGTGAGCTTCGTCGCGAGGAGCACGAAATCCTGCGCCGTGAAACCCGGCGGGAACGCGAGCGCGATCTCGAACTCGGCCGAGTCGGGCCCCGGCTGATTGGCCAACGCGACGCTCGCCGAGTCGTTGACCGGTCCCGCGAGCGTTTGCATCTGCACGTTGGCGTTGCCCGCAACCGCGGCGCTGCCGACGATGTCGCCGGCGAGCTTGAAGTACAGGACGACGCGGCCGCCGACGACGGGGGCGAACGAGCTGAAGCCTGCGGGCGGCAGCAGCGTGAAATTGCCGTCGGATACCGCGGTGACGCGCGCCTGCGCCGGCACCGCCGCACTCGCCTGCACGGTTGCGCCGGCGGTTGCGGGATAGGCCCCGCCCTCGACGCGGACGTCGTAGTTGTTGCCGGAGCGCGAGACATCGATCCAGCCGCTGCCGCCAAACGTGCGCGTGTCGCTGTCGACGACGGCTCCGCTCACCGAGATGCTGTACGACATCGAAGAAGCGGCCCGTGCGTCGACGGCGACGCAGAGCGACACGAGGCAAGCGGCAACGATACGAAGCGGAAGCATGGCCATAGGATTTGGTTAAACGAAGGGGGGTGAGAGCTTTTCGGCCGCGAACATCCGCTGCACCGCAGGACGGCGCGAGCATGCGCCGCAGGTACGGGGCCGAGGTGCGGCAGGCTGCGACCGGGACGCTGGAAGCCGCGCGTCCAGCGGCACAGCATGAAGGCGAACGGATCGACGACGCTGTAGCCGCTGCGCAGCATCCAGTCGCCGCCGTGCGAGGCGAGTTGCGCGTCCAGCTGGTCGAGCATGCCGCCGACGCGCGTCTCGGCGGTCCGGCTCACCTGCTTGGCCGCGGCCGCGTCGCCGGCGTCGACCATGCGCTCCGGATAGAAGTAGTGCATGAGCATCGCCTGCATGGTGTTCGTGCACCACATGAGCCACTTGTAGCAGTGCGCGCGTTCGGGTGTGCGCAACGCAGGCACGAGCGAAGCTTCCGGATGCTTGTCCGCGAGGTAGAGGCAGATGGCGGCCGACTCGTACAGCACGAGGTCGCCGTCGACCAGGGCGGGAATCGCGCCGTTGGGATTGAGTGCCAGGTACGCCGCCGACTTGTGCGCGTCGCTCTTGCGGTCGACGAGTTCGAGCGCGTACGGCACGCCGATCTCCTCGAGCACGATGTGCGGCGCGAGATTGGCGTTGCCGGGGAAGTAGTAGAGCCGCGGGAGTGCGTCCTGCATGCGCGCCTAATTGAGGACTTTCTCGAGCTTGCCCGTGTTGGCGTCGATGACGATGTGCAGCCCGCCGTCCTTGGCGCCTTCCTTGTGATAGTTGATTCTCCACGTCGAGTGGCGATCGCCCGGCGCCGCTGCGGTGCCGAGCATCACGCCGTATCCCTGCGCCAGGAGCGCTTCGCCGTGCTGCTTGGCCATCGCGTACAAGGCCGCGCCGTCACGGAAGAAGTCGGGCTTGAGGTCGGGCATGCGGCCGGCCTTGCCCGCACTCGCATAGCACGTGAAGAAGCCGTTGGCGGTGTCGATGGAGACGAACATGTTGGCCGCCTCCGACACGAAGATCAGGTGCCACGATGCGGCCGTGCCGTCGGGCTTGAGGAGCCCGAGCGTCGTGGTGCCCATCGACGCGAGCTTGGCGTCGGGCTTCCAGGCCGTCGCGCGCTCCGCGGCCATCTTGTACATGTCGGCGAGCGAGAGTGGCTTCGCCACCTGCGTCATCTTGCAGGCCTCCTGCGCCGCGACGGGTGCGGCCGCGAGAAGGAGGACGGCGAATGCGGCAAGCAATGTCCGGAGCGTCACGGCATCTCCCGGTGTTGGGATCTCCGAGGGCAACGGCGAGCGCACGGTCGCCTTCGCGCGGTCGACGAACATCTGGTCGGTCGGAGCGCCGCGGCATAGCCGTGGTGATGTGCCGCGCCTACTGACGGGGCATGGTCAGACGTCGAGGTTGCGCACGCCGAGTGCGTTGGTCTCGATGAACAGGCGACGCGGCTCGACCTGCTCGCCCATCAACGTCGAGAAGATCTCGTCGGACGCGATGGCGTCCTCGATCTGCACGCGCAGCAGGCGGCGCACCTTGGGGTCCATCGTCGTTTCCCAGAGCTGTTCGGGATTCATCTCGCCGAGACCCTTGTACCGCTGGATCGCGGTGGCGTCGCGCGCCTGGGCGAGGAGCCAGTCGAGCGCTTCCTTGAAGGACTTGACCGCTTGTTGCTTCTCGCCGCGCTTGATCACCGCGCCCGGCTGCACGACATCGTGCGCGGCGCCGCGGATGACGTCGGCGTCCTCGCTCGCGAGGAAGTCGGCGTCCAACCCGGTCAGGTGCGGCGTGCCGTGGTGCATGCGCTTGACGACGAGCCGGCGCGATTCGGTGGCCGCGTCGTAGCGCGCCTCGATCGTGACGTTGGGATCGCCCATCGCCTCGGCCAGGTCGCGCGCGCTGCGCGCCGCGGCGCCTTCGGAGCTCAAGTCGATCGCGACGCCGTTCAGCATTGCGTACAGAACCGCCGAATCGGTCACGCGCGACAGCCGCTCGATCACCGCTTCGGCGAGCAAGTACTTGCGCGCGAGCTCGGCGAGCGCGTCCGGCGCGAGCGCGAGCCCGCCGGCGCCCGGCACGAACTCCGCGTTGCGCAATGCCACGCGCAGGAGGTATTGCCGCAGCTCGTGGTCGTCCTTGAGATACGTCTCTTCCTTGCCCTGCTTCGCCTTGTACAGCGGCGGCTGCGCGATGTAGATGTGCCCGCGGTCGACGAGCTCGGGCATGTGCCGATAGAAGAACGTGAGGAGCAGCGTGCGGATGTGCGAGCCGTCGACGTCCGCGTCGGTCATGATGATGATGCGGTGGTAGCGCAGCTTCTCGTGCGAGAACGCGTCCTTGTCGCTGTGGCCGTTGCCGTTGCCGTTTCCGTTCTCGCCCATTGCCTTCCCGATGCCGGCGCCCAACGCCATGATCAGCGTGGAGATGGCTTCGGACGACAGGAGCTTCTCGAAGCGAGCGCGCTCGACGTTCAGGATCTTGCCGCGCAGCGGGAGGATCGCCTGGAACTTGCGGTCGCGGCCCTGCTTGGCCGAGCCGCCGGCGGAATCGCCCTCGACGATGTAGATCTCGCACAGCGCCGGGTCGCGCTCCTGGCAGTCGGCGAGCTTGCCGGGCAAGCCCAAGCCATCCAGCACGCCCTTGCGCCGCGTGAGCTCGCGCGCCTTGCGCGCGGCCTCGCGGGCACGCGCGGCGTCGACGATCTTGCCGCAGATGATCTTGGCGTCCTGCGGATGCTCGAGCAGGAAGTCGGCGAGCTTGGCGCCCACGATCTCCTGCACGATCGGCCCCACTTCCGAGGACACGAGCTTGTCCTTGGTCTGCGAGCTGAACTTGGGCTCGGGTACCTTCACCGACAGCACGCAGGTCAGGCCTTCGCGCATGTCGTCGCCGGTGGTCTCGACCTTCGCCTTCTTGCCGATCTCTTCCTTCTCGATGTAGTTGTTGAGCGTGCGCGTCATGGCTTGGCGCAGGCCCGTCAGGTGCGTGCCGCCGTCGCGCTGCGGAATGTTGTTGGTGAAGCACCTGCACGGTCTCGGCGTAGCTGTCGTTCCACTGCATCGAGACTTCGACCGTGATGCCATCCTTCTCGCCGATCGCGTGGAAGATCTTCGAGTGCAGCACATTCTTGCTGCGGTTCATGTACTCGACGAAGCCCTTGACGCCGCCCGAGTGCGCGAAGTTCTCGCTCTTGCCGTCGCGCTGGTCGATGAGCTCGATCTTGGTGCCATTGTTGAGGAACGAGAGCTCGCGGATGCGCTTGGCCAGGATGTCGAAGTGATACTCGACGTTGCCGAACGTCTCACGCGAGGCCATGAAATGCACCTCGGTGCCGCGCAGGTTGGACGGGCCGGTGACCGCCAGCGGCGCGACCGGCTCGCCGCGGCGGAATTCCATCTGGTGCAGCGTGCCGTCGCGCCAGATCTTGAGCTTGAGCCAATCGGAGAGCGCGTTGACGACGGAGACGCCGACGCCGTGCAGGCCGCCCGCAACCTTGTAGCTGTTGTTGTCGAACTTGCCGCCGGCATGGAGCTCGGTCATCACGATCTCGGCCGCCGACCGCTTGAGCTCGTCGTCGTCCTTGATGCCCGTCGGGATGCCGCGCCCGTTGTCCTGCACCGACACCGAGTTGTCGGCGTGGATCACGACCTTGATGTCGTCGCACACGCCCGCCAGCGCTTCGTCGATCGCGTTGTCGAGCACCTCGAACACCATGTGGTGCAGGCCGGTGCCGTCCGACGTGTCGCCGATGTACATGCCCGGCCGTTTGCGGACGGCGTCGAGGCCCTTCAGGATCTTGATGCTGGACGAATCGTAATCGCTGCTATCCATCGGCGGCAGCGGTTGTGCTTGTGCAGAAGACATGAAGCTCCGTTAAATCCGCATGGGCATGACGACGTACTTGTAGTCGTCTCGCTCAGGCATCGTGACGAGCGCGCTCGAGTTGGCGTCGCCGAATGCAAACTTCACGCGCTCCACCGCGAGGTTCGAGAGCGCGTCCAGGAGGTAGGTGATGTTGAAGCCGATGTCGAGGGGATCGCCCTTGTAGTCGATGGGCAGCTCCTCCTCGGCTTCCTCCTGCTCGCTGTTCGTGCAGATGATCTTGAGCTGGTCGGATCCCAGCACGACGCGCACGCCGCGGAACTTCTCGTTGCTCAATATGGCGGCGCGCTGCAGCGCGGACAGGAGCGTCACGCGGTCGAGCTCGATGTGCTTCGCGTGCCCCACCGGGATCACGCGGTTGAAGTCGGGAAACTTGCCGTCCACGACCTTGCTCACGAGCTCCACGTTCGCGAACCGGAAACGGACCTGATTCGCGAGGATGTCGATGGTGACCGGCTCCTCGCTGTCGGTCAGGAGCTTGCCCAGCTCGAGCACCGTCTTGCGCGGCAGGATCACTTCCTGGCGGGAAAAATCTCCGGCGATGCCGATGCTCGCCCACGACAGCCGATGGCCGTCGGTGGCCACCGCTTGCAGCGTGGATTTGTCGAGCACGAGCAGCATGCCGTTCAGGTAGTAGCGGATGTCCTGCTGCGCCATCGCGAACTCGACGAGCTTGAACAGCGCGCGAAGGTCCTTCTGCGGCAGCGAGAGCGTTTGCAGCTGCTCCGACGCGACGCCGATGCGAGGATAGTCGCCGGCCGCGAGCGTCTGCAGGTTGAAGCGCGAGCGCCCCGCGCGCACGGTCATCTTGCTGTTGCCGACGTCGATGTTGAGCGTGGAGTCATCGGGCAGCGCCCGCAGGAGATCCTGCAGCTTGCGTGCGCCGACCGTGGTCGCCTGCCCGTCCTTGCCTTCCATCGGACTGCGCGCCGTGATCTGCATCTCGAGGTCGGTCGCCGTGACGTACAGGCTGCCGTCGCGTTGCTCGAGCAGCACGTTGGCGAGGATGGGAAGCGTGTGGCGCCGTTCGACGATACCCGAGACCGCCTGCAACGGTTTCAGGAGCGCATCGCGCGCGATCTGTTTTAGTTGCATTGGTCGATAAGACTAGAACCGATTAATAGGAGGGCGGCAAATGACGGGACAGGTGCGGAAAAACTCGACAGCTCAAGGCCGTACGCTCGGGCCAACCCGTCGCAAAACTCATGTGCGGGCTGTGGATCGATTGGGGGCCGATTCGTGTCGCGGCGAAAAGCCCGCGTTATCCACAAATCGCTCCATTGGTTGTATTCGAAACGATCCCGCCAAAGCTTTTGAATTATATAACGGAAAGCCTGTTTTTCATAGGGAAACAAAGGCGTGGCGAAGCCTCGCGAGGCGCGATTTTCGCAGGGATAAACCGGCGTTTGAACGGGGCTTTGCCTAACTACGCAATACTTGCAGCAGGAAGTTGACGTCGTGGTTCATGTCCGGCATCGAATCTCGCAATTTGGCGACCTGCCGGCAGGCGTGAAGCACCGTCGTATGGTCGCGTCCGCCGAAGTTGCTGCCGATCTCGGGCAGCGACATTTGCGTCAGTTCCTTGGCGAGCGCCATTGCGACTTGCCGCGGCCGCGCGACGGCGCGCGAGCGCTTCTTGCTGTGCATGTCCGACACGCGGATCTTGTAGTAGTCGGCAACCGTCTTCTGGATGTTCTCGATGCTGATTTGCCGGTTCTGGACGGCGAGGAGGTCGCGCAGCGCGTCCTTGGCGAGCGAAAGGGAGATTTCCTGCCCGTGGAAGTTCGAGTACGCGAGCACGCGCTTCAGCGCGCCCTCGAGCTCGCGCACGTTGCTCCTGATGTGCTTGGCGATGAAGAACGCGACCTGCTCGTCCATGCGCATGCCGACCGCGTGCGCCTTGGCAAGGAGGATGGCCACGCGCATCTCGAGCTCGGGCGGCTCCAGCGCGACCGTGAGCCCCCATCCGAAGCGCGAGATGAGCCGCTCCTCGATGCCGGCGATCTCCTTGGGATAGGTGTCGCAGGTGATCACGACCTGCTTGTGCGCCTCGATCAGCGTGTTGAAGAGGTAGAAGAACTCCTCCTGCGTGCGGCTCTTGCCGCCGAAGAACTGGATGTCGTCGATGAGGAGCAGGTCGAGCGAGCGGTAGTAGCGCTTGAAATCGTCGAACGACTTGTGCTGGTAAGCGCGCACGACGTCGGACACATACGTTTCGGCGTGGATGTAGCGGATCTTCGCGGCAGGATTGCCGGCCAGGATGTGGTTGCCGATGGCCTGGATCAGATGCGTCTTGCCGAGGCCTACGCCGCCGTAGACGAAAAGAGGGTTGTACGACGTCGGATGGTCGGCCACCTGGAGACCGGCCGCCCGGGCGAGCTGGTTGGCCTTCCCCGACACGAACGAGGCGAAGTTGAAGGTCGGGTTGAGGCTCGTCGAATCGGTCCGGCGGGGGCTGGTTACCACGGCAGGCGCCAGGAAGGCGGCGGGAGTCGGCGGTTTTGCAACAACCGGCACTTCCGAGCTATCCACAGATACACGTGTCGTTGGTATGGGTATAGCGGAGATGGCGTCAGGGCGGAGCGGCGGCGCAGCGGGAACGGCTTTCGACACATCCGCCACCGCGTATTCGACGTTCACCGGCGCGCCGGAAGCTTCGGTGGCGAGGGCGGCGATTCGGGGACCGAAGCGGTCGCGAACCCATTGCAGGACGAAGCGGTTGGGCGCGGTCAGCGTGAGCCCGGCGCCCTCGTGGCGGCAGGCGAGCGGCTGTATCCAGGTGACGAACTGCTGGGGCGTGAGTTCGCGCGAGAACGCGTCGAGGCAGGCGTTCCAGGCGGCAGGGGTGGCGATACTGGGCATGGTTCGGTGGGCGTTTTTTCGCCTCTGTGACAGCGTCTAATTGGAACGGTGAGTGCAACCGCGCGATCCCTCCGGGGCAGTGCGATTTTGATCGCGCGGGGTGTGGATTGTAGTCGCGATGCCGGCAGTTATCCACAGAATCTTTGGCCCGCGGAGTGTTGTTTTTGCGCCGTCACGCGGGAGCGCGGGCTGGGAGATAGTGACCGCTCGCACCATCCCGCGGCGAGAGACGCCGGCATCCGTCCGTCTTGACAGAATGGGCCGTAACGGGTTCTAATGAAAGGCTTTTCCAAACCGATATAAAGCGTAGGCACCGCCATGAAACGCACGTTCCAGCCCTCCAAGATCCGCCGCGCCCGCAACCACGGTTTTCGCGCGCGCATGTCGTCGGTCGGCGGCCGCAAGGTGCTGTCGGCGCGCCGCGCCAAGGGGCGCAAGAGCCTCACCGTCGTCTGACCGCCCAGTCGTGCGCCGGCTCACGGGCCACGGCGCGTTCGAATCGGTGCTGCGGCACGGCCGCCGCGTCGAAGGCCTGTATCTCCAGCTCATCGTGGCGAAGGCTCCCGCAACCGGCGGACGTTGCGGCTACATCATCGGCCGCAAGGTTTCTCCGCGCGCCGTCGACCGCAACCGGATTCGCCGCAAGCTGCGCGAAGCCGTGCGCGCGCAGCCCGGTGTTCTCGCCGAACACGACGTCGTGCTGCGCGTGACGCGCGCCCGCAACAAGGCCGAGCAGGACGCGGCGGCGCTCGAGGCCGCACGCCTTCTGACCGAGCTTGCGCCCGCGCGCCGATGAAGCGCCTGCTGCTCTTCCTCTTGCGCGGGTACCAGTACCTGCTGCGTCCGCTGCTGGGCAGCCATTGCCGCTTCTACCCGAGCTGCTCGGACTACGCGATGCAGGCGATCGAGCGCCACGGCGCCCTGCGCGGCGCGTGGCTCACCGTGCGTCGCATCGGCCGCTGTCACCCGTACCACTCTGGGGGCTTCGACCCCGTTCCCTAAAAAAGCGCGCGCGGCATTCGTGCGACGCGCGTGAACAAACCCATGATGGATATCCAGCGTCTCATTCTTTACGCGATCTTCTTCTCGTCCGCGTTCTTCCTGTGGAGCGCGTGGCAGGCGGAGCACGCCCCGCCGCCTGCGGTCGTGAAACCAGCTACGCCCGGGGCGGTGCAAGGCGACGTGCCCGCGCCGACGCCAGCGTCCGCGCCACCGGCCGGTACAGCGGCACCCGCGTCCACAGCCGTACCGGGCGCGCCGGCGGCGCCCGCGGCTGCTCCCGCTGCGGCGGCATCCGCGGCTACGAGCCAGCCCGTCACCATCAAGACCGACCTTTACACCGCGGAAGTCGACCCCGTCGGCGGCGTGATCTCGCTCGTGTCGCTCGCCAAGCACCAGGACACGACCGACACGAGCAAGCCGTATCGAGTGCTCCAGCGCAACGCGGAGCGCATCTTCGTCGCGCAGGCGGGCCTCATCGGGGAGGGCTTGCCTACGCACAACACGCTGTACGAAGTGCTGCCGGGACCGCGCGCGATCGCGCCCGGAAGCGACCGTGTCGAGCTGCGCCTGCAGAAGACGCTGCCGGACGGCAACAAGGTGGTGGAGGTGCTCACGTTCCATCGCGGCAGCTACGTCATCGACGTCGCCTTCGACGTCACGAACGGCACAGCCAACCCCATCAAGCCCGAGGCGTATTTCCATCTCGTGCGCGACATGAAGCACGCCGTCGTGCAGAGCTCGATGGCGCCGGCCGCGTACGTCGGGCCGGTCGTGTACACCGACGGGAAGAAGTTCAAGCAGATCGGTTTCGGCGAGGTCGACAAGCTTGCCGCCGACCCCAACCGCAAGCCGGACTACGAAAAGACGGCCGACAACGGCTGGATCGGCATGGTGGAGCATTACTTCGTCACCGCCTGGATACCGCCCCAGAACCGGCCGGTGTCGCGCACCTTCTACACCGAGAAGCTCGATGGAGGTCAGTACAGGGCCGGCGTGCGGTTTTCCGAAGGCACCATTGCGCCCGGCACGACGGGCGAGCTGCGCGCGGCTTTGTACGTGGGCCCGCAGGACCAGGACGTGCTCGCCCAGACGGCGAGGGGCCTCGACCTCGTCGTCGACTACGGCATCTTCACCGTGCTCGCGGCGCCGCTCTTCATTTTCCTCAAGTGGCTGCACGGGATCATCGGCAACTGGGGCTGGTCGATCGTGGTGATGACCATCGTGATCAAGGCCGCGTTCTACCCGCTCAACGCCGCGGCCGCGCGCTCGATGGCGAAGATGAAGATCATCGCGCCCAAGATGAAGGCGCTGCAGGAACAGTACGCGAACGACAAGCAGCAGCTGCAGATCAAGATGATGGAGATGTACAAGACCGAGAAGATCAATCCGCTCGGCGGATGTCTTCCGATCCTCGTGCAGATCCCGGTGTTCATCGCGCTGTACTGGGTCCTGCTGTCGGCCGTGGAGCTTCGCCAGGCGCCGTGGATCCTGTGGATTCACGACCTGTCCGCGCCCGACCCGTACTTCGTGCTGCCGGTGATCTACGCGATCACGGCGTACCTGCAGGTGAAGCTCTCGCCCACGCCGATCACCGATCCGGTGCAGGCGAAGGTGATGCAGATCATGCCGATCGCGTTCTCGGTGCTGTTCATCTTCTTCCCGTCGGGGCTCGTGCTGTACTGGCTCGTCAACAACATCCTGCAGATCGCGCAGCAGTGGCAGATGAACCGGCTGCTCGAGCGGGAAGCGGCGGCAAAAGCGGCAAAGCGGCGCTAGGAATCACCCCTCGCCCGCCCTGTCGGGCACCCTCTCCCCGCGAGCGGGGAGATGGGGTGAGGAGCCTACCCGAGGCACTCCTCCGGACATCCGCGCTCCCACAGCGCCTCGCTGCGCCGCGCGCGGTCGCGGTACTCGGGAAGGTTGGGCGCGGGGCGGATGTCGCCCCACCACGCGTGCGAGCACCCCGACCGCCACGCCATCTCGTCGGCGAGCGTGCTGCCGTGCGTGATGCACGCGCGCTCGAGCGCGGCGAAGGCCTCGCGCACCGCGCCGTCCGTTTGCGGCGTCGCCGACTTGAGAGCGTCGTAGCACGCGCCCGACAGCGCCTCCATCAATGCGACGTAAGGGTAGTTCGCGCGGTCGCGCCGCCACGCGTCGAGCCACTCGTCCGTGACGAGTCGAACGGATTCCTCGCGGCTCCTGTCGGTGGACTTCGCGGTGGTGAGCATCATGTGCCGCATGAGCTCGGCGCGCGAATGCATCGCACGGGCGCGCAGCGCGGCGTGGTGTGCGGCGCTGATGTCGGCCTCGGCCGCACGGCGAAGCTCGGTGGTGAAGTCGGTCATTGCAGGGTTCCCGGAGGTTGTCCTGTCATCACGAGATGCGCGAGATCGTCGCCGCTCAAGCCCGTGGTCGTGCGGTCCGCGATCTTGCGGCCGCTCTTGAGGACGGCAACGCGGCTCGCGACGTCCACGACCTCCGCCATGTTATGACTCACCAGGATGACCGTCGTTCCGCCGCGCGCGAGCTCGCGGATGAGGTCGAGCACCTGGCGGCTTTCCGCGACGCCGAGCGCCGCCGTCGGCTCGTCCATGATGACGAGGCGCGCGTTCCAGCGCAGCGCTCGCGCGATCGCCACCGCCTGCCGCTGTCCACCCGACAGCGTCTCGACCGCGCGGTCGGTGTCGTCGATCGCGATGTTGAGGCGCGCGAGATAGCGCCGCGAGTCCTCGCGCATGCGCTTCTTGTCGAGGATGCGCACGCCGGGCAACGGCGCGCGCGTCAACTCCGCGCCGATGAAGATGTTCTGCCAGATGGGCTGGCGCGGCGCGAGCGCCAGGTCCTGATAGATCGTGGCGACCCCTGCCTCGAGCGCGCCCTGCGGCGATCCGAAGCGCATCGCGCTGCCGTCGATCTCGATCGTGCCCTCGTCGGGGTCGTGCGCACCCGACACGACGCGGATCAGGCTCGATTTGCCCGCGCCGTTGTCGCCGCAGATCGCGAGCACCTCACCCGCGTCGACGTGCAGGTCCACGCCGCGCAGCGCTTCCACCGCGCCGTAGCGCTTGCGGATACCTGCGAGGCGGACGAGCGGCGCGTTACTTGGCGAGGTACTTGTCGACGTTGCTTGCATCGACCAAGACCGCATCGACCCACATGTACGGACCGCTCACGACCTTGTCGCGCGGCGTCTTCTTGACCACGATCTTGTCCAGCGCATCGACGGCCATTTGCCCCATCGACTCGAACGGGATCGCGACGGTCGCGGTGAAGAGGCTCGCCGGATCCTTGATGCGCCGGTATGACTCTTCGCCGCCGTCGACGCTCACCATCACCACGTCGCCTTTCTTGTAGCCCTGCGCGCGCAGGAGGTCGTCGATGATCCACGCCTGGCCGTCCCACGAGGCCCACACGCCCTGGAACTTGCCTTTGTTCTGCAGGATGAGCGCCTGCATGCCGTTGCGCACGTCGTCGCGCCAGCTCGCGGTGCGCGACATCGAGTGGCTGCCGAGCACTTTGACCGCGGGATTCTCGGACAGGATCACGTCCAATTCCTTGCCGCGGATGCGCGATGCGACGTTCTGCTCGAAGCGAGCGGTGAGGATCTCGCCCTTGTAGTTCATCTTCGACAGCAAGTACATGGTCGCCTGCGCGCCGCCCACGTAGTCGTTGACCTGGATGTCGAACAGCGAGTGCGGGCTCGTGCCGGAGACGACCGTCACCAGCGGAATGTTCGCCTTCCTGACGTTCGCGAATTGCGCCTCGGCTTCGATGGGCTTGCCCATGCACAGGATGAGGCCGTCGACCTTGGCCTGGATCATGGCCTCGATCTGCTCGGCGTGCTTGGGCAGGCTGCCTTCCGAGTTGAGCTGCTGCACCGTCCAGCCGAGTTTCTTCGCGGCGTCGGCGGCGGAGTTCGAGCAGCGCGCATGCGTTTCGGCGGACATCTGGAACGCGATGATGCCGAGCTTGAAGGCATAGGCCGACGACGTCGCGAGGACTGCGAACAACGCCACGATGGAATTGCGAAGCATGGAGTTCCCCTCCTAGATACCGAATGCGGCTTTCTTGAGCGCGGACGCCGACACGGCGACCGACGCCACGATGATAAAGCCGAGCATGACGTCCTGCACGTAGTACGGCGCACCCATCAGCACGAGCCCGTTGCCGAGCATGCCGATGGTCGCCGCCCCGACCAGCGTGCCGGGGACGTTGCAGCGCCCCGGCTCGAACATGGTCATGCCGAGCAGCACGGCGGCGATCGACGTGAGAAGATAATCCTTCGCCATGTCGGGCGCTGCCGAGTTGAGCGTTGCCGCGAGAAGCGTCCCGACGAGCCCCGCGCACAATCCCGCGAACGCGAGGGCCAGCACTTTCATTCGCTGCACCTTGACGCCCGCGAGCCGCGCGGCTTCTTCCGCTTCGCCGGTGAACACGAGGTGCATGCCGAGCCGCGTCTGCTTCAGCACGAACAGGGCGACGAGCGCGACCGCAGCCGTCCACAGGATGAGCGCGGGAATGCCGAGCACGCTTCCGCGCCCGAGTGCGAGGAACGCAGGGTCCCAGCGGCCGACGAACGCGATCGCCGCCCGTGATGCCGAACGCAGTGCCTGTCGCGACCGAGGCCATCGCAAGCGTGGCAATGAGCGACGGAATGCGAAGCCGGGTCACGAGCAATCCGTTGACGAGGCCGGCCGCAAGTCCGACGCCGAGCGCGGCCGCGACCGCGAGCACGGGCGCGACCTTGTGAAAGATGAGCCCGCCCACGACCACTGCGCACAGGCTGCACACTGCGGCGAACGAGAGGTCGAGCTCCGCCACCGTGAACGCGATGGAGAAGCCGATCGCGAGGACCGCAAGGAAGCTCACCTGCTTGCCGACGTTGAGCAGATTGGTCGGGTTGACGAAGTTGTTCGCGGCCGCGCAGAAGAACGCGAAGAGCGCGAGCGCGGCGAGCGCGGTGCCGTAGGTGGCGAGGATGTGTCGCTTCACGTGTCGTCCGAAAGCTCGAGGGCGTGGCGCTTGACGGCGGCGTACAGCCCGGCACGACGCTCGTAGGACTTCGCGTAGCGCGCGCGTGGAGCGAAGCGCCGGCCGGGCTTGGCCATGCGCAGCGCGGCGCTCCGCAAGTCGGGATACAACGCAAGCCCCACCGCGGCGGCCATCGCCGCGCCGACGAGCCCGGTCTCCGCCGCCCGCGAGCGTATCACCGGGAGACCGAGGACGTCGGCTTTGAGCGCGCACCAGGCGTCCGCCTTGGCGCCGCCGCCGCATGCGCGCAATTCGTGCGCGCGGACGTTCGCGGCCGATTGTGCGATTGTGAGTATGTCGCGCACCGCATGCGCCACGCCTTCCATCACGCTCCACAGGAAATCGTCGGGCGCATGCGCGCGGTCGACGCGATGGAACGCGCCGCGCACGCCGCTCGACCACACGGGCGCGCGCTCACCCGCGAGGTAGGGGAGGAAGACCGGCGCGTCTTCGCGCAGCGCAGAGCCGGTGCGAGCGATCGCATCGGCGAGCGAGCCCCGCACGCGAAACGTGTCGTGGCACCAGCGTGCGCAGTCGGCACCGGCCTGCGTCGGGCCGCCGATTTGATGGGCCGTCTCGGTCCATGGCAGCGCCCGCAGCCCTCTCGCATCGACCGGTCGTGCGGTCACGAGGCCGACCGCTTCGGTCGTGCCCGCGACGTCGTAAGCCTGCCCGGGCTCCACCGCGCCGGCGCCGACCGCGGAGGCCCACGTGTCCATCGCGCCGCCGAACACCGGCACGCCGGCGATCCGCGCAAGCGCGCGCACGCTGCCGACTTGCTGCCACGGCGGCGACGCGCTTGCATCGGCGATCACACCGGTCAAGCGAAAGTTGAGATAGTCCTTGGGTTCGACGACGTGCGCGATCTTTGCGAAGCGCGCTGGCTGGTGACGCTCGATCCACGCAAGCCGCGCCGGCGCATCGAAGCCCGCACGGCGGTCGCGAAACAGCATGGCGCGGCCGAGCGCGCCCCCGTTGCGATCGAGCAACACCTGCGTGCGCGTCAGCGCGCACACGCACACCGCAGCGACCTTCGGCGCGCCGCGCAGCACGCGACCGCTCGCGCGCAGGAACGCCTGCCACCACGCTTCCGGATCGAGCTCGGCCCATCCCGCGCGCGGCTCCTCGATGCGAAGGGCGACCGCAGACGACGCGGCGATCGTGCCGTCGGCGTTCACGAGCCCGACACGCAGCGCGCTGCCGCCGACGTCGACCGCCAGGATGTGCTCGTTGCGCATGGCCCCGCATTATGACGACCGCCGAGGTTAAGCTTCCGCGATGCTCGTCAACGACACGATTGCCGCCATCGCCACGCCGCCCGGGCGCGGGGGCATCGGCATCGTGCGCGTGTCGGGTCCGCGCGCGGCGGCGATCGTCGAAGGCGTGGCAGGTGTCGTGCCCGCACCGCGCGTGGCCACGCTCGCGTCGTTCCGCGACGGCGCAGCGCAGGCCATCGACCAGGGTCTCGTGTTGCTGTTCGTCGCGCCGCACTCGTATACGGGCGAGCCGGTTGCCGAGTTCCACGGCCATGGCGGGCCTTCGGTCATGCGGTTGCTCCTCGCACGATGCACGGAGCTCGGCGCGCGCATCGCCGAGCCGGGCGAGTTCACCAGGCGCGCCTTCCTGAACGGCAAGCTCGACCTCGCGCAGGCCGAGAGCGTGGCGGATCTCATCGACGCCGCGACCGCCACCGCGGCGCGTGCCGCCGCGAGAAGCCTCGACGGCGAGTTCTCGCGCGATATCCACGCGCTGGTCGACGCGCTCACCGAACTGCGCATCTACACCGAGGCCACGCTGGATTTTCCGGAGGAGGAGGTCGAGTTCCTGCGCGAGGGCGATGTCGTTGCGCGCCTTGCCGCGCTGCGCGAGGGCCTTGCGCGCGTGCAGTCCCGCGCGAAGACGGGCGCGTTGTTGCGCGACGGTTTGACGGTCGTCCTCGCCGGTCGGCCGAACGTGGGCAAGTCGAGCCTCCTCAACTGCCTCGCCCGCGAGGAAGCCGCGATCGTCACGCCCATTCCAGGCACCACGCGCGATCCCGTCGAGCGGCGCGTCGAGGTCGCGGGCATTCCGCTCACCGTGATCGACACGGCGGGCTTGCGCGAGACCGCCGACACGGTCGAGCGCATCGGCATCGAGCGCACGTGGGCTGCGATCGCGCGCGCCGATCTCGCGTTGATGCTGGTCGACGCGCGCGACGCGGGACGGTCGACGAGGATCGCGCGATCTTCGCGCGATTGCCTGGGGATTTGCCGAGGGTCGTCGTTCACAACAAGACCGATCTCGCCGGCGTCGCGCCGCACGCCGAAGGGCGCGCACGTGTGGATCTGCGCGCGCGACGGCGCAGGCGTCGACCTGGTGGAGCGGGCAGTGCTCGACGCCGTCGGCGCGAGCGAGGGCACGGAGGAGACGTACCTTGCGCGCGAGCGCCACGTCGCCGCGTTGCGCGCCGCCGCCGCGCATCTGTCGCGCGCGGCCGATCACGTCGCCGCGATGCCGCCGCCGGTCGAGCTCTTCGCGGAGGAGCTGCGCTGCGCGCAGGACGCGCTCGCGTCGATCACGGGGGCATTCAGCGCCGACGATCTTCTGGGCGCGATCTTCGGGAGGTTCTGCATCGGGAAGTAGAATCGAGGTCTGCCGTCCCATACCGCAAGGAGGAATCGATGAAACGCCGTACTTTCGTGCAAGCGGCTGCTGCTGCCGCCGTGCTGCCGCTGCCGGCCTGGGCGCAGGACAAGTATCCGCAAAAGGGCAAGGTCATCACGTGGATCTGCCCGTACGCCGCGGGCGGGAACGCGGACATTCGCTCGCGCCAGCTTTCCGGCGCGATGGCGAAGATCATGGAAGCGACGATCATCGTCGACAACAAGCCGGGTGCGGGCGGCAACATCGGCACCGAGGCAATCGTCCGCGCGAAACCCGACGGCTATACGCTCGGGCTCGGCAACTTCGCGCCGATGGCGGTCAACAAGACGCTCTTCAAGAAGATCAACTTCGATCCCTTGACGGATCTCACGCCGATCATGCTGATCGAGAAGGGTCCGCTGATCCTGATGGTGCGGACGGACTCGCCGCACAAGACGGTGAAGGATCTGGTCGCAGGTGCGAAGGCGAATCCGGGCAAGATGACGTACGCCTCGGGCGGCATCGGCGGCACGCATCACATGAGCGGCGCGCTGTTCTCCAACATGGCCGGCGTGGAGATGATCCACGTGCCCTACAAGAGCGGCGCGGCCGGCGCGACCGACCTCATGGGCGGCCAGGTCGAATTCATGTTCGAGCAGATGTACGCGGCGATGCCGTCGCTCAAGGGCGGCAAGCTGCGCGCGCTTGCCATCACGAGCGCCAAGCGCTCGCCGCTGCTGCCGGACTTGCCGACGATGGTCGAATCCGGCTTCCCCGGGTTCGAGGTGCAGAACTGGCAAGGACTCGTGGGACCGAAAGGCATGGCGCCCGATCTCGTGAAGTACCTGAACGAGGTCGCGAACAAGGCGCTGAACGATCCCGACGTCAAGGAGAAGATCCTGTCGCAGGGCAACGAGCTCGGCGGCGGCACGCCGCAGGACTTCGTGGCGCTGGTGAAGGCGGAAGAGCCGAAGTGGGCGAAGGTGGTTCGCGACAACAAGATGACGGCGGACTGATTCACTGCGCCGGCACGTCAACACCTGGACCCGCGCGGCCGCCGCGCTCGTCATTGCGGCGGCTGCGGGCTACGTGTGCTCGCTGCTGCACACGCCGATTCCGTGGATGCTGGGGCCGCTGTTCACGATCGCGGCGCTTGCGCATCGCCGGGCGTGCCGATCGCAGCGCCGCTGCCGGCGCGTTACTTCGGGCAGTGGATCATCGGCACTTCGCTCGGCCTGTACTTCACGCCCGTACGTGCGTGCGCCAGGTCGCGGACCTGTGGTGGCTGCTGCTGCTGGGGCGTTGTTCGCGATCGCCTCGGCTACGTCGCCGGCATCGTGCTCGCGCGCCTTGCGCGGTTCGACAGGACGACGGGCATCTTCGCGAGCGTGCCGGGCGGCGCGTCGGAGATGTCGATTCTCGGCGAGCGCTTCGGCGGTCGCATGGATCGCATCGCCGCGGCGCAGAGCCTGCGCATCCTCATCGTGGTCGCCTCGTGCCCGCGGCGATCACCGCGCTCGGCGTGCACGGCGCCGACGCCTACGTGCAGGGCGCGAAGGTGTTCGACGGCGGCGGGCTTCGCGTCCTGATGGCGCTGACCTTCGCGGGCAGCGTGGTCTTTGCAGCGCCTGCGCATGCCCAATGCCTTCGTGCTCGGCTCGCTCGCGGTGGCGATCCCGCTGACCGCGCTGTCGATCGACCTTTCGTTGATGCCGCCGCTCGTATCGAACGCCGGACAGTGCCTTCTCGGGCTGCGCGCTCGGATCGCGCTTCCAGGCCGACTTCCTGCGCGGCGCACATCGCTTCGTCGGCGCGGTCGTCGTGACCGTGTTGCTGTCGATTGCGCTGTCGGCCGCGTTCGGCGATCGCGATCGCGTGGCTCTCCGGGCAATCCGCGCCGACGCTGGTGCTCGGGACCGCGCCCGGCGGCATGGCCGAGATGTGCGATCACGGCCAAGGTGCTGCAACTCGGCGTGCCGCTCGTCACCGCATTCCACGTCACGCGCCTCGTCGTGCTGCTGCTCGCCACGCCGCTCGTCTTTCCGCGCGCGCGCGCCTGGTATCGCGCGCGCGTCCCGGCGCGCGTGACGCGCGCCGTTCGAAGGCCCGAAATCGGGCCTGACCGCCCGACCAGTGCGCTCGATCGTCGATCGCGAGCGGTAGAATTCGCCGCCGCACCGCTGCGGCTGAATCTTCGATCGAGACAGCGGGATCGCGCACTCTTCTTCCTTCCACTGCTTTCCACGGCTCCCTCCATGAATCAGACCGAATCCGTTCGTGACCCTCGCCGCATCCGTCGGCGCGCCGGCGTACGTCCGGCACCCGCGCCTCCTCGGCTGGGTGCGCGAGATCGCCGCGCTGACCAAGCCCGACCGCATCGTGTGGTGCGACGGCAGCGACGCCGAATACGAGCGCCTGTGCGCCGAGATGGTCGGCGCCGGAACGTTCATCGCGCTCGAACGCGGCGAAGCGTCCCGGCAGCTATCTCGCGCGCTCCGATCCGTCGGACGTCGCGCGCGTCGAAGATCGCACGTTCATCTGCAGCGAGCGCGCGACGACGCGGGCCCCACCAACAACTGGGTCGCGCCCGCGGAGATGCGGCGCACGCTGCAACGGCCTGTTCGACGGCTGCATGCGCGGGCGCACGATGTACGTCGTGCCGTTCTCGATGGGCCCGCTCGGCAGCCCCATCGCGCATATCGGCATCGAGCTGTCCGACAGCCCGTACGTCGTCGTCAACATGAGGCTCATGACGCGCATGGGCCGCGCGGTGTTCGACGTGCTCGGCACCGACGGCGCGTTCGTGCCCTGCGTGCATTCGGTCGGCGCGCCGCTCACCGTCGGCCAGCGCGACGTCCCCTGGCCGTGCAACAAGGACCAGAAGTACATCGTGCACTTTCCGGAGACGCGCGAGATCTGGAGCTTCGGCTCCGGCTACGGCGGCAACGCGCTGCTCGGCAAGAAGTGCTTCGCGTTGCGCATCGCCTCCGTCATGGGACGCGACCAGGGCTGGCTCGCCGAGCACATGCTGATCCTCGGCGTCACGTCGCCCGCGGGCGAGAAGACCTACGTCGCCGCGGCGTTCCCCAGCGCGTGCGGCAAGACCAACTTCGCGATGCTGATTCCGCCGCCCGGGCATCGAAGGCTGGAAGGTCACGACGATCGGCGACGACATCGCGTGGCTGAAGCCGGGCAGCCGACGGCTACCTCCACGCGATCAATCCCGAAGCCGGCTACTTCGGCGTCGCGCCGGGCACGTCGTACGAATCCAATCCGAATGCGATGGAGACGTTGAAGGCCAACGTCGATCTTCACCAACGTCGCGCTCACCGACGACGGCGACGTGTGGTGGGAGGGCATGACCAAGGAGCCGCCGGCGCATCTCGATCGACTGGCAGGGCCAGGACTGGACGCCGGCGACTGCGGCCGCAAGGCCGCGCATCCGAATGCGCGCTTCACCGTGGCGGCGACGCAATGTCCGTCGCTCGATCCGGCGTGGGACGATCCGGCGGGCGTGCCGATCTCCGCATTCATCTTCGGCGCACGGCGCATCGGACACGGTGCCGCTGGTGTCACGAAGCGCGCACGTGGGAAGAGGGCGTGTACAAGGCCGCCACCATGGGGTCGGAAACGACGGCCGCGGCCACCGGCGCCGTGGGCGAAGTGCGCCGCGATCCGTTCGCGATGCTGCCCTTCTGCGGCTATCACGTCGGCGATTATTTCGCGCATTGGCTCGCGATGGGCAAGACGGTCGCGCATCCGCCGCGCATCTTCAGCGTCAACTGGTTTCGCAAGGACGCCGACGGCAAGTTCGCGTGGCCCGGCTTCGGCGCAGAACATGCGCGTGCTGCAATGGATCGTCGAGCGCTGCCGCGGGCACGCGCGCATGCGCGCGCGAAAGCGCGATCGGCCTGGTGCCGGAGTTACGACGATCTCAACTGGTCGGCGTGCCTCGTTCGACGCGCGTCGCTTCGCCGACGTGATGCACATCGACCGCAGCGCAGTGGGAACGCGAGCTCGCGTCGCACGATGTGCTCTTCGCCAAGCTCGGCGCCAAACGTCCGGCCGCGCTGCAAGCGGAACGCGAGCGCTGGCGCACGCTGGCTCGACGCGCCGCTCTCGCGCACGAAGGGCGGCTTGCGGCCGGTCACACTCGCCGGCATGCGCTCAGCGACGTTACGCATTGTCGATCATGCGGTGTGCGCTGAGCCTCGCGCTGCGTACGCCTGCTGCGCCGGTCGGCTCGCCGCCGCCAGACGATCACGATCGGCACCGCGGGCGTCATGGGCGTGTATTACCCGCTGGGCGGCGCGATCTGCCGCATGGTCAACGTCACGCGCAAGAGCACAAGCTTCGCTGCAGGGTCGAACCGTCGGAGGGTCGCGTCGCCAACATCCAGGGCGTTCTCGCGAAGAACTTCGACCTGGGCATCGCGCAGAGCGATACGCAGTACCTACGCGCGAAAGGCGAAGGTCCGTTCAAGGACAAGCCGCAGCCCAAGCTGCGCGCGCTCTTCACCGTGTATCCGGAGCTGTTCACGCTGATGACGCGGCAGGACGCCCGGGCTCACGCAGTTCGACATCCACGGCAAGCGCGTCAGCATCGGTTCGCCGGGATCGGGTACGCGCGCGACGATGGACCTCGTGATGGAGACGGTCGGCATCACACGACCGATCTGAAGGCCGCGTCGAGACTCAAGTTCGTCGAGTTGGCGCCGGCGTTGTGCGACGAACAAGATCGATGCGTTCGTGTTCGTCGCCGGTCATCCGAATGCGGTGCTGCAGGATGCGGCGACGTCGTGCGCGACGTCGATCGTGCCCGTCACCGGTGCGCCCATCGACGCGCTCGTGTCGTCGCAACCGTTTTATACGAAGGCCGATATCCCCGCGAAAATGTACAAGGGGACCGACGTCGCGCAGCCACCTTCGGCATGGTGGCAACCGTCGTCGTGAGCGCCGACATGCCGGACGACATGGCGTACGCGATCACCAAGGCGGTGTTCGAGAATTTCGAGGACTTCAAAAAGCTGCATCCGGCGCTGTGGCGACCTGACGAAAGGCAGGCGCTTGCGGGCGATGGCGGTGCCGTTTCATCCGGCGCGGTGAAGTACTTCAAGGAAGCGGGGCTGATGTAGTCTACAGTAGAGCCTCGAGCCCGGTTGTCTCACGTTGGAGTGGACGAGCGCGCCACGGTTTCACGTGAAACAGCACCGCGAGGCCGGTTCCACGTGAAACACGGCTGCCGGCGGGACGCCGGGCTAGTCTAAAATAGCGATTGTTCCCGTACTACCTCGCATCATGGACTTTCCCAAGCGTTTCGACGTCATCGTGGTCGGCGGCGGCCACGCCGGTACCGAGGCCGCGCTCGCCTCGGCCCGGATGGGGCGCGCGCACGCTGCTGCTGACCCATAGCATCGAGACGCTCGGCCAGATGTCCTGCAATCCGTCGATCGGCGGCATCGGCAAGGGCCACCTGGTCAAGGAAGTCGACGCGCTCGGCGGCGCCATGGCGATCGCCACGGACGAGGCCGGGATCCAGTTCCGGATGCTGAATTCGAGCAAGGGTCCGGCGGTTCGCGCGACGCGGGCGCAGGCCGACCGCGTGCTGTACAAGCGCGCGATCCGACGGCGGCTCGAGAATCAGCCGAACCTCACGCTGTTCCAGCAGGCGGTCGACGACCTGCTGCTGGACGGCGACCGCGTCACCGGCGTCGTCACCCAGATCGGGCTGACGTTCTCCGCGCGAGGCCGTCGTCCTGACGACCGGCACCTTCCTGTCCGGGCTGATCCACGTCGGGCTTCAGAACTACGAGGCCGGGCGCGCAGGCGATCCGCCGGCCAAGCGACTCGGCGCGCGGTTGCGCGAGCTGGAGCTCCCGGTCGGTCGACTGAAGACCGGCACGCCGCCGCGCCTGGACGGCCGGACGATCGACTTTTCGGTGCTGGACGTGCAGCCGGGCGACGACCCGGCGCCGGTGTTCTCGTTCATGGGCACGCGCGACATGCACCCGGAGCAGCGTCCGTGCTGGGTCACGCACACCAACGCGCGGACGCACGACATCATCCGCTGCCGGCCTCGACCGCTCGCCGATGTACTCGGGCGTCATCAAGAGCATCGGTCCGCGCTACTGCCCGTCGATCGAGGACAAGGTCGTGCGCTTCGCCCAGCGCGACAGCCACCAGATCTACCTCGAGCCCGAGGGCCTGGACACCCACGAGATCTATCCGAACGGCATCTCGACGTCGCTGCCGTTCGACGTCCAGCTCGACCTCGTGCGCTCGATGCGCGGCTGCGAGCACGCGCACATCCTGCGGCCCGGGTACGCGATCGAATACGATTACTTCGATCCGCGCGGTCTCAAGGCGACGCTCGAGACCAAGGCGATCCGCGGCCTCTTCTTCGCCGGCCAGATCAACGGCACGACCGGCTACGAGGAGGCGGCGGCGCAGGGCCTGCTGGCCGGCATCAATGCCGCTCGCCGGACGCGCGGCGACGAGGGCTGGTGTCCGCGGCGCGACGAGGCCTACCTCGGTGTGCTCGTCGACGACCTCATCACGCGCGGCGTGTCCGAGCCCTACCGGATGTTCACGTCGCGCGCCGAATACCGGCTGCAGCTGCGCGAAGACAACGCGGACCTGCGGCTGACCGAGCACGGCCGGCGCCTCGGCGTGGTCGACGACGCCGTTGGGACGCGTTCGCCCGCAAGCGCGACGCCATCGAGAGCGAGCGCGAGCGCCTCGACGCACCTTCGTGCAGCCGCAAATCGTGCCCGCGGAGACGGCAGAACGCGTGCTTGGGCAAGGCATTGAGCGAGAGTATGCGCTTACTGACTTACTGCGCCGGCCGGGCGTGACCTACGACGCCGCTGCACACGCTTGCCGGGCGCCGGACGCGCGGTTCGGACAAGCGACGTGGCCGAGCAGGTCGAGGTCTCGATCAAGTACGCGGGCTACATCGACCGCCAGCACGACGAAGTCACCCGCCAACTCGCGCAGGACGGCCTGTCGCATCCCGGCCGCGCTCGACTATCGCGAGGTGCGGGGCCTGTCGAACGAGGTGCGCCAGAAGCTGATCGCCGGCAGGCCGGAAACGATCGGCCAGGCCGCGCGCATCTCCGGCATGACGCCGGCGGCGATTTCGCTCCTGCTCGTCCATCTGAAGCGCGGCGCAACGGCCGGGCGCCTGTCAGCGTGAGCCCGACGGGTTCCGCCCAAGGACGAACAAGACCCGCAGCGCGCAGCGCGGGCGATGGTCCAATGACCGCGGAGACGGCCGTCGACCTGCGCGAACGGCTCGACGCGCTCGGACTCGCGCTCGACGACCGGCAGCGCGCCCAACTCGCGGCCTATCTCGCACTTCTCGCCAAGTGGAACAAGACGTACAACCTGACCGCGATTCGCGATCCGGCGCGCATGGTCACGCATCACGTGCTCGATGCGCTCGCGGTGCTGCCGCATTTACCGGCCTCGCCCGCGTTGCGCGTGCTCGACGTCGGCTCCGGCGGCGGGATTCCCGGCATACCGCTCGCGATCGCGCGCCCGGACTGGCACCTCACGCTGGTCGATCCGAACCACAAGAAAGCCGCGTTCCTCACGCCAGGCGACGATCGAGCTCGGGCTTGAGCAACGTGGCCGCGCACGCGGCGCGCGTCGAGGACTTCGCGACCGAAGCGCCCTACGACATCGTGATCTCGCGTGCGTTCGCCGACCTCGCGACGTTCGCCGCGACCTCCGCGCGCCATCTGGCGCCGCACGGCATGCTGGTGGCAATGAAGGGCGTGCATCCGGAGGAGGAGCTCGCGGAACTCCAGGACGGCATTCACGGTGATCGCACGCCGGTGCTCGCCGTGCCCGGCCTCGATGCCGCGCGCCATCTCATCATCATGCGCAAGCTCATGACACGCATCATCGCCGTCGCGAATCAGAAGGGCGGCGTCGGCAAGACCACCACGGCGGTCAATCTCGCGGCGAGCCTGTGCGCGATGAAGCGTCGCGTGCTGCTCGTCGATCTCGATCCGCAAGGCAACGCGACGACGGGCGCAGGACTCGACAAGCGCACGCAGGCGACGCCACCGTGTATCAGGTGCTGCTCGGCGAGCGCAAGATCGCCGACGTGCGCGTGGCATCGCCGACGGGCGACTTCGACCTCGTGCCCGCCAATCGCGACCTCGCCGGCGCGGAGATCGAGCTCGTCGATCTGCCCGAGCGCGAGACGCGATTGAAGGACGCGCTCGCCGAAGCGCTGTCGCAGATGAAATCGGCGATCGACGAAGTGGCGCCGGACTACGACTTCATCCTGCTCGATTGTCCGCCGTCGCTGTCGCTGCTCACGCTGAACGGCTTGTGCGCCGCGCATTCGGTGCTGATCCCGATGCAATGCGAGTACTACGCGCTCGAGGGCTTGTCCGATCTCGTGCAGACGCTCAAGAAAGTGCGCGCGCATCTCAATCCGACCCTCGAGATCGAGGGCCTGCTGCGCACGATGTACGACCCGCGCAACACGCTCGCGCTCAACGTGACGGCGGAGCTCGAGCGGCATTTCGGCGACAAGCTCTTTCGCACGATCATTCCGCGCAACGTGCGGCTCGCCGAGGCGCCGTCGCACGGCGTTCCGGCGCTGAAGCTCGAGCCGCAGTCGAAGGGCGCGCTCGCCTATCTCGCGCTCGCCGGCGAAATGCTTCGCCGGACGAAGCGCGGCCGCGGCAAGCGTCGTCCCGAGGCGTAGCACGCATGATTCGACCCAAGGGACTGGGCCGCGGGCTCGATGCGCTGCTCGCCGGCGGCAACGAGACGAGAGCGGGCGCGACGCGCTGCAGACGATCGCGATCGATCGCATCCGCCCCGGCAAGTTCCAGCCGCGCACCCGCATGGACGAGACGGCGCTCGACGAGCTCGCCGAATCGATTCGCGAGCAGGGCGTGATGCAGCCGATCCTCGTGCGGCCGGTCGAGGGCGGACGCTTCGAGATCGTCGCCGGCGAGCGCCGCTGGCGCGCCGCGCAGCGCGCGGGACTGAAGCGAGGTGCCGGCGCTCGTCAAGAGCGTCGCGACAACAACGCGCTCGCGCTGGCGCTGATCGAGAACATCCAGCGCGAGGACCTGAATCCGCTCGAGGAGGCGTTGGGCTTGACGCGCCTGATCGACGAGTTCGGGCTGACGCACGACGCGGCGGCGAAGGCGGTCGGCCGCTCGCGCAGCGCGGTGACCAATCTCCTGCGGCTGACGCAGCTTGCCAAGCCCGCGCAGGACCACCTCATGAACGGCGCGCTCGAGATGGGACATGCGCGCGCGCTGCTTGCGCTGCCGGTGGCGCAGCAAGGCGGCGCCGCCGCGCGCGTCGTCAACGAGACGCTGTCGGTGCGCGAAACGGAGCGGCTCGTCGCCACGCTGCTCAATCCCGCGCAGCGTGCGACCCGCCGGCCGCGTCGTCGCGCGACGCCGACACCGTGCGCCTCGAAACCGAGCTCGCGGAAACGCTGGGCGCGAAGGTGCACATCGAGCCCGGCCGCAAGGGCGCGGGGCGCATCGTCATCCACTACTCGAGCCTCGAGGAGCTCGACGGCATCCTCGCGGATTCGATGAAGATCGTCACCCTTGCCTTGATGTTCGTAGCGTCGGTGGCGATCGCCGCCGAGCAGACCGCCTTCGGCATCGCCGGCGATCCTTCGAAGGTCACGCGCACGATCGCGATCGACATGAGCGACGACATGCGCTACGCGCCGGCGGCGCTGGACGTGAAGCTCGGCGAGACGGTGCGTTTCGTCGTCGCCAACAAGGGCGCGACGATGCACGAGCTCGTGCTGGGCACCAAGGGCGACATCGACAAGCACGCGCAGGCCATGAAGCGCGCGCAATCGGGCAACGCGCACGCGCATCACACGCAGCACGTGCACGCCGCGCCGTCCATGGTGCACGTGCTTCCGGCAAGAGCGGCGAGATGGTCTGGCGATTCAACCGCGCCGGAACGTTCGAGTACGCGTGCCTCGTCCCCGGCCACTACGAGGCCGGGATGAAGGGCACGATCAACGTCAGGTGGCGGACTTCAGTCCGCCGGGATATCGCGTCGGGCTGAAGCCCGACCTACAGCTGCGTCAGCATCGTGTCGCCGCCGGAGACCTCGTACTTGCCGGGCGCTTCGACGTTGAGCGCCTTCACGACGCCGTCGTCGACCAGCATCGAGAAGCGCTGGCAGCGCACGCCCATGCCGCGCGCCGGTCAGGTCGAGCTCGAGGCCGAGCTTCTTCGTGTAGTCCGCGCTGCCGTCGGCCATCATGTGCACCTTGTCGCCGGTCTTCTGGTCGCGCGCCCATGCGCCCATCACGAACGGGTCGTTGACCGACATGCAGATGATCTCGTCGACGCCCTTCGCCTTCAGCTTGTCGTAGTTGGCGAGGTACGACGGGACGTGCTTCGCCGAGCACGTCGGCGTGAACGCGCCGGGCAGCCCGAAGATCACGACCTTCTTGCCCTTGGTGAGGTCTTCGACCTTGAACTGGTTCGGGCCGACGCTGCAGCCGTTGCCTTCGACTTCGACGAATTCGGACAGCGTGCCTTCCGGCAGCTTGTCGCCAACCTTGATCGTCATGGCAGTGCTCCTGCGCGCGAAAAAGAGTGTGCGGATCGCAAAGGCTAACACGATCGACCGCAACACAGCGCTTGCACAGCGCGCCGCGCAGGCGTAGCTGTTTCGCCTCCCGGGATTTCACACGAAAGGCGGATCAACATGCCGCGCGCCGCACGCCCACGCGTCGCCACTCCGCGACGGGTGCGCCTTCTCGATCGCCACCCGCAAGGGCTTGTGGACGCTCACGGGCGATGCGACCCGGCGCGCCTGGAAGCTGTCGCGCGCCGAAATTCCTCGGGCACATCGTGCATCACGCCGTGCTCGATCCGCGCGACGGCAAGACGATGCTCGCCGCGGCGCGCACCGGACATCTCGGGCCGACCGTGTTCCGCTCGCTGGACAACGGGCGCACGTGGAAGGAAGCGGCAACGCCGCCGGCGTTCGCACCCGACAGCGGTCGCGTCGTCGACCACACGTTCTGGCTGACGCCGGGACATGCATCGCAGCCGGGTGTGTGGTACGCCGGCACGTCGCCGCAAGGCCTGTTCCGATCGGACGATGGCGGCGCGACGTGGAAAGGCGTCGCCGGATTCAACGCGCATCCGCAACGCAAGGCGTGGTGCGGCGGCGACCAGGACGGCACGCCCGACGGCCCGAAGCTGCATTCGATCATCATCGACCCGCGCGATCCCGCGCACATGTATGTCGCGATGTCGAGCGGTGGCGTGTTCGAGTCGAACGATGCCGGCGCCGACTGGCATCCGCTGAACCAGGGCGTGCGCGCTGACTTCCTGCCAATGCCCGATCCCGAGTACGGCCACGATCCGCACTGCGTGCGACTGTCGAGCAATCCCGACCGCCTCTATCAGCAGAACCATTGCGGCATCTATCGCCTCGACCGGCCCGCGACGCGCTGGGAGCACATCGGCAACAACATGCCGAAGTCGGTCGGCGACATCGGCCTTCCGATGGTGCCGCATCCGCACGATGCCGAATCCGCGTGGGTGTTCCCCATGGACGGCACCGACGTCTGGCCGCGCATGTCGCCCGGCGGCAAGCCCGCGGCCTATCGCACGCGCGACGGCGGCAAGACGTGGAAGCGCCAGGCGGACGGCATGCCGAAGTCGCAGGCCTGGTGGACGGTGAAGCGGCAGGCCATGAGCGTCGACGCGTTTCACGATCGCGGGCGTGTATTTCGGCACGACGTCGGGCGAGGTGTGGGGCAGCCGCGACGAAGGGCGCACCTGGAAATGCCTCGCGCAGCACCTGCCGGAGATCTACGCGGTCGAAGCCAGCGCATAAGCTGCAGACGTTCAACGTCGCGATCCCGACGCAGCTTCGCTCCTATACGCAGGGCGCCGCGCGCATCAAGGCGGTCGTCGACGCGGAGTCGCCGCGCTTGGCGCGACGTGTTCGCCGCGCTCGACGCCAGGTTCCCCGGCATACGCTTTCGCATGATCGACGAGGCGGGCCAGGTGCGGCCGCACGTCCAGGTGTTCGTGGGCATGTCGGTGCAGCGCGATCCCGACGCACTCCTGAAACCCGGCGACGAGATCATGATCGTCGGCGCGTTGTCCGGCGGATAGGCGACGCGCGCCCGGCGCGCGAAGCGCTTGCCGGCCGAGCGACGTTCTCCGTCAGAAGTTTTCATGTAAAATTGAAGGGTTTGCTTCTGTACGTTCGAGCGCGCGCCCTTGAGACTTTTGAACAATCGCGCGCCGGCCTCATGAGCGCGCAGGCGCCACTGTCGACCCCCGCGATCCGCCGCGTGCTGAAATGGCAGGCGATCGTGACCGTCGCGATGGCCGTCGTCGCGTTCGCCTGGGGCGGGGGTCATGCGGCGTTGTCGGCCGTGCTGGGAGGGATCGTCAACATCGCGGCCGTGGTCGTGTTCGCGGTCGTGTACACCATTTCCCATCCGACGTCCGCCGGCGGCACCGTGGCGGCGCTGTTCCGCGCCGAAGCATCGAAGATCCTGGTGATCGTCGGCCAGCTATGGCTCGTGCTGGCGACCTACAAGGACGTCGTGCCCGTGGCGTTCTTCGCCACGTTCGTGATCACCGTGTTGCTGTTCCGCATGGCCCTGCTCGACCGCAAATAGACCTCACACACAATTCGATGGCCGCCTCGTACGAATCCCCGTCCGAGTACATCAAGCACCACCTGACCTTCATGGTGAAGCAGGTGGGCAATACGAGCTTCTGGTCGATCAACTTCGACACGATCGTGACGTCGATCGTGCTCGGCTTCATCGGCTTCGGCTTCATGTGGCTCGTCACGCGCAAAGCGACCTCGGGCGTGCCGTCGAAGACGCAGGCGTTCGTCGAGCTCTGCGTCAGTTTCGTCAACGACCAGGTCAAGGGCATCTACCACGGCGACAGCCTCTGGGTCGCGCCCATCGCGCTGACCGTGTTCGTGTGGGTGGTCCTCATGAACTCGATGGACTTCCTGCCCGTCGACATCATCGCGACCGCGCTCGGCTCCGTCGGCCTTCACAACTGGCGCATCGTGCCGACCGCCGACATCAACACGACGTTCGCGCTGGCGCTGACCGTGTTCGCGCTGATGATCATCTTCGGCATGAAGACGAAGGGCGTCGGCGGCTGGACCAAGGAGCTCTTCGTCGCGCCGTTCGGCCACCACCCGGTGCTGTGGCCGTTCAACTTCCTGTTCAACCTGGTCGAGTTCATCAGCAAGCCGCTGTCGCACAGCCTGCGTCTGTTCGGCAACATCTACGCGGGCGAGATCATCTTCCTGCTGCTCGGCATGTGGGCCGCGAGCGGCCTCGTACGGCACCTTGTTCAGCGGCGTCCTCAATCTGGGCTGGGCGATCTTCCACATCCTGATCGTCCTGCTGCAGGCGTACATCTTCATGATGCTCACCATCGTCTACATCGCGATGGGCGAGGAGCATCACTGATCTAGTTTCGTCTCCATCGTCTTCACCCGTCAAAGCCGAAAGGAAACGAAAAATGGAAAATGAGCAACTGCTGGCGATGATCCAGTCCAACACCGCCGATCGGCATCGGCCTCATGATCGGCCTGGGCGCGCTCGGCGCGTGCGTCGGCGTGGGCATCATGTGCTCGCGCTTCCTCGAAGGCGCCGCGCGCCAGCCGGAGCTCATGCCGCAGCTGCAGGCGAAGGTCTTCCTGCTGCTCGGCCTGATCGACGCGTCGTACATCATCGGCGTCGGCCTCGCGATGTTCTTCGCGTTCGCCAACCCGCTGCTGTCCGTCGTTCCCAAGTAAGGCCGCGGTCCGAACTCCTTCGTAGACGAGGTCGTCATGAATTTCAATCTGACCCTGATCATGCAGGCCGTCGCGTTCACGGCCTTCATCTGGTTCTGCGCGCGTTTCGTCTGGCCGCCGCTGATGCGCGCCATCGAGACGCGGCAGAAGCAGATCGCCGATGGCCTCGCCGCCGGCGAGCAGGGGCGCAAGGAGCTCGCCAGTGCGGAAAAGCGCGACGCGGAAATGCTGGCGGAAGCCAAGGCGCGGTCGGCGGAGATCGTCGCGATCGGCGAGAAGTTCAAGGCCGAGACGATCGAGCAGGCGAAGATCGACGCCAAGGCCGAAGCCGACCGCATCATCGCCGCGGCCAAGGCCGAGATCGAGCAGGAAGTCGCGCGGGCGAAGGAACAGCTGCGCGATTCGGTCGCGGATCTCGCGGTCGCCGGCGCGACGAAGATCCTGAAGGAGGACGTCGACCGCAACGTCGCACGCCGCAGCTGCTCGCGCAGCTGAAGCGCGAACTGTAAGACGCGCCATGGCCGAGCTCACCACCATCGCCCGTCCGTACGCCGAAGCGGCGTTCTCGCTCGCCCGCGAGCAGCAACGCGCTGCCGGTGTGGTCGCAGATGCTGAAGCTCGCGAGCCGCGTCGTCGCCGACCCGCGGGTCGCCGACGGCGCTCGACAATCCGCATGCTCGACGCCGCCGCGAAGGAATCGCTGCTGCTGTCGATCTGCGGCGACGGGCTCAACGCGGAAGGCCGCAACTTCGTGCGCGTGCTGATCGAGGCCGACCGGATCGCGCTGATGCCGGCGATCCGTCGCTGTTCGAAACGCTGAAGGACGAGGCCGACGGCGTGGCCAAGGCCACGATCGAGACGGCGTTCCCGCTCGAAGGCAACGACCTCGCCGAGCTTGACCACCGCGCTCGAGCGCCGCTTCGGCAGAAGGTCGAGGCGACGGTGGTCGTGAAGCCGGAACTGATCGGCGGCGCGCGCATCACCGTCGGCGACAACGTGATCGACGGCACCGTGCAGGAGCGCTGCGGGCGATGACCGTGCGCAAGCTTCGCACCATGCATGCGTAACTCCGGGATTCTGCCGCGACAGGTGTGACGATATGCAACTGAACCCGTCGGAAATCAGCGAACTCATCAAGAGCCAAGATCGAGCATCTCGACACGGCGGCGGAGGTCAAGACGCAGGGCACGGTGGTGTCGATTTCCGACGGCATCTGCCGCATCCACGGCCTGTCGTACGCGATGCAGGGCGAGATGCTCGAGTTTCCCGAACAATACGTTCGGCCTCGCGCTGAACCTCGAGCGCGATTCGGTCGGCGCGGTGATCCTGGGCGAATACGAGAACATCAAGGAAGGCGACACCGTCAAGTGCACGGGCCGCATTCTCGATGTGCCGGTGGGACCGGAGCTCATCGGCCGCGTGGTCGATTCGCTCGGCCGCCCCATCGACGGCAAGGGCCCGGTCAACGCCAAGATGCGCGACGTGATCGAGAAAGTCGCGCCGGGCGTGATCGAGCGGCAATCGGTGTCGCAGCCGGTGCAGACGGGGCTCAAGGCGATCGATGCGATGGTGCCGATCGGCCGCGGCCAGCGCGAGCTCATCATCGGCGACCGCCAGACCGGCAAGACGGCGGTGGCGGTCGACACGATCATCAACCAGAAGGGCAAGGACCTGATCTGCGTCTACGTCGCGATCGGGCAGAAGGCATCGTCGATCAAGAACGTGGTGAACAAGCTCACCGAGCACGGCGCGATGGACTACACGATCGTCGTCGCCGCGACGGCGTCGGAATCCGCCGCGCTGCAGTACATCGCGCCCTACTCCGGCTGCACGATGGGCGAGTACTTCCGCGACCGCGGGCAGGACGCGCTGATCATCTACGACGACCTGACCAAGCAGGCGTGGGCGTACCGGCAGGTGTCGCTGCTGCTGCGCCGCCCGCCGGGCCGCGAAGCGTATCCCGGCGACGTGTTCTACCTGCATTCGCGCCTGCTCGAGCGCGGCGCGCGCGTCAATGCCGAGTACGTCGAGAAGTTCACCAAGGGCGAAGTCAAGGGCAAGACCGGCTCGCTCACCGCGCTGCCGATCATCGAGACGCAGGCGGGCGACGTCACCGCGTTCGTGCCGACCAACGTGATCTCGATCACCGACGGCCAGATCTTCCTCGAGACCGACCTCTTCAACGCCGGCATCCGTCCCGCGATCAACGCGGGCATCTCGGTGTCCCGCGTCGGCGGCAACGCGCAGACCAAGGTCATCAAGAAGCTGGGCGGCGGCGTGCGCCTGTCGCTCGCGCAGTACCGCGAGCTCGCGGCGTTCGCGCAGTTCGCCTCCGACCTCGACGAGGCCACCCGCAAGCAGCTCGACCGCGGCCGGGTCGTGACCGAGCTCATGAAGCAGCCGCAGTACGCGCCGCTGTCGGTGGCCGAGCAGGCGCTCACGCTGTTCGGCGTGAACAACGGGCTATTACGACGACGTGCCGGTCGAGAAGGCGCTCGCGTTCGAGGCGGCGCTGCGCCAGTTCATGAAGGGCAAGTACCCGGCGATCATCGACAAGATCGCGAAGACGGGGGACCTGACGGCGGACGACGAGAAGGCGCTGTCGGCGGCGATCGAGGACTTCAAGAAGACGGGCACCTACTGATGTCGCGCGGGCGTCAGCCCGACGCGGGTTCCCGGCGGGACCGAAGCCGCTACAGGCAGCATCGGACTGACATGGCTGGTTCGAAAGAAATCCGCAACAAGATCAAGAGCGTGCAGAGCACGCGCAAGATCACCAAGGCGATGGAGATGGTCGCGGCCTCGAAGATGAAGAAGGCGCAGGACCGGATGCGCGCGACGCGCCCGTACATCGAGAAGCTGTTCAACATCGTGCTGCACATCGCGAAGGCGAATACCGAGTATCGCCATCCGTTCCTCGTGCCGCGCGAGCAGGTGAAGCGCGTCGGCGCCATCGTCGTCACGACCGACAAGGGTCTGTGCGGCGGCCTCAACACGAACGTGCTGCGCCTGGTGCTGCAAGGCGCACAAGGACTGGAAGGCGAAGGGCATCGACGTCGACTACGTCGCCATCGGCGGCAGGGGACTGGGCTTCCTGCAGCGGATGGGCGGCAACGTGGTCGCGAGCGTCGTGCAGCTGGGCGACCGGCCCGCATCTCGACAGGATGGTCGGCCCGGTGAAGACGCTGATCGACGAGTACCTCGCCGGCAAGGTCGACGAGGTGCACGTGTTCTTCACGACGTTCATCAACACGATGCGCCAGGAGCCGCGGCACGGCCGCGATCATTCCGATCCCGCACCAGTTCAGGACCGCGGCGGGCGAGGTGCGCACGGCGGAGATCGGCGAAGGCACGTGGGACTACATCTACGAGCCCGACGCGCGCGAGCTGCTCGACGGCATGATGCGCCGCTACCTCGAGGCGACCGTGTTCCAGATGGTCAACGAGAACATGGCCTCGGAGCAGTCGGCGCGGATGGTGGCGATGAAGGCCGCCTCCGACAACGCGGGCAAGATCATCCAGGAGCTGCAGCTGATCTACAACAAGACGCGGCAGGCGGCGATCACGAAGGAACTTGTCGGAGATCGTCGGCGGCGCGGCGGCGGTCTGAAACGAATTCGAATCGACGAAGTTGAGGAAGCACCATGAACGAAGGAACCATTGTTCAGTGCATCGGCGCGGTCGTCGACGTGGAGTTTCCGCGCGACCAGATCCCCGAGATCTACGACGCGCTGAAGCTCGACGAGATCGGGCTGACGCTCGAGGTGCAGCAGCAGCTGGGCGACGGCGTCGTGCGCACCATCGCGCTCGGCAGCTCCGACGGCCTGCGCCGCGGCATGAAGGTGGTCAACACCAAGGCGCCGATCACGGTGCCGGTCGGCACGGAGACGCTCGGCCGCATCATGGACGTGCTGGGCCGGCCGATCGACGAGCGCGGGCCGGTGAACGCCGCGAAGTCGATGTCGATCCACCGCCAGGCGCCGGCGTACGAGGAGCTGTCGCCGTCGACCGAGCTGCTCGAGGTCGGCATCAAGGTCATCGACCTCGTCTGCCCGTTCGCCAAGGGCGGCAAGATCGGCCTTTTCGGCGGCGCCGGCGTGGGCAAGACCGTGACGATGATGGAGCTGATCAACAACATCGCGACCGCGCACTCGGGCCTGTCGGTGTTCGCCGGCGTCGGCGAGCGCACCCGCGAAGGCAACGACTTCTACCACGAGATGATCGACTCCGGCGTCGTCAACAAGGACGACCTCGCGAAGTCGAAGGTGTCGATGGTGTACGGCCAGATGAACGAGCCGCCGGGCAATCGGCTGCGCGTCGCGCTGACCGGCCTGACCATCGCGGAGTCGTTCCGCGACGAGGGCCGCGACGTGCTGCTGTTCATCGACAACATCTACCGCTTCACGCTGGCCGGCACCGAAGTGTCGGCGCTGCTCGGCCGGATGCCGTCCGCGGTGGGCTACCAGCCGACGCTCGCGGAGGAAATGGGCCGCCTGCAGGAGCGCATCACGTCGACCAAGACCGGCTCGATCACGTCGATCCAGGCCGTGTACGTGCCGGCGGACGACCTGACCGACCCGTCGCCGGCGACGACGTTCGGCCACCTCGACGCCACCGTCGTGCTGTCGCGCGACATCGCGTCGCTCGGCATCTATCCTTCGGTCGACCCGCTCGACTCGACGTCGCGCCAGGTCGACCCGCACGTCATCGGCGA
Organism: uncultured beta proteobacterium; assembly: GCA_963707815.1. Taxonomy (GTDB): domain Bacteria; phylum Pseudomonadota; class Gammaproteobacteria; order Burkholderiales; family Casimicrobiaceae; genus VBCG01. The sequence goes on from CAVPRK010000019.1 coordinate 123,470, forward strand.
CGAGCACTACAACTGCACGCGCCGCGTGCAGCAGACGCTGCAGCGCTACAAGGAGCTGCGCGACATCATCGCGATCCTGGGCATGGACGAGCTCTCGCCGGAGGACAAGCTCGCGGTGTCGCGCGCGCGCAAGATCCAGCGCTTCCTGTCGCAGCCGTTCTTCGTGGCCGAAGTGTTCACGGGTCGCCGGGCAAGTACGTCTCGCTCAAGGACACGATCAAGGGCTTCAACATGATCGTCAACGGCGAGTGCGACGCGCTGCCCGAGCAGGCGTTCTACATGGTCGGCACGATCGAGGAAGCGTTCGAGAAGGCGAAGACGCTGCAGTAAGGAGTACGAAATGGCATGGCCAACACCATCCACGTCGACGTCGTAAGCGCCGAAGAGCAGATCTACTCGGGCGAGGCCGAGTTCGTCGTGCTGCCCGGCGTCGAGGGCGAGCTCGGCGTCTACCCGCGGCACACGCCGCTCTTCACGCAGATCCGCCCCGGTGCCGTGCGCATCAAGCTGCCGGGCGACGGACCAGGACGAGTTCGTGTTCGTGCAAGGGCGGCTTTCTCGAAGTGCAGCCCACGAGGGTGACGGTGCTCGCCGACACCGCCATTCGCGCGCAACGATCTCGACGAGGCGAAGGCGCTGGAGTCCAAGAAGAAGGCGGAGGAGGCGCTCAAGAATGGGCTCGGCCGGCAACATCGCCGCGGCGCAAGCCGAGCTTTCCGCGGCCGCCGCGCAGCTCGAAGCCATCCGCAAGTTCAGGAACCGCACCTGAGGCGCAGCCACGCAACGAGAGGGCGGCCCGACGGCCGCCCTTTTTGTTGGGGTCGCGAGTCTCGTTCCCGGCTGCGGAGCTCGTCTGCCGCAACCGCAGGGCAGGAATATGTCGCTGCGCGCCACGTGGTGACGTTCGACGTCGGCGCCGACATTCCGTGGTCTACAGCAACGGCGACGGCGTCTTCGGCGGTCGAGGCGAATGGAGTCGCTCACTCGGCAAACTCGTAGAACGCTCGTATAAGGGGCGTCAGCGGGGGAGCAGCCGGCGCCGCAACGGAAGCCGTTGTCTACAGGTACAGTGTTGCTCTTGGGCACGAACGCGCCGCATTCGACGCAGCGTACGAGTTTTGCTTCAGTACTCTCCGATCGCTCCGCGGCATCGCGTTCGGCTGCGCCCGGCTTGCGCATGGCCGTCACCAGCCGCCGCACGAGCAGCGCGACGACGACGACGATGACGATGAGCAGCAGCAGACGGACCATATGCGGGCGCAACCTAGCATAGAGGGGACAATAATCAATACGCGGGGGATGCACTTGGTGCGCGGCTGGGTTTGTGTTTGTGGATGGGTTGGCGGTGCCGGCGAGCGCCCAGAACGAGCTCGTGTTCGCAGTCACCGAAGGCGTCACCTACCAGGCGACGCCGAAGGAGATCCGCGACAAGTTCGCGCCGCTCGCCGACGTCATCGCGCAAGGCCACCGGGCGGCACGTGAGGATCGTGCTGGTGCCGGCCTACAACGACGTGCGCGCCGGCCTCGCCAAGCAGGAGTACGACGTCGCCTATATCCATCCGGCGCACGTGTCGATGGCCGAGATCAAGGCGGGGCGCTACAAGGCGGTCGCGTGGACGACCGGCTTCACCGAGTACACGGTGTCGTTGCTGATCACGACGGATGCGCCGCTCAAGACGATGGACGATCTCAAGGGGCGCACGCTCGTCACGCCCGATCCCGGATTCGATCACGGCCGTGATGGTGCGCGCGATGTTCCGCGGGGAGAAGCTGACCGCGACGACGCGACAGCGAGCCGACGCCGACGACGGTGCGCGTCATCACGACGCGCTACCAGGATGCCGTGCCGTTCTACATCGAGAACGGCTTCGCGCAACGCCGGCGCCACCGCGGCCAACGCGGTGGTCAAGGCGTGGACGGACAAGGGCGGCAAGGTGCTCATCGCTCGCGCCCGGTGCCGATCAAGCAGATCATCGTCTCGACCAAGATGCCCGACGACGAGCAGCAGAAGATCCGCGCAGGCGTTGCTGACGCTGCGCGATTCCAAGCCCGGCCGCGAGGCGCTCGAGGCTGTCGGCTACAAGGGCTTCGTCGCTGCCCAATCCGGAGCTCGAGACTCGACCATCGCCTGGCTCGGGCCTGTAGGCCTCCCGGATTCAGGGACGTACCGCCTTCTGAGGGAGGTCTCGCGGCAGCTAGAAGGGTACGTCGCCCTACTCGAGGCACGCCCGCTCACCTTGCACAGGGCGTCGGTGCCGGTGCTAGAATATTGCACTGCACAATGAGGTGCTTCGCGAGTGACCGCTATGGCTGACCTCAACCGCACCATCGACCGCTCGATTCGGATCTCGCGGTACGGTCGCCGACCTGCTGCAGCGCCGCGTCCGCGCCGCCAACGAGCGCTTACGCCGACCGCGTCCGCGGCGCGCACAAGGCGTACACGGACGGCGATCGGGGCCGCACCGAAGACCCCGTTCGAGTTCGCGCGGCAATGGGCGGAATACACGATCGACGCCGCGCAGCGCTCGGTGCTGTACTGGGACACGCTGCGCCAGCGCGGCAACCAGTGGCTCGAGCACGAGGCCGCGGGCAAGCCGCCGGTGCTCAACTACAGATACGAAATGATCGCGGACGCGCGCACCTACGAGCGGCCCGGCCAATCACGCGCTGGTGCGCATCATTCCGCCGAAGCGGCGTCGAGGTCGACGACGCCAAGCGGCCGTTCGTGATCGTCGACCCGCGCGCGGGACACGGCCCGGGCATCGGCGGCTTCAAGGACGACTCCGAAGTCGGCGTCGCGCTGGCGCGCCGGACATCCGGTGTACTTCGTCATCTTCTATCCCGATCCGATGCCCGGGCAGACGCTCGCCGACATCACCGATGCCGAAGCCGAGTTCATCCGCATCGTGGCCGAGCGCCATCCGCAAAGCCAGAAGCCGGCGATCGTCGGCAATTGCCAGGGCGGCTGGGCGGTGATGATGCTGGCCGCGGCGCGGCCGGAGATCGCGGGTCCGCTCGTGATCAACGGCGCGCCGATGTCGTACTGGTCGGGCAACGACGGCGAGTCGCCGATGCGCTACGCCGGCGGGCTCCTGGGCGGCGCGTGGTTGTCGCTGTTCGCCGCCGACCTCGGGCGCGGGCAAGTTCGACGGCGCCCATCTCGTGCAGAACTTCGAGAACCTCAATCCCGCCAACACGCTGTGGGAGAAGTGGTACCACCTGTACGCGAACATCGACACCGAGCCGGAGCGCTTTCTCGAATTCGAGCGCTGGTGGGGCGGGTTCTACCTCTTCAACGAAGAGGAGATCCGCTGGATCGTCAACAACCTCTTCGTCGGCAACAAGCTCGTCGTCGGGCGAGGCGCGGCTCGGCCCCGGCCGCTACTTCGATCTGAAGTCGATCAAGCAGCCGATCATCGTCTTCGCGTCGATGGGCGACAACATCACGCCGCCGCAGCAGGCGTTCAACTGGATCGCCGACGTCTACAGCTCGACGGAGGAGATCAAGGCCAACGGCCAGACGATCGTCGGCCTGCTGCACGAGGACGTCGGCCATCTCGGCATCTTCGTGTCGGGGCAGGTCGCGAAGAAGGAGCACGCGCAGATCGTCGAGGTGCTGAAGTACATCCAGCAGCTGCCGCCGGGCCTGTACGGCATGCACATCGAGGAGCACCTGCAGGCGCCGACGGCGAGATCACGTACGACGTCACGCTGACCGAGCGCAAGGTCGAGGACCTGCGCTCGCTGCAGAAATACGATCGCGTCGACGAGAAGCCGTTCGAGGCGGTGGCCGCGCTGTCGGAGCTGTCGAGCGCGCGTATTCGCTGCTCGTGCGGCCGTTCGTGCGCGACGCGATGCCCGAGTGGTTCGCCAAGGCGCTGCGCGATTTCCATCCGCTGCGCGTGCAGTACTGGGCGCTGTCGGACAAGAACCCGTGGCTGTGGCCGTTGTCGCACGTCGCGGCGACGGTGCATGCGCAATCGCCGGCCGCGCGCGCGACGACAACGACAGCGTCAAGCTCGAGACAGCTCGCGTCGGAATGCGTGAGCGCCGCGCTCGACTTGTACCGCGACCTGCGCGACGCGGCGTCGGAGGCCGCGTTCTTCGAGGTGTACGGCAACATGATGTCGCTGCAGATGGCCGACGAGCGCGAGGCAATGCGGCGCAAGGGCAAGTTCGATCCGCGCTCGATTCCCGGCGGTGCGCGAAGTGCTCGACACGATCGAGGAAGGCAGCGCGGTCGAGGGCCTCGCGCGCATCGCGATGCTGATCAGCAAGGCGGGCAGCGGGCGCCGCCGGCTGTCGCAGATGCAGAAGACGCGCGAGCTCCTGCTCGCCGGAAGACGAGATCGCGCACCTGTCGGAGGACGAGCGCCGCCGCCTGCTGCAGGAGGAGACGATCGTCGTCGAGTTCGAGCCCGAGCGCGCGAAGCGGTCGCTGCCGAAGCTGCTGCGCACCGCCGCCGATCGCCGGCGCGCGCACGCGCTGCTCGAATGGACCGAAGCGCAGACCGGACTCGACGAGCGCCAGCGCAGGCTCGCCGCGGAGCTGCGCGCGATGCTGCCGATCCAGGCGGCGAAGACGAACGGTTCACGTCGACGGAAGGCGGGGTAGGTCGGGCTCGAGCCCGACGCGGTGCATCCAGGCGGCCGAAGGCCGCCCTGCATAGTGCGAAGCGTAAACTCGGGGGCATGACCGACAAGCGCATCGAGAAGGACGCGCTGGGCGAGGTGCCCGTGCCGGCGCATCGCCTGTGGGGCGCGCAGACGCAGCGCTCGGTCGACAACTTTCCGATCGGCGTCTCGCGCTTCGCCTTCGGCCGGCCGGTGGTGCGCGCGTTCGGCATCGTGAAGCAGGCCGCGGCGCGCGCCAACGCCGAGCTCGGCGCGCTGCCCGCCGGACAAGGCCGAGCTCATCGTGCGCGCCGCGCAGGAAGTGATCGACGGCAAGTGGGACGACGAGTTTCCGCTGGTCGTGTTCCAGACCGGCTCCGGCACGCAGTCGAACATGAACGCCAACGAGGTGATCGCCAATCGCGCGATCCAGCTCGCCGGCGGCACGCGTCGGCAGCAAGAAGCCGATTCATCCCAACGACGACGTCAATCGCAGCCAGTCGTCGAACGACGCGTTTCCCGGCCGTGATGCACATCGCGACGGTCGAGGAGCTCGATCGCGCGCTGTTGCCGGCGGTCGACGCAGCTGCGCGACGACGCTCGACGGCAAGGCGCACGCATTCGCGGACGTGGTGATGCTCGGCCGCACGCATCTGCAGGACGCGACGCCGGTGACGCTCGGCCAGGTGATCTCCGGCTGGGTGGCGCAGCTCGACGACGCGACGAAGTACCTGCACCAGGCGCGCGACGCGCTCTATCCGCTCGCGCTCGGCGGCACCGCGGTCGGCACCGGCATCAATTCGCCGGCGCGCTTCGGCGAGCGTCGTCGCGCAGCACATCGCGCAGGCGACGGGCAAGCCGTTCACGTCGGCGCACAACAAGTTCGCCGCGCTGTCGGCGCACGACGCGATGGTCAACGCGAGCGCCGCGCTGCGCACGCTGGGCGGCATCGCGATGAAGATCGCCAACGACGTGCGCCTGTACGCGAGCGGCCCGCGCGCGGGCTTCGGCGAGATCACGATCCCCGACAACGAGCCCGGCTCGTCGATCATGCCGGGCAAGATCAATCCCACGCAAAGCGAAGCGCTGACGATGGTGGCCGTGCAGGTGTTCGGCAACGACACCGCGGTCGCGTTCGCCGGCACGCAGGGACACTTCCAGCTCAACGTCTACAAGCCGGTCATCCTGCACAACATGCTCGAATCGATCGAGCTCCTGGCCGATGGCCTCCGCTCGTTCGACGAGCGTTGCGCGCGCGGGATCGAGCCGAACCGCGAGCGCATCCGCCGCAACGTCGACGAGTCGCTGATGCTCGTCACCGCGCTCAACCCGCACATCGGCTACGAGAACTCGGCGCAGATCGCGCTCAAGGCGCATCGCGACGGCACGTCGCTGCGCGAGGCGGCGCTGGCGCTCGGCCTCGTGAGCGCTGCAGGACTTCGACAAGTGGATCGACCCGGCGGCCATGACGCGGCCGGAAGGCGAATGACCCGCGCCGCGCAGATCGCGCTCCTGTTCGCCGCGGTCGACGTTTACGCGCAGGCACAACAATCTCCGACGCCGTCGGCGGTCGACGCGCCCGTCAACGTCGTCGAAGTCGCGAGCGGCCTCGATCATCCCTGGGGACTCGCGTTCCTGCCCGACGGCAGCATGCTGGTCACCGAACGCTCGGGGCAGCTGTTGCGCATTGCGCGCCGACGGCAAGACGCGGCGCGCGGTGGGCGGCGTGCCGGGGGTTCGGACGGGGGGCCAGGCGAGGCCTGCTCGACGTCGCGCTGTCGCCGACCTTCGATCGCGATCGCCTCGTGTACTTGAGCTTCTCGGAGTCGGGCAGCGGCGGCGCGGGGACGGCAGTGGCCCGCGGAACATTGAACGATGCGGCGCTCGACAACGTGCAGGTGATCTGGCGTCAGACGCCGAAGGTGGGCGGCGGCAATCATTGGGGCTCGCGGCTCGTCTTCGCGCGCGACGGCACGCTGTTCGTGACTACCGGCGACCGCTACAGCGAGCGCGAGCGTGCGCAGGACCTGTCGACGACGCTCGGCAAGGTCGTGCGCATCCATCCCGACGGCAGCATTCCGAAGGACAATCCGTTCGTCGGCGCGGAGCGGCGCCAAGCCCGAGATCTGGTCGTACGGGCACCGCAACCTGCAGGGCGCGGCGCTGCATCCGGCGACCGGCCAGCTGTGGACGCTCGAGCACGGTGCGCGCGGCGGCGACGAGCTCAACGCGCCGCAGGCGGGCAGGAACTATGGCTGGCCGGTTATCACCTACGGCGTCGATTACTCGGGATTGAAGATCGGCGAAGGCACGGCGAAGCCCGGCATGGAGCAACCTGTGTATTACTGGGATCCCGTGATCGCGCCGTCGGGCGCTGCGTTCTATACCGGCGACGCGTATCCGGGGTGGAAAGGCGATCTCTTCGTCGGGTCGCTCACGCCCGGCGGCCTCGTGCGGCTGCGCCTCGACAACGGCAGGGTGACGCAGGAGGAGCGCTACCTGCGCGGCGTGGGACGCGTGCGCGACGTGGTGCAAGGTCCCGACGGCTTGCTGTACCTCTTGACCGACGAATCGAACGGCAAGCTGCTGCGCCTTGCTCCGCGGCGCTAGATCTCCATCTCGAGCAGTGCGAACGACAGCGACTTGCCGTGCGCGTCGAGCGCCAGCGACGTCGTGACACCGCCGTTGAGCGAGTGCTCGCAGACGAATTGCAGCGCGGACAACTGCGGCAAGCTCGTAGCGGCGCATCGTCGCCTTGCACGATGCCGCGCAGGTGATGCGCGACGGCAGCGACGGTCACTCGCTCGGCCAGAAGCGCGATAGTCGTCGGGACGATAAGCGATCAGCGACAGGATCGACGTGTTGCCCTTGTCGCCGGCGCGACAGTGCGCAAGGTCATACAGCTTCGGCATGGGCTTTCCATTCGCGCACGGCGACCTGCGTTGTCACAAGTGCGCGATCGATGAGCGTGGACACGATGCCGATCTGCTCGGTCACGTACTTGCGCGTGCCGCCGCCGCCCGCGGGGCCGTTGGTGTACAGCGCCTCGACCTCGTCGCCGACGATCGCCGCTTCCTCGCGCGACTTCGCCCGCGCCGCCACGCGCAGCCGCACTTCGTAGGGACGCTCGTCGTCGTCGAAAGCGCGGCCGTGCAGCGACGTGCTGCCGACCAGGTCGATCCGCAACTCGGAGAACCGGCCGTTCAGGCGCTCGCGCACGATCTGCGCGGCGAGCTGCGCGCGAGCGATCGCGTTGGTGCCGGCGTAGCCGATCTCGCCCTCGCCGACGTAGCCCGCGAGGTAGCCCGACGCTCACCTTGAATTGCGAGGGGCGCACGCGACCGCGCGCGCCGCGCACGTCGATGCGATCGCGCGCCGATTCGGTCAGCGTCACCGACGAAAAGTCGGCGACGACGTCGGGCGTGAGATAGCCATGCGGATCGGTGACTTCGTACAGAAGTTGCTCGGTCGCCGTGGCGCGCGTGATGCACCCGCCGGTGTCCGCGACCTTGCCGAGCGTCGCGTTGCCGTCGGCGTCGACGTCGGCGAACGGGAAGCCCAGGTTCGCCATGTCGGGAATCTCCTTGCGGCCGGGGTCCGCGAAGTAACCGCCGCAGAGCTGCCCCGCGCATTCGAGCAGATGACCGACGGCGGTGCCGCGCGCGAGTCGATCGACGTCGTCCAGGGTCCAGCCGAACTCGTGCATCAGCGGTGCCACGAACAACGACGGATCGGCGACGCGACCCGTGAGGATGACGTCGGCGCCACTCGCGAGCGCGGGCAGCATGGCTTCCGCGCCAAGGTATGCATTGGCCGACACGACGGGACCGAACGACGACAGCGGCACGCCCGTCTCCAGCGTGGGCGCCGAAGATCGAGCGCGTCGAGCACGTCGTCGCCGGTGACCGCGGCGACCTTGATGGGCAGCTTCAGTCGTCGCGCGATGTCGACGACGGCATCCGCCGCCGCGAGCGGGTTTGCGGCGCCGAAGTTGCTCACGAGCTTGACGCGATTGCGCACGAGCGTCGGCAGCAGCGACTCGACGCGCTCGTGCAAGTCGCGCGTCGTAGCCGCTGGCAGGATCGCGCCGGCGGCGCAGCTGGGCCAGCGCGATCGTGCGCTCGGCAAGGCACTCGAGGATCAGATAGTCGAGCTTGCCGCGCTCGGCAAGATCCACGGGCGCATCGAGACGATCGCCCGCGAAGCCGGCGCCGCCGCCGAGTCGCACAGTCTTCACCGCCCGCTTCTCATTCGGGCTCGATGCCCGCCTTCTTGATGATGCCCTTCCACTTGTCCGACTCCGCGAGCTGGAACTTGCCGAGCTCCGCGGGCGTCGTGGTGAAAGGATCGGTGCCGGTGCTCGCGTAGAACTGCTGCATCTGCGGACCCTTGGTCGCCTCGACCAGGATGTCGTGCAGCTTGCTGACCACTGCGGGCGGGGTATTCGCCGGCACGTACGCCGCGAACCAGAAGCCCATGTCGTAGCCCTTGACGCCCGCCTCGTCGATGGTGGGCAAATCCGGCGTGAGCGGCGAGCGCTTGGCGGTGGACACCGCAAGCGCGCGCACCTTGCCGCCCTTGACCTGCGGCAGGCCCGTGGCCGTATCGGTGATCATCATGTCGATCTGGCCGCCCAGGAGATCGTTGATCGCGAGCGGATTGCTCTTGTACGGCACGTGCAGGAGCTCGATGCCCGCGAGCTGTTGCAACATTTCGCCGGCGACCCGCGACGACGAGCTGCCGCTGCCGAAGCTCACCTTGCCGGGCTTCGACTTCGCGAGCGCGATGAACTCGGCGACGACTCTTGGCGGGCACGTTCATGTTCACGATCATGATCTGGCCGCCCTTGCCGAGCCCGGTGACGGGCAGGTAGTCCTTCACCGGGTCGTAGGGAATCTTCTTGAAGAGGTGCTCGTTGGCCGCGTGCGTCGTGTTGGTCGTGATGAAGACGGTGTAGCCGTCGGGTGCCGCCTTCTTCACCGCTTCCGCTCCGATGAAACCGGATGCGCCGGGCTTGTTGTCGACGATCACCGTCTGCTTCGTGACGCGAGTGACCTCCTGTCCGAGCGATCGCGCGAGCTGATCGGTCGCGCTGCCTGCCGCGAACGGCACGACGAACGTGAGCTGTTTGTCCGGATAGTCCGCGTGCGCAAGCGTGGCGGCGCACGAGAGCGCGACGGCAATGTAGGCGTTGCGCAACATCTAGTTCTCCTCCATGGCGGCCTTCGCTCTCACCCGGCGCGCCATGTACGCTTCGGCGAAACCGTCCTTGGCGACGAAGCCGTTGGCCAACACGCTCGTCAACGCGGCATTGAACTCCGTCGCCGCGTCCTCGGCGCGCATGTAACGTTGCGCGACGAGGCGGTTCAGCACCGCCGCAGCCTGGAAGTAGAACGCCGTGAACGAAGGATAGCGCTCTTCGAGCGACGGGCGCGGATCGCCGCTGGCCAGGCGCTCGGCCTTCGTCTTGGCGAACGGGATGAACCCGCCCGTGAACGCGCACGCCTGTCCCTTGTAGAAACCGTTCGCGGTGACGTTCCATCCCGTGTAGGTGCCGAGCGGCATCTCCGCCATCAGCGGCTTGATGCCGGGGATCTCGTTGCCGTCGGAGTCGACCTGCGGCACGTAGGTCGGGATCAGCTTCCTGACGACGATCGGCGCATTGGTGATGAAGCCCGCCATGTCGTTGTAGTTGAAGCTCGTGCCGTAGTCGTAGTCGATCACGGTGTTGACGAGGCCGCGCGGATTCGGCGCGCCCGGGATGTTCGGGAAATTGAGCGCGCTTTCCGGGACCATCGTGCCGTCCGCAAGCTTGGGATAGGCGGAAGCCGGCATCTCGCGGTCCTTGGTCACCCACTCGATGGTCGCGTCGGTGAGCGCGCGCAGGATCGGCTGCTCGGGCATCGGGTTCGCCGGCAGCACGCACGTGCCGACGGTGCTGCCTGTCTGTGCGGGCGTGAGCGTCCACGCGCCATTGCCCCCGCCGTGCGACGTGCTCGGCACGTAGTAGCGGCGGACCTCTGACGGCAGCGGGATGTCGACGTCGGCCTTGGTGCCGACGATGCCCGGCGACATCCTCAGATTCCAGTATTCCGCGGACCCGTTCACCTCGGTGATCTTCGGGCAGGTGCCACTCGCGCGACAGCGGTCGAGCATGCTGGCGGGCGCGCGGCCGCGCGCGACGTCGGTGTAGGTTTCCCACCACACCACGGGATCGGTCCCCTGCTCGTAGAGCTTGCCCTCACCGCCGGAGATCGCGAAGCGATAGTCGATCGGGTTCTGGCGCGCGGCGATGAAGGGAATCGCGCCGTCCCAGATGCGACGGCCGCGGAAGGCGGAGTCGTCCTCGGTGAAGCCCAGGTGGATCATCGTCTTGATGAAGTTGCCGGATTGCGACGTGCCCTGGACGATCGTCCACCTGATGCCGCCCGCGACCGGATTGGGCGTACCGAAGTCGTCTTGCGTCGCATAGCGGAAGAACGACGCGGCGTCGCGGAACGCGGCGAGGCCGAGTCCGAGCACCAGCGGATCCTTGACGCGATAGACCAGGCGATAGATGCGCGATTTGTCGAAGCCGCCCTTGACGCAAATCCTGGTGCCGCTGGCCGCGCCGGGGAAGGGTGTCGACGTGCAATCGCCGAACGCCCAGTCGCTGCTCGGGACGAGACGCGGATCGGTGAGCTGGGCCGTGTTGAACGTATAGGTCGCGTAACTCGTGAGCTCCGCCTGCGTCGTATCGGAGGTCGCGGGCGCATAGGGGATCGAGGGATTGTTGAGCCCCGCATAGATCGTCGCGGTGCTGCCGTCCGCGCTGATCGGGCTGCCCGAGCCCAGGTCGGCGATCGTGAATGTGTAAGGCCCCGTGATGGAGGAGCCATCGGGATTCTTCGCGACCGGGACCGTGACGCGTTCCACTTGCGTGCCCGTCATGTCGCCCTGCCAGCCGCTGCTCAACCCCACGTCGCCTGCGGCGCGGCCGCCGATGTCGATGCGTCCGCCGCGGTTCGGCACCTGCTGGAACAGGATGCCGCTCGATTTGCTCATGTCGATCGGCTTGGTCAGGAAGAACGTCGCCGTGTACTCGACCATGCCGCGCGCGTTGCGCGGGGCCAGGGCTATGTCCTGGATGATCGCGCTGCGGCGGTCGGCAGGGTCGACCTCGCCGGTGATGGCCCCCGTGTAGGTCTCGTATTGCCCTGCCTGCCCAAACGATTGGCCGTTGTAGGCCGGCGAGACCTTGCTGGTGATGGTGAGCTTGGTGACGCGCGCGTCGGCCTGCCCTGCGGCGGCGACGGCAAGCGGAAAGCATGCGAGCGCAAGCCCGCGTCGTAGTGTGGACATGGTCCTCCTCCTTTGCGGCAGAGCCGCGAACCGTGCCATTGGACGCCGCGCGCATATATAATTCAAATGAATAATTCGGATTACAGTTATCTAGAAATGATATGAATATCAACCTGCGCCAGTTGCGAGCCTTCGTGTCGATCGGGCGCCTGGGGAGCTTCACCAAGGCGGCAGCGGCGCTGCACGCGACTCAGCCCGCGCTCTCGGCGCAAATTCGAGAGCTCGAGGAAGCGCTAGGCGTCAAGCTGTTCGACCGCAGCACGCGCTCGGTCACGCTTACGCAGGCGGGCGAGGATCTCATGCCCAGCGTGGACACGGTCCTCACCGACTTGTCGTCGGTCGTCGCGCGTGCACGCGACGTCGTCAAGCGCAACACGGGACGCGTCACGGTGGCAGCGTTACCGTCGCTCGCTGCCACGGTGATGCCGAAGGTAATCGCCAGGATGCGCGACGCGCATCCCGGCATCGTGGTGGTGATCAGGGATGCGCTCGCCGAGCGCGCGATCGCGCTCCTGCGCGCCGACGAAGCCGACTTCGCGCTCACCAGCGCGCCGCCGCCCGACCGCGAGCTCACGTTCACGCCGCTCTTCGCCGACCGTATGGTGGCGGTGCTGCCGCACGCGCACCCGCTCGCACGGGCGACGAGCGTGCGTCTCGCGGACCTGCTCGACTCGCCGCTCGTGCTGATGGATCGCGACAGCAGCGTGCGGCGCATCGTCGACGGCGCGTGCGCGTCGATCGGCCGGCTCGCCACACCGGCCTACGAAGCTGCCTTCATGGCGACGGCCATCGGCTTGGTGCGCGCCGGACTCGGCGCCACGCTGCTGCCCTCCTCGGCGTCGGAGCTGCTTGCGGCGGGCGATCTCGTCGTGCGCGATCTCGCAGCGCCGCGCATCGAGCGCGAGCTCGGCCTGGTCAAGCAGCGTCGCAGGTCGCTTTCCCCCGCGTCGCAGGCGTTCGTCACGACGCTCACCGACGTCGCACGCGACACGCGGCGCTCGCCGCCGCGGGCGCGCGTCCGACGTTAGCGCGTTTCCACGACCACCGCGGACGGATCCGCGTAGACCGTGTAAGCGAGCCATGACGTGTCGTAGGGCTCGCCGTCGCGCGACTGTGCCGCTAGCCGCGCCTCGTGCGCTGCCTGGCCGATCGGCACCGCGTCGATCAGGCGATCGTACAGCGCCTTCGCAAACGCGAACGCCTTGTCGTCGTCGACCTGCCAGTAGGTGCCGACGAACGCGGCCGCGGAGGGGCGATCCGACGGGACTTTGATGAACCGCTGCGCCCATCCGCCAACCCCCGTGAGCGACATGCCCGCTTGCGCGCTCTGGCAGGCATTGAGGAACACGAACGGTTTCGTCTTGAGCAAGTTGGAGGTCTTGCCAACGATGTCCGCGGGCGTGAGCTTCTCGTCGTTCTCGAGCTCGATCGGCGACTGGTCCGCGTTGGCCGTGGCGGAAGCGCGCGCATGCCCCGTGAAATGCCATGCGTCGAAGGCGGCCTCCTGCATCGCCTTCGTGACGTCCGCCCGCGTAGCGGGAATGTTCCTGACGTCGCGCTTGGCGCCGCGCAGGCCCTCGATGTAGGTCTTCTCGTTGACCGCGTTGGACAGGCCGGAATCCCCGGGCACGACCAGCGCGATATTGCCGAGCGTGATCCGAGGCACGGCCGGCACGCGGCGGAACCATCGCGTCACCTTGAACGCTTCGGCGAAGAACGGGCCTTCCTCGACGCTGCCGTCGACGACCCCTTCGAGCTTGCATACTTCCCACGGGATCCACGGCTCGTCCGAATTGATCTGCAACGTCCGTACGCGATCCTTGAACGACCACAGCGCGCGCTGGAGCTCTTCCGGTACGGCGGTGCGGAACAGGTTGAGCCCCTGGTTGGCGAGCTTCTCCCGTCCTTCCTCGGCATCGAGCTTCTCGATGGTGCGGAAGAACTCCTGGAAGTGCTCGCGCGGCGTGCGCAGCTTCACCGGCGGATAGTCGTCCATGTTGTACCGGCCGTCCGCCGACTGCAGGAAGAACGTGATCTCGTCGCCTCGCTCGAAGATGAACAGCGACAGCTCGGTTCGCGGGCGATCGACGAGCTCGACCTTCGCGTCCTTCGGCGCGGCGGGCGGCGCCGTCGCGGGAAGCGCGTCCACGATGTCGGTCGTCACCTCCAGCGCCGCGACCGGAATTCCATTGTGATAAGCGTCGATCTCGACGCGACCTTTGCCGGTGGCGGTCGCCTCGATGTCGAACGCGTGCACGTCGTCGGGCTGCGGGTCCTGAACCTTGAACGTGTGGGTGACCTTGCCGACGACTTTGAGCGGCGGGTCGGCACGCACGATCACGTCCACTTCCGCGCCGACGGGCGCCGTGAAGCTCCCCGCGTGCTTGCCCGAAACAGCTTTGGCCGTCAGCGTTATCGTGAGCTTCGCGGCCGCGTCCATCCTCATGACCGGCGGCATGTCCGCGACGAGCGTGCGCGGAACGGGCGGCCCGCTTCCGCCGTCGCCGCCATCGCTACCGGAGGCAGCGCGGGTGCGCAACGCGCCCCTGTCGGCCATCACCTTCGCCTCGTCCGCCACGGGTTCGACCACGCCCACGGGCTTCTCGCCTTGGAGAACGATCGCGCGCGTCGCGGCGCTCATGATGGCGTCCTGCAGCAACGTCGGCGTCGGATCCAGCACCGACAACATGTTCATTACGCGGCCGCTCGAAGACTGCCTGAGTCGACGCTCGAATTCCTCGAGCGCCAGGAGGTAGAACTCGGCCGCGTGGCCGCGCAACGCCTTCTTCACGATGATGTAGCCAACGTCGAGCTCCGAGGTGAACTCGAGCGCGCGCTTGCGCGACCATGCGGCATCGACGACGTTGAAGTCGGTGCTCATCCAATCGGGGATCTTGACCATGCCTCCGGCCTCTTACGCGATCTGCCTGTACGCCTCGACGTAGCGCGGCGCGACGCGCTTGCAGAGCTCCGCATCGGCCGACGCGGTCGCAATGTTCTCGCGAAACTTGCTCATGATGCTCGGGAGCGCTTCGAACAAGCCGCGAACGTGCGACGCTTCGAGGCCGGCAAGGTAGGGAACCTTCGCGTACCACGCAACGCTCTTCCACAAGGCGTCGAACTCGCCATCGGACATGGTCGCGGGGAACTTCTCGACGAGCTTCGGCGCTTGCGCGTGCGGGAAGGGCACGAAGCGCGTTGCCTCGTACACGCCGCCGGGAAGCTCGCCAACCTTCCACGCGAGCAGGAACTCCTTGACCGACGCCGACACGGCGCCCACCGCGTGCTCGACGGCGGGCTTCCCCGCCGGTCGCAGGAAGAGCTGGCCGTCGCAGTAGGTGACCCATGCGCTGCCCTGCGAGTCCTGCACGTGCAATCCGTCGTTGCCCGCGCGCTGGCTCTCGCCGCTGCCGCCGTGTAGCGAATGCACGTCGACGTGGCCGTCCTGGTCGTGCAGCAGCTTGGACAGCGACCCCGCGACCTTCTCGCTCCATCCGTTCGAAGCGGCCCATAAGCGGATCTCGGCGCGCGGGACGCGGACGTGCCCCGCGGCGAAACCGTCGGTGAGAAAGTGGTCGGCGAAAGCGTTGGTGTAGAGCGCGCGGTGGAAAGTCTGGTCCTCGCGGCCCTTGGCCGCGCGCGCGAGCTCGAGCGCCTGCGCATGGTAGTTACAGTAGGCGACGACGTTGTGCCAGCCGAAGTGCTCGTTGTTGTCGAGCGCGAGCTCGACGTAAGACTTCGCGTTCCAGGCAAGGCGGATGTTCGTGTCGGGATAGGTGTCGCCGGCCGTGCCTTTCTTGCGCGCGGCGATCCATGCGAGCTCCTCGGCGAAGACCTTGCGCAGGTCTTCGAGGTCGTTGACGTGTCCCGGGATGTCGATGAGCGAGGATTTCTCCTCGAAGAGCTCGGTTGGCGTCTTGTAGAAGTCGCCCGAGAGCGCGACGATCTCGCCGTACTGCAGCGATTCCTTGCCGCTCCTGCGCGGAATGGACTCGAAGATGTCCGCGGGAACGTCGATCTGACGCTCGTTGCGCAGCGCCTCGCGGGCGCGGCTCGCGCCCGCGCTGCCGAGCCAGGCATGCTCGCCCGCATTGAAGCGCTTGCCGCGGTGCTTGAGCGCCTTGCGGTGCGCGTCGGCAAACGCGTCGAGCGGGTCGCGGCGCGCGGTGTCGTCGTTCGGCGGCGTGGCCATGGCCGGTCTCAGGCTGCGGCGCGCACTTCCGCGCGCATGGGAAGCTGCGCCTCGGCGAGCGTCACCCAATAGGACGCGCCGATCGCGAGCGCCTCGTCGTTGAAGTCGTAATGCGGGTTGTGCAGGTTCGGCGTGCCGGGACCGCGGCCGCCGCCGAGCCAGATGTAGCAGCCTGGCCTGGCCTGCAGCATGAAGGCAAAGTCCTCGGAGCCCATCGACGGCGTGGGGTTGGTGTCGACGTTGGCGGCGCCCACTACCGACGCCGCGGCGGCAAGCGCGTGTTGCGTCTCCGCTTTGGTGTTGATGGTCGCGGGGTAGCGACGCTCGTAGCGCAGCGTCGCGGTCATGTCGAACGTCGAGGCGAGGCCCGTCACGATTTCCCCGATGCGTCGCTCGATCAGGTCCTGGATATCGGGCCGGAACGAGCGCACCGTGCCGCGCAGCACCACCTCCTGCGGGATCACGTTCCAGGTGTCGCCACCGTGCACCTGCGTGACGCTGACGACGCCCGCCTCGAGCGGATGGATGTTGCGCGAGACGATCGTCTGCAGCGCGTTGATCACGTGCGCGGCAAACGGCATCGGGTCGCGCCCGAGGTGCGGCATCGCGGCGTGGCCGCCGCGCCCGGTCGCCACGATCTCGAAGATGTCGTATGCGCCCATGAGCGGACCTTCGCGCAACGCGATGCTGCCGACGGGAAGCTCCGGCCAGTTGTGCATGCCGTACACCGCCTTCATCGGAAAGCGCTCGAACAAGCCCTCCTGCACCATGACGCGGCCGCCGCCCTCGTTCTCCTCGGCGGGCTGGAAGATGAAATACGCGGTGCCGTCGAAGCGCTTGCGTTGCGCCATCCCGCGCGCAGCGCCCAGGAGCATCGTCGTGTGGCCGTCGTGGCCGCATGCGTGCATCTTGCCTTCGGTCTTCGATGCGTGCGCGACGCCGGACTTCTCGTGAATGTGAAGCGCGTCGAGGTCCGCTCGCAGGCCGACCGCATCCTTCGATCGACCGTGCCTCAACACGCCGACCACGCCGGTGCCCGCGAGCCCGGTGTGCACTTCGAGCCCGAATGCGCGGAGCTTGTCCGCGACGAACGCGCTCGTCGCCTTCTCCTCGAACGCGGTTTCCGGATGCGCGTGGATGTGATGACGCCACGAGCGCATGTCGGCGTCGAGCGCGGCGATTTCGGGCAGGAGGTTCATCGCGGGCTTTCGCGTGGGGCAACAGATGAGATGATAGACGCATGCCTGCAGGAATTGTCCTTTGCATCCGCCACGGCGAATCGACCTTCAATGCCGCGTGGGCGGCGAACCGCACCGATCCCATGCACTGGGACGCGCGCTTGAGCGCGCTCGGCCTCGAGCAGGTCCGGCAGGCACGCGAGGTCATGCGCGCCCATCCCGTCGAGCTCGTGCTGGTCTCGCCGTTGACCCGCGCGCTCGAGACCGCGGTCGGGTTGTTTCGCGATCACCCGCATGCGCCGCCGATGCGCATCGTGCCACTCCTGCGCGAGCGCGTGGAGAACAGCTGCGACATCGGCAGGGCACCCTCGGAGCTGGCCGCGCAATTTCCGGCATTGAACTTCGCGCACCTGTCGCCGGTGTGGTGGCATGCCGAGGGCGATCCCGACGAACGCGGCATCCATGTCGAGCCCGACGCGGTCGTGCGTGCACGCGTTGCCCAGTTCAGTGCATCGCTCCTCTCGTACGAAGAGCGGGTCATCGCGGTCGTGGGCCACGGCACGTTCCTGCGGCACTTGACCGGAAGGGCGCTCGCCAACTGCGAGGTGGTGGATATGGGGCTCGGGTAGAATCCGCTCCCCGCATGAATTCGACTCTGTACGATCTCCTCGTCATCGGCGGCGGCATCAACGGCGCCGGCATCGCCCGCGACGCCGCGGGCCGGGGCCTGTCGGTGCTGCTCGTCGAGCAGGACGATCTCGCGTCGGCGACGTCGCAGTGGAGCACCAAGCTGATCCACGGCGGACTGCGCTACCTCGAGTACTACGAGTTCCGGCTGGTGGCCGAAGCGCTCGCCGAGCGCGAGGTCATGCTTCGGATCGCGCCGCACCTCGTCGAGCCGCTGGCCTTCGTGCTGCCGCACGAGCCGCACTTGCGGCCCGCGTGGATGATTCGTGTCGGGCTCTTCCTTTACGACCACCTCGGGGGGCGGAGGTCGTTGCCGGGATCCTTCGGCGTCGACCTGTCGAACGGCGCGTGGTCGGCGGGACTCAAGCATCGCTTCCGCAAAGGGTTCGTCTACTCGGACGCGCGCGTGGACGATGCGCGGCTCGTCGTCGTCAATGCGCTCGACGCCAAGGCGCGGGGCGCCGATATCCGGGTGCGCACGAAGCTCGTCGGCGCGCATCGCGAGAACGGCGTGTGGAATGCCACGCTGCAATCGAATGGCGGGACGACGGAAGTCGTCGCACGCTGTCTCGTCAACACCGCGGGACCGTGGGTCAAGGAGGTGCTCGACCTCGTGCGGCCGCCGAAGCCCGGCGAGGGCAGCGTGCGCCACGTGAAGGGCAGCCACATCGTGGTGCCGCGCGTGCACGGGGAGGAGCACGCGTACATCCTGCAGAACGCGGACAACCGCATCGTGTTCGTGATTCCCTACCAGGAGCATTACTCGCTAATCGGCACGACCGACGTTCCCGTCGAGGCGTACGAGCATCCACACATCGCCGACGACGAGGTGCAATATCTCCTCGACCTCGCCAACGCGTATCTCGACAAGCCACTCGCCCGCGCGGACATCGTGTGGACTTACAGCGGCGTGCGGCCGTTGTACGACGACGGCGCGTCCGATCCCTCCGCAGTGACGCGCGACTACGTGCTGAAGGTCGATGCCACCGATGGCGCACCCGTGCTGTCGTCCTTCGGCGGCAAGATCACGACGTATCGCAAGCTGGCCGAGCACGCGCTGCGCGATCTGCGGCCTTATTTTCCGGATATGAAGGGGGAGTGGACGGCCGGCGCCGCGCTGCCAGGAGGCGATCTTCGCGACGGCAATCGTGCCGCCTGGGAGAGCGAGCTTCGGCGCAAGTATCCCGCGATCCGCGTGGAGATCGTGCACGGCGTTGCGCGGCGGCACGGCACGCGCGCGACGCTGGTGCTCGGCGATGCGAAGTCGACGGCGGATCTCGGCCGCGATTTCGGCGCGGGTCTCACGGAGCGTGAGGTCGACTACCTCGTGCGCGAGGAGTGGGCGGCGAGCGCCGACGACGTGCTGTGGCGCCGGAGCAAGTGCGGCCTGCCGATGACGCAGGCGCAGCGCGACGCGGTCGCGGAGTATCTGCAATGACTCGCGTTTGCCTGTTCTGCGGGTCCAACTCCGGCACCCGGCCGGCATATGCGCAAGCCGCCGCGGATTTCGGACGTGCGCTCGCCGCGCGCGGCATGACGCTCGTGTACGGCGGCGGCAGCGTGGGCCTGATGAAGATCGCGGCGGAAGCGGCGCTTGCCGCGAACGGCGGCGTGATCGGCGTGATCACGGAGCAGCTCATGGTGCGCGAGGTCGGTCATCCCGGCCTCACCGAGCTCATCGTGGTGCCGACCATGCACGAGCGCAAGGCGCGCATGGCGGCGCTTGCCGACGCGTTCGTGGCGCTTCCCGGCGGGTTCGGGACCTTCGACGAATTCTGCGAGATGGCAACGTGGGACCAGCTCGGCATCCACGTGAAGCCTCTTGTCATGCTCAACGTCGACGGTTATTTCGACGGATTCCTCATGCAGATCGACCGCGGCGTCGCGGACGGCTTCCTGAAGCCCGAGCATCGCGTCATGGTCGAGGTCGTGGCGCGCGTGGACGAGATCTTCGACGCTATCGCGCGGTGGCAGGGGCCGCCCGTCTCGAAGTGGCTGACCCCGGCGCCATGAAGACGTTGGCTTCGATGCCGGACGACGTGCGCCGCCGCGTGCGCGGCGTGCTCGCCGACATCGACGACACGATCACGACGCACGGGCACTTGACGCCTGACGCGTATGCAGCGCTCGCGCGACTGCGCGCGGCAGGCAAGCGGGTCGTGCCGATCACGGGACGGCCCGCGGGTTGGTGCGACCACATCGCACGGATGTGGCCGGTCGACGCGATCGTCGGCGAGAACGGCGCGTGCTACATGCGTTATGACGCGAGCGAGCGCACAGCTCGTCAAGCGATTCGTCGTCGACGAAGCTGAGCGGCATGAGCACCGCCGTCGATTGCACGTCATCGGCGACAAGATCCTCGCCGCCGTGCCGGGTTGCGCGCTTGCCTCCGACCAGCATTACCGGGAAAGCGATCTCGCAATCGATTTTTGCGAGGACGTGGATCCGTTGCCGCGCGCGGCGGTCGATCTCATTCTGGCGATGATGCAGGCCGAGGGCATGACGGCGAAGGTGAGCTCGATCCACGTCAACGGCTGGTTCGGCACGTACGACAAGCTCACGATGACCAAGACGCTGTTCGCGGAAGCGTTCGGCGAGGACCTGGGCACCGAGCGCGATCGCTATGTCTTCGCGGGAGACTCGCCGAACGATGCGCCGATGTTCGCCTATTTCCCGAACGCGGTCGGCGTGGCGAACGTCGTGCCCTTCCTGGAGCGCATTGCGATACCGCCTGCCTACGTCACGACGCGCGAGGCCGGGGCCGGATTCGTGGAGCTGGCCGACTTCCTCCTGAAATAGGGACGTACCCCATTACAACGTCCGGCACCTTTTTCGGTAACAATTTGAAATAGGGTACGTCCCTATTTCCGAGGTGGTAGCGCAGCCACGCCGGCGAACCGCGCGTCGCCGCCCATCGTGTCCTCGATGCGCAGGAGCTCGTTCCACTTCGCGAGCCGTTCGCTGCGCGCGAAGGCGCCTACCTTGAGCTGGCCCGCGTTCCAGCCGACCGCGAGATGCGCGATCGACGTGTCCTCGGACTCGCCGGAGCGCGCGGAGACGATCGTGCCGAAGCCCGCCGCCTTCGCGGCGTCGAGCGCCGCGCGCGCCTGGGTCAGCGTGCCCGCCTGATTGACCTTCACGAGCACGGCATTGCACGCGCCGCTCGCCGCCGCTTCCCCAACCCGCTTCGCGTTGGTCACGAGCAGGTCGTCACCGATCACCTGCACCCGATGCCGCGCCGCACGCGTGAACGCGACCCATCCCTCCGCGTCATCCTCCGCCAGAGGATCCTCGATCGACACGATCGGATAACGCTCGATCCAGTCGAGGAGCATCTCCGACATCCCCGCGCTGTCGAGCTCGCGCTGGTCGAGCGCCAGCGTGTAGCGGCCTTCGCGGCCGAACTCGGAGGCCGCGATGTCGAGCGAGATGCTCGCATCGCTGCCGGGATGGCAGCCCGCGCGCTCGATGGCGCGCACGGTCATCTCGAGCGCTTCCTCGTTGCTCGCGAACTGCGGCCACCAGCCCCCTTCGTCGGCCACGCCGGCGAGCTTCCCCGCCTCCTGCATGAGCAGTCCGGCGGCGCGGTAGATCTCGGCGACCATGGTGATCGCGTCGGCGAAAGTCCACGCGCCGACGGGCATCACCATCAGGTCCTGGATGTCGATGCGGCGACCTGCATGCGCGCCGCCGCCGAAAATCTGCACTTCGGGCATCGGCAGCGAGACCGGCCCGTCGTCCGCGAGGTATTGCCACAGCGGCATGTCGAACGCGATCGCCCCCGCCTGGGCGACCGCGAGCGAGACGGCGACGGTCGCGTTGCCGCCGAGCTTGCTCATGTTCGGCGTGCCGTCGAGCTCGATGAGCTTCGCGTCGATTTCGGCCTGCTCGAGCGCGTCCATGCCGAAGATCGCGCGCGCGATCGGCCCGCGCACGTTCGCGATCGCCTGCGCAACGTCGTATCCGCCCAGCCGCGTGCCGCCGTCGCGCAGGTCGACGGCTTCGCGCGTTCCGCGCGAAGCGCCGGAGGGTGCGATGCCGCGTCCGATCACGCCGCTCGCGAGGCGCACCTCCGCCTCGATGGTGGGGCGGCCGCGCGAGTCGAAGATCCGGCGCGCGTGCACGCGGTTGATCGTCGATGGGGTCACGGCGCGAAAGCGTCCAGAACGTCGTCTAGGGAAGTCACCGAACGCATGAGGCAACCGCGCGCAAACGTGCGAACGACCTCGCTGCCGGGATTCCCGACAAGATATTCGACCGGCGATTTGCCGTCGACGCGGGCAAGCATGAGGCCGGGCAGCAGCCTCGCGATGCGCGTCTCGAGCTTCTCCCAAGGTTCCCAGTGCACGTGCGCCCGATAGCCTTCGACGAGCGCGCCGCTCATCGCGCGATGCGCGGCGCTGCGTTGCGGATACAGCGCCGACTTGAGCACGAGATGATTGAGCAGGAACGCCACATCGAATGCAGGGTCGCCGTACCAGGCGCACTCGGCGTCGAGGATCACCGGGCCCTGCGGACCGATCAGGATGTTCTTGGGGCTCGCGTCCCCGTGCACGAGCGCGCGCTTGGTGCTCGCGGTGATGCGGACGAGGTTGAAAAGCGCCTCCGCGACATCCGGATGGGCGTGCGCCGCGGTGACGAGATAGGGGTCGAGGCGTATCGCGTGGAAGAGGGCGTCGGTCGCGAACCGCGCGGCGATATCGGCGCGGTCCGCGGTCGCGGCGTGGATGCGGCCGAACACGTCGCCCACTTCGCGCGCCGCCGCAGCATCGGTGCGGCCTTCCATCAACAAGGCCTTCCACACGGGATAGGCATCCGGTTCGAGATACGCCATCGCGAAGGTACCGGATGCGCGGTCCTCGCCCAGGAGCTTCGGCACGGCATGCGGCACGACTTCCGCGGCCACGCGCAGCCACTCGACCTCGTAGCGGTTGCGCTCGACCGGGACCTGCCAGTCCGCCTGGACCTTGAGCTGAGCCAGCGCGCGCTTGACGCAGACGACGCCCTGGGGCAAATCCGCGCGATAGATGTCCGACGAAACGCCACCCGATAATGGGGCCAGCGCCACAAGTTGGTTAGCACCCACTATCCGCATATTCACCAGTGCACGGCGTATGATACACATTGAGTCCGCCTCAGCGGCGCTTGCGGGATCGCTCTGGTTCGATGTCATCGGCACAAAACGCCGGTACGGTATGGTATTTGCATGCTGTTTCGGTCCCAACGCGCAAACTCCTGCGTCCAACATACTGATTCCGCAATGGGAGGCAACTCGTGATTCGCTACGGATTCAATATCCGGACCAGGCATGGTCAACGGGTCGAGAACATCTTGATCATGGCGGCCACGCAGTCCGACGCCGAACGCCGCCTGCGCCAGATGTATCACCAGTGCGTGATCGTCGATTGCCAGGAGCAAAGCGTACCGCGCCGCTTCGAGCCGCTCGACGTCGACAGCGTCATCGGCCTCATCAGCGCCGGCGCTTCAATGCAAAAAGCCCGCACCCTGTAGCTCGTCGTACAACGCGTCGTAATCCTGCGCGCCGCGGCTGCCGGGCGCGTGCCGGAACACATCGAGCCCGACGGCCGGGCTTTCCGCGAGCTTCACGTTCTCCCGGATCACCGTGCGACAGATCTCGTCCTCGCGCAGCATTTCCCGCATCAGCGCCTCGACCTCGTCGGTCATGCGACGGCGCGCGTCGTAACGCGTGAGGAGATAGCGCCGCGGAAGCCGACGCTTGAACACCGGCTCGAGCGCGTTCAACGCGCGCTCGACCTGCTCGGCCCCCTTGAGCGAGAGGAAGTCGGCGGACACGGGCACGAGCACGAGGTCGGCCGCGAAGATCGCGTTGAGCGACAGCACGTTGAGCAGCGGGCAGCAATCGATCACCACCGGACCGGGCATCACGTTGGGCGCATGCAGCGCCTGGCGCAGGCGCGTGACGACGTTCACGCCCTTGCCGAGCACGGAGTCGAGCTTCGCGAGCTCGAGGTGCGCAGGCAGCATGATGACGCCGCTCTTGGTGATCTGCGCGACCTCGTCGAGCGGGCGCTGGCGCATGAAGAACCCGAAGATCGAATCGTCGGCGTTGCGCGGGTGCACGCCGAAGATGTGCGTGAGGTGGCACTGCGGATCGAGATCGATCGCGAGCGGGCGCTGCTTGCGCGTGGCAATCGAGGCGAGCAGGTTCAGGGCCGTCGTCGTCTTGCCGACGCCACCCTTCTGGTTGAACACGGCCACGATCGCCATCGGCCGCAGGATAGCGCAGTCGCGCGCTTGCGTTCCGGCAGGCGACGCCCATTTACGAGGGATCGCCCGCCGCCGACCGAGAACCAGCCATGCCTCTTCCCCTGCGTGATTTCTTCCGCAATCCCGCGCAAACCCTCTTCCAGCTTTCCCCCAATGGGCGCTACCTGTCCTGGCTCGCGCCTCACGAGCGCAGGCTCAACGTATTCGTGCGCCCGGTGGCCGGCGGTGAGCCGACGCGCGTCACGTCGGAGACGGCGCGCGACATCAGCGGGTACTTCTGGAAGGGCGAGCGCATCGTCTACGTGAAGGACGCAGGCGGCGACGAGAACTTCCACGTGGTCACGGTCGGGCTGGACGGCGGGGAGCAACGGGACCTGACGCCCGGCGAGAAGGTGAAGGCGGACGTCGTCGACATCCTCGAGGATGACGACGACCATCTGATCCTCTCGCACAACCGTCGCGACGAGACGGTATTCGACGTGTTCCGCGTGAACGCGACCACGGGCGAGGAGACCCTCGTCGCGCAGAATCCCGGCAACATCATCTCCTGGGGCACCGACCACGACGGCAAGCTGCGCGTCGCCGGCACGTCGGACGGCGTCAACACGTCGCTCCTCTATCGCGACAGCGAGAGCGAAGATTTCCGGCCCATCCTCACCACGAGCTTCAAGGAGACCGTGGCGCCGCTCTTCTTCACGTTCGACAATCGCAGGCTCTACGTCGTCTCCAATCGCGGCCGCGACAAGGCGGCGATCTTCGAGTTCGATCCGGCGACCGCGAAAGAGGAGGCGTTGCTGGTGGACAGCCCCGAGGTCGACGTCGAGGCGCTTTTCTACTCGCGCAAGCGCAAGGTGCTAACGTCGGCGCGCTGGACGACGTGGAAGGTGCAGCGCAAGTTCTTCGACGCGCAGACCGAGGCCATGTACCGGGACGTCGAGGCCAGGCTCCCCGGCTACGAAGTCACGTTCACTTCCGGGAACAGGGACGAGGACAAGTTCGTCGTCGCCGCGACCAGCGACCGCACGCTGGGCAAGCGCTACCTGTACGACCGGAACGCGCGCACGCTCGATCTTCTCGCCGATGTCGCGCCCTGGCTGCCCGAGGATGTGCTGTCGCTGATGAAGCCCATCGAGTTCAAGGCGCGCGACGGCCTCGCGATCCACGGCTACCTCACGCTGCCGAAGGATGCGGCGCCGCGCAACCTGCCGGTCGTGGTCAACGTGCACGGCGGCCCGTGGGCGCGCGACGTGTGGGGATTCAATCCCGAGGTGCAGTTCCTCGCCGATCGCGGATACGCCGTGCTGCAGATCAATTTCCGCGGCTCGACCGGATACGGGCGCAGGTTCTGGGAAGCGTCGTTCCGCGAATGGGGCCGCAAGATGCAGGACGACGTGACCGACGGTACGCAGTGGCTCGTCGACCAGGGCATTGCCGACCCTGCGCGCATCGCGATCTACGGCGGCAGCTACGGCGGCTACGCGACGCTCGCAGGCCTCGCCTTCACGCCCGACCTCTACGCCGCGGGCATCGACTACGTCGGCGTGTCGAATCTGCTGACGTTCATGAAGGCGATCCCGCCCTATTGGAAACCTATGCTCGCGATGCTGCAGGAGATGGTCGGCGACATGGAGAAGGACGAGGCGATGTTGCGCGCGGCGTCACCGGTGTTCAGCGCCGACAAGATCACGGCCCCGCTGCTCATCGCGCAGGGCGCAAAGGACCCGCGCGTCGTGAAGAGCGAGAGCGATCAGATGGTCGAGGCGATGCGCAAGCGCGGCGTGGAAGTCGAGTACCTCGTCAAGGACAACGAAGGACACGGCTTTCGCAACGAGGAAAACCGCTTCGAGTTCTACGAGGCGATGGAGCGGTTCCTCGCGAAGCACATCGGCGCGGCCGCCTGACGAGCTTACGCGGCTTCGGCGGACTGGGCCTCGCGCACGATCCATTCCTCGAACGCCGCGACGCGGGCGGTGGGCGGCCGATACGGCGGATAGGCGAGGTAATAGCCGCCGGGCGTGCGTAAGGGAAGCGGAATCGGCGCGACCAGCCGGCCGGCCGCGATGTCGTCCTGCACCAGCGCGCGCTGGGCGATCATGACGCCGAGCTCGTCGATCGCCGCCTGGTACGCGAGCGCCGCATTCTCGAACTTGAGGCCGCTGTTGCCGTCGATCTGCGGCACGCCGGCGGCATCGAGCCAGACGGGCCAGTCGTCCGGCCGGTTGAGCGAGCACAGCAGCACGTGACGCGCGAGGTCCGCAGGTGCGGCGAGTGCCGCGCCGCGGGCGAGCAATCGCGGACTGCAAACCGGCAGCAGCACTTCGCCGACCAGTCGCCGGAATCCGGGGCCTTGCGGCGGCTCGCGCTCGGAGTGAATGCAGGCGTCGATGTCCTCGCGATCGAAGTCGGCGCGCTCGTGCGATGTCGTGATCTGCACGTCGATGCGCGGATGCAGCGCATGGAAGCGCGCGAGGCGCGGGATCAGCCAGCGAATGGCAAACGTCGGCGGAAGCTTGAGCCGCAGCAGGCTCTCGTCCGGGCTTTGTTGCAGTTGGCGCGTGGCATGGTCGATCTGGTCGAGCGCGCCGCGGAGCGCGCGAAAGTAGGCCGTTCCCTGCGGCGTCAGCGTGACTCCCCGCTGTGTGCGTACGAAGAGACGCGCGCCGAGCCACTGCTCCAGGGTTCTCACGTGACGGCTTACCGCCCCTTGCGTGACGGACAGCTCATGCGCGGCACGGGTGACGCTCCCGTTGCGTGCGACAGCCTCGAAGGCGCGGACGGCATTGAGCGGTGGAAGGCGGCGCAGCATGGTCAGATATGAGTTTTACTCAATCGGACTATGCCGAAATTGTGCTTGCAGTTCAATGCAGCATGGTTAGCATCGCTGGACCATGCCCGAGGCGCCTTCCACCCTGTTCGACAAGATCTGGCAGCGTCACGTCGTCCAGGAGCGCGACGACGGGCGCACGCTGCTCTACGTCGACCGCCACCTGTTGCAGGACGGCTCGGCGCCGGCGTTCGCGATGTTGCGCCAGCGCGGGCTCGTGCCGCGCTCGCCCGAGCGTGCCTTCGCTACGCCGGACCACTACATCCCGACGCACAGCCGCAGCCTGGCCGACGTGCGCGATCCCGAATCCGCACGAATGGCGCAGGCGCTCGCCGACGACACGGCGCACGCCGGCATCCCGATGTTCGGCGTGGACGACGCGCGTCAGGGCATCGTGCACGTGGTGGCGCCCGAGCAGGGGCTGTCCCAGCCGGGCATGCTGATCGTGTGCGGCGACAGCCACACGTCCACGCACGGTGCGGTCGGCGCGCTCGCGTTCGGCATCGGGGCCTCCGAGGTGGCGCATGTGCTGGCCACGCAAACGATCTGGCAGCGGCGGCCGAAGACGCTGCGCATCACCGTCGACGGCACGCTTGCGCGCGGCGTGAGCGCGAAGGACGTGATCCTCGCGATCATCGCGAAGATCGGCGCCGCGGGTGCCGCGGGTCACGCGATCGAGTACGCCGGCAGCACGGTGCGCGTGCTGTCGATGGAAGGCCGCTTCACGCTGTGCAACATGTCGATCGAAGCCGGCGCGCGCGCCGGCATGATCGCGCCCGACGAGACCACGTTCGCATATCTCGAGCGGCAAGCCTTTCGCGCCGCAGGGCGCGGCCTGGGATCGCGCAGTCGACGACCTGGCGCGCGCTGCGCTCCGACGAGGACGCGCGCTTCGATCGCGAAGTCGCGCTCGACGTCTCGCATCTCCCGCCGATGGTGACGTGGGGCAACAGTCCCGAGGACGCGCTGCCCATCAGCGGCCGCGTGCCCGATCCGGACGAGGTGGCCGACGCGGACCGCCGCACGTCGATGCAGCGCGCGCTCGCGTACATGGGGCTCGCGCCGCGGCATGCCGCTGGAAGACATCGCGATCGACCGCGTGTTCATCGGCTCGTGCACCAACGCGCGCATCGAGGACCTGCGCAGCGCGGCGAGCGTCGTCGCGCGACCGTCGCGTCGCAGACGGCGTGCAGGCGTGGGTCGTGCCCGGGTCCGGGCTCGTCAAGGCGCAGGCCGAGCGCGAGGGCCTCGACCGCATCTTCGCGGACGCGGGCTTCGAGTGGCGCTTCGCGGGATGCTCGATGTGCCTCGGCACCAACGGCGATCGCGTGGCCCCCGGCGAGCGCTGCGCGTCGACGTCCAATCGCAACTTCGTGGGCCGGCAGGGACCCGGCTCGCGCACGCATCTCATGAGTCCCGCGATGGCTGCGGCCGCCGCGATCACGGGCCGCCTGACCGACGTGCGCACGATGATCGCCTGATGGAACCGTTCGTCCGCCTCGATGCCGTCGCGCTGCCGATCGCGCGCCCGAACGTCGACACCGACCAGATCGTGCCGGCGCGCTACCTGCAGAAGCCGCGCAGCGACAACTTCGGCGACTACCTGTTTCGCGACGTGCGCGAGGATCCCGCGTTCGTCTTCAATCGCGAAGCCTATCGCGGCGCGCGCATCGTCGTCGCCGAGCGCAACTTCGCCTGCGGCAGCTCGCGCGAGCACGCGGTGTGGGCGCTGTACGATCACGGCTTTCGCGCGGCGATCGCGCCGTCGTTCGGCGACATCTTCGCGTCCAATGCGCTCAAGAACGGGTTCCTGCCGATCGTGCTGCCGGCCGCGACCGTGGCGCAATTGCTGGCGCAGCTCGACAGCGCACCCGGGCGCACGCATCGCCGTCGACCTGCCTCGGCAAGTCGTGCGAGCCGCCCGACGGCACCGAGCATCCGTTCGACGTCGACGCGTTCGCCAAGCATTGCCTGATCGAAGGCCTGGACGAGATCAGCTACACGCTCACGCTGATGCCCGCGATCGAGGCTTACGAGGCGCGGCGTCACCGAGGACATCGCGATGAAAGTAGCAGTGCTCGCCGGCGACGGCATCGGTGCGGAAGTCACCGCGGAGGCGGTGAAGGTGCTGCGCGCGGCGGTCGGCAACGCGGCGCCGCTCGAGCTGGTCGAGGCGCCCGATCGGCGGCGTCGCGTACGAGTCGCACGGCGACCCGCTGCCGCCGCACACGCTGGACATCGCGCGCAAGGCCGAGGCGATCCTGTTCGGCGCGGCGGGGATTCCCGGCGACGAAAAGATTCCTTACGACAAGCGTCCGGGCGCGTCCCTTTTGCGCCTGCGCAAGGACCTCGATCTCTTCGCGAACTTCCGTCCCGCCGTTCCTGTTCCCGGAGCTGGCCGACGCGTCGACGCTGAAGCCCGAGGTCGTCGCGGGACTCGACATCGTGATCCTGCGCGAGCTGACCGAGCGACCTCTACTTCGGCGAGCCGCGCGGCTTTCGCACCGACGCGAAGCGGCGCGCGCGAAGGCGTTCAACACGATGCGCTACTCGGAACCCGAGGTCGAGCGCATCATGCACGTCGCGTTTCGCACGGCGCGCATGCGCAAGCGCACGGTCTGCTCGGTCGACAAGGCCAACGTGCTCGAGACGATGCAGCTCTGGCGCGACGTCGCCACGCGCGTCGGCGAGCAGTATCCGGACGTCGAGCTCACGCACATGTTCGTCGACGCGGCCGCGATGCAGCTCATGCGCCGTCCTACGCAGTTCGACGTGATGGTGACCGGCAACGTGTTCGGCGACATCCTCTCCGACGCGGCGGCGATGCTCACGGGGTCGATCGGCATGCTGCCGTCGGCCTCGCTCGCGCACGATCGCAAGGGCCTGTACGAGCCGGTGCACGGCTCGGCGCCCGACATCGCCGGCAAGGACATCGCCAACCCGCTGGCGGCGATCCTGTCGGCCGCGATGATGCTGCGCTATTCGTTCGAGCGCGGCGACCTCGCCGACAGGATCGAGCGCGCGGTGCGCGCCGCGCTCGCCGAGGGCTATCGCACGGCGGACATCGCGCAGCCCGGCACGCGCCGCGTCGGCACGAGGGAGATGGGCGACGCGGTCGTCGAAGCGCTTTCGCGCACAACCGGAGGAATGTCGTGATCGGATTCCGCATCCTGCGCCGCGCGCGCAAGGTCGACGAAAAGGTCGTGCAGCAGTTCCGCGAGATTCCCGTGGCCAACGTCAGCGACTCGATGTATCGCATGAGCGCGGGCGGGGCGCGGCTGCGCCCGATGCACAAGGGCGGGCGCATGGCCGGACCTGCGTTCACCGTGAAGACGCGGCCCGGCGACAACCTGATGGTCCACAAGGCGCTCGATCTCGCCGAGCCGGGCGACGTGATCGTCGTGGATGCGGGCGGCGATCTCACCAACGCGCTGATCGGCGAGATCATGTCGACCTACGCCGCACGCGCGCGGGATCGCGGGCATCGTCATCGACGGCGCGATCCGCGACGCGGACGAGATCCGCGCCAACGACGTTTCCGGTTTACGCCGCGGGCGTCACGCATCGCGGCCCCTACAAGGATGGGCCCGGCGAGATCAACGTTCCGGTCGCGATCGACGGCATGGTGATCGCGCCGGGCGATCTGGTGCTCGGCGACGGCGACGGCATCCTTTGCGTGCCGTTCGACGCGACGGCGGCGGTGCTCGCGGCCGCGCAGGAAAAACAGAAGGTCGAGGCACGCGAGATCGGCGCGGCGGCCAAGGCCGCGCTCGATCGCGCATGGGTCGACAAGCGACTGCAAGGGCTGGGATGCGAGTTGCCGGATTGAGCAAAACGAAACAGGAGGAATCGATGGACAACAAGACGTGGCGTGTTGTATTCGGAGCAATGCTGGTCGCAGTGGCTGCCGTCGCGCAGGCGCAGCAGGGATATCCCAACCGGCCGATCAAGCTGATCGTGCCGTGGCCGCCGGGCGGCGGCGTGGACACGGCGGCGCGCATCCTGTCGCAGCCGCTGGCGGAGCGGCTCGGACAGCCGATCGTCGTCGAGAACAAGCCGGGCGTGGCGGGCAACCTCGGCACCGGACTCTTCACGAAGGAGGCCGCCCGACGGGTATGCGCTGCTGATGGGCTCGCTGTCGCCCAATTCGGTGAACCCGTGGCTCTATTCCAAGCTCGGCTTCGATCCCATCAAGGACTTCGAGTACGTGGCGCTCGCGTACATCGTGCCGAGCTTCCTCGTGGTGCCGGCGAACTCGCCCGCGAATTCACCGAAGGACCTCGTCGCGATGGCCAAGGCGAGTCCCGGCAAGCTCAACTTCGGATCCGGCGGCGTGGGATCGTCGCAGCATCTCTTCAGCGTCATGTTCAACACGTCGACCGGCATCAACACGGTGCACATTCCCTACAAGGGCACGGCGCCGGCGGAGACGGGGCTCATCGCCGGCGAGATCGACTACATGGTCGACCCGCCGACCGCGTTGCCGTTCGTCGAGAGCGGTCGCATGAAGGCGCTCGCGGTCGCGTCCGACCGGCGCAGTCCCGCGCTGCCGAACGTGCCGACGCTCGACGAAGTGGGCATCCCGAACGTCCACACGTCGACGTGGTACGGCGTCCTCGCGCCGGCGGGACGCCGAAGGCGATCGTCGACCGGCTGAACAGGGAGATCAACGCGGTGCTCAAGATGCCCGACATCCAGGCGCGCCTCCTCAAGAACGCCGCGCAGAGCTACGACTGGTCGCCCGAGGAGTTCACGAAGTTCGCGAAGGGCGAGCTCGAGCGCTACAGGGAGGTCGTGCGCGCGTCGGGTGCGAAGCAGGTGGATTGACCGCCGGGGTCAACGGGACTCGACGTCGCTGCGGCGCGCCGTGACGGTGATCGACGGCAGGCGCTGCACTTCGACGCCGTTCACGTACTCGCCGGTGGGCACGCCCACCATCGCCGCTGGCGCGGCCTGGCGGGCGCTGTCGGCGTACCAGCTTGCGCCCATGAGGGCGAGGGCGACGAGGACGATCGAGGCGGCGGCGGCGATGGTGCGGACGAGTTGGCTGGTTTGCATGGTGTTCTCCTGGGTGGGTGGGCGTTGACGACGATGCCAATGTCCGCCTGAAGGCGCGTTTTCAGTCTTGAAGCGTTCCTTAAACGTCGCTGAAAGATGCGAGCTTCCCGATGACAGCCGGGCGCCGAGATAGACTCCGCACGAGCCCTTCGCTCGGTCGCCATGCCCTCTGCCGCATCTGCCCTCGAAGCGTCGGCCTACCGTTTCGGCCACTTCTCCCTCGAGCCCGGCGAGCATCGCCTGCTGTCCGACGGCAAGCCCGTCCCGCTGGGGGCGCGCGGCTTCGATCTGCTCGTCGCGCTGGTCGCACGCGCGGGCCGGCTCGTCACCAAGAACGAGCTCCTGACGCTCGTGTGGCCCGGCCTCGTGGTCGAGGAAAACAACCTGCAGGTGCAGATCTCGGCGTTGCGCAAGCTGCTCGGGCCGAGCGCGCTGGCGACGATCCCGGGGCGCGGCTATCGCTTCGAGCTGCCCGTCGAGTCCGTGGCAGGCGGCGCGCCGGTCCGGACAGGACCAAGGTTGCCGACGTGCTTCGCCTGCGATGCCCGAAGCCGTTGCGCATCGCGCCGCGCGGGACGAGTCGCCGACCAACGTTCCCGCGCGCCTGCCGGTGCTCTTCGGCCGGGACGGCCGACGTCGAGGCGATCAAGGGGCTCCTCGCGCGCGCACGTCGTCGTCACCGTCGTTGGCGCGGGCGGCATCGGCAAGACGCGCGTCGCGCAGGCGGTGTCCGGGACAACTCGCCGTGGAACGCGCCGCGGAGTTTCCCGACGGCGTCTGGTGGGTGGACCTGGCGCCCGTTTCCGACGGCGCAGGCGGTGCCCAGCGCGGTGGCGCGCGTGCTGGGCACGTTGCTCAGTAGTGAGCGCTCACATACCGAGACGATGGCGGCAGTGCTGGCCCCGCTGCGTCTGCTGCTGGTGCTCGACAACTGCGAGCACGTCACCGACGAGGTGGCCGCCTTCGTCGAAGCGGCGTGCGCCGCCGCACCGGGCGTGCGCGTGCTGGCCACGAGCCAGGAGACGCTGAAGGTCGCCGACGAGCACGTCTATCGACTCGGGGTGCTTCCCCTGCCGCAGGGCGATGCGCCCGGCGAGGCGATGCGCGCGGGCGCGGTCGAGCTCTTCGCGGCGCGCGCGCAGGCGGTGGCGCCGCACTTCGTCCTGGGACCCGACAACGTCGATGCGATCGTCGAGATCTGCCGGCGGCTCGACGGCATCCCGCTGGCCATCGAGCTCGCGGCCGCGCGCGTGCCGCTGCTCGGCGTGGAAGGCCTGCGCTCGCGGCTCGACGAGCGCTTCAACGTGCTCACCGCCGGCGCGCGCGCCGTGCTCCGCCGGCACCAGACGCTGCGCGCGACGCTCGAGTGGAGCCATGGCCTTCTCACCGCCGACGAGCAGCGGGTGTTCCGGCGGCTCGGCGTGTTCGCGGGCAGCTTCACGCTCGAAGCGGCGCAACACGTCGCGCGGGATGCGCAGATCGACGGCTGGGCCGCGCTCGATCACCTGGGCGCGCTGGTCGACAAGTCGCTGGTGCTCGCCGAGGGCGATCCGGTGCCGCGCTACCGGCTTCTCGAGACCACGCGCGCCTACGCGCTCGAACGCCTGGGCGAGGCCGGCGAGACCGAGGCCACCCTGCGCCTGCATGCCGAGGCGTTGCTCGCAACGGCTGCATGCGTTGGACGACGACCTCGCTGCGCGGACGCCGGCGGTCGGTACATGAGGACGCGGGACCCGAGCTCGACAACTTGCGCGCCGCGCTCGCCTGGACGACGAGCGCAGACGACGGCGCTGAACTTGCGATCGGGTTGGCGGCGCACTCGCTGCGCGTCTGGCACGCCACGCATCAACTGCACGAGGGCCTCGAGCGGTGCCTTGGCGATCGCTCGGCTGCTCCGCGACGATCTGCCGGCGTCGCTCGTCGCTCGATACTGGCTGAACCATCGCTGGCCTCGGCATGTATGCGCCGCGGCGTGATGCCGTACGAGGCCGGAAAGCGGGCCGTCGCGCTCTACCGGACGCTCGACGACCCGCTGCACCTGTACGACGCCCTGATCAGGACGGCGGTGATGGGCTTCCGGTTTGCGACGGCGGAGGAAATGGGCCAGCTCGTCGCCGAAGCCGGAGCAGCTGATCCGGCCCGAGTGGCCTCCGCTGCTGCGCGCGCGCCTCGAGTTCGCGCGCGCACGCTGGCTGTGGCGGATGGGTCGTCTCGAGGAGGCGCTCGCCGCCGCGCAGCGCCAGGTGGCGATTTACGCGGAGAACGGCATGCGAGCTCGGCGTGCTCTACGCGATGTCCAACGTCGTGGGTGCCGAGAACCAGCTCGGGCGTCACGAGATTGCGCTCGCGCACGCGCGGGAGTCGATCGCGCGCCTCGAGGCCCTCGGCGCCGGCGCTGGCTCGGGTCACCTGTGGCTGGGCGTCATGGCCGCCGAGTTGCTTCTCGGCCGGACGCGATGCCGGTCTCGTCGCGGGCCGCACGGCGTACGCGCTCCTGCTGCGGGAAGGCGACGAGATGCGCACGTTCTGGGGATTTGCGCTGGGCGCGGCGCAAAACGGTGCGCTTGCCGACGCTGCACGTATCGTCGGCTACACGGAGGCTGCGTTAGCGCGTGCAGGCGTTGTCCCGGACCAAACAGGAATTGAGCGTAGACGGGTCGCTCTGGTCCAGCTTGAACGCCGGCCTTACATCTGACGAGCTCACGCGCTATCGGGCCGAAGGCGCGGCCATGCGCGAGGACGAAGCCGTCAAGCTCGCGCGGGCAAGCACGCCGTAGACGATCGGACGCCTGCCGATTTGAGCGCCCGGGGTATCATTCGCAGGGTCGAAAAGCACCCCATCGCGTCGTGACCGTTCCGATTCATGTCGTCGTGCTTGCCGCCGGGCTGGGCAAGCGCATGCACTCCGCCATCCCGAAGGTCCTGCATCCGCTCGCCGGGCGGCCGGTGGTCGCGCACGTGCTGGATGCGGCACGCACCTTGTCGCCGCAAACGATGACCGTCGTCATCGGCCACGGCGCGCCGGCCGTGCAACAGGCACTGGAATCGTCCGACCTGCGCTTCGTCGTGCAGGACCCGCCGCGCGGCACCGGCGACGCCGTGCGCGTCGCGCTTGCAGGTGCATCGTCGGAAGGTGTCGTGCTGGTCGCCATCGGCGACATCCCGCTTGTGCCGGCGGACGCATTGTCCGATCTCGTCACCGCCGCGGGCGAAGGCAAGCTTGCGGTACTGACCGCCAATGTTCCCGATCCCGCGGGACTCGGGCGCATCGTGCGCGACGACCGCGGCGCCGTGCGCGCGATCGTCGAGGAGCGGGACGCCGACGTGAAGCAGCGCTCGATCCGCGAGATCAACACCGGCGTCATGGCGGCGCCCGCCGCGCTCATGAAGCAGTGGGTGGGCGCGCTGACGCCGGACAACGCGCAGGGCGAGTACTACATCACCGACATCATCGCCATGGCGTGCGCGCAGAACGTGCCCGTCGTCGCGCAAGTCGCGGCGGACGAGCGCGACGTGCGCGGCATCAACGATCGCGCGCAGCTCGCCGCGATCGAGCGCATCCTCGTGGAGCGTCGTGCCGAAGCATTGATGCGCGACGGCGTGTCGATCGTCGACCCCGCGCGCATCGACATACGCGGGAACCTGCAATGCGGCCGTGACGTGCGCATCGACGTGGGCTGCGTGTTCGAAGGCGACGTGACGCTTGCCGAGGGCGCCTCCATTGGACCTTATTGTGTGCTGCGCGACGTCACCGTCGGCGCGCGTACATCAATCGAGCCGTTCACGTTCCTGGTGGAAACGACGGTCGGCGCAGAGTGCCGCATCGGCCCTTATGCCCGTACCCGTCCCGGGACCACGCTGGACGACGAGGTGCACGTCGGCAATTTCGTCGAAGTGAAAGCGAGCAGGATAGGACGCGGCAGCAAGGCCAACCATCTCGCGTACATCGGCAACACGACGGTCGGCGCTGGCGTCAACTACGGCGCCGGGTCAATCGTTGCCAACTACGACGGCGCGCACAAGCACCACACGGTCATCCACGACCGCGTGAGCATCGGATCGAACTGCGTGCTGGTTGCGCCGGTCGAGGTGGGCGAAGGCGCGACCATCGGCGCGGGTAGCGTCATCGCCCAGGACGCGCCGCCGGATACGCTGACGGTGGCGCGGGCGCGCCAGGTCACGATCGTGGGCTGGCAGCGGCCGGTCAAGGCTAAAAAGGAATAGGAGCCTGGTATGTGTGGCATCGTCGGTGCGGCTTCGCCGCGAAACGTAGTCCCGATACTTATCGAAGGCATTCGTCGCCTCGAATATCGCGGGTACGACTCGACCGGGCTCGCAGTCCTCGACGGCGCGCCCGGCACTGCGCTCACCCGGCTCGTGTCGACCGCGCGCGTCGCCGACCTCGATGCGCAGGCGAAGGAGCGCAAGATCGTCGGCACGACCGGCATCTCGCACACGCGCTGGGCGACGCACGGCGCGCCGTCGCCGGTCAACGCGCATCCGCACGTCTCGGACAACGAGATCGCGGTCGTGCACAACGGCATCATCGAGAACTTCGAGGCGTTGCGCGACCGGCTTCGTGCGAAAGGGTACGTATTCAAGACGCAGACCGATAGCGAGACGATCGCGCATCTCGTGCACGCGCATTGGCACGGCGGGGCGAACGGCGACCTGCTTCGCGCGGTGCAGCTCGCGGTGGCGGAGTTCGAAGGCGCGTATGCGATCGCGGTGATCTCCGCGCGCGAGCCTGGCCGCGTCATTGGCGCGCGGCAGGGCAGCCCGCTCGTCGTCGGGATCGGCGCGGACGACCACTTCCTTGCCTCCGATGCCGCGGCGCTCGTGCCCGTCACGCGCCGCGTGGTGTACTTGGAGGAAGGCGATGTCGCCGACGTGCGCACGGAGAGCTATGCGATCTACGACACGTCGGGTCAGCGCGCGGAGCGCGTTGCCGTCGACGTTCCGGACAGCGCGGCCGCGGTCGAACTCGGCCCCTACCGGCACTTCATGCAAAAGGAAATCTTCGAGCAGCCGCGCGCCGTCGCGGACACGCTCGAGGGCGTGGAGGGGGTGAGCCCCGCGCTCTTCGGCGCGGAAGCCGCATCGCTTCTGCGCGACGTCGATTCGGCGCTGATCCTCGCGTGCGGGACGAGCTACTACTCGAGCCTCGTCGCGAAGCAATGGATCGAGACGCTCGCGGGCATCCCATGCGCAGTCGAGATCGCGAGCGAATACCGCTATCGCGTCAGCGTGCCGAACAACAAGGCGCTCGTCGTCGTGGTATCGCAATCGGGCGAGACGGCCGACACGCTGGCCGCGCTCAAGCACGCGAAGTCACTCGGCCACACGCGCACGCTCGCCGTCTGCAACGTCGCGACGAGCTCGATGATGCGCGAGACCGCGATGCGGTTCCTCACGCGCGCAGGCACCGAGATCGGCGTCGCGTCGACCAAGGCCTTCACGACCCAGCTCGTCGCGCTATTCCTCCTCGCATGCACGCTCGCCAAGCTGCGCGGCCGCCTGAATTCCGAGGACGAAGCCAAGTGGATGCGCGGCCTGCGGCACCTTCCGGGCGCGATCCAGGGCGCGCTCGCGCTCGAGCCTCACCTCATGGCGTGGGCGCAGTCGTTTGCCAAGAGACAGCACGCACTGTTCCTCGGGCGCGGCCTCCACTACCCGATTGCGCTCGAAGGCGCGCTGAAGCTCAAGGAAATCTCCTACATCCATGCGGAAGCGTACGCGGCGGGCGAGCTCAAGCACGGGCCGCTCGCGCTCGTGGATTCGCAAATGCCCGTGGTGGCGATCGCGCCCAACGACGCGCTGCTCGAGAAGCTCAAGAGCAACCTGCAGGAAGTGCGCGCGCGCGGCGGCGAGCTGTATGTCGTGGCCGATCTCGACAGTCACCTTTCCGGTGGGGACGGCACGCATCTCGTGCGCGTGTCGGAGCACGCGGGCCTTCTGTCACCCGTCGTCCACGTGATTCCGCTGCAGCTCCTCGCCTATCACGTCGCGGTGCTGCGCGGCACAGACGTGGACAAACCGCGCAATCTCGCGAAGAGCGTGACGGTCGAGTGAGCCGAGAGTAGCGCGAGGCGCTAGCCGGCCCCTTCGACGCGCCGCTTCTTCTTCTGCGCCGGCGACCGATCCACCCGGATCACGCCGAGCTCGCCGCTCGACTCGAGGTACGCCACGCGGACCTGGGCTACGTCGTCGATGCCGCTCTCCCGGAGCTTCCCTTGGAGCTCTTCGACGGTGATCCACTCTTTGCGAAGGTTGCTTCGGACCAGCCGGCCGTCCTTGATGAGCGGCAGCGCGGGCGGCTCGAGCACGCGCCGGAACCGCGGGCTGCGGTACGCGAGCCAGTCGAGCGCCACGTTCCAGGCCACCAGCGTACCGATGAGAATCGCGCCCTCGGTGATCGACTTGTACTCGCCGGACAGCGCGTTTTGCGAAGCGTCCGCCACGATGACGATGAACATGAGGTCCGCGACGCTCAGCGAGCCGATGTCCCGCCGCAGAACGAACCGCAACGTGAGGATGAGTCCGAGGTAGAGGATCGTCCCGCGGGCGATCAGCTCCCACGGACTCACCGTGAGTGCAAACCAGTCGGAAACCGACGACATTGGACTCGTCCGGCGCTCACCCGCGCCTGGCCGCCTCGACGGCGGCGATGTCGATCTTCTTCATCGTCATCATCGCCTCCATCGCGCGCTTGGCCGCTGCCTTGTCAGGATCGGCGATGGCGTCGGTCAGCGCGCGCGGCGTGATCTGCCAGCTCAGCCCGAACTTGTCCTTGCACCAGCCGCACATGCTTTCCTGGCCGCCCCCGCCGACGATGGCGTTCCAGTAGCGATCGGTTTCTTCCTGGGTGTCGGTGTAGACCTGGAACGAGACTGCCTCGTCGAAGTGGAATTGGGGGCCGCCGTTGAGCCCGAGAAAGCGTTGGCCCAGCACGGTGAACTCGACGGTCAGCGTGTCGCCGGCCTTGCCGCTCGGATAGTCGACAGGGGACTTGTGCACGGCGATGACCCGGCTGTCCGGAAAGGTCCTTTCATAGAAGGCCGCGGCTTCCTCCGCATTCTTGTCGAACCACAGGCAGGGAGCGATCTTGATTTTGTCGGCCACGGCGTCACCTATTCGGTTGGCGATGCGTCCATGCTACCCCGGTCGATGACACTGCTTGACTAGCGTCAGGGCGGGGCGCGGCGCTAGTGCAATATGGTGGCGCGTCGCAGTACGATATCCGGTTCGCACGAGGCGCCTTCATGAAGCTCAACGATCTCACCATTCGTCACGCCGCGGCATTGCCGGCGCAGGCCATCGCGGAGGACGTGCTGCGCGAGAAGTACGCCAAGGGCGACGACAAGACGATCGCCGACGTGCGCAAGCGCATCGCGCGTGCGCTCGCTGCGGTGGAAGCGCCCGCAGAGCGCGAACGGTACGAACAGGCGTTCCTAGCGGTGCAGGAAGCGGGCTTCATTCCGGGCGGGCGCATCGCGTCCGCGGCGGGGACCGATCTCAAGGCCACGCTCATCAACTGCTTCGTGCAGCCGATCGGCGACTCCATCTCGGCGGACGAAAACACGCCGGTGGGCATTTACGATGCGTTGCAGGAAGCCGCCGAGACGATGCGCCGCGGCGGGGGCGTGGGGTACGACTTCTCGCCCATCCGCCCGGCGGGCGCGTGGGTCAAGGGCACGCGGAGCAGCGCGTCGGGACCGCTTTCGTACATGCGCGTGTTCGACGAGTCGTGCACGACCGTCGAGTCCGCAGGCTCGCGGCGCGGCGCGCAGATGGGCATGCTGCGTTGCGACCATCCCGACGTACGCGAGTTCGTGCACGCGAAGGACGGCGGCGACTTCAAGAACTTCAATCTCTCGGTGGCCTGCACGCAAGCGTTCATGGAAGCCGTCGACGCCGATCGCGAGTGGCAGCTCGTGCACGCTGCCGCGCCTTCCGGCGAGTTGTGCGCGGCTGGTGCGTACCAGCGAAACGACGGGATGTGGGTCTACCGCACCGTGCGCTCGCGCGAGCTGTGGAACGAGATCATGGCGTCGACGTACGACCACGCCGAGCCTGGCGTGATCTTCATCGACACCGTCAATCGCGACAACAACCTCGCGTATTGCGAGACGATCGCGGCAACCAACCCGTGCGGCGAAGAGCCGCTGCCTCCCTACGGCTGCTGCGACCTGGGCAGCCTCGATCTCACCGCTTTCGTCCACGATCCGTTCACGCCCGGCGCAAGTTTCGATCTCGACGCGTATCGCAGGGCCGTTGCGCTTGCAGTGCGGATGCTCGACGACGTGCTGGACGCCACCGTGTGGCCGCTGCCCCAGCAGCAGCGCGAAGCGATGGCCAAGCGCCGCATCGGCCTCGGCTTCACCGGGCTCGGAGACGCGCTGCTCGAGCTCAACCTGCGCTACGACAGCGAGGCCGGCCGCGCCAAGGCCGCGGCCATCGCGCGCGAGACGTGCCTCGCGGCGTACCAGGCCTCGGTGGACATCGCCAAGGAGAAGGGCGCGTTTCCTCTGTTCGACGCCGACCGCTACCTGGCAGCGCCCGGCTTCGCCTCGCGCTTGCCGCTCGACCTGCAGTCGGCGATCCGCGCGCACGGCATCCGCAACAGCCACCTCATGTCGATCGCGCCCACCGGCACCATCTCGCTCGCGTTCGCCGACAACGCGAGCAACGGCATCGAGCCTCCATTCTCGTGGCGCTACACGCGCCGCAAGCGCATGCCCGACGAGAGCATGAAGGAATACACCGTCGAGGACCACGCGTATCGGCTGTGGAAGCACGTGCACGGCATCGACGACACCGTGACGCTCGTCGAATTCGACGACGGCAGTGCGCAGCCGCCGGGCCGCATGTGGTCCGACGTCGACGGCAAGCGTTACGCGATGCTTCCTTCGCATTTCGTGACCGCGCTCGACCTGAGCGCGCTCGACCACATGCGCATGAGCGCGGCGGTGCAGCCGTGGGTGGACAGCGCGATCAGCAAGACGGTAAACGTCCCGGCCGACTATCCGTTTTCGGAATTCGAGGACTTGTACCTCCTTGCGTGGAAGGCGGGACTCAAGGGCATCACCACGTACCGGCCCAATGCGGTGCTCGGCGCCGTGCTGAGCGTGGCGGAGGCTGCCCCCGCGAAGGAAGACCTGGACCAGACCGACCCCGACCGACGCGTGCGCCTGCAGGGGATCGCGGAGCCGCCGCTTGCGAGCCTGCGCTGGCCCGGCCGGCCGGAGCTTCCGAACGGCAACCCGTGCTGGACGTACGTCGTGCGCCATCCGCACGGGGACTTCGCCGTGTTCATCGGCCATGTCGAGAACGGACGCCGCGTGCCGTTCGAAGTGTGGGTGAACGGCGCCGAGCAACCCCGCGGCCTGGGCGCGCTCGCCAAGACACTGTCGATGGACATGCGCGCCGAGGATCGCCGCTGGCTCGACAAGAAATTGACCGCGCTCGCGCGCACGCCGGGCGACGACGGGTTCGAGCTCGCGATGCCGCCCGACGGCGCGAAGTTTCGCGTGCCGAGTCTCGTCGCGGGCTTTGCCGCACTCGTGCGCTACCGCTGCGACGAGCTGGGCGCGTTCGACGACGCGAGTGCGGCATCGCCGGTCATGGACGCGCTTATGGCGCCGAAGGAACCGAAAGCCGGTCCCGACGGCACGTTGAGCTGGACCGTCGACGTCGTGAATCCCTCGACCGGCGATGACTTCGCGATGTTCCTGAAGGAGCTCCAGATGCCGGACGGCCAGCGCCGGCCTTATTCGATGTGGCTATCGGGCGAGTACCCCAAGGCGTTCGACGGCCTGTGCAAGGCACTGTCGCTCGACATGCGCGTCACCGATCCCGCGTGGATCGCGATGAAGCTGCGCAAGCTCCTGAACTACGGCGAGAGCAACGGAGCGTTCATGGCGCGCACGCCGGGGTCGGACAAGAGCGCGACGTATCCGTCCACCATCGCCTATCTCGCGCGTCTCGTGATTCACCGCTATGCGATGCTCGGCATCTTGTCGGAGGATGGCTACCCCGTCGCCAACGCGGGGATCCTGAGCGTGCCCGCCGGGGAACGTGCCGCAGGCGCGCCGCACAAGGTCATTCCCGGCAAGAAGTGCCCGGAGTGCGGCAATCGCGCGCTCATCAAGAAGGATGGCTGCGAATTCTGCACGCAATGCGGTCACACCGGAGCATGCGGTTGATCGATCGACGTCACGAGATGACCGTCGGCCAACGGCGGACACGCAGGACCGTCGCATTCCGAGCCGGGTTTCCGGCTTCGAGGAGTCTCCGCGCGGCCCATTGAGGGTTAAGTTGGCCTCATGGCCACGGCACTTCCACAAGCGGGAGCAGAGGATACCTTCACGGAGGGAGCATCGATCTATCGCGTCGTGATCGTCGAGGACTCGCCCCTCGTTGCGCACAGGATCGAGGAGGCGATCACCGACATTCGAAATGTCGTCGTCGTTGCGACCGCGACTTCGGAAGGCGAGGCGCGAATCGTCCTGGCCGCGTGCCGTTGGGACTTCCTGATTCTCGACCTGCAGCTCAAGGACGGCAACGGCCTCAACGTGCTGAGATCATTGCAGGGCGATGCGCAAATGGACGCGCGCCGGATCGCGGTGGTCACCACGTTCGCATCGGTTGCGTGCGCGAGGGAAAGCCTGGCGCTGGGCGCCAGCTACTTCTTCGACAAATTTCACGACCTGCCGGCATTGGTGGCATTGGTTCGCACGCTCGCGGCCTTGCCGTCGCCCGATCGCGCGGCGACCGGCGCGGGACAGTTCACCGCCGCGTAAGCACGACGGCGAGCTCGGCAAACCCGATCGGGTGCGGCACGCGCTCGTAAGGCGGTTTCGGCCACTCCCATCGCGACGCGTCGAAGAGCGCGCGCATCCCATTGACGTCGCAGTGATACGGCGGGCCTTCGACGACGCCCTGGGCAGCGCCAGGCCGCACGTGCTGCACGAAGAGCGCGAACAGACGCCCGCCGCGCCGCAGCCACGCTTCCAATTGCCGCGAGTATGCAATCCAATGGTCAGGGTGCAGCGCGCACAAGCAGGTCTGCTCGTAGATCGCGTCGAACG
Source organism: uncultured beta proteobacterium (assembly GCA_963707815.1). GTDB lineage: Bacteria > Pseudomonadota > Gammaproteobacteria > Burkholderiales > Casimicrobiaceae > VBCG01. The sequence continues at coordinate 166,703 of CAVPRK010000019.1, forward strand.
GCTCGCGCGGCGACCACGCGAGCACGTCGGCTTCGATAACAGCAGCGTTGGCGGAGGCAACCTCGATCGCCGCGCGGGTGCGCGCCGCGGCGGCAGGCGCGTAATCGATGCCCGTGACGTCGAATCCCGCCTGCGCAAGACGCGCGACTTCGTAGCCGGAGCCGCAACCCGGCACGGCGATGCGGCATGGAGACAGCGCACCGCTGCCCAGCCAGCGCGCAAGCTGCGGGTTCGCTTCGCCCCGGTCCCAGGGCGTGCGGCCGGCATCGAAATGCGATTGCCAGAAATCGACGGTTGGTCCGCTCATCGCGGATCAGCATGCCACAATGCGGGCCGCGCGAAGGTCGGAAAGGCTTGCAATGCCAAGGGCAGTAGGCTGGCTCGAAGCGACCGCCTGCGTCTTCTCCATCGGCGCGGTGAGCCTCGTGTACGCGATCGGGCATGCGCTCGGCGCGCATCCGATCGCATTCATTCTCTACGCGATGATCGCGACGGCGGCGGTGACGCTGGCCTTGGTCGGCTTCGGCCCGCAGGCAGCGGCGATCGTGCGACATCCCATGAGCTGGGTCGTGGGACTTTCGATCATTCTCCTCGAAGTGTTCTACTTCCAGACGATCGCGTACGTGGCACCGGCGCACGGGAACATCGTCCTGCGCATCGGCATCCCGCTCTCGATGGCCGCGGGTTGGGTGTTCCTTCGCCGGCGGCCGCTGCCGCTGGCGATCGGCGGCGGGGTCGTCATCGTTCTCGTGATAGCGTTCGTCGTCGCGGTCACGCCATCGGATGTCCGCTGGCCCATGGCGATTGCCGGCACGCTTGCCGGCACGTTCATGGTCTTGCGCGGATTCGCGAGCGAATTCCATCCGATGAACCGCGCGGCGAGCACCGTTCGCGAGAAGCTGCGGTTCACCGGCGTCGTGGTTCTGGTCGCGTCCGCGCTGAGTCTCGCGCTTGCCGCGGCCGCGGCCGTGGCGGTTGCCAACGGCGTGCTTCCCGAGACACGCATGCTGCCGACGACCGCACAGATGCTGCATGCGCCCACGATCATCCTGGGCTGCGTCGTCGGCGGCGCGGCCCTCGCGCTCATGTTCTACTTCAACTTCTCTTCCGTCATCGCGATCGGCACCGAGAACCTCATGGCGATGATGGCCTTCTCGCCGGCGACCACCTGGATCTTCCAGGAAGCGGGCGTCGCGCTGGGCTGGATCGATGTCCGCCGCCCCGACGCGGACATCGTCGCCGCCATCGTCGTATGCATCGCTGCGGTGTTGCTCATCTTCTGGGCCGACGTCCGCGCGCGCCGCGCGCTGGCGCTGCGCCACCTTCCCTCCACCGACCGGATACCACTTTCATGAAAGCTGTCATTCGCCTGATCGCAACCGTCCACGGTTTCGCCGCCCTCCTGTTCGGGTTTGCGGCGCTCGCGCTCATCGTGATCGCGACGCATGTCGGCTTTACAGCCGCGGCGGCCGGCCTCGATCGCGCCGCGGCGCAGGGAATCATCGAGGCCGTCGGGCTCCTGGCCGCCGCCGTCGTCGCGCTGCAGATCGCGCAGACCATCCTCGAAGAGGAAGTCATACGCGACTCGCACATCAGCGCGCCGACGCGCGTGCGCAGGTTCCTGTCGCGCTTTCTCGTCGTGCTCATCATCGCGCTCGCACTGGAGGGACTCGTCGCCGCGTTCAAGGCGATCCACGAGGACGTAACACAGCTTGCCTACGCCTCGGCACTCCTGGTCGCGGTGGGCGTCCTGCTCGCGAGCTGGGGGCTGTTCATTCGCTTCAACCGGTACGCCGAGGAGCTCGAGCCCGAGGCAATGGCAGCCGCGAAGCGCGAGGACCGGAAGCTCAAGTAAGCAAGACGGCGCGAAAACCGATGTTGCTCGCGGCGCTCTCCGGCGTGTTGGCGCTGCGCGCCGCGACGCGGTAGCGATTGCAGTAGGAGTCGTGGCACAGGAACGAGCCGCCGCGCATCGCGCGCCGTCCCGGCGAGAACCAGTCCTCGCACCATTCCCAGACGTTGCCGCAGACGTTGAAGAGTCCAAAGCCGTTGGCCTCGCCGGACGCGGCCGACGACCGGGCCGGGGATCCAGCCCGTCGTCGGCCTGTTCGGGAAGTCGTCCTCGCCACACGTTGCAACGCGGCACGCCGTCGCGCAGAAGATCGTCGCCCCACGCAAAGCGCTTGCCGACGAGTCCGCCGCGCGCCGCGCATTCCCACTCGACCTCGCTCGGCAGGCGCGTTCCGGACCATGCGCAATAGGCCTTGGCGTCGTGCCACGAGACGTGCACGACGGGATGCTCGTGACGCGCGTGCACGTTCGACCCCGGCCCTTCGGGGCGCTGCCACGAAGCGTCCGGCACCTCCGACCCACCATGGCAATCCTGGCGCGACGCGGCGAGCCCTGCGCGCCGGTCAGCGGGCACTTGCAGGTAGAAGACGAACGACGCGCCGAGTCGCTCGGCGTCGGTGACGTAGCGGGTGTCGCGCGACGAACTCGTTGAACTCGCGGTTGGTGACGACGGCTGGCGCCGATCGAGAACGCTGCGACGCGCGCGCTTCGCACCGGGCCCTCGCAGTCGCCCGGATGGCGTCGGGCCCTTCGTTGCCCATCGGAACTCGCACGCCGGCACCTGCACGAAGCCTCGCGTGCCGCGCGGCGTGCCGTCCCACGCGCTGGCGCTTCGCGTTCGCCCGGCGCGTCGCGTGCGGGCGCGCAGCACGCATCTACCAGCTTCCTTCTCCCAGAACGCGCGCGTCACGCCCTGGCTCTTCATGAGCGCGACGATCTTGTCGCGCGGAATGACGCCGCAACGCGCGGCCCACGCTTCGTATTGCGCCGCCATCGCATGCACGCGTTCCGGGTGCAGCGCGGCGAGATCGTCGAGCTCGGTGCGATCGGCCTCCATGTCGTAGAGCTCCCACGGTCCCGGATACTTGCGCACGAGCTTCCACTGGCCGATGCGCACCGCGGCGTTGCCTTCGTGCTCCCAGAACATCGGCGGACGGTCGAGCCCGTCGCGCTCGAAGAGCGGAACGAGCGACGTGCCTTCGAGCGGATCGACGGTCCTGCCCGTCGAACGTCTCCGGATACGGCGTGCCGGTCAGGTCGAGGATCGTCGCCATGATGTCGGGCAGGTAGCCCGGCGCGTGCCGCATTCCGCCCTTGTCGCGCGATGCCGTTCGGCCAGTGCACGATGAGCGGGGTGGAGATGCCGCCTTCGTGGATCCAGTGCTTGTAGAGGCGGAACGGCGTGTTGGAGAGGTTCGCCCACGCGGTGCCGTAGCTCTGGTAGGTGTTCTCCGGGCCCGGCATGCGGTCGGGATCGTTGCCGAAGTGCACCGGCTCGCCGCTGCGCGTGTGCGAGCGCGCGATCATGAGCTTGTCCACGAGCTCGTCGATGGTGACGCCCTCCGGGATGTCCTCGGCGCATGCGCCGTTGTCGGCGAGGAAGATGACCACCGTGTCGTCGAGGATGCCGTGGCGCTCGAGCGCCGGCAGGATGCGGCCGATGCCCTGGTCCATGCGATCGACCTGCGCGGCGTACACCTCCATGCAGCGCAGGAGCCACGCCTTGTGCTCGACGTCCTCCCACGGCGGCTGCGTCGGGATCGCGCGGCGACAGCTTCCATCCGCCGTGCAGGATGCCCCACTCGACGAGCTTGTCGAGCCGCGCCTCGCGCAAGCGGTCCCACCCCTCGTCGAAGCGGCCCTTGTACTTCGCGATGTCCTCGTCGTGCGCGTGCAGCGGCCAGTGCGGCGCGGTGTACGCGACGTACTCGAAGAACGGCGTGCCCGCATGCTCGCGCCGGTGCTTGTCGATGTACGCGACCGCCTGGTCGCTGATCGCGTCGGTGTAGAAGAACGCCGGGCTCGCTTCGCCTCGTGCTCGACGTTCTCGTTGCCGCGCGTCAGCGTGTTCGGATCGTAGAAGCTGCCGGCGCCGATGATCGTGCCGTAGAACTCGTCGAAGCCGCGCTGCAGCGGCCAGGTGTCGGTCGGCTTGGTCAGGCTCGACGCGACGTGCCACTTGCCGCTCATGTACGTGCGGTAGCCGTTGCGCTTCAGCGCCTGCGGGATCGTGACGCAGCGATGATTGAGGTTGCCGGCGTAGCCTTCCGGCCCCGAGTCGTAGGTCAGGATGCCGACGCCGGTCTGGTGCGGATGCAGGCCGGTCAGCATCGACGCGCGCGACGGGCTGCAGCGCGCCGTGTTGTAGAACTGCGAGAAGCGCAGGCCGTTGGCGGCGAGGCGGTCGAGGTTCGGCGTCGTCGATCTCGCCGCCGTAGCAGCCGATGTCGGAGAAGCCCATGTCGTCGTTGAGGATGAGGACGACGTTGGGTCGGTTGGATGTTCATAGTCGCGTTCCTGTTTGCCGATCGAAGAGATGCGCCGCGCCCGGCGCGAAGCGCAACGTGCACCGCGATCGCCTTCCTGCGACGAGCGGCAGGCGATCGCTCTTCAGCTTGAGCAGACGCTCGCCTGCGACGAAGCTCACGATGCTGCTGTCGCCCAGGTCCTCGACGCGCTCGACGCGCGCCGGAAGGCCGGCGTCGGCGATGCGCAGGTCGCCGGGCCGCACGCCGAGCGTGACCTGCCGCGCCGACGGCGCAGCCGACATGAGCGGCAGCGCGTGGCCGTCGACCGTGACGGCGTCGCCTTCCCACACGCCCGGCATGAGGTTCATCGGCGGCGTGCCGATGAAGGCCGCGACGTCGACCGTCTGCGGCCGCGCGAACACTTCGCGCGGCGTGCCGACCTGCACGATGCGCCCGTCCATGAACACGGCGATGCGGTCGGCGAGCGTCATCGCCTCTTCCTGGTCGTGCGTGACGTAGACCGTCGTGGCGCCGAGCGTGCGCTGCAGCGCGTGCAGCTCGAGCCGCGTTTCGAGGCGCAGCTTGGCGTCGAGATTGGACAGCGGCTCGTCGAGCAGGAACAGACGCGGCTTGCGCACGATGGCGCGCGCCAGCGCGCAGCGCTGCTGCTGTCCGCCGGAGAGCTGCCCGGGCGTGCGGTCGAGGAGATGACCGATGCCGACCTTGGCCGCGGCATCGGCGACGGCGCGCGCGATCGTTCCGCGGCGCCGGTGCCGACCATCTTCAGCGGAAAGCCGATGTTCTGCGCCACGGTCATGTGCGGATACAGCGCGTAGCTCTGGAACACCATCGCGACGTCGCGCGCGCCGGGCTCCTGCGTCGTGACGTCCTCGCCGTCCATCAGCACGCGTGCCTGCGCTCACCGACTCGAGGCCGGCGAGGATGCGCAGCGTCGTCGTCTTGCCCGAGCCCGAGGGTCCGAGCAGCACGAAGAACTCGCCGGGCTCGATGGCGAGGTCGACGCCGTGCAGCACGGTGGTCGTCGCCGTGCCGCTTGACGATGCCTTCGAGGCGAACGCTGCCCTGTGACGCGTCATCGCCGGCCTCCGCCCTTGACGGCGCCGACCGTCAGTCCCTTGACGATGTGCCGCTGCGCGGCGAAGCCGATCAGGATCACGGGCAGCATCGCGAGCATCGCCGCCCGCGGCGAGCTTCGCCCATTGCGTCTGCTCGACCGAGATGAAGTTGAACATCGCCACGGTCACCGTGCGCACGCGATTGCCGCCGAGCACGACCGCGAACATGAACTCGTTCCACGCGTTGAGGAACACGAAGATCGTCGTGACGGCGATGCCGCCGCGCACCTGCGGCAGGATCACGTACCACAGCGCGCGCAGGCGTCCGGCGCGATCGAGCAGCGCGGCTTCCTCCATCTCGAGCGGCACGTCCTCGAAGTACGACACCATGAGCCAGATCGCGAACGGCAGCGCGAACGTGAGGTAGATGACGCGTGAGGCCGCCGTACGTGTCGAGCGCGCCGAGCTTCTGCAGCACGAGGTAGTACGGAATGATGAGCCCGACCGGCGGCAGCATCTGCGTGACGAGCATGTAGAAGCCCGACGCGCGCTTCGCCGGATAGCGCAACCGGCCGAGCGCGTACGCCGCCGGCATCGCGATCAGCATCGTGAGTATCGTCGCCGCCGTCGCGACGATCGACGCTCGACACGAGATTCGGCACGATCGACGACGCGCCGAAGATCACTTCGCGATAGTTGGCGAGCGTCGGCGTGAAGAAGAGCACGGGCGGATAGGCGAGCACGTCGCGCTCGGTCTTGAACGACGTGAGCAAGCCCCACAGCACGGGAAAGACCCAGACCGCGACGCCGAAGCCCGCGACGGCGGCGAGCGCGATTCGGCGCAGCTTCACCGCGGCGCGCCTCGCAGCCGGAACATCAGCGAACGAGATCGCGAGCGTGATCGCGAGCAGCACCATCGCAAGCGACGCGCCATAGCCGAGGTTCAGCTCGGTGAACGACGTGCGATACGCGTACAGGTTGAGGATCTCGGTCGCCGAGCCGGGCCCGCCGCCGGTGGCCGCGAAGATCGCCGCGAAGGCCGACAGCGCCGTCATCATGCGCAGGATCACGACCATCACGACGGCGGGCCGGATGAGCGGCAGCGTGATGTGGACGAAGCGCTGCCACGCGCGTGGCGCGATCGAGGCGCGCCGCTTCGTAGACGTCGGGCGGCAGCGTCGCGAGCGAGGCCAGCAGCACGAGGAATGCGAACGGCGTCCATTGCCACGTGTGGATCGCGATCACCGAGATGAGCGCGAGCTGCGGATCGCCGAGCCAGTTGTGGCTGCCGAGGCCGAGCGCGCGCGTGACGAGATCGACGAGGCCGAAATCCGGCGCGAGCACGAGCGTGCGCCAGAACAGGCCGACGACCACCGGCGCCAGCACGATCGGCAGGATCGCGGCGACGCGCAGGATGCCCTGCCCGCGCGGAATCTACAGCACGAGCAGCGCGAGCGAAAGCCCGATCACGACCTGCAGCACGACGGTCGACGCGGTGTAGATGCCAGTGAGCGCGAGCGAGTTCCAGAAGCGCGGATCGCTGCCCATCTTCGCGTAGTTGCCGAGCCCGCGAAGCCCGGACAGCCACGGCATGCGCGAGGTCGAGGCGCTGCAGGCTGTTCCACGCGAGGTAGACGAGCGGCGCCGTGGTCGTGAGCAGCGAGCACGACGAGCGCGGGCACGAGCAGCGACAGCGCGAAGCGGCGCTCCTGCGCCTCCAGCGTCCGCGCAGGCTGCGTGCCGGGCCACAGTCGCTAGCCCTTCATGATCTGCGCGATGCGCGCCTGCGCCTCGTCGAGCGCTTCCTTCGGCTTCTTCTGGCCCGACGAGCGCCGACTGCACCGCGGTGGCCATCGTCTCGCCGATCGCGGGCCATTGCGGCACGCGCGGCCGCCAGTCGACGTCGGTGTCCTGCTCGAGCGATTCGAGCGCGGCGGGAATGAAGTTGTCGCCGGCGTCCTTCATCGCCGCCGCGAAGTCCGGCGACTTCCACAGCGAGATGCGATTGACGCCCGAGCGCTTGCCGGGTCCCGCGAATTTCCACGACGTGCGCGCCTGCGTCTCCGCCGACGTGGCCCACACGATGAAGAGCCACGTCGCCTGCTTCGCGCTTGTCGGACAAGCGCGGCGTTGATCGGGTAGCCCCAGTTCCAGATCGACGTCACGCGCTTGCCGTTCGGACCCTTGGGCCAGCGCGCGTAGGCGATCTTGCCGACGACCTTCGACTTCTCCGGATTGGTGATGACCGCCGCCGACGAGTGCGCGTCGATGTACGTCGCGACCGTGCCCTGCGAGAACGCGTCGGCGATGTCCGGCCAGTTCCAGTTGCGCACGGCAGGCGGCGCGTACGCGGTCAGCGTGTCGACGTACCAGGTGAGCGCGCGCACCGCTTCGGGCGAGTTCACGACGATCGCGTTGCCGCTGCCCCAGTTGCCGCCGAAGCCGCGGAAGAGCGACGGATAGATGTACATGTTCTGGCCCGGCGCCCGCGAAGCCGCGCAGCGCGAGGCCGTACATGCGGTTGGCCGGATCGTTCAGCGCCTTGGCGTTGGCGTCAGCTCGTCGTACGTGTCGGCGGGCTTCAGATCTCTTCGCGTCGTACAGGTCCTTGCGATACACCTGCACGGTCACTTCGCCGTCGTACGGAATGCCGTACGGCTTGCCGTCCATCGAGTCGGCGTCGCGCCACGCCTTGATGATGTCGTTGTAGTTGAACCACGCGGCGTCGGTCAGCGCCGGGTCGTTCAGGTAGCGGTCGAGCGGGTCGACCCACTTGTTCGACGACGTAGAGCGGGTAGTACATCGGGTCGGCGGCGTGCGTCGCGTACGTGGCGGTCTTCGACGACAGGTCGAGCAGCGACCTTCTGCCGGATCTGGCCCGGCGGCACCTTCTCGAAGCGGAGCTTGACGCCGGTCAGCGCCTCGAACTGCGGCTGCAGCGTGATGAGGTTGTCGAAGTAGCTCGCCGGAATCACGGCGACGGTGATCTCCTGCCCTTCGGCCTGCCGCCAGTTCACCTTCGCGGCGCGATAGGGCGCGAGGTCGTCGCCTTGCGCCCACGCGAAGGAGGGCAGCGCGCTCGCCGCGCCGAGGGCGGCGCCCTGGCGCAGGAACTCGCGACGCGGCGCGCGTGCGGCGATGGATCGTCCGGGGCTTGGTCATCGATGACTCCTCCGTGGCAGGTGGCGAGGGCGGCCGGCGGTCCTGGAAATCGCGATGGCCCGCTTCGATGTATTCGATTACATTACGTTAGCAGGCAACGTCTGCCTGCACAAGGGATCGTGTCGCATTTGCTCGTGCTGTAATCGAATTCAGACATGCCCGCCAAGACCGCCCGCCGCGCCAGCGCCAAGGATGTCGCCCGCCTCGCCGGGGTCAGCACGGCCACCGTCTCGCGAGTCCTCAATTCGCCCGAGCGGGTCGACGCGAACACGCAGCGCCTCGTGCGCGACGCGGTCTCCAAGCTGCGGTACGTGCCGCACGGCGCGGCGCGCGCGCTGCGCAGCCGCCGCAGCCACATGGTCGGCGCCGTGGTGCCGTCGTTCGATTACGCTCTGTACGCGCGCACGACGAGCGCCATGCAGACCGTGCTCGATGCGCACGGCTACGCGACCGTGCTCGCCGAGCACCACTACGACCTTGCGACGGAAGTGCGCGTCACCGAGCAGCTCGTGCGGCATGGCGTCGACGCATTCGTGTTCGTGGGGTTGTTCCACGATCCCGCGCTCTTCGCGCTGCTCGAGAGCGACGGCCGGCCGTACGTCCTGACGTGGGGTGTCGACCCGATGCGCAGGCACCCGTCGATCGGCTTCGACAATCGTGCCGCGACGTTCGAGATGACGCGCCATCTCATCGGGCTCGGCCACAAGCGATTCGGATTGCTGAGCGCGCCCACCGCAGGCAACGATCGTGCGACGGAACGCGGCGCGGGCGTGCGCGCGGCGCTGCGGAGGCCGGCCTGGCCCTCGATGAGGCGCTGGTGCGGTACGGGCCGATCGATCTGCGTGCGGCGACCGGCATGATGCGCGAGTTGCTGCGGTCCGCAAGACGACCGACGGCCGTCGTGGCGACCAACGACGTGTTCGCCGTCGGCGCGATGATCGCGTGCCGCGAGGCCGGGGTGTGCATCCCCGACGACATTTCGGTCACGGGCGTGGACAACACCGATCTCGGCGCGACCCAGACGCCGCCGCTGACGAGCATTCGCACGCCGATCGTGGAGATCGGGCGCGCCGCTGCCGAGCAGGTCATCGCGCGTCTCGAAGGTCGCGGCTATGCGGCATTCCAGACGTTTCCGTTCGAGGTCGTCGTGCGCGGCAGCGTCGCCGACCGCCCGCAAGCCGGGCGCGTCGCACGCAGGCGCGACAATGACCGCATGGTCGACGACGTCGCGCAGTACCTCGAGCGCAAGTCGCGCGAGATCGCGCTGCTCGATGCCTGTTTGACGACATCGCTGGCGCTGCCCGCGCCCGCGAGCATCGACGAGGTCATCGACGTCAAGCTCAAGCTCGCCGGCGCCTTGCGCGCGGAGCGCGCGCTCGCGAGCTGGGCGATCACCGAGACCGCGCGGCCGCCCGAGGAGGAATGGCAAAGCGGCGCGTTCACCCTGTCCTACGGCTATCAGCGCGCCGACCTCGACGTCCGCGGGCCCGCGCTCTATCCCGCGCTCGACGAGCAAGGGGCACGCGGTGGAGGCGCTCTACACGTGCGCCGGCATGGGCGCGGCCGCGGCGCTGTTCACCGCGCTGGCGCAAGTGTGCGGCGCGCTGCAGGTGCACGTCCCGCGCGAGGGCTACGGCGAAACGCGCGAGCTTCTGGAGCGCTTCGGGCCGCGCGTGCGCATCGCGCCATGGCCCTCGCGGCGTGCCCTGGCGGCGCCCTCCGGCGCGCGCGTCCTGCTGGTCGATTCGGTCACGGAGATCCCTCGTCACGGCGATCCGCTCCCGCGCGACACCGCGCTCGTCGCGTTCGACACGACCTGCTTCTGGCGCACGTCGGGCCGCATCGCGCGCGTCGTCCGCTGGGCGCGCAGGCACGACGTGCCGGTCGCGCTGTTCCGCAGCCACAACAAGCTCGACAGCTTCGGCGTCGAGTACGGAAGGCTGGGGTCGATCGTGCTCACGTGGCGGCGCGCCGCGGCGCACTCGATGCGCGACGTCGTGCGCGAAACGCGCGACGCGATCCGGCTCCTGGGTGTCGCGCCGATCCCCGCGCACCTCCCGCCGTTCGCGGATGACGACGCCTACGTCCGTGCCAGCGCGCAACGCACGGGGGCGCTCATCCGCAACGCGCGCCGTTTGCACGAACGCCTGCGGCGCTCTCCGCTCGCCCCCGGCGTCGTGCTGTTTCCGCACGGGCTCTACCTCACCATCGCCGCATCCGCGGACTTGCGCGTCCAGGACGTGAAGCGTGCCGCGGCCGCATTGTGCGCGGCGTTGACCGCGAAGGGCCTGCCCGCGCGCCACGCCGGCTCGTTCGGCTTCGACTTCATCGCCATCGAGTGGTTTTGCCACTCGCGGACCGGGAAGATCGTGTTGCGCATCGCGCCTGGCGACGGCCCCTTGCCGATGATCCATGCGCTTGCCGAGGGCATCGTCGAGTGGTTCGCGCGGCAGACCGCGGGAGCTTTGCCTGACGACCAAACCGCCGTTCGTCCCAGCGTTCCCCCGGTCAAGCCCGCGGCTGCATAATGCGGCGATCATGAGCGGCCCTTGCACTTGCGGGTATCTCCTCTTCCACGGACTGCTGCTGCTGTCCGCACGCGCGATCCAGGAGGCGCAGGCGATCGGCCGCGAGTACGGCGACGTGCTCGCCCAGATGACGGAGCGCGAGCGCAACCTCGCCCGCACGCGGCAGAGCATGCGCAACGCGCGCCTCGAGCGCATCGCTGCCGTGCGCAGGGAGGCCGCGCGCCAGTCCGCGCGGTTGACGCGCCTGGCCTCGCTTTCGGAATCGGTCGGCGCTCCCGCAGCGCTCGCGCCCGCCGCGCCTGCGAGCGACGACGACGCGGCCTGGACCGACTACGTTCGCCGGCTCGACGTCGCCGTGCGCGAGCTCGAGGCCGCATTGGGCCACGCCGGCACGGCGTTTGCCGACCAGGTGCGGGCCGCGCTCGCCGCGACGACGGCCGCGCCCACGATCGACGACGTGCTCGCCGCTTACGCGCACCAGCGCGCGCTTCGTCCCGGCCTCGACGTCGCGCAATCGGAACGCTTTCGCGGCACGGCGGCGCGCGTGCTCGCGCGGCTCGATCTTGGGGCGGACACGCCGCTGCCGGCAAAATTGGAAGCGCTCGCCAAGGAGATCGTCCTTGCGCCGACGCTCGAGCGCGCCGAAGCGCTCGCGACCGAGCTGCGCCTCGCCGTGCAGCAAGCATCGCAGGCGCATCACGCGCAGCGCAGCGAATCCGAGGAAGCGAAAGCGATGCTCGAGGCGTGCCCCGCGGACGCCCCCGCGCCGCTCCTGCGGGCCCTCGAGCACGTCGCGGCGGGCGTTGCGCGCCTCGATGCCGACCTGCGCAGGGCGGTCCAGGCAGTGCTCGACGAAGCCGCGGCCGACCGCGAGCGCGAGGAGCAATCGGCGGCGTCGACCGTGCTCGCGCAATCGCTGCGCGACCTGGGGTACGAAGTCGATGACATCGAGTCGACGCTTTTCGTCGACGGCGGCACCGCGCACTTCCGGCGCGCCGGCTGGGACAATTACTTCGTGCGCCTGCGCGTCGATCCGGCACAGCGCTCGATCAACTTCAACGTCGTGCGCGCGAGCGGCGACGCCGATTCCGCCGAGCGAAGTCGCCAGGACGTGCTCGCTGAAGACCGATGGTGCGCGGAGTTCCCGAAGCTCATGCAGACGCTCGAAGCGCGCGGGCTCAAGCTTGCGGTGACGCGTAGACTCGACGCCGGCGCGGTGCCCGGTGCAGGTCGTCGACGCCGCGTCGCTGCCAGGCATCGCGCAAGAGGACGATGCCGCGCCGCGGGCGGCGCCCAAGGCTCGGCCGATCTCGTAGATGAACACGACGCCGCGCTGGGTCACGGACCTCACGCGCCTGCTTCCGATCCGCGCGCAGTTCGTGCTCGCGGGCAATATCCGCGACAGCTTCCTGACGCCGCTCGGCGAGGCGACGACGCTCGCGCCGCTCTTGCGCTGCCTGTGGGCGCACCTCGCGGCGCTCGACTACCGCTTCGTCCTCGTCTACGACCCGGTCGACGGCTTGCGTCCCTATCCCAACGAGCCCGAAGTCGTCGAGCAGGCGACCAAGCTCTTCGAATTGAAGCTCGCCGACGGCGCGATGGCCATGAGCCTCGAGAACCTCGTCGGCGTCATGCGCAAGGTGTCGACGATGCGCGAAGCGCGTTGCGCGCTCGTCATCGATTACGCGTCGCGCATTTCGCGCCAGCCCGACCGCCTCGATGCCGCGGAGCATCGGTTCTTCGTCGCCGCGGAGCGCATCTCGCTCACGTCGCATCCCATCGTGCCCAAGGGCGCCGATATCGCGAGCCCCAACGGCAAGGCTCGATTCAACCCCATCCTGTGGCTCGTCAACCGCGGCCAGGACCTGCCATCGTGGCTGGCGCTCGACTCCACGCGCGTGGCGGTGTTGACGCTGGGGCTTCCCGACTACGAGACGCGCTTCGAAGCCGCGAAGCACATCGGCAACCTGTTCCCGGGCTACGAGCAAGGCGACGACGAGACGCACGACAAGTTCGCGCGCGACTTCGCGCAAATGACCGACGGCCTGCCGCTCGTTGCGCTGTCCGACATTGCGCAGCTCGCCGACCGGCAGGGCATCGGCTATCGCGACGTCGACGACGCCGTGCAGTGCTACAAAGTGGGGGTCACCGAGAACCCCTGGAAGAAGGACTACCTGCGCGAGCGCATCGCGAATGCGCTTCCGCTGATCGAGGAACGCGTGCGCGGCCAGCGCCCCGCGGTGACGAAGACCATCGACATCCTCATGCGCTCGGTGATGGGGTTGACCGGCGCGCAGGCGCGCAACGTCGGCAACCGGCCGCGCGGCGTGCTGTTCTTCGCGGGGCCGACCGGGGTGGGCAAGACCGAGCTCGCGAAGACGCTGACACAGCTCATCTTCGGCGACGAGCGCTCCTACATCCGCTTCGACATGAGCGAGTTCGCCGAGGAGCACACCGGCGCGCGCCTGCTCGGCGCGCCGCCGGGGTACATCGGCTACGACGCGGGCGGCGAGCTCACCAACGCCGTGCGCGAGAAGCCGTTTTCCGTGGTGCTCTTCGACGAGATCGAGAAGGCGCATCCGCGCATCCTCGACAAGTTCCTGCAGATCCTCGAGGACGGCCGTCTCACCGACGGCCGCGGCGAGACGGCGTACTTCTCCGAGTCGATCCTCGTATTCACGTCGAACCTCGGCATCACGGTCGAGGACGAGCATGGCCGGCGCGTGCAGCAGGTGTCGTCCACCGATCCGCACGAGGTCGTCGAGACCCGCGTGCGCACGGCGATCCAGGACTACTTCAAGTTCCGGCTTTCGCGGCCGGAGATCCTGAACCGCATCGGCGACAACATCATCGTGTTCGGCTTCATCACGCCGGAGATCGGCGCGCAGATCTTCGACGGAATGCTGCGCAACGTGATCAATCGCGTGCGCGCCGAGCACAAGATCGACCTCGTCCTCGATGCCGGCGTTCGCGAGGAGCTGCGCGATCTTTGCACGGCCGACTTGAGCAACGGAGGGCGCGGCATCGGCAACCAGCTCGAGAGCGCGTTCGTGAATCCGCTCGCGCGCGCGTTGTTCCGGTTTCCGCTCGCGGGCCGCGGAAGCGTCAACGTGACGAAGCTCGCGCGCGACGAGAACCGGATCATGACGGTGAGCTTGTCGTGAATAAGGCACGACCCCTCACCTCTGCCCTCTCCCCGCTGGCGGGAAGAGGGTGCCCGAAGGGCGGGTGAGGGGATGGCCGCTACGCTCGAGCTCAACAAGGCGCACTGGCCCGTTACCGTACTGGGACCCGGCCGGCGTATCGGCATCTGGGTCCAGGGCTGCTCGATCCATTGCCCGGGCTGCGTGTCGCAGGACACGTGGCCGCGCGACAAGACGAAGGCGATTCCCGTGCGCGATCTCCTCGCCTGGTGTCGCAAGGTCTCGGCCAACGCGCTCGATGGCGTGACCATCAGCGGCGGGGAGCCCTTCGAGCAGCCGAGGGCCTTGCGCGCGTTGCTCGACGGCATGATTGCGTGGCGGCGCGACGCGAAGCTCGACTTCGACATCCTGTGCTACAGCGGCATGCCGCGGCGCAGGCTCGAGAAGGACCACGCCGAACTTCTCGCGCGCCTCGACGCGATCATCCCCGAGCCCTATGTGAACGACCTTCCGCAGGGCCATGTGTGGCGAGGCTCGCGCAACCAGCCGCTGGTGCCGCTGACGCCGCGCGGCCATGCGCGCTACGCGGTGCACGTCGAGGAGAGCGCGGACGCGCACGGCAAGCGCATGCAGGCCGCGGTCGACGGCAAGCGTGTGTGGATGATCGGCATCCCGGGACGCGGGGACATGGCCGCGGTGGAGGCGCTGTGCGCCGAGCGAGGCCTCGCTCTTACGGACGTGTCGTGGCGCAGGTAAAGTTGACGGGTGCCCGAGTACGTCCGCGTCTGTCCCGTCTGCGAAACAGAGAACCCGCCTGAGCGCACGCGCTGCGCTTGCGGCGCGTCGCTCGCGGGCGTGGACTTCTCGATCAGGCGGGCCGCGGCCCCGGTCACCGCGACACCCGCCGAGCACGATGCACCCGCCGGCATCGTCTGTCCGCACGCCGACTGCGCGCAGCTGAATCCGCCGGGCGCTGCGCAGTGCGTGTATTGCAACCGGTCGCTGCGCGAAGAAGAAGCGCCGGCCGTTGATGCGCGTCCCCTTCCGCCTGCGCTGCGCGAGCGCTTTCGAGTCGTCGAAGCGTTCCCCGCGACGGGCAGCGAAGCCGACATTCTTCTCGTCGTCGACAAGCGAACGGGCGACAAGGCGGTCGCGAAGCTCTATCGCAAAGGCATCCAGCCCGACTTCCGCCTGCTCGCGATCCTCACGCAAGCGGTCGGCCATACCGTGGTGCGCGTGCTCGACCATGGCGTCTCCGACGGCGGCGCGTACGAGCTCCTCGAGTACATCCCGGGCGGCACGCTCGAAGCTCTCATGGAAGGCGGCCCGCTCCCGAAGGACGATATCAAGGCCGTGGTGCGCGAGATCGCCGATGCCCTCGCCGGAATCCACGCGCACGGCATCCTGCATCGCGATCTCAAGCCCGAGAACGTGCTGGTTCGCGCGTCGCGGCCGCTGCGTCTTGCGCTCACCGACTTCGGGATCGCGTCGTTGTCGGACGCGACGCAGCACTTCACGAGCGCGGCGCGCACGACCAAGTACGCGGCTCCCGAGGTGCTGACGGGAGTGCTCGACAGCAAGTCGGACTGGTGGTCGCTCGGCATGATCGTGCTCGAGGCGGCGAGCGGCAAGCATCCTTTCGACGGGTTGAGCGAGCAGGTCATGAATCATCAGCTCGCGACGCGTCCCATCGACGTGCGCGGTGTGTACGACGACGGGCTGCGCGTGCTGTGCCGCGGCCTCCTGTTGCGCGATCCCGCGCGCCGTTTCGGCTCCGCGGAGGTCGCGCGCTGGCTCGCCGGCGACGCGACGCTCGCCGCCCCCGAGGATCGCGAGGTCGCGAACGTGCGCCCGTATCGCTTCGGCACGACCGAGGCGACGAGCGCGCCCGAGCTCGCACTCGCGCTCGTCAAGCATTGGCACGAAGCCAGGCGCGACCTCGCGCGGGGACACATCGCGCGCTGGCTCGAGAACGAGCTGCACGACCACAACCTGCTGCGCGCGCTGCAGGATATCCAGGACACGCGGGGCTTGGGCGAGGACGGCAAGCTCCTGCGCTTCCTGCTCGCGGCGGCACCCGATCTTCCTCCCGTGTGGAGGGGACGGCCGGTCACGCAAGAATCGGTCATCGCGATGGCGCGCGACGCGACCAAGGGCGAGGCCGACGCCGTCGAGTGGCTCGACACCCTCGTGCGCGACGACGTGCTCGCGAGCTATGCGGCCGCGGGCCACGACGCGCTCGGCGCCATCGCGCAACGCTGGGGCGAAGCATGGGATTCCTTTGCCGTCGCGTGGCACGACGCGCAGCGGACGGAAGAAACCTCGCGGCGCGAGCCGCGCGACGTGGGCGGCGGGTCAGTCGCGAGCTTCGACGACCTCGTGTACGCGTCGCCGCACCGTCTCGCGATGCCGGAGCGTTGCCACGTGAACGGTGCGCTGCTCGTCGCTCTGCACGACGATGGGTACGTCGAGGCGCTTCGCGGCCAGATCGCGGCCGGCCTCGCGAAAGTGACCGGGTACTGCCGCTGGTTCGAGACGGTGTGGCGCAAGGCGGGCGGCGATCGCGTCGGCGTGCTCGTGTGCCACGCGCTCCTGGCTGTTGCGCAGGAGGACGCGGCGCTCGAGGTCAAGCGGCAGGCCGCATCCGAGCAGGCGCGAGCGGGCATGCGCGACGAAGCGCGCGCCGAGCTCGGCGGCGTCGTGCAAGCGATCCTCGAGCTCTCCCCGACGGGCAACGAAGACTTGAGTCGCGAGCAGGTGAGCGAGCTCCTCGATCAATTCACGACGCTCGACGGCGCATGCGTGCGCGTGGCGCGCCTCAACCTCGCCGACGTGCAGTACGAGGATCTTCGCAAGCACGCCGAGAAGCTGGCCACGTTCGGCGCGGCCGCGCAGCGGGCGCTCGCGCGGATCGAGGAAGTGCACGGCATCGACGCGATCTTCCTGACACCGCAACGGCTTGCGATCGGCGGCGTCATCGTCCTCGCGATCGTGATGCTTTCGCGCGCGCCGGTTGCGCTGGTCGTGGTCCTTACGGCGCTCGCGCTCGCGGTCGGCTATCGCTGGTTGCGCGGCTTCAACGCGACCGAGGATGCGTTGAAGAGGCTGCGCGTGTTCGGCCTCCACGCGCGCACTTTCCTGCGCAGCGGCCAGCAGGAGAGAAGCTAGCGCCTCACGGCGTCTCGGGCGTGTCGCGCCAGACCTGGTAGAGGATGATGGCCCCGAACGTCGCCGTGCCGATCCCGCCCAGCGTGAACCCGCCGATGCGCAAGGCGAGGTCGCCTGCGCCGATCGTCAAGGTCGCGGCGGCCGTGACGAGATTGCGGGCGCGCCCGAAGTCGACGTTGTTGATGACCCAGATGCGTGCGCCGGTGGCGGTGATGAGGCCGAATACGACAATCGCGAGGCCCCCCAGCACCGGTCCCGGAATCGTGCCGATCAGCGCGCCGAATTTCGGCGAGAAGCCGAGCACGATCGCGGTGATTGCCGCGACCACGAACACGAGCGTGGAGTAGATCCTGGTCACCGCCATGACGCCGATGTTCTCCGCGTACGTCGTGACACCGGTGCCGCCGCCCGCGCCGGCGACCATCGTCGCGATGCCGTCGCCCAGGAATGCGCGCCCGAGATAGCGGTCGAGATTCTCGCCCGTCATCGCCGCGACGGCCTTGACGTGACCCAGGTTCTCGGCGACGAGGATGATGGCGACCGGCGCGATGAGCGCAATGGCTTGCGCATTCCATTGCGGCGCCGTGAAGCGCGGCAGGCCGATCCACGATGCGGCTGCCACGGCCGCGAAGTCGATCGGCTTGCCAATCCCCATGCCGTTGGCGAGCACCGCGTAGAGAAGGTATCCCGCGATGGCGCCGACGAGAATGGGAAGGCGCCGCACCAGCCCGGGCCCGCGCACCGCGACCAGGCCGACCGCGACGATGGTGGCGATGCCGATCCACGTATCGAACGAGCTGCCGGAGATGCTCTTGACGGCGATGGGTGCCAGGTTGAGACCGATCACCGCAACCACTGCGCCGGTCACGACCGGCGGCATCAGCGTCTCGATCCACGCGTAGCCGACCTTCATCACGATGAGACCGATGACGGCATACACGGCGCCCGCGGCCACGATGCCGCCGAGCGCCACGGCGATGTTGGCGTTCGGTCCGCTGCCGGCGTACGCGGTCGCCGCGATCACCACCGCGATGAACGAGAACGACGAGCCCAGGTAGCTCGGCACGCGTCCGCCGACCGCCGCGAAAAAGATGAGCGTCCCGATGCCGGAGAAGAAGATCGCGACGTTGGGATCGAATCCCATGAGGAGCGGCGCAAGCACCGTGGCGCCGAACATCGCGACCACGTGCTGCACGCCGAGGGCGATCGTCTGCGCCGCGGGGAGGCGCTCGTCGGGCGCGACGACGCCGCCTTCGCGCAGCGTCCAGCGAGGGAAGTAGGAAGGCGTAGTCATGAAGCGTATTTGACACTATCGGCGCGCGCGGGGATACGATGTTCGCTAGAATCCCC
Source organism: uncultured beta proteobacterium (assembly GCA_963707815.1). Lineage (GTDB taxonomy): Bacteria > Pseudomonadota > Gammaproteobacteria > Burkholderiales > Casimicrobiaceae > VBCG01. The sequence goes on from CAVPRK010000019.1 coordinate 185,449, forward strand.
TTCCCGCAACGCGTCGGAACCAGAGCCTCCATGAGCACGTCGCCTTCGATCCTCGACGAGCTGCGCGCGCAGTACGAGGCCGCGCGCGTAACGCACCACGATCACTCGGACGTCGAAGGGTACGAGCAGATCAATGCGCGCATGCGCAAGGCATACACCTGGCTCGACAAGGCGTTCTCGTACCTCGACGGGGTCAAGCCGGCGATCGACCATCGCTTCGACGTGGGGCACGGGCTCGTGTTCGAGCAGACGCGCTTCGGGCGCGGCTACGTCGGGCAGCACGAGCGGCGCATCGTCGGCTTCCCGGTCATCGACGAAATCAACATCTACTACGAGATCGCCGCCGCCAAGGCGCTCAACATCGAAGTGGCGCCGGCCGGCGTGCAGAGCGCCGAAAAGGCGCTGGACGACGTCGGCTTGCAATACACCTGCAAGCGCGTCGAGGACCATTCGGGCGTCGTGCGCAAGTGCGTGATCACCGTGCCGCCCGCGATTCCCGCCAAGGTCGGATTCAACGTCGATTACCAGACGGGCATCGTGACGGTTCCGCTCGTGAACGTCGACCGCTTCGACCGCATGAGCCTCGAGTTCCACAGCCAGGCGATCGACGAGCCCGTGCTCGACGACCTTCTCAAGTTCATCCTCGGGCGCGACTCGTCGTTCCTGCGCCGCGCGCCCCTTGCCGGCCTCCACGGCACGCCACGCGGCGGGTGATGTTTGACCCCGCGACGCGCGAAGAGCGCGTGCGGCCTCGACTTCGGCACGTCGAATTCCGGCGTGGCGCTCGTAACGCCGCAAGGCGTGACGCTCGCGCACGTCGAGGACGGCAACACGACGGTCCCGAGCGCGATCTTCTTCCCTTCCGAAGCGGCCGACCACGCGGTCTACGGCCGCGCGGCGATGCGCGAGTACCTGGACGGCACACACGGGCGCCTCATGCGCTCGCTCAAGAGCCTCCTCGGCAGCCGCCTCGTGCACGAGCGCACGGCCGTCGGCGGCCGCAGCCTCGCGTTCACGGACATCGTCACGCTGTACCTGCGCATGCTGCGGGACCGCGCCGAGCAGGACGCGGGACGTGGGCTGTCGTCCGTGGTGCTTGGCCGGCCGGTACGCTTCGTCGACGACGACGCAGAGCGCGATGCCGATGCGCAGGCGACGCTCGGAACATGCGCGCGAGCGGCGGGATTCCGCGACGTCGAGTTCCAGCTCGAGCCCATCGCCGCGGCGTTCGATTACGAGCGCGGCCTCGCGAGCGAAGAGCTGGTGCTCGTGGTCGACGTCGGCGGCGGCACGGCCGACTTCACGGTGGTCCGCGTCGGGCCGCGGCTGCGCGAGCGCGCGGACCGCGCGGCCGACGTGCTCGCCAACGACGGCATCCACGTCGCGGGCACCGACTTCGACACGCGCCTGCACCTTGCGTGGGTGATGCCGGCGCTGGGCTACGGCAGCACGAGCACCAAGGGACTGGCAATGCCGAGCCCGTTGTTCTTCGACCTGTCGACCTGGCATCGCATCAACCTCCTGTACGGCGCGGCGACGCGCGAGGTGCTGCGCGAGCTGCGCGAGTTCTTCGTCGACGCAAGGATGTACGCGCGCCTGCGCAAGGTCGTGAACGATGCGTTGGGTCACGAGCTTCTCGCGCGCACCGAGACCGCCAAGATCGAGATGTCGCACGCGGCGCACGCGACGATCGACCTGTCGCACGTCGAGGCGGGACTGGCCGTCGACGTCGCGCGCGCGGAGCTTCAGGCGTTGCTCGCGGCACTCCTCGCGCGTCTCGTGACGATGGGCACCGACACCGTGCGTGCCGCGGGGCTCTCGCCGGACGCGATATCGACCGTCTACTTCACGGGCGGGTCGAGCGGAATGACGGCGCTGCGCGAGGCGTTCGCGCCGGCGTTCGCGCACAGCCGGATGGCCGTCGGCGACCTCTTCGGCAGCGTGGTCAGCGGCCTCGGCATCGACGCCGCGCGCCGCTTCCCTTAGGCAATTCCATCCCGCCTAGCGCCAGTTCCAGGCGCTTGCGTCGCGTGCTTCGAAATCGCGCTCCATGCGCGTGAACTCGGCGATATCGGCGGCGCGCCCGAATCGCTCTTCCATCGCGCGCACTTCGAGATCCTGCTTGATCCTGGGGGCGGCAGGCACGTGCCACGGCGCGACGAGCCAGCGCCGCACGAACGCGGTGATCGCCGCCACGGGTCGCGCGAACCGCGATTGTCCGTTGCGCGCGAAGGTCGCGCGAAGGGTGAGGGCATCGAGATGAGGCATGATCGTTTCTCCTGGATCGTTCCTGCGTGAGAAGAAAGATAAGGCGCGCGGAACGGCGGCACCAGCGATCATTTCGTCGCTTTATGTTAAGATTTTCTACATGATCTCCGAGGGAACGTGCGCCTGCCACCGTTAAACGCCGTGCGTGCCTTCGACGCCGTCGCGCGCCTGGGGTCCGTGCGCGCGGCGGCCGACGAGCTCGCCGTGACGCCGGCGGCGGTCAGCCAGCAGTTGCGCGTGCTCGAAGCGCACCTCGGCCTCGCGCTCACGCAACGGCAGGGACGCGGTCTCGCGCTCACCGACTCGGGCCGTACGTGGCACGGCGAGATCGCGCGTCATCTGCGCGCCATCGCGCTCGCCGCCGAGCGCGTGCGGCCGGGTCGCCGCGTCGTGCAGGTCACGGTCGTGCAATCGTTCGGATCGCGCTGGCTCATGCCGCGCCTGACCAAGTTCACGGCGCGCGAGCCGGAGATCGAGGTGCGCATCGACGCGAGCCCCGTGCTGGCGGACTTCGCGCGCGATCCCTTCGATCTGGCCATTCGCGAGGGCCGCGGCAACTACGACACGGAGCTCGTGCGCCTCTTCGAGCTTGCGTTCTATCCGGTGGCAAGCCCGAAAGTCGCGCGCACCATACGACGGCGCAACGGCACCCTCGACTGGTCGCGCGCGCGCCTCCTGCACGAAGTTTCCTACGACTACTGGCCCGACTGGATTTCCATGGCGGAGGCCGATGACGTCGACGTCGCACGCGGCCTCTTCTTCAGCCACACGATGCTCGCCCTCGACGCGGCGGTCGAAGGGCAGGGCGTCGCGCTCGCCCCACCGCCGCTTGCCGAGCGCGAGCTCGCGCGAGGCGCGCTCGAAGTCGTCGACAACCGTCCGTTCGTTCCCGGGACGGGCATCTACCTGTGCTGGCCGCGGCGCCAGCTTCGCTCGCTCTCGAACGCCGCGACCGCGTTCCGCGACTGGGTCATCGAGGAGGCGAAAGTCACTCGTCCGTTAGTTCTAAATGCGCGCCGCGGCAAGGTCCGCTAACATTCGTGTCTCGCGGGACAGAGGCCGGGCCGACCAGGACACCGAAGAGCCCTCCGCGCTCCCCTCACCACAAATGATGGAAAGCGCACATGAACGAGCAAGGCTATCTGCGACATCCCGCGATCCGCGGCGACCTCGTCGTATTCGTCTGCGACGATGATCTCTGGTCCGTCGGCGCGCAAGGCGGCACCGCGCGCCGGCTGACGGCAGGTCTGGGCGAGCCGGCAACGCCCTGTTTCTCACCGGACGGCAAGTGGCTCGCGTTCGTGAGCCGCGACGAGCAGCATCCGGAGGTGTACGTCATGCCGGCCGAAGGCGGCGCGGCGCGGCGCATGACCTGGCTCGGCCCCGACGTCATGGTGCGAGGATTCACGCCCGAAGGTCGGATCCTGTTCGTCACGACGCACGGCCAGCCGTTCTTCCGCAACTACCGCGCGTACACGCTCGACGTCGCGGGCGGGCTGCCGCAGCTCCTGCCGCTCGGGCAGGTCAACCATCTCGCGTACGGCCCCGGCAAGGCGATGGTGATCGGCCGCAACACGGCGGATCCTGCACGATGGAAGCGCTACAAGGGCGGCACCGCGGGTCACTTGTGGATCGATGCGCAAGGCAGCGGCAACTTCCGAAGGATGTCGGAGATCCCCGGCAACGTGACGAGCCCCATGTGGATCGGCGAGCGCGTCTATTTCCTGAGCGACGCCGAAGGCGTCGGCAATCTCTACTCGATACGTCCGGACGGCAGCGACATGCAGCGCCACACGGACCACGACGATTTCTACGCACGCCACGCGCAGACCGACGGCAAGCGCATCGTGTACCAATGCGGCGCGGACATCCATGTCTACGACGTCGCGAGCGGCGGCACGCGCAAGTTGAACGTCAACGTGCCGGCTCATCGCACGCAGGCCGCGCGCAAGTTCGTGAGCGCCGGCGAGTATCTGGGCGAATTCAACGTGCACCCTGCAGGCCACAGCGTCGCGCTCGACGTGCGCGGCAAGCTCTTCACGATGGGCCTGTGGGAGGGCGCGGTGCACCAGTGGGGCCTCGCCGACGGCGCGCGTCATCGCCATCCGCAGTGGATGGCCGACGGCGAGACCGTCGTCGCGGTGAGCGACGAGACAGGCGAGGAGCGCGTGCAGGCATGGACGGGGTCGACCACCAGGTCGCTGCCGTGGGATGTCGGCCGCGCGATCGCCATGCGCGCGGCGCCCAACGGCACGTTCGTCGCTGTCGGCAATCATCGCAACGAAGTGATCGTCGGCGACATCGCCTCGGGCGAGGCAGCGGTCATCGACCAAAGCGAGCACGGCCGCACCGAGGACGTCGCGTGGTCGCCGGACGGCAAGTGGCTCGCGTACACGTTCTGGACCGACGCGCGCCACTGCGCCATCAAGCTCTACAGCGTGGCCGATAAGACCGCAACGCTCGTCACGCAGCCGGAATTCCGCGATTACGCGCCGGCGTTCGACCCGACCGGCAAGTATCTCTACTTCCTGTCGATCCGCACGTTCGATCCCGTGTACGACGCGGTGCAGTTCGAGCTTTCGTTCCCGCGCGCGTCGCGCCCGTACGTGATCGCGCTGCAGGCGGGGACGCAGCCCCCGTTCGATCCGCCGCTCAAAGGGCTCGTTCCCGATTGGCCGCAACCGCCGAGGCCGGACGCGAACGGCGAGGCGCCCGCCATGCGCGTCGATCTGAACGGCATCGCCCGTCGCGTGGCCGCGTTCCCGGTCCCCGAGAACAAGTTCGGGCAGATCGCGGGTGTCGCGGACAGCAAGGTGATCTGGACCGTGCTGCCCATCGTCGGTGCGCACGGACGCGGCGGGCACAAGGAGCCTGCCGGAAAACTCGAGCTGTTCGACTTCGCGACGCTCAAGACCGAAACGCTCGCCGAAAAGGTCGAGCGCTTCTCGCTGGCGCGCGACCACACCACGCTCGTCGTCCGCGACGGCAAGCGGCTGCGCGCCATTCCCGCGAACCGCAAGCTCGACGCGCGCGACGCCGCGACCCAATCGGAGGCGCCTTCGCGCAAGAGCGGCTGGATCGATCTCGATCGCGTACGCGCCGCGGTCGATCCGCGGGCGGAGTGGCGGCAGATCCTGCACGAAGTGTGGCGGCTGCAGCGCGATCACTTCTGGACTCCGACAATGTCGGGCATCGACTGGAACGCGGTGTACGACCGGTACGCGCCGCTGCTTCCTCGCGTGAGCTCGCGCGGCGAGCTGTCCGATCTCATCTGGGAGATGCAGGGCGAGCTCGGCACGTCGCACGCGTACGAGATGGGCGGCGATCACCGCAAGCCGCCCGCGTGGCCGCTCGGGCAGCTCGGCGCGCAGTTCAAGTTGAGCGCGGACGGCGAGAGCTACGAGATCGTCGATATCGTGCAAGGCGACCCGTGGGACCCCGGCGCCGATTCGCCGCTCAACGCCATCGGCGTCGAAGCGAAAGTGGGCGAGCGCATCGTCGCGGTGAACGGGCAGCGCGTGGGCAAGGCGCTGCCGCCGCAGGCCTTGCTCGTCCACCAGGCGAACGCGAAGGTCGAGCTCACGGTCGCGGGCGAGGAGGGCGAGCGCACGGTGGTTGCGACCACCGTCGCGGACGAAGTGCCCGCGCGGTATCGCGAATGGGTCGAGCGCAACCGCGAGTGGGTGCACACGCAGTCGAACGGCCGCGTCGGCTATTTCCATCTGCCGGACATGCAATCGGCGGGGTTCGCGGAATTCCATCGCTACTTCACGACGGAATGCGACCGCGATGCGCTCATCGTCGACCTGCGCTACAACCGCGGCGGCCACGTGTCGCAGCTCCTGCTCGAGAAGATCGCGCGCAAGCGCCGCGGCTACAACCTGTCGCGCTACATGAAGCCGTCGCCTTATCCGGACGAGGCGGTGATCGGACCGGTGGTCGCGCTGACCAACGAGCACGCGGGCTCCGACGGCGACATCTTCTCGCACAACTTCAAGCTGATGGGATTGGGGCCGCTCGTCGGCACGCGCACGTGGGGCGGCGTCATCGGCATCTGGCCGCGCCACACGCTCGTCGACGGCACGCAGACGACGCAGCCCGAGTTCTCGTTCTGGTTCGAGGACGTCGGCTTCGGCGTGGAGAACTACGGCACGGACCCGACCATCGAGGTCGACAACGCGCCGCAGGACGCGCGGGAGGGACGCGATCGCCAGCTCGAGGTGTCGCTCGCGACCGCGCTCGACCTGGTCGAAAGGCACAAGCCAGGTGTCCCGGAGTTCGGCGAGCGGCCGGTGATTGCACGCAAGCCGTTGCCTGCACGCAAGCGGTAGCGCGCGCGCGTTCTCGGGCATGATGGCGCCGTACCCGGCCCATCGATGAACGAGCGCACCGCCATCGCCGTCACCGCGGTGCGCGCGGTCGAGACCACCGATCGCGCGCACGCGGTGTGGACCGACGCCGATCGCGCGTGGGCGTCGCGCGCGGCCGCCGAAGTCGTCGGCGAATCGGCGGAGCCGCACGCTTTCGTCGGCCGGCGCGCGTTGCTTGCGCTCGAGCGGCTCGCATCGCGCAAGCACCGCGCTGCCCGGCTCGCCCGCGCGTGGCAATGGCGCCCGTGGGTCGGCGCGGTGCTGGTGACGGCCGCGTTTGCACTGGGCGCGCTCGCCGACGCGATCGCGCCGAGCGAACGCATCAACATCCTGGCGCCGCCGGTCGCCGCCCTCGTCGCGTGGAATCTCGTCGTGTACGCGCTGCTCGCCGCGCGCTTCGTCGTCCGTTACGGCGAATCGGGGGCGGGTCCGATCGCGCGCTTTGTCACGCACCTCGCCGGGGGCGTCCGCGGGGCGGGGCGCGCAGCAGACCCGGCGGTGACCGCGTTCGTCGAGCAGTGGTCCACCGCGTCGGCGCCTTTGTATGCCGCGCGCGCCGCGCGGGTGCTGCATCTCGCGGCCGCGGCGCTTGCGCTCGGCGTGATCGCGGGCCTGTACGTGCGCGGCCTCGGGCTCGAGTACCGCGCGACGTGGGAAAGCACGTTCCTCGAGCCGTCGAGCGTGCGCGCGTGGGTCGCGGCCATCTATGCCGCAGGCGCGTTCGTCACGGGGATCGCGGTGCCGGATGTCGCGCACGTCGCCGCCATTCGCGCCCCCGCGAGCGAGAACGCGGGCGTGTGGCTGCACCTCATGGCGGCCACGCTGGCGGTGGTGGTGATCGCGCCGCGGCTTCTGCTCGCGCTCATCGCTGGCGTGGTCGAGCGCTATCGCGCCGCGCACCTCATGGACGAGCTCGACGACGCGTATTTCGCGCGGTTGCTGCGCGGCTTCCGCTCGAGCGCGACGGCCATCGACGTCGTGCCGTACAGCTTCACGCTCGCCGACGATGCACGCGCGTCCCTGCAGGCGCTCCTCGATCGCGCGATGGGCGGGCATGCCAAGCTCGCGATCGCATCGCCAGTTGCGTACGGCGACGAAGACGACGTGCGACTGCCCGGCGGCGAGATCGTGGTCGCGCTGTTCAACGCGTCGGCGACACCCGAGCCCGAAGCGCACGGACGTTTTCTCGCGCGCCTCGCGCAAAGCGGGCGACCGCTTGTCGTGATGGTCGACGAAGCCTCGATGGCCGCGCGTGCGGCAAGCGATGCGGCTCGCCTCGAAGGCAGGCGCGCATTGTGGCGCGAAGTCGCGTCGCAGGCGGGTCGCGGCATCGTGTACGTCGACCTCGCGAATCCCGACCTCGACGCGGTCGAGGCCGCCTTCACCGATCTACCGTGATCGCGCTCTCGCTCGTCTCGCACACCAACGCCGGCAAGACGACGCTCGCGCGCACGCTGCTCGGCCGCGACGTCGGCGAGGTCCGCGACGCGCCGCACGTGACGACGGATGCCAGCGCCCACCCACTGATCGAGACGGCCGACGGCGACGCGCTCGTCCTGTGGGATACGCCGGGATTCGGGGACAGCGCGCGCCTCGCGAAGCGGCTTGCGCTCGAGGGCAACCCGATCGGGTGGTTCCTGACCGAGGTGTGGGATCGCTTTCGCGATCGCGCGTTCTTCCTCACGCAGCGCGCGGTGCGCAACGTTCGCGAGGAAGCCGACGTCGTCCTGTACCTGGTCAACGCAGCGGAGAATCCGGCCGATGCGGGCTACCTCGCACCCGAGCTCGCGATCCTCGCGTGGATGAAGAAGCCCGTGCTCGTGCTTCTCAACCAGACGGGGCCCGCGCACGCCGACGAGGACATCGCGCGCTGGCGGCGCGCGCTCGTCGCGTATCCGCAAGTCCGCGGCGTGGTGGCGTTCGACGCGTTCGCGCGCTGCTGGGTGCAGGAGCTCGTGCTGTTCGACGAGATCGCCGACGCGCTGCCGTCCGTGCGCAAGCCCGAGTTCGATCGTCTCGCTGCCGCGTGGCAGGCGCGGCGCTTCGCGCAATTCGACGCGTCGATGGCGGCGCTCGCGCAGGTCGTCGCGTCGGCAGCGTGCGCGCGTGTCGTCGTGCCGCGCACCGCCGTGCTGCGCAAGATCGGCTCGGCGCTTGGGCTGGGCGACGACTCCGCGAGGGGCGAGGAGGCGCGTGCCGTGCAATCGCTCGCGGGCGAGGCCAACGCGCGCATGCGCGAGGGCATGGACTCTCTCATCGCCCTGCATGGCCTGACCGGCCGCGCGGCCGCCGACGTCGAGGCGCGCCTCGCCGACGACATCGCGCGCGAAGGCCCGGTCGACGAGGGCAAGGCCGCGGCGATGGGCGGCGTGCTTTCGGGCGCGATGACGGGCCTCGCCGCCGACCTGGCCGCAGGCGGGCTCACGTTCGGTGCCGGCATGCTCACGGGCGCGGTGCTCGGCGCGCTCGGCGGCGCGGGCATCGCGCGCGCGTTCAACGTCGCGCGCGGCCAGACCGACGAGACGATGCGCTTCGACGACGCGTTCATCGAGCGCCTCGCGACCAACGCGATGCTGCGCTACCTCGCCGTCGCGCACTATGGCCGCGGCCGCGGCGAGTTCGTCGAAAGCGAAGCGCCGGCGATCTGGCGCGGCGCGATCGAGGCCTCGATGGCCGCGCGCGGCGATGCGCTCGCCGCGATCCTCGCGACGCGCGCCCCCGATTGCGACGCGCATGCGCTCACCGACGCGTTGACCGGCTACATGCGCGAAGTGACGCTCGCCGTCCTCGACGAGCTCTATCCCGGCGCGCTGACATGAGCGCGAAGGGCCGCTCCCGAGCGCGAATTGCACCCCCCCGGGGGGCAACGAGCAATGCTCTTGTGCGAGCGTGGGGGTCCATTTCGCATGTCAAAAGCTGAGGTCAAGTTCCGCGTCCGCGTGACGAGGGGTGACGACATCGCCCTCGGCCCCGGCAAGATCGCGCTGCTCGAAGCGATCGCGCGGACGGGATCGATCACGGCGGCCGCCAAGGCGCTCGGCATGTCGTATCGCCGCGCGTGGCTCCTCGTCGACACCATGAACCGCAGCTTCAGGACGCCGCTCGTCGAGGCGGGGGCGGGCGGATCGCACGGCGGCGGCGCCGCGTTGACGCCGCTCGGGCAGGAAGTGGTCGAGCGCTACCGGCGCATCGAGTCGACTGCCGCGCATGCGGCCGCGGCCGACATCCGCGGCATCGAGGCGCTGCTGCGGAAATAGCGCAGCAGGCTTAAGATACGATGCGAGGCCCGGTTTCCGCCACATCCCATGGACGTCGCCTTCATCCTCGATCCGCTGCCCGAGCTCAAGGCCTACAAGGACTCGAGCATCGCGATGATGCGCGCGCTCGCAAAGCGCGGCCATCGGCTGTTCGCGATGGAGCAGCGCGATCTCTTGTGGGACTCGGGGCGCACCTGCGGGCGCGCGCGGCCGATCGAGGTGCGCGACGACGACCACGATTGGTATCGCGTCGGCGACGCCGTGTTGCGCGAGCTCACCGCATTTCAGCGCCGTGATCATGCGCAAGGACCCGCCGTTCGACATGGAGTACGTCTACTCGACGTACCTCCTCGAGTGCGCCGAGCGCGAAGGCGCGCGCATCTTCAACCGCCCGCGCGCGATTCGCGACCACAACGAGAAGCTCGCGATCGCCAAGTTCCGCGAGTTCATCGCGCCCACGCTCGTCACGCGCGACATGGCGCTCGTCGCGCAGTTCATCGACGAGCACGGAGGACGTCGTCGTGAAGCCGCTCGACGGCATGGGCGGAACGTCGTGTTCCGGGTGCGCGAAGGCCGACCCCAATCGCAACGTGATCGTCGAGACCGTGTCGCAGCCACGGGCGGCACGATGGTCATGGTGCAGCGGTACCTGCCCGAGATCGTCGACGGCGACAAGCGCATCCTGCTGATCGGCGGCGAGGTGGTGCCCTTCTGCCTCGCGCGCATCCCCAAGGAGGGCGAATCGCGCGGCAACCTGGCGGCGGGCGGGCGCGGCGAGGCGCGCCCGCTCACGCGCGCGCGACCGCGAGATCGCGGAGGCGCTGGCGCCCAGGCTGTGGGCGGAGGGCCTCCTGGTGGTCGGGCTCGACGTCATCGGGCCGTGCCTGACCGAGGTCAACGTCACCTCGCCGACGTGCTTCGTGGAAATCACCCAGCAGACCGGCTTCGACGTGCCCGGGCATGTTCGCGGATGCGCTGGCGCGCGCGTCGTGGGAGAATAGCGGCCGCTTTAATGCTCCCTTAAGTCGGGCCCGGCTATACCTGAAGACGTCTCGAGTCGACCCGCTTTCGAGGCGAACATGACGCGCGTCCTTCGATCCGTTCTCGCTGCCCTCGCGCGTCCTCGCCTGGCCGCGCCGGCGTTTGCCGCGCCGACGCCGCGGCACGGCCACGCCCGACGACACCGTCGACGACGGCGGCCGCCGCCGCTTCCATCCGGCCAGTGGTCGCACGCCTACGCCGCGTACGGCGGCAGCCCAAGTACCCGAAGGGCTTCAAGAACTTCGATTACGTGAATCCCGACGCGCCCAAGGGCGGCACGATGTACCTGCGGCAACCCCGACCGGCGCACGAGCTTCGACAAGTTCAATCCGTACACGATCAAGGGCAACTCGCCGACGGGCACTCACGATCCTGATGTTCGAGACGCTCGCGGTCCGCTCCGGCGACGAGCCCGCGCACGATGTACGGGCTGCTGGCCGAGGAGATGCTGGTGCCGCCCGACAAGTCGTCGATCACGTTCCGCATCAATCCCAAGGCGCGCTTCTACAACGGCGATCCGGTCACCGCCGCCGACGTCAAGCATTCGTTCGACATGCTGACGAGCAAGGAGGCCGCACCCGCCGTATCGCGACCGCAGCTCGACGGGCGTCCAGGCGTCGACGATCGTCGACGAGCGCACGATCCGCTTCGACCTCAAGGACCGCACCGACGACACGATCTTCAACGTCGGCCGGCATGCCCGTGTTCTCGCGCAAGTGGGGCACGGGGCCCGACGGCAAGCCGAAGCCGTTCGACGAGATCGTCACCGAGTATCCGATCACGACGGGCCCGTACACGATCGACAGCGACCGATTCGGGCCGCCGCATCGACTTCAGCGCCGACCAGGACTACTGGGCGCGCGATCTCGGCGTCCGCAAGGGGCAGTACAACTTCGACCGCGTCGTCTATCGGCTACTACCGCGACAACGCGGTGGCATGGAGGCGTTCAAGGCCGGCGAGTTCGACTTGCTGCAGGAGTTCGTCGCGCTCGCAGTACGTGCGCAGCACGAAGGCGCCAAGTGGCGACGACGGCCGCATCATCAAGAAGATCTTCGACCACGGCATGGGGCAGGGCTTCCAGTCGTACCTCCTCAACCTGCGCCGCCCGATCTTCCAGGACCGCCGCGTGCGCGAGGCGCTCGACTACACCTACGACTTCGAGACGATCAACGTCTACAAGCATGCACAAGCGCACGTACAGCCTGTTCTCGAACTCCGACTTCGCCGCGACAGGGCATGCCGAGCCCGGGCGAGCTCGCGCTGCTCGAGCCGTTCCGCAACAAGCTGCCGCCGGAAGTGTTCGGCCCGCCGTACGTGCCGCCGCGCACCGACACGAGCCCCAACGCGCTGCGCGACAACCTGAAGAAGGCGCGCGACGCTGCTCGAGGAGGCGGGCTGGAAGGTCGCCGCCGACGGCGTCCTGCGCAACGCCAAGGGCGAGCCGTTCGAGTTCGAGTACCTCGAGACGCAGGGCAGCCCGCAGTTCCGCAACGTGATCTGGGAGCGCAACCTCGCCAAGCTCGGCATCAAGTTCAAGCGTGCGGCATCGTCGACTTCGCGCTCTACCGCAAGCGGCTCGAGACGTTCGACTTCGACATGATCACGATCCGACGCCCGACTTCACGATTCCGAACGTGCAGCCGACTACAAGGAGCTCTTCGGCAGCGAAGACGGCGGACGTCGAGGGCTCCGGCAACTATCGCGGCGTCAAGGATCAAGGCGGTCGACGCGATGCTCGAGGCGATGGACGCAGGCCAAGACGCTGGACGAGCTGCGCGACGCGGCGCGCGCGCTCGACCGCGTCGTCATGCACCGGCACTACCAGGTGCCGCAGCTCTTCTCGCCCGGCTACCTCGTCTCGTACTGGAACAAGTTCGGGATCCCGAAGATCAGCCCAAGTACTACACGATCGACGAGCACTCCGACGACTGGTGCCGCTGGGCGGTCACGACCTGGTGGATCAAGGACGCGTGCGCGAGCAGCAAGCCGGACTGACCAAGATCCCGAGCATGCTCGCGTACATCGTCAAGCGCCTGCTGCTCATGATCCCGACGCTGCATCGGCGTCCTGACGGTCACGTTCGTCATCATCCAGTTCGTGCCGGGCGGCCCGGTCGAGCAGCTGGTGGCGGAGATGCGCGCCGGGAGCGGCGGCGAGGGCACGCGGTCGGGTACGCCGGCACGGCGCGACCTCGACGCGAAGCAGATCGAGGAGCTCAAGAAGCTCTACGGCTTCGACAAGCCGCCGCTCACGCGCTACTTCGAGATGATGAAGAGCTTCGCGCAGCTTCGACCTCGGCAAGAGCTTCCTGCACAACAAGGACGTGTGGCAGCTCATCAAGGAGAAGCTGCCGGTGTCGATCAGCCTCGGCCTGTGGACGTTCCTGCTGTCGTATCTCATCTCGATCCCGCTCGGCGTCGCGAAGGCCGTGCGCGAAGGATCGCGCTTCGACACGGTCACGACGCTGCTCGTGCTGATGGGCTTCGCGATGCCCGGGCTTCGTGCTCGGCGTGCTGCTGATCGTGCTGTTCGCCGGCGGCACCTTCCTCGACTGGTTCCCGCTGCGCGGCCTCACGTCCGACAACTGGGCGAGCGCTGTCGCTGGCCCGACGCGCATCGTCGACTACTTCTGGCACCTCGCGCTGCCGCTCACCTGCTACGCGATCGGCAGCTTCGCCATCGTGACGTTCCTCACCAAGAACACGTTCGTCGAGGAGATCCGCAAGCAGTACGTGCTCGTCGCGCGCGCCAAGGGCCTGTCCGAGCGGCGCGTGCTCTACAAGCACGTGTTCCGCAACGCGCTGATTCCGCTCGTCACCGGCTTTCCGGCGGCGTTCGTCGCTGCGTTCTTCGCGGGCTCGCTGCTGATCGAGACGCTCTTCTCGCTCGACGGCCTCGGGCTCCTGAGCTACGAAGTCGATCGTGCGCCGCGACTACCCGGTCGTGCTGGGCACGCTCTACTTCTTCACGCTGATCGGCCTCGTCGTGAAGCTGATCGGCGACCTCATGTACGTCGTCGTCGATCCGCGCGTGCAGTTCGCGGCGGTGGCGAAATGAACGCAGGTCGCGCACACTCGCAAGCCGACCGGCGCGTCGACTGACGGCCGCAGGCCGCGCCGCGCGCAGCACGTCGCTGTCGCCCAACCAGCGCGCGTGGGCGTCGCTTCCGGCGCAACCGCCTCGGCTACGTGTCGCTCATCGTGTTCGCCGTCGATGCTGGTCGTCGGCACCTTCGCCGAGCTCGTCAGCAACGACCGGCCGCTGGTCGCGCGCTACGAGGGCGAGCTGGTTCTTCCCGATCGTCAACAATCCGCCGGAGACGCGCTTCGGCGGCGACTTCGCGACGCCCACCGACTGGCACGATCCGTTCATCCAGCGAGCAGTTCGCGAAGCCCGGCAACTTCGCGCTGTTCACGCTTCAACGAGTATCGGCGCCAACACGCTCAACTACTTCGCACGCGCGCCCGCGCCGGCGCCGCCCGATCGCGCAGCACTGGCTCGGCACCGACGAGGCCGGCCGCGACATGGTGGCGCGCCTGCTCTACGGCTTTCGGGTCAGCGTGCTGGTTCGGCCTCGCGCTGACGTTCGTCGGCGTCATCCTCGGCATCCTGATCGGCGCGCTGCAGGGCTACTTCGGCGGCCGCGTCGACCTCGGCGACGCAGCGCCTGATCGAGATCTGGAACGCGATTCCCGAGCTCTACCTCCTCATCATCATCGCGTCGATCTTCGACGCCGTCGATCCTGCTGCTGCTGGTCGTGTTCGCGCTGTTCGGCTGGATCGGCCTGTCCGATTACGTGCGCGCCGAGTTCCTGCGCAACCGCAACCTCGAGTTCGTGAAGGCGGCGCGCGCGATGGGCCTGTCGAACGCGCAGATCATCTGGCGCCACATCCTGCCGAATTCGATGACGCCGGTGATCACGTTCCTGCCGTTCCGGATGAGCGCGGCGATCCTGTTCCTGACCGCGCTCGACTTCCTCGGGCTCGGCGTGCACCACGCGTCGCCGTCGCTCGGCGACCTGCTGCGCCAGGGCAAGGACAACCTCGACGCGTGGTGGATCTCGATGCCGACGTTCCTCGTGCTCGTGCTCACGCTGCTCCTGCTCACCTTCATCGGCGACGCGCTGCGCGACGCCTTCGACACGCGGAAGTCGAGGCAAGCGATGCCATGCGCAACGGCTGCTGCTCGAGGTCGACAAGCTCTGCGTCAACTTCGGCACCGTCGCGCGTCGTCGACCACGTCTCGTTCGCCGTCGACGCCGGCGAGAAATTCGCGCTGGTCGGCGAGTCGGGCTCGGGCAAGTCGGTCACCGCGCTGTCGATCCTGCGCCTCGTCGAGACCGCGACGTACGAAGGCGCGATCCGCTTCGACGGCGAGGACCTCCTGCAAGAAGAGCGAGCGCGCAGATGCGCGGCATGCGCGGCCGCGACATCGCGATGATCTTCCAGGAGCCGATGACCGCGCTCAATCCGCTCTACACCGATCGGCAACCAGATCGGCGAAGTGCTCGAGATTGCACGAGGGCCTCGGCCAAGAAGCGCGCGCGGGCCGCGCGATCGAGCTCCTGCATCGCACCGGCATTCCCGATCCGCACAAGAAAGTCGACGCCTATCCGCACCAGCTCTCCGGCGGGCAGCGCCAGCGCGCGATGATCGCGATGGCGCTCGCGTGCCGCCCGAAGCTCCTCATCGCCGACGAGCCGACGACCGCGCTCGACGTCACGATCCAGGTGCAGATCCTCGCGCTGCTCGACGACCTGCAGCGCGAGTTCGGCATGGCGATCCTGTTCATCACGCACGACCTGAACCTCGTGCGCCGCTTCACGCATCGCGTCGGCGTGATGGAGCGGGGCCGCCTCGTCGAGCAGGGCTACACCGACGAAGTGTTCGCGCATCCGCGCGATCCGTACACCGATCAAGCTCATCAACAGCCGGCCGCAGCGCGATGGTGCAGCCGGTGGCCGCCGACGCGCCGGTGCTGGCCGCGGCCAACGACGTCAACGTCGACTTCCACTCGAGCAAGGGCTGGTTCACGAAGGAAGCGTTCCACGCGGTGCGCAACGCGACGCTCTCGCTGCGGCGCGGCGAGACGCTCGGCATCGTCGGCGAGTCGGGCTCGGGCAAGACCACGCTCGGCATGGCGCTGCTCGCGCTGCAGCCGATCGCCGTCGGGCTCGATCACGCTCGAAGGCAATCGCATCGACGACGCCAATCGCGCGACGCTGCGCGCGATGCGCCGGCGCATGCAGGTCGTGTTCCAGGACCCGTTCGCGTCGCTGAGCCCGCGCATGACGATCGAGCAGATCGTCGGCGAAGGGCTCGCGCTGCACATGCCGGACCTCACGAAGGAGGAGCGGCGCAAGCGCATCCTCGACATGCTGGCCGAAGTCGGACTGTCGGAGCAAGGCGGCGTGACCGACGTGCTCGACGCGCTATCCGCACGAGTTCTCGGGCGGACAGCGGCAGCGCATCGCCATCGCGCGCGCGGTCGTGCTGCATCCGGAGAGTGCTCGTGCTCGACGAGCCCACCTCCGCGCTCGACGTCTCGGTGCAGCAGCAGGTGCTGAAGCTCCTCACCGACCTGCAGGCGCACTACGGGATGAGCTACGTGTTCATCAGCCACGACCTCGCGGTCGTGCGCGCGATGTCGCATCGCGTGCTGGTGATGAAGGACGGCGCGATCGTCGAGGAGGGCGAGGCCGAGGCGCTGTTCGCCGCGCCGCGGGAGACAGTACACGCAGACGTTGCTGGCCGCCGCCGCGGTGAACTAGAGGCCATGCGCTCGCGCTGTGCGCTGCTGGTCGCTGCGTGCGCGCTGGGCCCGGTCGCCGCCGCGCAGGACGACACGAGCGCGACAGAGCCCAAGGACCCCTACGACGAAGCGGCCTCGCATCCGGTGTTCGAGGACTTCGCGCCGGGCATCTTCGTCGCGCCCCCGCGCGTCGCCATGCGGCCGGACGACTCGCGTGCCGGACCCTCCGGCGTGCTGCAGGGCGCAGGTCCGGCCGCGTGGCCGCTCCTGTATCGCGACGAGCGGCTGACCGTCAACGCAAGCCTTGCCGGGACGCTCGGGGTCTTCGCGTTTCGCAACAACCAGTTCGCGGTGCCCGCGTCGCAGACCGCATCTTCGTATCGCCAGGACCCCGGTTGGGGCGAGCTCTTCCTCCAGCCCGGCCTGTCGGCCCAGTGGCGTCTCACCGGCACCACATCGTTCTACGGCGGCGTTTCCTATATGGAGACGGCGACGCGCGGCGTGGACTACGAAGGCGTCGCCAATACATGGCACGGCGACATCGAGCAGCTTTACGCGGGCGCGCGGTGGGAGGACAAGGCGCGGCGCCTGGAGCTCGACGTCTCGTACGGATTCCAGAACCTCGTGCTCGGGCAGAGCTTCTTGATCGCGGCGGGCGGGAGCAACGGGCCGCAGCGGGGCGCGAATTACCTGGGGCCGCGCACGGCGTGGGCCAATGCCGCCATCGCCAAGGCCACGATCGGCGATGTCGCGGCGCAGGCGTTCTGGCTCAAGCCCGACGACGCGACGTCGGCCGATACGGGCACCCGCATTTCCGGGGTCGAGATCGCCTGGGACCGCGACGGTCCGCTGCGTGGCGCAGCGCTGTACCTGTATGTCCCCGACTCGGGGATCGCCACGCGCGACGGGCTCAACGTCTATGACTTGCGAATGCGATGGCATCCCTTCCCCGACGCGCCGAACGGGTGGCTGCAGGGCGAGTACGCGTGGGAGCGCAAGAGCGGGGTCGCGGCGCAGGCGTGGTACGCGGCCCTCAACTACAACGCGAAGGACTTCGCGTGGAAGCCGCTCGCGACGCTGCGCTACGCGCGGTTCTCGGGAGACAAGCCGGGCACGTCGAAGTGGGAAGGCTTCGACCCGCTCTACTTCGGCGGAGGCAATCCCGACTGGTATCAGGGCAAGCTGGGCAGCACGATCTTCAACAACACGAACCTCGCAAGCCTCGCCGCATCGCTCACCGTCGCGCCCAACGAGCGCAACCTCCTGCAGCTCCTGGTGCTCGCGTTCCGCGCGGTCGAGGTCGACGCCCCGCTTGCGATTCCCAATGCGTACCAGCCGGTAACGGGCGGAGGCGGCGTTCCGAACAAGGCGCTGGCCAACGAGGTGAACCTCATCTGGACCTACACTTTCGACAAGCAGGTCAACGCCAACGTGTTCGCCGCGTACGCGGCCCCGGGCGCAGGCTACAAGGATCTCTATGCGAGCCAGGGCGGCGACGCACGCGCATGGAGCGGCATTGGGGCACAGATCAATGTCAACTATTGAAGAGGCTTACGAAGGCGGATGCACTGCCGTCACGTGCGCTATCGCATGACCGACCAAGCCGCTCTTCGTCCACTGCTGCCATTGCCGGTGGTGCCAGCGCGAGACAGGCTCGGCCTTCGTGCTCAATGCGATGATCGAGGCCGAGCGCGTCGATTTGATGTCCGGCGACGTCGACATCGTCGACACGCCGTCGGCGAGCGGACGCGGGCAGAAGATCTCGCGCTGTCCAAAGTGCCGCGTCGCGGTGTGGAGCAACTATGCGGGCGCCGGCGACCTCATCCGCTTCGTGCGCGTCGGCACGCTCGACGAACCCGATCGCCTGCCGCCCGACGTGCATATCTTCACGATGTCGAAGCAGCCGTGGGTCGTGCTCCCTGCCGGGACGCCGGCGTATCACGAGTACTACAAGGCCGCGGAGATCTGGCCTGCGGACAGCCTCGCGCGCCGCGAGGCCTTTCTCGCGAAGCTCCGGAAGTAACTGCTGGCACGGCGCGTGCTACCATGACCGACCGGGCGCCTTGCCATGATCGGAGTCCTCATCATCGCGCACGACACGCTGCCGGACAGCCTGGTCAAGGCGGTCACGCACGTGCTGGGCGCGACGCCCCCCCAGTTCGACACGCTGTCGGTCAAGGCCACCGACGATCCGTTCGACCTTGTTCCGGTCGCTCGCGCGCTGGTCGACAAGCTCGACACGGGTGACGGCGTGCTCATCTTCTCGGACATCTACGGCGCGACGCCGTGCAACCTCGCGGGCAAGCTGCAGGCGAAGGGACGCGTCGAGCTCGTTGCCGGCGTCAACTTGCCGATGCTCGTGCGCGCTTTCACCTATCGCGCGAAGGGCATGGAAACGATGATCACCAAGGCGGTGTCCGGCGGCCGCGACGGCGTCCTGCGCATCGAGCTCGATCCTGTCTATGCAACAGCGCGAGGTTGAGATCGTCAACAAGCTCGGGCTGCATGCGCGCGCTTCGGCCAAGCTCACGCAGCTCGCGGCGCGCTACCAGAGCGACGTGCAGATGTCGCGCAACGGGCGCAAGGTGAATGCGAAAAGCATCATGGGCGTCATGATGCTCGCCGCGGGCAAGGGCTCGAAGGTCATGATCGAGATCGAGGGGCCCGACGAAAACGATGCGATGGAAGCGATCGTCTCGCTGATCGGCGACTATTTCGGCGAGGGCCAGTGAGCAAAAGGGACGTACCCAGTAGATTAGGCACGTACCATTAACTGCTGCGGGACTTTCAATAGGGTACGTCCATAATAGGGGTCGTCATCGTCGCGTCACGCGGCCGGGGTACGATGAATGCTCTCCCGTGGTTTTCACCGGGCATAACGTAATGATCGATGGGTGCACACATTTATTGGAACCATCGCGCAAAATCGACGACCAATACAAAACGCGCGGCGCAATGAGTACCGATCTCGCGCCGCACATCCTTGTAAATGTTCGTATTGCGGTGTGCCATGCAGACTCGAATCGTTTCCGTAGTCAATCCGCTCGGCCTGCATGCGCGCGCGTGCGCGCGCATCGTCGCCATCGCGTCGAAATTCCGCTCGACCGTGTCGCTGTCGCGTGAAGGGCAGGCGCGCGAGCGCGCGCAACATCGTCGCCGTGATGCTGCTGACCGCATCGGTCGGCGCGACCGTGCGCATCGAGATCGACGGGCCGGACGAGGCGGAGGCGATGCGCGCGATCGCCGCACTCTTCCACGACGGCTTCGGCGAGCGGTCGTAAGTATGCGCTGATGGTCAGCTTCGCGCTCAACGGCGTCGGGGTCTCGGGCGGCATCGCCATCGGCCGCGCGCAGCTCGTCTCGCACGCGACGCTCGAGGTCGCGCACTACACCATTCCCGCGTCCAAGGTCGACGCCGAGATCGCGCGCTTCACCAACGCGGTCAAGGAAGTGCAGAAGGAGCTCGAGGGCCTGCACGCCGCGATGACGGGCGGCGACGTGCCGGGCGAGTTCGGCGCGTTCCTCGACGTGCACTGGATGATCCTCACCGATCCCGACGCTGTCGGAGGCGCCGAAGAAGATCATCCTCGAGCAGCGCTGCAACGCCGAGTGGGCGCTCACGCAGCAGATGAGCGTGCTGGTCGAGCAGTTCGACCAGATCGAGGATGCGTACCTGCGCGAGCGCAAGGGCGACATCGTGCAGGTGGGCGAGCGGGTGCTGAAGCGGCTCATGGGCAAGCCCGGCTCGCTGCCCCCGCCGGTCGCGGAGGAGCAGACGATCCTCGTCGCGCACGACCTGTCGCCCGCGGACGTGATCCAGTTCAAGCATCACCACTACGGCGCGTTCCTGACCGACGTCGGCGGCGTGACGTCGCACACGGCGATCGTCGCGCGCAGCCTCAACGTCCCGGCGGTGGTCGCGACGCACAACGCGCGGTAGCTCATCCGCGACAGCGAAATGCTGATCGTCGACGGCGATTCGGGCGTCGTGATCATCAATCCCGACCGCGCGGTGCTCGCCGAATACCGCTTGAAGCAGAGCGAGCTCGAGCTCTAGCGGCAGAAGCTCAAGCGACTGCGCACCAAGCCCGCCGAGACCATCGACGGCGTGCACGTCGAGCTCTTCGCGAACATCGAGTTGCCCGAGGACCTCGCGCAGACGCTCGAGAACGGCGCCACCGGCGTCGGCCTCTTCCGTTCCGAGTTCCTGTTCCTCAACCGCGAAGGCCTGCCGTCGGAGGACGAGCAGTTCGAGGCGTATCGCGCGGTGGCCGAGGGCATGGAAGGACAGCCCGTCACGATCCGCACGTTCGACCTCGGCGCCGACAAGCAGATCGCGGGCCTCGACGGCCTTGCGCGCGTCGCGCCGAACCCGGCGCTGGGATTGCGCGCCGTGCGCTTCTGCCTGGCCGAGCCGCGCCTGTTCCTGACGCAGCTGCGCGCGATCCTGCGCGCGTCGCACTACGGCAAGGTGCGCATCCTGGTGCCGATGCTCGCGTCGTCGAGCGAGATCGACCAGACGCTCGTCGCGATCGCGCAGGCCAAGGAGAGCCTGCGCGACCAGGACGTGCCGTTCGACCAGGCGATCGAGGTCGGCGGCATGATCGAGATCCCGGCAGCGGTGATTGCCATGGACGCCTTCCTGTCCCGGCTCGACTTCCTGTCGATCGGCACCAACGATCTCATCCAGTACACGCTCGCCGTCGACCGCGCCGACGAAGCGGTGGCGCACTTGTACAACCCGCTGCACCCGGCGGTCGTGCGGCTGCTTGCGCAAGCGATCACGACCGCCAACAAGGCGGGCAAGCCGATCGCCGTGTGCGGCGAGATGGCCGGTGAGATCGCGCTGACGCGGTTGCTGCTGGGGCTCGGCCTGCGCAACTTCTCGATGCACCCGGCGCATCTGCTGAGCGTGAAGCAGCGCGTCCTCACGTCCGAAGTCGCGCCCGCCAAGCCACTGATCGACCGCATCCGCCGTGCGGATAGCGCGGACCGCATCGCCCAGCTGGTCGACAAGCTCAACGCAATGTAGAAGACGGGCGGCGGCGTTTTACTGGCCGAACCCGTTTTCCGTCGGAAGCTTTCCTCGCGGCATCTGTTTTGCTTCGGATGGGGCTCCCGTCCGCATCTTCGTGCATAATGCCAATGTCATGAGACCGCTTGCTATCGCGGCCCTGGCGGCCGTTGCCCTCGTTTCGCCTGCTTCCGCCACCGATGTCGGGCAGCCGGCGCCGGCGTTCACCCTGCCGACGGCCAAGGGCGATACGGTCGCCCTCGACAAGCTGCGAGGGCAAGGTCGTCTACGTCGATTTCTGGGCGTCGTGGTGCGGTCCGTGCCGCCGCTCGTTCCCGTGGATGAACGAGATGCAGCAGAAGTACGGCGGCAAGGGCTTCGTGATCGTCGGCGATCAACGTCGACAAGAAGCGCGAGCCGACGCCGAAGCGTTTCTCGCTCAGATATCCGGCGAACTTCACGATCGCTTTACGACGAAGCGGGCACGACGCCGTCGCGCGTACGCGTGAAAGGCGATGCCGAGCTCCTATCTCATCGACAGCCGCGGCAAGGTCACCGATGTCGAGCGCGGATTCCTGGACGAGCACAAGGCGGAAGCTCGAGCAGCGCATCGCGTGCTGCGCTGGTCGAGAAGGATGCTCAGAGTTCGCGCATGCGCACCGCTCGAAGCCTTGATCTGCTCGCGCGCTCGCCGGATGCGCGACGCATGGAACCACCGCAAGCCGTGGGAGAAGGGCAACCTCGCGCGGCCCGAGATGCAGTTCGACTACGACCGACTCGACACCAAGACGCAGCAGCACATCTACACGAGCAAGGAAGCGGCCACCGGCGGCTACGGCGTCGGCGGAGGCGGCTGTGGCTGCAATTGAGGGCGGCAACGCGCGCCCACGAGAACGCCGTGGGGGCGCACCTGCTGCTTTCTGCACTGGCGCTCCCCGGGGTCGTGCCTGTCGGCGCGACGCGCAATCCGCTCCCGACAAGGGCATCTTCGAAGCTGCAAGTACCTCGAGCTACCGCGACTGGCAGCCGGGCGCAACCGCATGACGGTGGACGCGCCCGCGTTCTACGCCTTGGTGCCGATCGTCGGATACGTGGGTCGTCGAAGGCGGCATGGTGTACGACGCGATGTCCGGCGCCTCGCCGCTGTACTTCAACGCGCTGTCGGGCGCGTCCGATCGGGACGACTACCGCACCGCGGGCGACATCAAGGTCACCAAGTACTTCGGCGACCAGGCGGTCGAGCGTCGGCGCCTTCGTGTCGTCGGAGCAGGACTTCCTGTCGCGCGGCGGGTCGCTCAACGTCGCAGTATCTTCAGCGACGACCGCAACCGCACGTGGGCTTCGGCGTCGCCGGCACCAACGATCGCATCAACGCAGTCAACGGCGTGGCGCCCAACTCGACGCGCAACTCGCTCGAGTTCCTGGTCGGCGTCACGCAGGCGCTGTCGCCCAACGACATCGTGCAGTCGAACCTCACGTATTACACGGGCCACGGCTACTACTCCGACCCGTACAAGCCGCTCGACACGCGGCCGACCGAGCGCCAGACGTTGGCGTGGCTCACGCGCTACAACCACTACTTCGCGGAGCCGGACGCGACGCTGCGCGCTGGGCTACCGGCTGTCTGTTCGACTCGTTCGGCAGCACGTCGAACACGCTCGACGTCGCGTGGGCGCAGGCGCTTCCGTGGTACGGCATCACGCGTCACGCCCGCGCTGCGCTATCTACACGCAGACCTCCGCGGATTTCTACATGAACCCGCCGTTTCCGCTCGGCTACGTCGACGGCCAGAACTACAGCGCGGACACGCGCCTCGCGTCGTTCGGCGCGATCACCGCCGGCCTCACGATCGCCGCGTCGCTGTGGGACGGCTGGAACGTGGCCTTGCGCGCCGATTACTATCGCCAGGATCCCGACTGGCAGATCTTCGGCACCGGCAGCCCCGGCATCCAGATCTTCTCCGCGCGCTGGTTCCAGGTGAATCTCACCAAGACGTTCTGACGGCCGCAGCTTGTCGCAACGATGGCCTCTGCCGTTCCGCTTCCGCGCGATGGCCGCGCGAGCACGAGATCCAGCTCGCGCGGCGCTTCGCGCAGCGCGCCGCGCGGCGCGCGGCCGAGGCCGCGATCGCCGACGTCGCTGCGCATCGAGGCCAAGTACTCGCGCTACCGCGACGACAGCGTGACGTCGCGCATCAATCCGCGCCGCCGGCGGCGCAGCCGGTCGCGGTCGACGCCGAGACCGTCGGCGCTGCTGAACGTACGCCGACCAGTGTCACGCGCAAAGCGACGGCCTGTTCGACATCACGTCGGGCGTGCTTCGCCGCGCGTGGGATTTCCGTCGCGACGCCGCCCGCGATTCCCTCATCCGCGACGCTCGCCGCGTTCTTCGCGCTGATCGGCTGGGCGCGATGTCGAATGGAGACGAGCGCAGCGTACGTCTGCCGCGCGCTGGCATGGAGATCGATTTCGGCGGCATCGGCAAGGAATACGCCGCCGATCGCGTCGCGACGATCTGCTCGAGCCATGGCATGCGCGCACGGCCTCGTGAATCTGGGCGGCGACGTTCGCGCGATCGGCCCGCAGCCGGATGGCACGCCGTGGCGCGTCGGCATCCGCCATCCGCGCGTCGATGGCGTCGCGATCGCGGCGTTCGATCTTGCCGAACGGAGCGCCTGGCGACGAGCGGAGACTACGAGCGCTACTTCGAGCTCGGCGGCAAGCGCTATTGCCACATCCTCGATCCGAGGACGGGCATGCCGGTCACGCACTGGCAGTCGGTGAGCGTCGTCGCGCCCCTGTGCGTCGTCGCGGGCAGCTGCGCGACGATCGCGATGCTGCGCGGCGAAGGCGCGACGGCGTTCCTCGATGCGCAGGGCTTGCGTGGCTCGGCGTCGCCGCCGACGGAACGATCCATCCTCCGTCGGCGCGCTAGAACTGCCCTCGCCTCTCGACCTTGGTCGAGGCTGCCTTGCTCACGCTATTGCGGCGAGCACATCGTGACGCCGATCCCGAAGCCCTCGGGAATCCACTTCTTGTTCACGATCATGTCGTCGCGCACGGCGGTGTCGATCGTGAACCGGTGGTTGGGCGCGGCGCCCTGGCCGTTGTTGTACAGCCGGATAGACGGGCATGGTGCCGATCGGGCACGAACCGGTCGGGGTCGGCACCGGCACGTAGAACACGACGGCCTCGAACAACCAGTCCGGGTTGGCCTTCACGACGGTGCACTCGTTGGTGTCCGCCGTGTAGAAGTGCGAGCTCTTGGGATCGAACGTCGTCTGAAGAAGCGGCAGACGCCCGACAATCCGGTGCCGGCACCGACGTAGATCTTGAACTGCTTGCCCGTGCGCGCCCAGCCCACGAACGTGCCGTTGTCGAGCTTCGTGATCTCGTCCGGGATGGCCGTCACGAAGTAGTGATCGAATGCGGCGTGGTAGTACTCGACTGCCATGGCCGTCGTCTCCCCGCCGCCGCCCGCAGAATTGCCCGTGCCGGTGACGGCGATCGATTGCGGGCTGCCGGTCGCCGCTGCTCACGATCGTGATCGACGCGCCGCGCGAGCCCGCCGCTGCCGGCGTGAACGTGATGTTGAACGAGCAACCTCCGCCCGCCGCCACGCTCGTGCAGTTCGATCCGCTGACGGCGAACTCGCTGCCGTTGCTGCTCGTGATCGACGACACCGTGACCGCTGCACCGCCGACGTTGCTGAGCGTCACCGCCTGCGGCGCGCTGGGCGTGCCCACGGTCGTTGCGGGCATCGTCACGCTCGATGGCACCGACAGCTGCCCGACGGGCGGGGGCGCGGTGGTCACGCCGGACCCCGACAGGGCGACGGGGAAGCTCTTGCCGCCGCCGGTGAACGTGTACGTCACGTTGTCGTTGCCGACGGCCGTCGGCGAATAGCTGAACACGATCGTGCAGCTCGCGCCGGCGCCGAGGGAGGCGCCGCCGCACGTGCCCGACTTGTTGTACCTGGCCGGCGCGGCGGGGTACGACATATTGGTCGCCGCGACGGTTCCGCTGTTGGTGACCGTGATGGTTTGCGCGGCGCTCGTCTGGCCCACGATCACGCTGCCGAACGACAGGAAGCTCGCCGACGAGTTGACGTTCGGCGACGCGGTCGCGGCGCCGGTGCCGGAGAGGGCGATCGAGACGTTGGTGCCGCCGCTGCCGGTGATCGCTATGCTGCCGCTGTAGGCCTGCGCCGCCGTCGGCGAGAACGTGACCGTCACCGTGCAGTTGCCGCCCGCTGCAAGCGTCGTCGTGCACGTGGTCGTGCGCGAGAATCCGGCAGGCGCCGCGCCGTAGCTCATGCCCGTGGCCGCCCCCGTGCCGGTGTTCGAGACCGTCACCGTCTGGCTTCCGGACGACGAGCCGACGGTCACGCTGCCGAAGGACAGCGAGCCCGGCGAAGCGCCAACGTTGGGCGTGGCGCCGGCGCCGCCCGTTCCCGACAAGGAAATGGAGACGTTGGTGCCGCCGCTGCCGGTGATGGATATGTTGCCGCTGTAGGCCTGCGCGGCCGTCGGCGAGAAAGTCACGTTGATCGTGCAGCTGGCGCCGGCGGCGAGCGTCGCCGGGCAGTTATGGGTGCGTGAGAATCCGGCCGGCGCCGCGCCATAGCTCATTCCCGTGGCCGAGCCGCTGCCCGTGTTCGAGATCGTGACGGCTTGCGGGGACGACGAGCTGCCGACCGTCACGGTTCCGAAGGAGGGGGATGTCGGGGAAGCGCTGACCGCGGGTCCGGCCGCCGGGCACGTGGGCGCGAAGAAGATCCAGTCGGCGATGTCGGCGATGTCCGATGCCGTCAGGCCACTCGGTCCATACACCCCGCCCGGGTCGCCGAGACCCGCCATGTCCGGCGTGTTCAAAAGCGATTCTTCGATGATGAACGGTGCCCCGGCAGCCGCCTGGATATTGTTCATGTTGTTGGCCGGACTGGTACCGTGGCAGCTGCTCTGCGCGCATCCCACGAAGACGCCCGCGATCTGCTTTCGGTAAAGCGCCTGGCCGTTGCTGCAATTGGCCGCGAACGCCGTTGCCGAATATGCAAGGATGAGCGGCGCCAAGAGGGCAATGGCAAAGCGGGATGATCGGCTGGGTTTCATCGGCTGTTCAGAGGCGCTTCTTGGGACGTGCAGTGTAGCGCCAAATATTCCGATGTCATAGCACATCGTCATAGATCGTCCGATAAACGGCGTGAAGCTCGTGTTTGTGGCAAACAGGGTCGCCGGGGAAAGAATTCCGTCCCGGGGACTCAGCCCAAAGCTTCTGCGCGAGCAAGAGGGGCCAAACCGGGCTAGAATGCGCTCCAGCGCCGATTTGAACCAGCTTGCGGGCGCCGGAAACCCCAGGAATCACAGGGTTTTCGAACAAATACGGCTAAAGCGGCGCGCGACATCGCAGCGCCCGACACGCCGCAAGCTGGCGGGCTTTATTTCCGCGGCCGCCGACGACCGCCGCCGATGCCCTCGTTTTCCGCCACCACCGGCGGCACGCCCGCCTCCAGCGACGCGGCCCACGGCCACTCGGTCGGCGCGGTCGAGGCGCAGGTCGCGTCCTTCACCGAGCCGCTGCAGCTCGCCTGCGGCCAGTGGCTGTCGCGTTACGACCTCGCGTACGAAACCTACGGCACGCTGAACGCCGACGCCTCCAACGCGGTCCTCGTCTGCCACGCGCTCAATGCGTCGCATCACGTGGCCGGCTACTACGCCGACGACCGCGACAACGTCGGCTGGTGGGACAACATGATCGGGCCGGGCAAGCCGCTCGACACCAACCGCTTCTTCGTGGTCGGGGTGAACAACCTCGGCAGCTGCTTCGGCTCGCACCGGCCCGCAATCGGTCAATCCGGACACCGGCAAGGCGTGGGGCGGCGACTTTCCGCTGGTCACCGTCGAAGACTGGGTCGATTCGCAGGCGCGCCTCGCCGACCGGCTCGGCATCGCGCAGTTCGCCGCGGTGATGGGCGGCAGCCTCGGCGGCATGCAGGCGCTGGCGTGGGCGATCCGCTATCCGCAGCGCGTCCGCCACGCGCTGGTGATCGCCGCCGCGCCCAACCTGTCGGCGCAGAACATCGCGTTCAACGAGGTCGCGCGGCAGGCGATCATGACCGACCCCGATTTCCACGAGGGGCATTTCGCGGCGCAGGGCACGCTGCCGCGCCGCGGGTTGCGCATCGCGCGCATGGTCGGCCACATCACGTACCTGTCCGATCTGCAGATGGAGGACAAGTTCGGCCGCACCCTGCGCGACGGCCTCAACTATTCGTTCGCGCCCGAGTTCCAGATCGAGTCGTACCTGCGCTACCAGGGCGAGAAATTCGCCGAGTACTACGACGCGAATACGTACCTGCGCATCACCAAGGCGCTCGACTACTTCGATCCGGCGCAGGCGCGACCGGAGGCAATCTCGCGCGCGCGCTGGCGCCGGCGACGTGCAAGTTCCTCGTCGTGTCGTTCACGACCGACTGGCGCTTTCCTGCCGTCGCGCTCGCGCGAGATCGTGAAGGCGCTCGTCGACCGCCGGCGCGACGTCTGCTACGCGGAGATCGACGCGCCGCACGGGCACGACGCATTCCTGCTCGACAATCCGCAGTACCACGCGCTCGTGCGGGCGTACTTCGAGAACGTCGCATCCGACGCCGACTACTCGACGTTCCGCTTCGGCGCCGAGGTCAAGCGCAAGATCGAGGAGCGCGATCGGCAGGCGCATCGCGCCGATTTCGCGACGATCGCGCGCTGGATATCACCCGGGGCGCAAGTGCTCGACCTCGGCTGCGGCGACGGCAGCCTTCTCGCGTATCTCATGCGCGAGCGCAATGCGCAAGGGCTACGGCATCGAGATCGCCGACGACGGCGTGCTCGCGAGCGTGCGCAACGGCGTCAACGTGCTGCAGAGCGACCTCGAGAGCGGTCTCGCCGGCTTCGACGACGCGTCGTTCGATTGCGTGATCCTGTCGCAGACGCTGCAGGCGATGCGGCACACCGAAAAGATCGTCGACGGAGATGCTGCGCGTCGGCCGCGAGGTGATCGTCACGTTCCCGAACTTCGGCCACTGGTCGCATCGCTGGCAGATCCTGAACGGCCGCATGCCGGTCTCGCGACGACTTGCCCTACCAGTGGTACGACACGCCCAACATCCACTTGTGCACGGTCGCCGACTTCGACGCGTTCCTGCGCGAGCGCAATTGCGTGGTGGAGAACCGCGTGGTGCTTTCGGGCGGGCATCCCGTCGAGCATGCTGCCGAACTGGCTCGGCCAGCTCGCGATCTACCGCTTCCGCCGCAAGTAGCTCCCGTCAACGGGGACGTACCCCGTTACGTCCCTAATCGAACATCACCGGCCCGAACCCCATCAGCGCGGTCACGATCGTGCCCGTGATCACCCACAGCGCGAACGCGATGCCGAGCGTCGCGAACGCATAGCCGAGCGCTTGCTGCGGCGTGCAACGCATCAGGACGCGAAGCCCGAACAGGCACAGGAGCACCGCGTACGCCGCGGCGAACATCCAGAAAAACGCGAGCAAAGGCACAAGGTAGAGGATGCCCACGAGCCAGACGGGCGTCATGCTGTACGCGACCACCTGCAACGCCGCCAGGCGGTCGGGCACCGCCTGGAACTTGCGCGCCATCGCGTTCACCGCCCACGCGAGCACGGCGACCTGCACGAGTGACAGCGCGAACGTGAGCAACGCCGCGGCGATGCCCGTGACGAGCGCCGCCTTCACCACGCCGACCAGCGGGAACGATGTCCCGAACGCGACTTGCGCGATCGCGAGCGCCGCGGGCCCGATCAAGCGCGAGTGGTACGACGTAGCCCAACCAGATGTCGACTTCGCGCGCGGGCTCGGCGGCGATCGCATTCCACTCCGCGCGCGGTGAAACCAGGATGGCCTTCACACGCTCGGCAAGGCCCTTGGTGGTGCCGGTGCGGTGCGCGCGAACCGTGGGCGCCACCACTTTCGGCGGCGTGACGGGCTTGGCCGCACCCGTTCCCGGGCCGTAGGTCATGCCGACGACCGCGCCGCACTGCGAGCAGACCATGACGCCGTCGTCGAGCATCGTGTTGCAGCGTGCGCATCTCATGCGGCGATTCTCCTACAATCGTGCGTGACGCGGGACTCCTCCCGTCGACGCTTCCGGAGACAAGAATGGTCCCACGCATGCGCCGCGACATCGCCTCGCTCTGGCTCGCCTGGCTCGCGGCGATGCTTCTGCTCGCGGGCTGCGCCACTCCGGCGCAGCTCGCCGATCCGCTGCCGTCGTGGAACGAGGGTCCCGCCAAGGCGGCGATCATCAAGCTCGTGCAGGACACGACGCGGCCGGGCAGTCTCGAGTTCGTGCCGCTGCCCGAGCGGATCGCGACCTTCGACAACGACGGCACGCTCTGGTGCGAGCATCCGATGTACGTCGAGGTGCTGTTCACGTTCGACCGGTTGCGGGAGATGGGCAAGTCGAATCCTCCGTGGCGCAACGAGCGGCCGTACAAGGGCGTGGTCGACAACGACATGGCGGCGATGGCGAGCCTGACCGGTCCCGAATACTTCCAGATTGCCGCGATGACGCACGCGGGTTTCACGCCGGCCGAGTACCGCAAGGCCGCGAGCGACTGGCTCGCCGCCGCGAAGCATCCGCGCTTCAACCGCCCGTACACCGACCTCGTCTACCAGCCGATGCTCGAGGTGCTCGCCTACATGCGCGCGAACGGCTACAAGACGTTCATCGTCACCGGCGGGACGCTCGACTTCGTGCGCGCGTTCGCGGACAAGGCGTACGGTATTCCGCCCGAGCAGGTCGTCGGGACGTCGTTCGCCGCGACGTATGCGTTCACCGACAACGTTGCGATCCTGCGCAGCGACCCGCGCGTGATGCTGCTCAACGACGGTCCCGGCAAGGCGATCGGCATCGATCACGCGATCGGCCGCATTCCCATCGCCGCGTTCGGCAACTCCGACGGCGACCTCGCGATGATCGAGACCACCACCAACAGCCCGCAAAGCCGCGAGCGGCGGCGCTTCGGCGCGTTCGTGTGGCACACCGACGGCGTGCGCGAATATGCCTACGACCGCGATACGCACGTCGGCCGCCTGAACGCGGGCCTCGACGCGGCGCCGGCGCGGGGCTGGCAGCTCCTCAACATGAAGTCGGACTGGAAGGTCGTCTTTCCGTTCGAAGCTCCCCAAGCCGTAGAACCCGTGGTCGCCGAATCGAATACGCGTCGCGAGACGTGGCGCGAGGCACTGCTCAACCGCCGGATGCTGATCTGCATCTTGACGGGGTTCAGCTCGGGCCTTCCGCTCTACCTGTTGCTCAACCTGGTGCCGGCCTGGCTGCGCACCGAGGGCATCGACTTGAAGGCGATCGCGCTCTTCGCGCTGGTCCAGTTTCCCTACACGTGGAAGTTCCTGTGGTCGCCGCTGCTCGACCGCTACGCGCTGCCGTGGCTCGGCCGGCGTCGCGGGTGGATGCTCGCGATGCACGTCGCGCTGATCGTCTCGATCGCCGCGCTCGGGTTCCTCGCGCCGCAGACGCAGATCTGGACCATCGCGTATCTGGCGGCGGTGGTCGCGTTCTTTTCGGCGAGCCTCGACATCGCGATGGACGCGTATCGGCGCGAGATCCTGCCCGACGCGGAGCTCGGCCTCGGCAACTCGTTCTACGTCAACGCATACCGCATCTCGAGCCTCGTCCCCGGCTCGCTCGCGCTGATCCTCGCCGACCGCATGCCGTGGAACTCGGTGTTCGTCATCACGGCGCTCTTCCTGCTGCCCGGGCTCGTGATGACGCTCGTGGTGCGCGAGCCCGCGGCGACAGGCGCGGCGCCGAAGACGCTGAGGGACGCCGTCGTGCTGCCGTTTCGCGAGTTCATCCTGCGGTCGGGCTGGCGGCACGCGCTGCTCATCCTCCTGTTCATCTTCCTCTACAAGCTCGGCGACAGCATGGCCACGGCGCTGGCCACGCCGTTCTACCTCGAGATGGGCTACAGCAAGACCGACATCGGCATCGTCGCCAAGAACGCGGGGCTGTGGGCGAGCGTGTTCGGCGGCATGCTCGGCGGGCTGTTGATGGTGAAGATCGGCATCAACCGCGGGCTGTGGCTGTTCGGCGTCGTGCAGATGGTCTCGATCCTGGGCTTCGCGTGGCTCGCAACGCTTGGCGCGACCAACCTGTGGGCGCTGGGCGTCGTGATCGCATTCGAGGCGCTGGGCGTCGGCCTCGGCACCGTGGCCTACGTTGCGTTCATCGCACGCGCGACGGACCCGCGGTTCACCGCGACGCAATTCGCGCTGTTCACCAGCCTGTCGGCGGTCCCGCGCACGCTCATCAACGCGACGACCGGTGTGATCGTGGCGCAAATGGGGTGGTTCAACTTCTTCCTGTTGTGTACGTTGCTTGCGGTACCCGGAATGGCATTGCTCTTGCGTGTCGCTCCCTGGAACGACGACAGCAAGCGAACGGATCCATGAATCCGTACAAGTTCAGCGCGATCGCGCATCGCGAGCACGACTACTGCAACCCGATCTCCGCGGCGAAGATCGAGCGCCTGCTCGACCTCCTGCCGCTCGACGAGAGCGTCGCGCGTGCTCGACCTGGGCTGCGGGCGCGCGGAGCTCGTCGCTGCGCATCATCGAGCGCTTCGGCTCGACCGTCGTCGCGGTCGACAGGAGCTCGCTGATGCTCGACCAGGCGCGCGAGCGCGCGCAGTGGACGGGCGCGCTCGGCAAGCTGCATCTCGACGACATCGACATTCGCGACTTCCGCGCCGACCCGGAGACGTTTCACCTCACGGTGATGCTGGGCGCGGGCGGCATCGCCGGCGGCATGGCCGGCATCTGCAACCAGTTGAAGGCGTGGACGCGCAGCGGCGGCTACATCCTGATCGGCGAGGGGTACTGGCGCACGCGCGCCCATCCCGACTATCTCACGGTCCTCGGCGCCGACCACAACGAGTTCCTCGATCATCGCGGCAACGTGCAGGCCGGCGTCGAGGCGGGGCTCATCCCGATGCACGCGGCGACAGCGAACCTCGACGAATGGGACGAGTACGAGTGGAAGTATTGCCGCTCGATCGAGCGCTACGCGCGCGAGCAGCCGGAGGATCCCGACGTGCCCGCGATGCTCGAGCGCATCCGCAAGTGGCGCGACGCTTACATGCGGTGGGGACGCGACACGCTCGGCTTCGCCGTGTATCTCTTCTATCGGCCGGGGCCGCGGATCGGATAGGGAAACGGCCCGGCCACGCCGAGCCGTTTCCGCAAGCCGTTACGGATGTGCTGCGATGAAGCCGTTGATGAAGTCGAGCACGTTCTGACGGTCGAGCCGGAATACGCCGCCCGTTCCCGCGCAGGTCCCGTTCTTTCCGTAAGACGTCACGCCCGCGATCAGATTGGTGCTGCCGAGGAAGTTCGGGCCGCCGGAGTCGCCGAAGCACGTCCCTCCGGTGTGAGCGTTGTTCGACAGCAGCATCGAAAAGTCGCCGACCGAGCCCGGCACGTTGATCTGGATGAGTTTCGGGGTCGCCAGCATGCGGATCCTGAGCGCGACGTCCTTCCAGGCGGCGGCATCGGGGAAGCTCTTTTGCAAACCGTAGCCGACGGAGGTGAACGTCACGTCCTTCTTCTTGAACGTATCGAGCAGGTTCGCCGCGGGCAACACGCCGTACTCGGCGAGGGCCACCGGTTGCGAGAGCTTGACGATGCCGACGTCGTGCAGGAAGAACGCGTTGTCGGTGAACAGAGGGTGGGTCGCCATCGCCGCGAACGCAACGCTCGTCGTCGGCAGCGGAAGCCCATCGGGATAGTCGGGAAGACTGCGGGCGTCGGCCTGGAACCAGACACGTCCGCCGGTGGCGCCGCTCGTGCAGTGTCCTGCGGTCAGCAGAATGGTCGGCGACAGCAGCGTCCCGAGCAGCGCCATGCCGGGTCGCCATCGACATCGAATACGAGAAGTCCGACATAGGGATGTCCCTGACCGTCGGGAGCGCCGTCGGTGATGGCGAGTGCGGGACCTTGCGGGGCCGCGATGCAAGCTGCGGCGGCGAGACTTGCGAACAAGCGCTTCATTGAAATCCTCCGTGGTTGAACTGCGCGCCGCGGAGCATACCCCCGTGTGAGACTTACACGATCTTGTGCTTAAACGCGTAGACGACGAGCGACAGCCTGTCGGTCACGCCGAGCTTCGCAAAGACCGACGTCAGGTGATGACGCACGGTGTTGTCGCTGATGGAGAGCCGCTCGGCGATCGCCTTGTTGGCGAGCCCTTCGCCGACGAGATTGACCACGTCGCGCTCGCGCGCCGTGAGCGATGCAATGCGCGCGCGATCGGCGTCCGTGCGCCGGCCGGGCCGCTGCAAGTCGGCGATGAGCGCAGTCGCCACCACGCGGTCCACCCACATCTCGCCCGCGTGCACCTTGCGGATTGCCGCGACGAGATGATCGCCCGTGCGCGCCTTGCTGACGATGCCGTGCGCGCCGTCGCGCACGAGCTGCGCGCTCGACTCGTGGTCGGTGCGCGCGGTCACCACGAGCACGCGCGCGTCGACGTATTGCGCGCGAATCTCGCGGATCGAAGGGGCGTCTTCCTGGTCGACCAGCACGACGTCCGCGGATCCGTTGATCGCGACTTCAAAGCCCTCCCGGTCAAGGAGTGCGCGCGTGGCGTCGTGGTACAGGGGAAGGCCGCCGATGACGGCGACTCGGATGGCTGTGGCCGCCTCGGTCAGCATGATGATGCGCGCTCCTACTGGGGCACGAATGTGCCCAAAAAACGTGACAACGGCATATTCGCGAGGCATCGTCGCCCTGTCTGCGGGTGCCTTGTCAACCACCACATAAGTGCTAGTCGATGAAGGCCTTCGCGCGACTGTCTATACTCCGCTATCCGTCCCCCGATCGCGATCCAAGTGCGCCAAGCCCTGCTCCTTTGCCTGCTGGTTTCCCTTCAAACGGCTTTCGCGGCCACGGCTCCGGTCAAGGTGCCGCCGCTCGAGTTCCGCGAGCGTGTGCTCGCCAACGGCCTGCGCGTCGTGTCGCTCGAGGATCACACGAGCCCCACCGTGAGCGTGCAGGTCTGGTACCTGGTCGGCGGCCGCGACGACCCTTCGGGGCGCTCGGGCTTCGCGCATCTTTTCGAGCACTTGATGTTCAAGAGCACGAAGTACCTCAAGGCCGAGCAGTTCGAGCGCCTCACCGAGGACGTGGGCGGCATGAACAACGCGAGCACGCGCGAGGACGTCACCAACTACTTCGCGGTGGTCCCGTCCAACCATCTCGAACCTTTGCTGTGGGCCGAAGCCGAGCGCATGCAGAACCTCGATGTCGTCGACGCCAACTTCAAGACCGAGCGCGCCGTCGTGCAGGAGGAGTATCGCCAGCGCGTCCTTGCAAGCCCCTACGGCCGGTTCTACGAATCGTTCAATCCGAGCTCCTACGCGGCGCATCCCTATCGCCGCGGCGTGATCGGCAACATCGAGGAGCTCGACGCGGCGTCGCTCGACGACGTGCGTGCGTTCCATCGCACGTTCTACCGTCCCGACAACGCGGTGCTGATCGTGACCGGCGACTTCGATCCGAAGCAGCTCGACGCCTGGGTGGACAAGTATTTCGGCCCGATCGCGCGGCCGTCATCGCCCATTCCGCGCGTGTCGACCGCGGAGCCCGCGCGCGAAAAGGACGCGCGCGTCAAGGTGACCGGGCCGAACGTTCCGCTGCCCGCGGTCGCCATGACGTGGCTGGCACCGCCTTCCAACAGTCCCGATGCCGCCGCTTTGAAAGTCGCCGCCGCCATCCTCGGCAACGGCGAATCGTCGCGCCTCAACCAGGCGCTCGTGTATCGCGCCCAGATTGCGCAGACCGCGTCGTTCGGGACCGATACGCGCGTCGACCCGGGACTGCTCATCGCGTACGCGGTCGCCGCAAAAGGCATTTCGCCGGACGCGCTCGTCAAGGCGCTGCGCGCTGAGATCGAGCGCCTGGCGCAAAAGCCCATTCCGCCGAGTGAGCTCACCAAGATCAAGACGCAGCTGCTCACGCAGGCCCTCGACGCGCGGCAGACGCCGCTCGGCAAAGGCGAGGCGCTGGGCGACGCGATCACGTACCACGGCGACGCGCGTTACGCCAACCGGGAGCTCGACGAGCTCATGGCGGTCACCTCGGCCGACGTGCAGCGGGTGCTGCGCAAGTACGTCGTCGATGCCAGGCAGGTGACCATCGAGTACGCGCAGGACGACGATCCGAAGGCGAAGGGCAAGTCATGACGGCACGTTACGCATTCGCGCTCATGCTCGCCGGCGCGACCGCGCTCGCGCAGCCGTTCGACGCGCCGCCGCCGCCCGGTCCGCCGCGCCCTCTCGTCATTGCCGCGCCGGAAGTCGCGACCCTCGACAACGGGCTGCGCGTGGTCGTCTCGCCACGTCGCGGACTGCCGATCGTCACGACCGAGCTCGTCGTTCGATCGGGATCGGAAACGGATCCCGCGCCGCTCGCGGGGCTTGCCGACATCACCGCGACGCTCCT
The DNA here is from genome assembly GCA_963707815.1 of uncultured beta proteobacterium. GTDB lineage: Bacteria > Pseudomonadota > Gammaproteobacteria > Burkholderiales > Casimicrobiaceae > VBCG01. The sequence continues at coordinate 221,669 of CAVPRK010000019.1, forward strand.
CACCAAAGGAACGGCGAAGCACACCGCGCCGCAGATCGCGGAAGCCGCGGAGGCGCTCGGCGGCACGCTCGACAGCGGCGCGGGCTGGTATCGCTCGACCGTGGCGATGACGGTGACGAAGCCCAACGCGCCCGCGGCGCTCGCGCTCATCGCGGAAGTCGCGCGCACGCCGCGCTTTGCGCAAGCCGAGCTCGAGCGCGCGCGCCGGTTGGCGGTGGACGGCCTTTCGGTGGCGTTGCGCGATCCGGGCAAGCTCGCGGGCATGGCGGCGGACCGCGCGGCCTTTGGCGAGGGTACGTTCGGCCATCCCGCGCACGGGACGCAGGCGTCCTTGACGCGCATGAAGCGTTCCGACGTGGTCGCGCAGCACGCGAAGCATTACCGCCCGGACAACGCGAGCCTGATCTTCGTGGGCGATATCGACATGAAAGAGGCGCGCGTGCTGGCACAGCGTGCGTTCGGCGATTGGAAGCGGCCGGCGGCACCCCTGCCCGCCGGCGCACGCGACGACGCGCGCACGCAGCCGAGTGCACCCATCGTGATCGCAATGAAAGGATCCGGGCAGGCCGGTGTCGCAATGGTCGCGCCGACGATCGCGCGGTCGTCGCCCGATTACTTCACAGGCGTCGTCGCGAACACGCTGCTCGGCGGCGGGTATTCGTCGCGCCTCAACCAGGAGATCCGCATCAAGCGCGGCTTGAGCTACGGGATCGCGAGCCGGCTCGATGCGCGCAAGGCGAGCGGCGTGTGGGCCATCGGCGCGCAGACGAAGAACGAGTCGGCGCCCGAGCTCGTCGCCGTCGTGCTGGAGGAGATCCGCCGCATCGGCGACGTGCCCGCCCCCGCGGACGAGCTCGAGGCGCGCAAGCTCACGGTGATCGGCTCCGTGAGCCGCCGGTTCGAGACCACCGAGGATCTCGCGGCCACGCTCGCGACCCTCGAAGCCTATGGCGTGCCGCTCGTCGAGCTCACGACCACCATCGACAAGCTATCGGCCGTCACGGCGCAGCAGGTGGTCGAGTACGCCCGCAAGCATTGGGAGCCGGGGACGCTTTCGATCGTCGTCGCCGGCGACGCCGACAAGTTCACCGACGCGCTGCGCGCGAAGTATCCCGGGCTGCGCGTGATCCCGCAGGACAGCGTGGATCTCGACCGCGCGACGTTGGTGAAGTCTCCGATGTGAAAACTTCTGATGGAAACGCACCCGCGCGGCGGGTGCGCTTTTGCTGTCCTAAAGCTTGGGGATGCGCAGCGTCTTGCTGATCATCAGCGTGCCCGACAGCACATAGAGCAGCACCAGCGGGTGCAGCGTCCACGGTCCGAGCGTCCACGCGCCGCCGTACAGATTCGCGCCCAGGCGGCCTTGCCATGCGGCGAACGCCAGCACGCCCACGAGTACCACGCTCGTCGGGATCGGCGTGCCCTCGAAATACGTGACCTTGCCGGTGTCCTTCGACATCGCCTCAGCGGTCACGTTGTAGCGCGCGAGCCGGCTCACGCCGCAGCACACGAAGTACATGAGCGCGATCCAGTCCCAGCCGCCGGTCATGCCCGCGGCGAACGCAAGCGCTGCGGGCATGACGCCGAACGAGATCACGTCGGCGAGGGAGTCGAGCTCGCGACCGAGCGCGGAGTGCTGTTGCCGGGCGCGCGCCACGCGCCCGTCCATCACGTCGAAGATGAACGCCGCCGGCGCGAGCAGCGCCGCCGCGTAGAAGTAGGCGATGACCGGGTCGCGCGCATAGGTCATCGCGCAGAACACGCCGGCGACGCCGCACGCCGCATTGCCCAGCGTCAGGAAATCGGCGAGGTGAAAGCTCCGGAGCATCGAGAAATGACGTGTCGCGTCCATCGCGTTTCCTTTCAGAGTTGCGTGTGCAGGAGCGCCGCCGCGTGTTCCATGAGTTTTTCGTGCCACGGCCGGCCTTCCCAGTCGGCGAGCGTAACGCGTTTGGACCGCGCGACGTCCTGCTCGAAGACGCGCTCCTGCGCCGCCGCGAATGCCCGGTCGTAGACGTTGAGGTTCGCCTCGTCGTTCAGGCGAAACGAGCGCGGGTCGAAATTCGTCGAGCCGACCGAGACCAGGAGCCCGTCGACGATCATCACCTTGCAGTGGTACATCGTCGGCTGGTATTCGTAGACTCTGCGCGCCGGCGGCGAGCAGCGGACCCCACGTCGAGCGTCCCGCCCGGCGCACGAAGTCGGTATCGATGATCGGGCCAGGGACGATCAGGCGCAGGCGCACGCCGCGCTTCATCGCCGCGACCAGTGCGTCGCTCGTGAGCTCGTCGGGAATGAAGTAGGCGCTTGCAAGATCGATGGTCTTGGTCGCGGCCGCGATCACGAGCAGGTACATGAGCTGCATGCTCTCGGCGCCGCCCTGCGGCGAGCTCGAGAACATCTGCGCCTGCGCATCTGCCACCGGTTCGATGACAGGCAGGTAGTCGGGACCATGCAGCACCTGCCCGCTCACCTTCGTCCAGTTGTCGATGAACGTGGCCTGCATCTGCGCCACGACCGGGCCCTCCGCGCGGTAGTGCGAATCACGCCAATGCTCGGCATCCTGCGCGTGCCCTTGCCACTTGTCGGCGATGCCGACGCCGCCCGTGAAACCGACGCGACCGTCGACGATCAGGAGCTTGCGGTGCGTGCGGTTGTTGACGCGCGCGACGTCGTACCAGGACAGCGGGTGGAAGAGATAGATCTGCACGCCCGCGTCGCGCATCTCGTCGAGCATCTCCTCCTTGATCTTCTGCGAGCCGAGCCAGTCGAGCAACACGTGCACCTGGACGCCAGCCTTCGCGCGCTCCGCCAACGCGTCTGCGAACGCCTGCCCGATCTCGCCCGACCAATAGATGTACGACTCGAAGTTGATCGTCCGCTTGGCGCCGCGGATCGCCGCGAGCATCGACGGAAAGATCTCGTCGCCGTTTTGCAGCGCGTGGATGCGGTTGCCGGAGATGACCGGCGGGCCGAGCAGCACCCCGAGCGATCGGTAGTAGTCGGCCGACCCGGTGTCGTAGCGCCGCTCGACGCGATGCTCGATCCGCTTTTCGGCGGGAATGAGGTTCAGCACGACGAGCGTCGCGATCATGGTCGCGACGATGGTCCCCGCAATCCAGTAGAGGCGCTTGCGCGGCCAGGCCATCAGTCATCGCAGGGGGTGAACATGGCCGCCGATTGTCGCAGAGCGCCGCGACCGCACCGGCTAAGCGCCCGCGGAAAAGGTGCCAGGCCTTGTAATGGGGTACGTCCGGGGTACGTCCCTATTCCAGTTTTTCCGCGATCTCGAGCCATTCCGTCTCGAGACGCGCGAGCTGCCACGTGATCTCGCCCTGGCGGGCGATCCGATCCTTCAAGGTGTCGCGTGCGTCTTCGGTGTACGCGGCCTCGCTCGCAAGCCACGCGTCGAGCGCGTCCTTCTCCTGCGTGAGCGTCGCCATCTCGCGCTCGATGGACGCTTGCCGCGCGAGGAGCGGCTTGCGTGTTTCCGACAGCCGCTGCCGCGCCTGCGCCTCCTCGCGTTTGCGCGCTTTGCGCTCGTCCGGCGTGATGTCGCGCTCGCGCCGACGTTGGTTCAGCACCCAGTCGCGATAATCGTCGAGGTCGCCGTCGAAGGGCGCGACGTTGCCGTCGGCGACGATCCACAGCGCGTCGGTGGTCGCGCGCAAGAGATGCCGGTCGTGCGCGACGACCACCAGCGCGCCGTCGTAGTCCTGCAGCGCTTCGGTGAGTGCCTCGCGCATCTCGATGTCGAGGTGGTTGGTGGGCTCGTCGAGCAGCAGCAGGTTGGGCTTCTGGCGCACGATCAGCGCGAGCGTGAGCCGCGCTTTCTCGCCGCCGGAGAAGTTGCCGACGGCCGCGCTGGCCATGTCGCCGCGAAAGTCGAAGCCGCCCAGGAAATCGCGGTGCTCCTGCTCGCGCGTGTCGGGCTCGAGCCTGCGCAAGATGCCACAGCGGCGAGTGCTCGAGCCGCAACTGCTCGACCTGGTGCTGCGCGAAGTAGCCGACGCGCAAGGTCTGGGCCGTGTGCCGGGTGCCTGCAAGCGGCGCGAGCGTGCCGCCGATCGCCTTCAACAGCGTCGACTTGCCCGCGCCGTTCGGGCCGAGGAGTCCGATACGGTCGCCCGCCAGGATGCCGAAGTCGAGCCGCGGGAGGACCGGCGCGCGGCCCTCGTAGCCGAGCGCGGCGCGCTCGAGCAGGACGAGCTGGCGCGCGGCGGACGCGGCCGGCGCAAACGCGAACTCGAACGGGCTGTCGACGTGCGCTGCCGCAATGAGCTCCATGCGCTCGATCGCCCTGAGGCGGCTCTGCGCCTGCTTGGCTTTCGTGGCCTTCGCGCGAAAACGGTCGACGAACGATTGCAGGTGCGCAATCTGGCGCTGCTGTTTCGCATAGGTCGCCTGCTGCAATGCGAGCTGCTGCGCGCGCATCAGCTCGAACTGCGCGTAGTTGCCCGTGTACGAGACGAGCTTGCGGTTGTCGATGTGCACGATGCTGTCGACCACGCCGTCGAGGAAATCGCGGTCGTGCGTGATGAGGAGCAGCGTGCCGGGATACCTGCCGAGCCAGTCTTCGAGCCACAGCACGGCATCGAGGTCGAGGTGGTTCGTGGGCTCGTCGAGCAGCAGGAGATCCGAGCGCGACTGCAGCGCCTGCGCGAGGTTCAGGCGCATGCGCCAGCCGCCGGAGAAGCTCGCAACCGGGTCGGCGTGCCGCGCTTCCTCGAAGCCGAGGCCCGCGAGGAGCGTTGCCGCACGCGCACGCGCGCCGTAGCCGCCGACGATCTCGTAACGGTGATGCAGCTCGGCAAGCGCTGCGCCGTCCGCGTCCGCGGACGCAAGGCCGGCTTCGATCTCGCGCAGCTCGGCGTCGCCGTCGAGCACGAACTCGATTGCGCTGCGGTCGACGGGCGGCGTTTCCTGCGCGACGTGCGCGATGGTCCAAGACGCGGGCAGGTCGATGCTTCCGGCATCGGGGAGGAGCTCGTGGCGTATCGCCGCGAACAGGCTCGACTTGCCGCCGCCGTTCGCGCCGACGAGGCCGACCTTGTGGCCCGCGTGCACGGTCAGGCTCGTGCCTTCGAGCAGCCGCCGAGCGGCCGCGGCTCAATAGTCAGGTTCGAGATGCGCAGCGACGCTAGCGAGAGCTCGTAGTCGTAGTCGATCACGAGCGGTGCGTGGTCGGAGAACCGACGGTTTTTGTAGATCGACACCGCGTGCGCCCTCGCCGCGATGCCCGGTGTCGCGATCTGGTAGTCGATGCGCCACCCGACGTTCTTCTTCCACGCCTGGCCCCGGTTGGACCACCACGTGTACTGCTCGGGCCGCGGATCCACGCAACGAAACACATCGACGAAGCCCAGGTCGTCGAACACGCGCGTGAGCCAGGCGCGCTCGTCGGGCAGGAAACCGCTGTGCTTCCGGTTGGCGCGCCAGTTGGTGAGGTCGATGTTCTGGTGCGCGATGTTCCAGTCGCCGCACAGGATGATCTCGCGACCGCTCGCGCGCAGCTTCTCAAGGTGCGGCAGGAAGCAAGACAGGAACCGGTATTTCGATGCCTGCCGGTGCGGCCCGCTGGAGCCCGAGGGCAGGTAGACGCTGATCACCGTCAGATCGCTGGAAGTGAGCCTCGAGGTAGCGCCCCTCGCGATCGAACTCGACCTCGCCGAATCCGGTTGCGAACGTTGCCGGCTTGCGCGCGTAGATGCCCACGCCCGCGTAACCCTTCTTTTCCGCCGGATGGAAATGCGACGTGCACTTGCGCGGCGCGCGCAGGGTGCGCGGCACGTCGTCGTGATGCGCCTTCAACTCCTGCAGGCATACGACGTCCCACGGCTCGACGCGCGCGAGCCAGCGCGCGAAGCCCTTGCGCTCCGCCGCCCGGATGCCATTGACGTTGAGCGTGATGACGCGCATCGCAAAAAAACGGGCGAGTATACTCCGTGCAGAAATTTCTTGAACCGAATCAGGGCCATGTCCGACTTTCGCCGCGAGTTTCTCGCCTTCGCCTTGGCATGCGAAGTGCTTCGATTCGGGGAATTCACCACCAAGGCAGGACGCAAGACACCTTATTTCTTCAACGCGGGACTGTTCAA
>CAVPRK010000020.1:0-149783 GCA_963707815.1 uncultured beta proteobacterium
GCACGTTTCCCGTCAGCGGCAGGTTCACGGCGCCCCAGAAGGACGTTTACGAGCTCGTGCTCGCATCGAGCTCGCGTGCCTCGACGCGGTGAAGCCGGGAGTCACTTCGACGATTACCGCAAGCCGCGGCGCGTGTGCTCGGGCAGGGCTACATCGATCTCGGGCTGTGCGAAGGGACGCTCGACCGGCGCTCGAGAGCGGAGCGCCACAAGCAGTTGTTCATGCACGCGCCGGCCACTGGCTCGGCATCGACGTGCACGACGTGGGCGCCTTATCACGTGGAGCGGGGCAGCGCAGCCGCTCGCGCCCGGCATGGTGCTCACCGTCGAGCCCGGGCCTATACTTCGCCGCGCGAGAGAGCGTGCGGCCGGAAGCGTTCGGGGCATCGGCGTGCGCATCGAGGACGACGTGCTGGTGACGGAAAGCGGCCACGAGAATTTCACGGCGGCCACGCCGAAGACCGTGGCCGAGGTCGAGCAGGCCTGCACGAGATAAAACTTCTGATGGAGACGGGGCCGCGCGGCGGCCCGTCTTTGTATCTGTCGCCCGTGAGCTCCGAGCCGTCTGTCGAGTAGCCCTCGTCGGCGCAGGCCCCGTAGGCGGCACGCTGGCGCTGGCGATCGCACAAAGCGGTCTTTCCATCGTCGCGCTCGACGCGCGCGAAGCCGGAGGCACGCTGCGCGGCGACCGATCGCTTGCGATCTCGCACGGCGGCCGCCTCATTTTCGAGCGGCTCGGCATTTTCGCGCCGCTTGCTTCGACGCCGGGCGCGGTCAGCCCGATCACCGCGATCGACATCTCGCAGGCGCGGGCGTTCGGCACGGCGACGCTCACGGCGGACGAGCACGCGCTGCCCGCGCTCGGGTACGTCGTGTCGTACCGCGCGCTCCAGTCCGCGATCGATGAAGCGCTCGCGCGCACGAGCGTCGAGATCCGCTACGCGTGCGAAGTCGCGAAGGTGCAAGGCGGGCCCGAGTTCGCGGAAGCGACGACCGCCGGCGGGGCGACGCCCTGCGCGCGCGTCTTGCCGTCGTCGCCGATGGATCGGGGCGGCGGTCGACGGCGTACGCGCAAACACCGCGACTATGGACAGGTAGCGCTCATCGCGCAGATTGGACGACGGCACGCCGCACGGCGGCGTCGCGTACGAGCGCTTCACGCCCGACGGCCCGGTGGCGCTGCTGCCGGAGGTCGATCATTACGGGCTGGTATGGACCATGACGCCCGTCGGCGGCGGCGGCGTGCCTCGCACTGGAGCGATGATGCGTTTCTCGCGGAACTTCGCGTCATTTCGGCACGCGGGAAGGAACGACTTCATGAGGTTGCGCGCCCGCAAGACGTTTCCGCTCGCGCTCGAATTCGCGCGGCCGGCGACGGCAGCACGGTGCGTGCTGATCGGCAACGCGGCACAGTCGCTGCACCCCATCGCCGGGCAGGGCTTCAACCTCGGCCTGCGCGACGCGTTCGAGCTCGCGCACGCGATCAATACCGCGTCGCCGCGAAGCGCTCGGCGATCACGCGATGCTTGCGCGCTACGCGGCGCGGCGCCGCGTCGATCGCTATGCGGGCATCGCCTTCACGCACGGACTCACGCAGCATCTTCGCGCTCGATCGCGCGATCTTCGCTGGCCGCGCGGGCTTGCGCTCGCGGTGCTCGACGCGTTGCCGCCTGCGAAGCGCGCATTCACGCGCGCGATGCTGTTCGGCTTGTCCTGAACGCGCGTTCGCTCGTGGGCGATCTGCCGTAGTCGCCGCGTCCGCGGTGCGCATCGTCGACGTCGCCGCCGGACAACGGCGCAAAGTCGGTATAATTCGACGTCCGTTTCACCGTCGCGGTTTATTCCTTCAGTCCGACGCATCGCTGCCGAGCATGCGCATCGGACCTCACTCATTGCCGAACAACCTCGCCGTCGCGCCGATGGCGGGCGTGACCGATCGGCCGTTTCGGCAGCTGTGCAAGCGGCTCGGCGCGGGCTTCGCCGTGTCCGAGATGGTCGCGTCCAATCCGCGCCTCTGGGGCACCGAGAAGACGCGCCGCCGCATCGACCACGCCGGCGAGGTCGCGCCGATCGCCGTGCAGATCGCCGGCGCGGATCCGCGCGATGATGGCCGACGCGGCGCGCTACAACGTCGACCACGGCGCGCAGATCATCGACATCAACATGGGCTGTCCGGCGAAGAAGGTGTGCAACGTCGCCGCGGGCTCGGCGCTGCTCGCCGACGAGCCGCTGGTGGCGCGCATCGTCGACGCGGTCGTGCGCGCGGTCGACGTGCCGGTGACGCTCAAGATCCGCACCGGCTCGCGATCCGGGCGCGCGCAACGCGCGTCGCGATCGCGCGCATCGCCGAGGACGCCGGCATCGCCGCGCTCACCGTCCACGGCCGCACGCGCGCCTGCGGTTCGTCGGCGCGGCCGAATACGACACCATCGCCGCCGTGAAGCGCGCGGTGCGCATTCCGGTGATCGCCAACGGCGACATCGACACGCCGGAACGGCGCGGGCCGTGCTCGCGCACACCGGCGCCGACGCGCTCATGATCGGCCGCGCGGCGCAGGGACGGCCGTGGATCTTCCGCGAGATCGCGCACTTCCTCGCCACCGGCGACGCAGCTGCCGCCGCCCACGGTCGCCGAAGCCCGCGAATTGATCGCTCGACCATCTGGTCGATCACTATGCGTTCTACGGCGAGGACGCGGGCGTGCGCATCGCGCGCAAGCATCTCGGCTGGTATACCGAGTCGCTTCGAGGGCGGAAGCGACTTCCGCCGCGCGATGTGCGCGGCTGCAGACGACGCCGCGCAGCTCGCGGTGGTGATCGACTACTTCGAAGCGCTTGCAGAGCGCCACGAGCGCCTGCCGTACGGCGCGGCGTCGTGGCGACGCGAAGCGGGCGACGCATGTCACGTGGGCAGGGGAGGCCCTCGCAGCGTGACCATCAGAAAACACGCGACTCAACGGCAGCAACGAGATCGTGCCGCAGCGTCGACCGCTCGCTCGACGAGTATTTCAAGCGCCTCGACGGGGAGACGCCGACCGGCGTCTACGACATGGTGATCGGGCACGTCGAGCGCGCGCTGCTCGCGTCGATCATGACGCGCACCGAGGGCAACCAGACGCACGCCGCCGACATGCTCGGCATGAACCGCAACACGCTGCGCGCCAAGCTCGTCAAGCACAAGCTCGTCTGACGCTTTCCTGTTCGCGTGAGCGTTCAACAGGCGCTGCTGTCCGTCTCGGACAAGCGCGGCCTCGTCGAATTCGCCAGGGGCCTGCACGGCGCTCGGCATCGCGCTCCTGTCGACCGGCGGCACGGCGCGCGCGCTCGCCGACGCGGGCCTTCCCGTCACCGACGTCGGCAGCTACACGGGCTTCCCGGAAATGCTCGACGGCCGCGTGAAGACGCTGCACCCCAAGGTGCACGGCGGGCATCCTCGCGCGCCGCGACCTGCCGGCGCACGTGGCGGCGCTGCGCGAGCACGGCATCCCGACCATCGACCTCGTCGTGGTCAACCTCTATCCGTTCCGCGAGACCGTCGGCCAAGCCCGGACTGCACGCTCGAGGACGCGATCGAGAACATCGACATCGGCGGGCCGTCGATGGTGCGCGCCGCGGCCAAGAACTGGCCGCACGTCGGCATCGTCGTCGACCCGGCGGACTATCCCGGCGTGCTGGCGGAGCTCGCGGCGACAGCGCGAACTGTCCGACGCCACCCGCTTTCGCCTGATGCGCAAGGCATTCGCGCACACCGCGTCCTACGACGGCGCCATCGCGAACTGGCTGACGGCGCGCGACGCGCAGGGCGAAGCGCATCGATGGCCCGACGTGTTCAACCTCGCCGGCCGTCAAGGTGCAGGACATGCGCTACGGCGAGAACCCGCACCAGTCGGCGGCGTTCTATCGCGACGAGCAGCCGGCGCGCGGCACCATCGCGACGTACCGCCAGCTGCAGGGCAAGGAGCTTTCCTACAACAACGTCGCGGACAGCGACGCCGCGTGGGAGTGCGTCAAGACGTTCGCCGAGCCCGCGTGCGTGATCGTCAAGCACGCGAATCCGTGCGGCGTCGCGATCGCTTCGACACCGCTCGACGCGTATCGCAAGGCATTCGCGACCGATCCCACGTCGGCGTTCGGCGGCATCATCGCCTTCAATCGACCGGTGGACGCCGCGACGGTGGAGGCCGTTGCGGCGCAGTTCCTCGAGGTGCTGATCGCGCCGTCGTACACCGACGATGCGCTGTCGCTCATCGCGAAGAAGGCGAACGTCCGCGTGCTGGAAATTCCGCCGCAGGGCGAGGCGCAGCCCAACGCGTTCGACATGAAGCGGGTCGGCGGCGGCTTTCTCGTGCAGTCGCCGGACGACGCGAACGTGCGCGAGAGCGAGCTGCAGGTCGTGACCAGGCGTGCGCCGACCGCGGATGAGATGCGCGACCTGCTGTTCGCCTGGCGCGTGGCCAAGTTCGTGAAGTCCAACGCGATCGTCTACGGCCGCGACGGCCGGACGCTCGGCGTCGGCGCCGGCCAGATGAGCCGCGTGGATTCCGCGCGGATCGCCGCGATCAAGGCGGCGAGCGCGGGCCTCTCGCTCGCGCGGCTCGGCGGTCGCGTCCGATGCGTTCTTCCCGTTCCGCGACGGCCTCGACGTCGTCGCCGACAACGGCGCCACCGCGGTGATCCAGCCGGGCGGCAGCATGCGCGACGCGGAAGTGATCGCGGCCGCCGACGAGCGCGGGCTCGCGATGGTGTTCACCGGCATGCGCCATTTCCGGCATTGAGTGGCGTGCGCACCGCCTCCATCCCTCTCCCCGCTCGCGGGGAGAGGGAGACCAAGCGAGGCGTGCGAGCGTCAGCGAGCAAGGCCCGCAGGGCGCGTCGCCGAGCGCGCGATTGACGACCGACAATTCAAGCGCATGGATCACACAGTAGTTCGCGGAGGGAGTGCCCGAAGGGCGGGTGAGGTGCAATGAACATCCTCGTCGTCGGCGGCGGCGGCAGGGAGCACGCGCTCGCGTGGAAGATCGCGCAAAGCCCGCGCGTCGCGCGCGTGTACGTCGCGCCCGGCAATGCCGGCACCGCGCGCGACGATGCGCTCGTCAACGTCGCGATCACGGCGATCGGCGAGCTCGTGGAGTTCGCGCGCAAATCCGAGATCGCCTTCACCGTCGTCGGTCCCGAGGCGCCGCTGGCCGCCGGCATCGTCGATGCGTTTCGCGAAGCGGGCCTCGCCATCTTCGGCCCGACGCGCGCCGCGGCGCAGCTCGAGAGCTCCAAGGATTTCGCCAAGGCGTTCATGCAGCGCCATGGCCTGCCGACCGCGGGGTATCGCACGTTCACCGATGCGCGCGAGGCGCACGCCTACGTCGCGGAGCGCGGCGCGCCGATCGTGATCAAGGCGGACGGCCTCGCCGCCGGCAAGGGCGTGGTCGTCGCGCAGACGAACGCCGAGGCCGACGCCGCGATCGACGCGATGCTCGTCGACAACGCGATGGGCGACGCCGGTGCGCGCGTGGTGATCGAGGACTTCCTCGAGGGCGAGGAAGCGAGCTTCATCGTGATGGTCGACGGCCGCCACGTGCTGCCGCTCGCCTCGTCGCAGGATCACAAGCGATTGCAGGACGGCGATCGCGGTCCCAATACCGGCGGCATGGGCGCGTACTCGCCGGCGCCGATCGTCACGCCGGCGCTGCACGCGCGCATCATGCGCGAGATCATCATGCCGGCGGTCAACGGCATGGCGGCGGACGGCACGCCGTACACGGGATTCCTGTACGCCGGCGTGATGATCGACGGCGCAGGCCATCCGAAGGTGCTCGAGTTCAACTGCCGCATGGGCGACCCGGAGACGCAACCGATCATGATGCGGCTCAAGTCGCGATCTCGTGGACCTGGTCCAGCACGCGGTCGATGGAACGCTCGACACCATCGAAGCCGAGTGGGATCGCCGCGCCGCGCTCGGCGTCGTGCTGGCGGCGGCGGGCTATCCCGACGCGCCGCGCAAAGGCGACGCGATCGGCGGCCTCGATCGCGTCAACGGGGAAGCGCACCCGGACGTGCACGTCTTTCACGCGGGCACGGCGCCGCAGGACGGCCACGTCGTCGTGAGCGGCGGCCGCGTGCTGTGCGTGACGGCGCTCGGCGACTCGGTGCGCCAGGCGCAGCGTGCCGCGTACGCGGCGGTTCCGCAGATCCACTTCGACGGCATGCAGTACCGCACGGACATCGGCCATCGCGCGCTGTCGCCGCGCAAGCCATGAGCCCGAAGGGCCGCCCCGAGGGCGAATTAGCCCCGAAGCGCGCAGCGCGCAGGGTAGTCCAGTTAGCCCCGAATCGCGCAGGGTAGCCCGGTGACCGCCATCGACACGCAGGCGCTGCGCGCCTGGTTCACCGGCCTCCAGGAGCGCATCGTCGCGGGGCTGGAAGCGATCGACGGCGGCACGTTTCGCCGCGACGAATGGACGCGCCCCGAAGGCGGGGGCGGCGTCTCGCGCATGATCGAGGACGGCGCCGTGCTCGAGCGCGGCGGCGTGCTGTTCTCGCACGTGACGGGCGATCGCCTGCCGCCTTCGGCGACGGCGCATCGTCCCGAGCTCGCCGGACGCACCTGGGAAGCGATGGGCGTTTCGCTCGTGCTCCATCCGCGCAATCCGTATGCGCCGACAGTGCATCTCAACGTGCGCTTTTTCATCGCGTCCAAGCCGGACGAAAACCAGATCTGGTGGTTCGGCGGCGGCATGGACCTGACGCCGTATTACGGCTTCGCGGAAGATGCGCGCCACTTTCACCGCGCGTGCCGCGACGCCGCTCGCGCCGTTCGGTGCCGACGTCCATCCGCGCTACAAGAAGTGGTGCGACGAGTACTTCTTCCTCAAGCACCGCAACGAGCCGCGCGGCATCGGCGGCATCTTCTTCGACGATCTGAACGAGGGCGGCTTCGACCGCTGCTTCGCGCTGACGCAAAGGGTCGGCGACCATTTCCTCCCCGCCTACGCGCCGATCCTCGCGCGCCGCAAGGACACGCCCTTCGGCGATCGCGAGCGCGACTTCCAGCTGTATCGTCGCGGCCGCTACGTCGAGTTCAACCTCGTGTGGGACCGCGGGACGCTCTTCGGCCTGCAGTCGAAGGGTCGCACCGAGGCGATCCTGCTGTCGATGCCGCCGCTCGCGCGCTGGCGCTACGACTGGACGCCGCAGCCCGGCACGCCGGAAGCGGCGCTCTACAGTGAGTTCCTCGTCCCCAGGGACTGGTTGACCCAATGAACGACGACGACGCGCATCTCGTCGAGACGCGAGCTTGCGTCCGAGTTGAGCTTCAGGGCCGGCTGCTGGAGGTTCGCAGCGACACGGTGAAGCTGCCGAACGGCGGCACGGGCACCCGCGAGTTCGTCGTGCATCCCGGCGCCGCGCTCGTCGTTCCGGTGCTCGCCGACGGACGGCTCGTGCTCGAGCGGCAGTTCCGCTATCCGGTGCGCCGCGTGATGCTCGAATTTCCGGCGGGCAAGCTCGACCCCGGCGAGACGCCGCTCGCGTGCGCGAAGCGCGAGCTCGCGAGGAGGCGGGCTACGCCGCCGCGACCTGGAAGGCACTCGGCACGATCCATCCCGATGATCGGGTATTCGACCGAGTTCATCGAGATGTACGAGGCCACCGGCCTCACGCATGTCGGGCAGCGCCTCGACGAAGGCGAGTTCCTCGACGTCGTGACGATGACCGAGAGCGAGCTTCTCGCAACCTACGATTGCGGGGGCTTCACCGACGGCAAGTCCGTCGCGGCGCTGTTCGCGTGGCGGCGCTCGCGAGGCAGATGAGCTCGTGCCGGAAGGTCGTCACGTCCTCGCGAAGCATCTCGTCATCCACGGACGCGTGCAGGGCGTCGGCTATCGCGATGCCGCGGTGCAAGCGGCGTTCATGCTGAACATCAGCGGCTGGGTGCGCAACCGCAGCGACGGCACCGTTGAAGCACATGCCCAGGGAGCGCCGGACGCCGTCGATCGCTTCGTCGACTGGTGCACGGAGGGGCCGCCGCTCGCGCGCGTGTCGAAAGTCGACGCGATCGACGCGCCGGTCGACGCGGCCCTACGCGACTTCGCCTGGCGGTCGACCGCCTGACGGCGCGACGCCGTAAATGTCCTTCCACGCCGCGTACGACGCGGCGGCGATCCACGGCAGCGCCAGCACGAGTCCGACGCCGGTCGTCGCGATGCCCGCAAGCACGAGAATGAACATGTACGCGCCGAGCGCCAGCATCGGCTGCGGGTTGAGCGCGAACGCGCGCATCGACGATGCGAAAGCCGCGCGCAACGGCTCGCCGTCGAACAGGGCCGCCATCGGCACGAACGTGAACGGCAGCGAGATGAGCATGTCGGTCGCGTAGATCACCATCACGATCGACGGGGAGGCGTCGCTGGTGCCGGACCCGGGCACGAGGAGGTTGATCCCGGCGATCGACCACGCGAACGCGCTTGCGATCAGCGTCACGACCAGCGCGGCGAGGATGACCGCGAACTGCGCCGACAGTGGCGACGCAAACGCCATGAAGAGGTGCTTGAAACGCGGAGGTTCGTTGCCGTCGGCGGCAAGGCTCGCGAACAGGAGTCCGCAGGTGAGGAGCGGCGATACGACGTTTGCCACGACCGCGCCGACCATGGGCAGCGGCTCCAGCGACGCGGCGCACGCGATCACCACGAGCGCCATCAGCGAGAACGCGAGCGGCCCGCGCTTCCACAGGCGAATCGCCTCGCCGAACCAGAGCAGCGCGCGGCCGGGCGGGAGAGAGCGAGGCTCGCGGCCCGCGGCCGGCGTCACGCCGTCTCGCCGAGATACGCCGCGCGCACCTTGGGATCGTGCAGCAGCGACTTGGCGTCGCCTTCGAGCGTGATCTCGCCCGATTCCATCACGTAGCCGCGACGGCTCACTTCGAGCGCGAGCTTCGCGTTCTGCTCGATGAGCAGGATCGTGACGCCTTCCCCCGACACGGTGACGATCGTCTCGAACACCTTCTGCACCATGAGCGGCGCGAGTCCCATCGACGGCTCGTCGAGCAGCAGCAGCTTCGGCCGCGACATCATCGCGCGGCCCATCGCGAGCATCTGCTGCTCGCCGCCCGACAGCGTGCCGGCGGTCTGCCGGCGCCGCTCCTTGAGGCGCGGAAAGAGATCGAACACGCGCTCGATGTCGGCCTTGATGCCGTCGTTGTCGTTGCGGATGTACGCGCCCATCGCGAGGTTCTCCTCGATGGTGAGCGCGCCGAACACGCCGCGGCCTTCGGGCACCATCGCGAGCCCGCGCTGCACGAGCGCGAACGCCGGCCTGCCGGTGACGTCCTCGCCCGCGTAGCGGATGGTGCCCGACTTGACCGGCAGCAGGCCGCAGATGCCCTTGAGCGTCGTGGTCTTGCCCGCGCCGTTGGCGCCGATCAGGCACACGAGCTCGCCCTGCTCGACGTCGAGGTCGATGCCCTTGACGGCCTGGATGCCGCCGTAGGCGACCTCGAGCTTGCGCAACACGAGCAGCGGTTCGGCCATGGCTCACGCGCCCTTGAGATTCAACGCAACTTCGCCGCCGAGATAGGCCGCGATCACCTTGGGATCGTTCTGCACGTCACCTGCGCTGCCTTCCGCGATCTTCTTGCCGTAGTCGAGCACCAGCACGCGGTCGCAGACGCTCATCACGAGCTTCATGTCGTGCTCGATGAGGAGGATGGTCGTGCCGTCGCGGCGGATCTCGTCGAGCAGCCGCTTGAGCGAGGCGGTCTCGGTGGCGTTCATGCCGGCCGCGGGCTCGTCGAGCGCGAGGAGCTTGGGCTCGGTCGCGAGCGCGCGCGCGATCTCGAGCCGGCGCTGGTCGCCGTACGGCAGGTGCTTGGCGAGGTGGTTGGCGTGCTTCGCGACGCCGACGTACTCGAGCAGCTCGTAGGCGCGCTTGTGGATCGCCGCTCTTCCTCGCGCGTCGCCGCATTGCGCGAGATCGCGCCCCAGACCCCGGCGTGCGTGCGCACGTGGCGGCCGATCATCACGTTCTCGAGCGCGGAGAGGTTGCCGAAGAGGCGGATGTTCTGGAACGTGCGCGCGATGCCGCGCGCTCGCGACGTCGTTGGGCTTGAGGCTCGCCAGCGGGTCGCCGTCGAACATGAACTCGCCGCCGTCGGGCAGGTAGATGCCGGTCAGCACGTTGAAGAGCGACGTCTTGCCGGCGCCGTTGGGGCCGATGAGCCCGTAGATCTCGCCGTGGTTGATCGTGAAGCCGACGTCGGACAGCGCCTGCACGCCGCCGAAGCGCTTGGTGATGCCCTTGGCCGACAGGAGGACTTGCGTCGACCGCAGGCTCACGTCGCGGCCGCGCCGTTTCGAGCTCGCGCTTGCGCACGGCGGACGGCAGGATTCCCGCCGGACGGAACAGCATCATCAGCACCAGCGCGAGGCCGAAGAGCAGCATGCGGATCACTTCGGGGTCGACGAGCGATCCTGCCGAAGAGCGCTCTCCTGCACCGGCGCGACGGTGTAGCGCAGGATCTCCGGCACGAACGACAGCAGCACCGCGCCGAGGATCACGCCCCAGATGTTGCCCATGCCGCCCAGCACCACCATCGCGAGCACCATCACCGATTCGACGAGCACGAAGCTCTCGGGACTGATGAAGCCCTGGATCGCCGAGAACATGCCGCCGGCGACGCCGCCGAACGACGCGCCCATCGCGAACGCGAGCAGCTTGATGTTGCGCGTGTTGATGCCCATGGCGCGCGCCGCGATCTCGTCCTCGCGGATCGCCTCCCACGCGCGGCCGATGCGCGAGTCCTGCAGCCGCAGGTTGATGACGATGACGATCACCATCATCACGCAGGAAGAAGTAGTAGTACTTGATCGGGCCCCGTGAAGTCGAGGCCCAGGATCGTCTCGGGCTTGGCGAAGCTGAAGTCGCCGATGCGGAACGGATCGATCAGCGTGATGCCCTGCGGGCCGTTGGTGATGTTGACCGGCTGCGACAGGTTGTTGAGGAAGATGCGGATGATCTCGCCGAAGCCCAGCGTGACGATCGCGAGGTAGTCGCCGCGCAGCTTGAGCGTCGGCGTGCCGAGCAGCACGCCGAAGAAGCACGCGACCGCCGCGCCGATCGGCAGGATGATCCAGAACGGAAGGTGCAGGTTGAAGTGCGGGCTCGCGAGCAGCGCGTACACGTAGGCCCCGACCGCGTAGAACGCGATGTAGCCCAGGTCGAGCAGTCCCGCGAAGCCGACCACGATGTTGAGGCCGAGCGCCAGGAACACGTAGAGGATCGCGAGGTTGGTGATGCGCACCCACGCGGTGCCCACGGCGGCGAGCGCGAAGGGCAGCACCAGCAGCGCGACGGCGACGATCGCGAAGCCGACCCAGACGACGCATTGGATTGCGGTTCTCGGCGAGCAGGTTGCGCATGTCAGTTCCACCCGAGCGTGATTGTAATCAGCGTGGCGGCGGCCGGGCGCGGCGCTTGCGCAGCCAGGGAGCGCGTGGCGGCGGCGATGTCGCGCGGCGAGGCGCGCGACCGCGCGGCTGTGCGCGGCGGCGAGCGCGTCGTAGCTCTTGTCGGCCGGCGCTTCGCGCACGGTCGTGCGGCCGCGTCGCCGATCGCGCCGTCCGCGATGCGGCGCACGGTGTAGACGGCGTCGAGCGAGCGCGTGCGATGCCCGGCACGGACTCGAAGCGCTGCACCTCGATGGCACACGCGATAGTCGGCGTCGGCGCCCGCGGTCTGCGCGAGCAGCGTCGACGCGCGGCGTGGCGAGAGCGACGCGCAAGGTTCTCCGCCGTCGCGAGCGCGATGGCGTCGGCGAGCGGCGACGCCCAGCGATTGAACTCGTCGAGCCACACCTCGTTGTCGCCGACGGTGACGACGATCTCCGGCCGGTCGACGACCGCGGGGATCGCCACCGGTCCGACGACGATCGCCATGCGCAGCCTCGCAGGCGCACGTCGCGCAGGCGAAGGCGCGCCGCTCAGCGTGTAGAAGCGCGACGGCGGCGAGCTCGCGCATGCCGGCCAGCAGCGAGCGCGGCGAGGACGAACGGGCGCTCGCTTCATTTGGGCGCGGGCTCCGCGGTCTTGCCCCGGATCAGCGACTTCCGGATGGCGTTCGAGATAGTCGGCGAGCACGCGCAGGCTGCGCGCCGCGCGTGCGATCTCCTGCATCGCGTTGCGCAACTCGACCTGGCCCGGCGCGCCGGGGCCGACGAGGTTGGCCTCCGTGCTCGTCAGCATCTCGCTCCGCGGAGCCGAGCGCGCCGCGCGCGTCGTCGAGCGTGGACTTGAGCGCCGGCACCACGTCGGCGTCGACGCGCTTGATCAGGCGTCGCGCGCATCGCGCAGCGTCTCGTCGAGGCTCGCGAGCGCCTTCTTGCATGTCCTCGCCGATCGCGTCGAGCGGGACCTTCTCGAGCTTGTCGATGATGCGGCCGAGCTTCTCCTCGAGCTCGGGCAGCGTGCTCACCACGGTCGGCAGCTCCGGCGTCGGCGCGGTCCAGTCGATGCGCGCCTTGGCGGCGCTTCGGGAAAGTAGCCGAGCGCCACGTAACCGCTGGCCGGTGACGAGGCTGCCGGTCGCGAGCTGCGCGCGCAAGCCGCGCTGCTCGACCAGCTTCTGCATGAGCGCGTGGCGCAGCTCGGCTGCTTGACCATACGCCTGCGCCCTTCGCCTGCGCCGGTCGGGCAGCTGCGCGATCAGGCGCTCGGGATAGAGAGCGATCTCGACGCGCGGGCGCACGTCGAGGGTCTTCGGGATCGAAGCTGAGCCCGACGTCGGTGACCTCGCCGACCGGCAACGCCGAAGAAGGTGACCGGCGCGCCGACCGACAGGCCGCGCACCGATTCCGTGAAGTACAGCACGTACCGCGTCGCGATCGACTCGTCGACCTTCATCGCGGTCGACGCGGTCGCGAACAGCGTGAACGACGGTCGTCGGCCGCCGCCGGCGGCGAGCGTCGGCGTAGCCCGGCGGCGTCTCGAAGGCGATGCCGCCCTCGAGCAGCGCGACGAGCGACTGCGTGCGCACGTCGAGGCCGTTCGCGGTCAGCGAGACGTCGATGCCGCTCGCATTCCAGAAGCGCGTGTCGCGCGGCGACGTACTTGTCGTACGGCGCGTTGACGAAGATGCGGATCGACACCGACTTGCCGTCGGGCGCGAGGTCGTAGGCGACGACCTGGCCGACCTGCAGGCGGCGATAGTAGAGCGGCGAGCCGATGCCGAGCGAGCCCGAGGTCGGTCGCCTGCAGCACGAACTGGCGGCCGGGCGTGCCGCCGGTGATGATCGGCGGCACCTCGAGCCCGGTGAACTGCGGCTCCTTCTTCGTCGACGCCCCGGCCTCGAAGCCGATGTAGTTGCCGGACAGCAGCGTCGACAGTCCGGAGACGCCCGACAGGCTGATGCGCGGGCGCACGACCCAGAACTTCGCGTCCTCGACCATGAGGTGCGCCGCCGACTTGGCGATCTTCGCGGTGACCTCGACGTTGGCGCGCATCGTCGGTGAGGCGCACGTCGGTCACCTGCCCGATGTTCACGTCCTTGTACTTGACGAAGGTCTTGCCGGCTTCGATGCCGTCGGCCGACTTGAAGGTGATGGTGATCGTCGGCCCCTCGCTCAGCGATGCGCTCACCGCGATGCCGATCGCCACCAGCGCGGCCAGGATCGGCACGATCCAGATCGGCGAGAAGCGCGCGCGCCGCGGCGGCACGGCGACGGCTTCGGGCAGGTCGTCGTCGGCGGGCTCATGGCCATCGCCTTGCGTGCCGCCGCATCCCAGATCAGGCGCGGATCGAACGACTGCGCGGCGAGCATCGTCAGCACCACGACCGCCATGAAGTAGACGACGCCGGGTCCCGGGTCGACCGACATGAGCGGCGACAGCTGCACGAGCGCGACGACGAACGTGTCGACGAACACGTCGAGCATCGACCAGCGCCCGATGAACTCGACGATGCGATAGAGGCCGCGTGCGCTGCCGGTCGTCGTGGTCGTGCCGCGCTGCACCGTGACGAGGACGTACGCGAGCGCGACGATCTTGCCGATCGGGATCATCACGCTCGCGACGAACACGATCAGGGCGAGCGGCCAGGAGCCGCTCGTCGTACAGGTAGACGACGCCCGGACATGATCGTGTCGACGTCCGTGCGACACGAGCGTCGTCGTGGTCGAGCACCGGCAGCAGGTTCGCCGGCACGTAGAGGATCGCGGCGGCGATGAGGAACGCCCACGTGCGCTGGATCGAGTGCTCGCGCCGCCAGGCGAGGCGTCTCGCCGCAACGCGGGCAATGTCCCGGCGCCTGCGGCGACACCGGGCCGCGACACGAGCCCGCACGCCGTGGCACGACGACGAGCCCCGGCCGCCGCGCTGCGCTCATGGCTCTCGCTCCTGCGCGGCCCACGCGATGCGCCCCCACACCGCACGCGGATCGAACGTGCTCGCAGAACCACGGCAGCAGCAACACGAGCGCGCCGACGGCGAACATGCCGACGCCCGGGATCACGGTCGGCAAGCTGCGCGATCTTGGTCAGCGCGACGAGGATGCCGAGCAGCAGCACCTCGTTCATCGACCAGGGCCGCAGGCGCTCGGCCCAGCGCATCAGGTCGCCCGTCCACGCCGGCGCCGGCGGGCGCTGAATCGCGATCAGCACCGCCAGCATGGCCGCGACGTAGAGCGCCGGCGCGATCACGGCGCAGAACGCGACGATGACGGCCGTCACCTCGCTGCCTTGCAGCCACATCTCGATACGCGCCGCCCGCGAGCGTGGTCGTGGACGTGCGTCCCGCGACCGACAGGCTCATGAGCGGGCACACGTTGGCGATCACGACCACGATGGCGGCCGCGATCGCAAGCGCGAGCGGCGGTCGAGCGGATGCGCGGGATGCACGGCGAGGATCTGGCCGCAGCGGCCGCAACGCGCCTTGCCGCCCGGCGGCAGCGCGCGGCAGGCGCTGCAGCAGGTCGCAGCCGCGGCAGGCGATCGGGACTTCACTCAGGCGCGGTCGGACACGCGCTCGCCGAGCAGCCCCGACGGCCGGAAGATGAGGACGGCGATGAGCACCAGGAACGCGAACACGTCCTGGTAGTTGGAGCCGAAGAGCGTGAGGTTCGAATCCTGCTCGCAGCGCTGCGCGAGCGCGGTCGGACCAGCTCGACGAGGTTGCACAGGTTCGTGAGGTCGCCCACGTAGCCCGCGCCCAGCGCCTCGATGAGGCCGAGCAGGAGGCCGCCCAGCATCGCGCCCGCAAGATTGCCGATGCCGCCCAGCACCGCGGCGGAGAAGGCCTTGAGGCCGAGGATGAAGCCCATCTGGTAGTGCGCGATGCCGTAGTAGCTGCCGACCATGACGCCGGCGACGGCGCCGAGCGCGGCACCGATCACGAACGTGAGCGAGATCACCTTGTTGATGTCGATGCCCATGAGGCCCGCGACCTGCTGGTTCTGCGACGTCGCGCGCATCGCGATGCCGAGCTTGGTCTTGTACACGAGCAGCAGCAGCACGCCCATCATGCAGGAACGAGCCGCCGATGATCGCGATCTGCACGTTGGTGATCGTCGCGCCGCCGCCGCGGAGGTCGTGATGTGGTACGAGACGGTCGCGATGATCTGCGGATAGGGCATCGGGTTGCGGCTCCACACGATCAGCGCGAGGTGCTGCAGGATGATCGACAGGCCGATGGCGGTGATCAGCGGGCGCGAGCCGCGGCGCGCGGCGCAGCGGCCGGTAGGCGACGCGCTCGAGCGTGTAGCCGACGCCCATGCAGACGGGAATCGCGGCCAGCAGCCCGGCGAGCACGACGACGACCGGGGGCAGGCCCGTGTTCGCGCCGCGTCAGCGCGACGATGACCGT
Organism: uncultured beta proteobacterium; assembly: GCA_963707815.1. Lineage (GTDB taxonomy): Bacteria > Pseudomonadota > Gammaproteobacteria > Burkholderiales > Casimicrobiaceae > VBCG01. The sequence continues at coordinate 15,841 of CAVPRK010000020.1, forward strand.
GTAGGCGACCATCGCGCCGATCATCACGACCTCGCCGTGCGCGAAATTGATGAGCTGGATGATGCCGTACACCATCGTGTAGCCCAGCGCCACGATGGCGTACACGCTGCCGAGCGTCAGCCCGTTGATGATCTGCTGCAGGAAGATGTCCAGGGACCGCGACCCTTGTAGGCGACGCCGTCGGCCGACCGACGTGCGGGGATTCGTATCCGCGCCGGTATGCGAAAACGCCGTGCGCAAAAAAAAACGGCGCCCGAAGGCGCCGTTTTTTGTTGCGGACTGTTACTTCTTCGGCGCTTCCGCCGGGAGCCGGCGCCGGCGGTGTCGCCGGCGCGGGCGCCGGCCGCAGGCGCGGCCGCGGGTGCCGCCGAGCCATCTTCATTTCCTTCATGAAGTCGTCGAACGTCGACGCCTTGCCGGCCTTGACCACGCCGACCGGGACGACCTTGCCGTCCTTCAGCGTGAAGATCGTGATCTCGGCGTTCTTGCGGTCGCCCTTCTCGTCGAACTCGATCACGCCCGTGGCGCCGTTGTACTTGATCTTCGAGATCTCGGGCAGGTACTTCGCCGGGTCGGTCGAGTCGGCCTTCTGCATCGCCGCGATCATGATGCCGACCGCGTCGTAGAAGAACGGCGCGTACTGCTTGACTTCGCCGTACTTGGCCTTGAACGCGTCGTTGAACGACTGGCTCGCCGCCGAGGCGGGCAGGCCGGCCTGCGAGCAGATCAGGCCTTCGGCCGCCGCGCCGGCGAGCTTGGCCATCTCGTCGGTGCACGCGCCGTCGCCGAAGCTGAACACGCTCTTGATGCCGAGCTCGCGCGCCTGCTTGATCATCGGGCCGCCGGTGGCGTCCATGCCGCCGTAGAAGATCGCGTCCGGCGCCTTGCCCTTCATCTTGGTCAGGATCGCCTTGAAGTCGGTCGTCTTGTCGGTGGCCTTCTCGCGCGCCACGACCTGCACGCCCGCGGCCTTGAGCGTCTTCTCGACTTCGTTGGCGAGGCCTTCGCCGTAGGCGGTGGCGTCGTCGGCGATGGCGACCTTCTTGATCTTCATGTTGTTCAGGTACTGCGCGATCGCGGGACCTTGCTGGTCGTCGCGGCCGACCGTGCGGAAGATCGTCTTGAAGCCCTGCTCGGTGAGCTTGGGATTGGTCGCCGAGCCCGAGATCATCGGGATGCCGGCCTGGTTGTAGACCGCCGAGGCGGGGATCGACACGCCGGAGTTCAGGTGACCGGCGACGCCGGCGACCTTCGCGTCGGCGAACTTCTGGGCGATGGTCGGGCCCATCTTCGGGTCGGCCTGGTCGTCTTCGCTCATGAGCTCGAACTTGACCGTCTTGCCGCCGATCTTCATCTTGCGGGCGGTGTGCTCGTCGACGGCGAGGCGCGCGCCGTTCTCGTCGTCCTTGCCGAGGTGGGCGATGCCGCCGGTCAGCGGACCGGCGTGGCCGATCTTGACGGTGACGACGTCTTCGACCGGCGCCGCGGGCGCGGCGGCCTTCGGCGCTTCGGCGGCCTTCTTCGGCTCTTCCTTGCCGCAGCCGTAGACGGTGATGAGCGCGGCTGCGACGAGGGTCAGGCCGAGCTTGCGCGACATGTTCATGGAGTTCCTCGAAGTTGGGATTGGGCAAAACGGGGGTGCTCGAAAAGGGAGCGGGCAACAGAATATTATTGTCTGTCACAGGTAGGTGTCAATGTCGCCCCCGCGAGCTCGTGCAAATCCGACGGCCGTTCCCGGGACGCGGCCTTCGGGCGGCTCGGACCTGCCGTCGCGGGCATGGCGTAGGGGTCGTCAGTTCGTCGCCGTCCGCGGCACTTCGTCGCAGGACGGTTGCCCGAACGTGCGTACGGCGGCGACAATAGCGGTCTCTGCAGAATCCAAACCGCACGCGCGCCGCATCCAAACAGGGTCGGCGGCGAAACCGTGCCGCGGGGCCGACTCGGCTCGCCGCAAGCAGCGATAGGGAGAATTCATGGGAGTACGCTTCACCCGGCGGCGCATCGCCATCGCGGTCATCGTCGCTCCTGGCGGTGGCACTTCGCGCCGCCATCGGGATCCGCGTCGTCCAAGAAGCAGCAGGAAGGCCGCGAAAACGACAAGAACGCGCCGGTGACGCTCGAATTCGCGCCGGCCGACTCGCGGTCGCCGAGACCAGCCGCTGTCGCGCTGGCTGCCGGTGTCCGGCACCATGCAGCCGGTCCGCCAGGCCACGGTCAAGGCGAAGGTCTCGGGCGACGTGCGCGATATCACCGTGCGCGAAGGCGACACCGTGCAGGCCGGGCAGAGTGCTCGCGCGGGTCGACACCGCCGACCTCGAGGCGAAGCTCATCGAGCGCCAGGGCCAGCTCGAGTCGGCGAAGGCGCAGTTCGCGCTCGCCGAGAAGACGCTCACCACCAACCAGAAGCTCCTGAAGCAGAACTTCATCTCGCAGAACGGCGTTCGACAGCTCCGAGTCGAACCTCAACGTCACGCGCGGCAGCGTCATGTCGGCGGAGGCGCAGGTGCGCCTCGCGCAGAATGCGCTCAAGGATGCGGTCGCGACGGCGCCGCTCAGCGGGCATCGTCGCCAAGCGGCACGTGCAGCCGGGCGAGAAGGTCGCGTTCGACACGCCGCTCGTCACGGTGGTGGATTTGACGGAAATCGAGCTGCAGGCGATGGTCCCGGCGGTCGACATTCCGGAGCTCAGGCCGGCATGACGGTCGACCTCGCCGTCGACGGCTTCGGCGAGCGCCAGTTCACCGGGCGCATCGAGCGCATCAACCCGTCGACCGAGCCCGGCACGCGCGCCATCCTCGTGTTCGTCGGCGTGCCCAATCCGAACAACGAGTTGCGCGGCGGCATGTTCGCGACCGGCCGCATCGCGCTCGCCGCGAGCGCGCCCGTGCTGTCGCTGCCGCGGTCGCCGTGCGCAACGAGGCCGGGCAGACGTTCGTGTGGACGATCGACGACGGCAAGCTCGTGCGCGATGGTCGTCGTCGGGCGCCGCGACGAGGAGTCCGGCCGCGTCGAGATCAAGACCGCGCTGCCCGCGACGCTCAAGGTGCTCGCCTCGCGCTTCGACAACCTGAAGGAAGGCGCGCCGGCGCTCGTGAAGGGGCCGAGCGGGGCGGTAGGCGCGGACTTCCGTCGGCCGGGATCGCGCGTCGGGCTGAGGCCCCGGCCTGCAGGATTAAGCGCATGTGGATCACTCGCGTCTCGATCAATAACCCCGTCTTCGCGACCATGGTCATGGTCGCGATGACCGTGCTCGGCCTCTTTTCCTACGCGCGGCTGCGCGTGGAGCAGATGCCCGACGTCACGCTGCCGTTCCTCATCGTCCAGACGCAGTATCCGGGCGCCTCGCCCGAGGCGGTCGAGATCGACATCACCCGGCCGATCGAGAACGCGGTCAACGGCGTGGCGGGCGTGAAGCTCGTGCGCTCGTTCACGCTCGAAGGCATGAGCTCGGTCTTCGTCGAGTTCCGCCTCGACATCGACATGATCCGCGCGATGCAGGACGTGCGCGACAAGGTCGCGCACGTGCGGCCCCTGTTCCCGCGCGATGCCAAGGATCCGCTCGTGGTGCGCGCCGAGACCGAGAACCAGGAGCCGGTGGTGTCGCTCGCCGTGATGTCCAACGACACCGACCTGCGCGAGCTCACCTCGCTCGTCGACCAGACGATCGTCAAGGGGCTCGAGAACGTCCCGGGCGTCGCGCGCATCGACGTGAACGGCAAGGTCACGCGGCAGATCCTCGTGCAGATCAAGCCGAACGCGCTCACCGCGCTCGGCATCGGCCTCGACCAGGTGATGAACGCCATCCGCAACGCGAACCAGGACGTGCCCGCGGGCCGCCTGTCGCGCGGGCAGAGCGACCGCATCGTGCGCATCGAAGGCAAGATCAAGGATCCGGCGCAGTTCGGCCGGATCATCGTCGCGCAGCAGGGCGGCGGGCCGTCTACCTGTCGCAGGTCGCCGACGTGATCGACGGCGAAAAGGAGGAGACCTCGATCGCCCGCATCAACGGCCGCGCTCGATCACGCATCGACATCCTGAAGGCGCAGGACGCCAACATCGTGGACACCGGCCGTGGCGTGATCAAGGCGGTGGAGGAGCTCAGGAAGCGCATCCCCAAGGACGTCGAGCTCACCGTCGCCTACAACTCGGCGGAGAAGGTCGAGAAGAGCGTCAACCGCGTGAAGAGCACGATCCTCGAAGGCGCCGCGCTCACCGTGCTGATCGTGTTCCTGTTCCTGCACAGCTGGCGCAGCACCATCATCACGGGCCTCACGCTGCCGATCGCGGTGATCGCGACGTTCATCGCGCTGTACGCGTTCGGCTTCTCGCTCAACTTCCTCACGCTGATGGCGCTGTCGCTGTGCATCGGCCTTCTGATCGACGACGCGATCGTGGTGCGCGAGAACATCGTGCGACACCTCGCGATGGGCAAGGACCACAAGCAGGCGGCGCACGAGGGCACGGACGAGATCGGCCTCGCCGTGATGGCGACCACGTTCGCGATCGTCGCGGTGTTCGTGCCCATCGCGTTCATGAGCGGGATCATCGGGCGCTTCTTCTTCCAGTTCGGCGTCACCGTCGCGGTGGCGGTCATGGTGTCGCTGTTCGTGAGCTTCACGCTCGACCCGATGCTGTCCGCGGTGTGGCACGATCCGCCCGGCTCGCGGTTCAAGCGGATGCCGTGGCTCGCCCAGTTCATGGACCAGGTCGAGCGCTTCATCGAGTGGATGCACCACGTCTACGGCGGCATCCTCGAGTGGGCGCTCCTGCACCGCAAGACGGTGCTCGGCGTTTCGTTCGCCTTGTTCGCGGGCAGCTTCGCGCTGGTCCCGCTGATCGGCACCGAGTTCGTGCCCGAGTCCGACCAGAGCTTCATCTCGCTGCGCCTCAACACCGCCGTGGGGTCGAGCCTCGAGTACACCGACAGCAAGATGCGGCAGGTCGAGGAGGCGCTCAAGGAGTTCCCCGAGATCACGCTCGCGATGACGACGGTCGGCACCGAAGAGGGCCGCAACTACGCGCGCATCAACCTGAAGCTCTCCGAAGTCGGCGAGCGCGAGCGCACGCAGAAGGACCTCGAGCGCGCGATCCGCAAGGCGCTGCGGCCCATCCCCGGCATCGAGCTCACGCTGGGCTTCAACCGGCCGATCTTCATCAACATCCTCGGGCCCGATCCGGAGACGCTCACACGCTCGCCGAGGATCTCAAGCAGAAGCTCGCGACCGTGCCGGGAATCGCCGACCTCGAAATCTCCGAGAAGGCCGCCAACCCCGCGCTGTCGGTGCGACTCAACAACGATGCCGCGGCGGACCTCGGCATCACGGTGCAGCAGGTGGGCGCGACGATGCGCCCGCTCATCGCGGGCGACACGGTGAGCTACTGGCTTGCTCCCGACGCGCAGAATTACGAGGTGAACGTGCGCCTCGCCAAGGACCGCCGCCAGATCGCGACGGACCTGTCCAATCTCTACCTCACGACCAACAAGCGCGGCCCGGACGGCGAGCTGCGGATGGTGCCGCTGCGCCAGGTCGCGGAGATCGTCGAGTCGACGAGCCCGCAGACGATCCGTCGCGAGGAGCTCGTGCGGCGCGTGGCGATCTTCGCGAGCGCGCAGGGCCGGCCCGCGGGCGACGTCGGCAACGACGTCAACAAGATCATCAAGCAGACGACGCTGCCGCCCGGCTATCGTTTCTCGGTGCGCGGCCAGCAGGAGCAGATGCAGGACTCGTTCGCAGCCGCGATGGCGGCGCTCGGCCTCGCGGTGATCTTCATCTACCTGATCCTCGCCTCGCAGTTCGCGAGCTTCCTGCAGCCTGCGGCGATCATGGTGTCGCTGCCGTTCTCGCTCATCGGCGTGTTCCTGGCGCTGATGTTCACCGGCACCACGCTCAACATCTTCTCGATGATCGGTTTCATCATGCTGATGGGCCTCGTCACCAAGAACGCGATCTTGCTCGTCGATTTCGCGAACCGCGCGCGGCGCGGCGGCGCTACCCTGCACGACGCCATGCTGCAGGCGGGACAGGTGCGGCTGCGGCCGATCCTGATGACCACCGCGGCGATGATCGGCGGCATGCTGCCGCTGGCGATGGGCGTCGGCGAGGGCGGCGAGCCGCAGGCGCCCATGGGCCGCGCCATCATCGGCGGCGTGATCACGTCGACCTTGCTCACGCTGGTCGTCGTGCCGGTGCTCTACACGTACCTGGACGGCTGGAACGAGCGGCGGCGCGCGCGCAAGGCCGAGCGCCTGGCGCGCCTCGCTGCGGCCGCAGGAACCGCTGCGGATTGAAGTGGAACCCCCACGCTCGCGTCGCTCGCCGCCCCTGAGGGGAGGCTTGTCAGTGGCTTGGGGCTGGCCTCATTGCACTATCCAAGACATGCCGCGCTCCACGCGTCGGCCACGTACGCTCGCGCGGCGACGGGCTCTGCGAGCCTTGCCTCGACCGACGGTCTCGGCCGCCTTGCTCACTAGGGCCCGGCGCCACTGACTTGACGTGCGATAATTGCCGACTGCATAATAACTGACCGCTGGTCAGTTAATGCTCAACCCCCGAAAACGCGTTCAACCGAGGCTCTCGCCAAAGCCGCTTTTGCCATGGACATCGAACAAGCGCGCTACAACATGGTCGAGCAGCAGATCCGCACATGGGACGTCCTCGATCCCAACGTGCTCGATCTCCTGTTCGTCGTGCGCCGCGAGGACTATGTGCCGCCCGAGTATCGGTCGCTCGCCTTCGCCGATCTCGAAATCCCCCTCCCGGGCGGGGAACATATGTGGCAGCCCAAGCTCGAAGCGCGCGTCCTGCAGACGCTCACGCTTCGCCGCGGCGATTCGGTGCTCGAGGTCGGGACCGGCAGCGGCTACTTCACCGCGCTGCTGGCGGCGAGCGGCGGCGAGGTCACGTCGGTCGACATCGACCGGTCCATGTCGGCGGGTGCCGGCAGCAAGCTCGCGCGGCATGGATTCGGCAGCGTGCGGCTCGAAGTGGGCGACGCCGCGCAAGGCTGGGGTGACGAGTTCTACGATGTCATCGTGCTGACGGGGTCGACGCCGCTGCTTCCGGAGCGTTTTCTCGCCCAGTTGAGGCCCAACGGCCGCGTGTTCGCGATCGTCGGCGAGGCGCCCGCGATGACCGCGCGCCTCGTGGCATGGACCGCGCCCGGCTCGCGCGTGACGACGGATCTTTTCGAGACGGTGGTGCCGCCTTTGAAGAACGCCGCGACGCCCTCGCGCTTTCGGTTTTGATCCCCGAGCTCTCGCCGACGGATCTCGACGCCTGGCGCAGGGACGCGTCGCGCCTTGCGCCGTTCGTCGTCGACGTGCGCGAGCCCTGGGAGCACGACAAGGCGCGCATCGAGGGGGCGACGCTCATCCCGATGCGCGAGATTCCCGCACGCATCGGCGAGCTTCCGGAAGACCGCGAGATCGTGCTCGTGTGCCATCACGGCTCCCGCAGTGCGCAGGTGGCGCAATGGCTCGCCCGCAACGGCGTCGGCCGCGTGCACAACCTCGCGGGCGGCATCGACGCGTGGTCGCGCCTGGTCGATCCCGCGATACCCCGCTATTGATCATCCAGTCATGCCAACAACACCCATGAAGAAGTGGTTGCGCACGTGCGCGCTCGCGCTTGCGTGCGTCGCTTCGGCTGGCGCAAGCCGAGGACCTGCTGCAGATCTATCGCGAGGCGCAGAAGCAGGATCCGGCGATCGCGGCGGCGCGCTCGCAATGGGAGGCTACGCAGGAGCGCGTGCCCCAGGCGCGCGCGGGGCTCCTGCCGCAGGTTTCCGCGCAAGGCCAGGCCAACGCCAACTATTACGACGCGCAGTTCAACACCAACCCGAAGAGCACGGTATCGCAGAACTACGGCTTCGGCAGCCTCGTGTTCTCCGCTTCGCAGCCTTTGTACCGGCCGCAAAACGTGGTGGTGCTCGAACAGGCGCGCGAGCAGGTGACGCAATCCGACTTCACGCTCGGCATCGCGCAGCAGGACCTCATCATCCGCACGACGGTCGCCTATTTCGACGTGCTGCTCGCCGAGTTCAACGTCGAGCTGGCCGAGCAGCAGAAGATCGCCGTGTCCGAGCAGCTGGCGCAGGCGAAGCGCAACTTCGAAGTCGGCACCGCCACGATCACCGACACCAACGAAGCGCAGGCGAAGTACGACCAGATCATCGCCACCGAGATCCAGGCGCGTAACGACCTCGATCGCCGGCGCTCTGCGCTGGCCGCGATCATCGGCAAGGCGCCGCGCAACCTGAAGCGCATCGGGCGCGGGTTCGACCCGGCGCTGCCGGACCCCAACAACCTCGACTACTGGGTTGCGCGCGCACTGCGCGAGAACCTGAACGTGCTCTTCGCGCAATCCAACTACGAAATCGCCTCGCTCGAGGTCGACCGCGCGCGCGCCGGGCACCTGCCGACGCTGGACCTCGTCGCGAGCGCGAGTGCGCTCACCAACAGCGGCACGACTGTGGGCGACATCGGCGGCAACTCGCGGTCGGGACTCCTGGGAATCGTCGTCAACGTGCCGATCTACACCGGCGGCTTCGTCAACTCGCGCGTGCGCGAGACGATCTCGCTGCAGGACCGCGCGCGGGCCGACCTCGAATCGGCCAAGCGAGCCGCCGCGACCAATGCGCAGGACGGCTTCTCGGGAGTGAACAGCGCGGCGGCCGGCGTGAAGGCTTTCGAGCAGGCGGTCGCGTCGGCGGAGGTCGCGCTGCAGTCGAACATCCTCGGGCAGGAGGTCGGCATCCGCACCAACCTCGACGTGCTCAACGTGCAGCAGAACGTGTACTCGACGCGGCGCGATCTCGCGAACGCGTACTTCCAGTACATGATCGCGGTGCTGCGCCTCAAGTCCTCGGTCGGCAACCTCACCGAGCAGGACTTGGAAGAGCTCAACCGGCGGTTGAACGGGTAGAAAACTTCTGATGGAGACGCACCCGCGCGGCGGGTGCGTCTGTGGTCTCATGAATCGCTATTTGGTCCTGCCGGTGAGCCAGGACCACAGCCGATCGGTCGCGCCGCCGTGCGCGGCGTGGAATGCGAGCGCGGCGTCGTGCATGCGGGAGCGCCGCGCCGGATCGCGGAGCAGGGCATCGATTTCCGCCACCAGTGCGTGCGCATCGGCCACGCGCAGCGCTGCTTGCGCCGTGACCGCCTGCGACGCCGCCTCCGCGAAGTTGAACGTGTGCGGGCCGATCAGCGTCGGCGTGCCTACCGCGATCGGCTCGATGAGGTTCTGCCCGCCGAGCGGCAGCAGGCTTCCGCCGACGAACGCCACGTCGGCCGCGGCGTAGTACGCGAGAAGCTCGCCGAGCGAATCGCCGAGAACGAAATGCGTATCGGCGGGCACGGGGACGTTCGCGCTGCGGCGTGCGTAAGCGAGGCCGCGGGCTTCGAAGAGTGCAGCGACCTCGTCGAAGCGCTGCGGATGCCTTGGCACGATCGCGGTGAGCGTATTGCCGGGCAACGGATGCTGCGCCAGCGCATCGAGGATCAGCGCCTCCTCGCCGTCGCGCGTGGACGCGGCCACCCACTGCGGGCGAACGGCGCCGAACAGCGCGCGCATCGCCTCGCCACGCGAGCGTACGGCGTCATCGAGGCGCACGTCGAACTTGAGGTTGCCCGTAACGGCGACATCGCGCGCGCCCGCCTCGCGCAATCGCCGCGCATCCGCGTCCGTTTGCGCAGCCACGCCCGCGAGCGCGGCGAACATCGGTTGCGTAACGCTTGCGAATCGCCGGTATCCGCGCAGCGAGCGCTCGGACAGGCGCGCGTTGACCAGGAAGAGCGGGATGCCGCTCTCGCTGCAGGCGCCGACGAGGTTTGGCCATACCTCCGTTTCCATCAGGATCCCGAGGCGCGGCTTCCAGTGCGCGAGAAACGCACGCACCGCAAAGGGCACGTCGTAAGGAAGCCACGCCTGGACGACGCGGTCCTTCGCCAGCTCGGCCCCGGCCGCGCGGCCGGTGGCGGTCATGTGCGTGAGGAGCACCGTGGCATCCGGCATCTCGCGCAGCACGCGGTCGACGAGCGGCGCGGCGGCGCGCGTCTCGCCGAGCGAAACCGCATGGATCCAGACGATATCGGTGGTGGTGTTGGCTGCCGCGTAACGCCCGAAGCGCTCGCCGATTTTCTCGCGATACCCGGGTTCGCGCCGGCCGCGCCACCAAAGGCGCAGCGGCAGCCATGGCAGCGCCGCATGCCAGAGGAATTGGTATAGCGTTCGCATCAGCAGCGCGGTGCGCCGCGCAGCACGCGGCCCGTGCCTTCGATCGCGTCGTCGAGCGCCGGGACGTTTCCGTTGCCGCCGATGTCGACCGCGTGCGTGCCCGCCGCAGCAACGCCTGCAAGCGTCGCATCTGTCGTGGTGAAGATCGCTACCGTCGGCGCGCCCATCGCCGCGGCCAGGTGGGTAAGGCCGGTGTCCACTCCCACGACGATTTCCGCTGATCTCACGAGCGACGCGAGCTCGGGCAGCGTCTGCCGCGGCGGCACGGTTGCATTGCCGGTGGAGCGCGCGAGGCGCTCGCTGCGCTCTCGCTCGGCATCGCTGCCCCACGGCAGCAGCACTTGGAATCCCGCCTGCGCGAAATGCGCGAGCAAGCCGGTCCAGTCGCGCTCGGGCCACAGCTTGTCTTCGCGGCTCGTGGCGTGGAACGCGATGGCATACGGCCCGTCCGGCATGGCCCCGGACCTGGCTGCCGGATTGATGTTCCAGCGGGGCGGGCCGTCGACCGCGTAGCCCAGCGCCGCTGCGGCCATTGCACGCGCTTTGGCGATGAAGTGCTGGTTGCGATCGATCGCGTGATGCACGTCGTCGAGCCATGTCGCGATGGGCTCGCGCACGTTCGCGCGGTCGAAGCCGTGGCGGGTCCCGCTCGCCATGCGCGCGACGATGGCGCCCTTGAGCTGCTCCTGCAGGTCGAGGATCGCGTCGTATTTTTGCGAGCGCAACGCACGGCGAAACGCTGCAAACTCCCGTCGCGTCGTTGACGAGAAGGGGTCCCTACGCCAGCGGCGAAACGCGACGGGCACGACGCGCCGGATGCGACGGTCGAGCGCGACCAGCGGGACGAAGGCTTCTTCCGCAACCCAATCGATGACGGCGCCGGGCGCGTGCCGCTCGACGTCCGACACGAGCGACAACGTGTGCACGATGTCGCCCAGCGACGAAGGCCTGACCACGAGCAGATGTGCCCCCGCGCTCGCGAAAGTGCGTTGCTCGCTGCCCCCCGAGGGGGCGCAATTCGCGGCTCGGGGCGGCCCGCCGCCGCTCATGAACAGCCTCGCGTAAACTTGCCCTCGATGTCGGACCCGCTTCCCCTGTCGCTCATCGTGATCACCCGCGACGCGGCCCACGAGCTCGCTGCGTGCATTGCATCGGCGCCGTTCGCCGCCGAGACGGTCGTGGTCGATTCGGGCAGCCGCGATGATACCGTAGCGATCGCGCAGCGCGCCGGTGCGCGCGTGGTCGAGCACGCCTTCGAAGGCTACGGGCCGCAGAAGAACTTCGCGGTCGCGCAAGCGATGCACGATTGGGTGTTGTGCATCGACGCGGACGAGCGCGTCTCGCCGGAGCTCTCCGACGCCATTCGGGCGCTGTTCGCAAGCGGCGCGCCTTCCGCGAACGCCTACGCGATGGCGCGGCGCAATCGCTTTCTCGGACGCTGGCTCGCGCACGGCGAAGGCTATCCCGACTGGATCGTGCGCCTGTTCGACCGCCGGCACGCGCGCTGGTCGAGCGATCCCGTGCACGAGAAGGTGGTCGCCGACGGAACGGTCGAGCGCTTGCGCGGCGACCTCATGCACGCATCGGCCGAATCGATCGACTCCTACATCGCGAAGCAGAACCGCTATACGACGATGCAGGCGGAGGCCATGCACGCATCGGGGCAAACCGCGAGCGCGCTGCGCCTCGCGACGTCGCCCGCGGCGCGCTTCCTTCGCTTCTACGTCGTGAAGCTCGGCTTCCTCGACGGCGTCGCCGGCTTCGCGCACATCGCGATCGGCGCGTTCGCGAGCTTCCTCAAGTATGCCAAGCTGCGGGCGCTCGCCGCGCGCGCGAGAGACGCGCAGTAATGCACGTCCTCGTCACCGGCGCCGCCGGCTTCATCGGGATGCACACGGCGAAGGCGCTGCTCGAAAGCGGCGCGCGCGTGACCGGCGTGGACAACTTCGAGCCCTATTACGACGTTGTCGCTCAAGCAAGCGCGCGTCGCCACGCTTGAAGGCACGCCGGGTTTCTCGTTCGCGCGCATCGATCTGGCCGAGGCGGAGCCGACCGCCAAGCTCTTTCGCGACGGCGGCTTCTCGCACGTCGTGCATCTTGCCGCGCAGCCGGGCGTGCGGCATTCGCTCACGCACCCGGACGCTTACGTGCGCAACAACGTGGTCGCGTTCGGCCACGTGCTCGAAGGCTGCCGGCACGCGCGCGTCGCGCATCTCGTGTATGCGTCGAGCTCGTCCGTGTACGGCGCGAGCCACACGCTGCCGTTCTCGGAGGACCAGCGCGTCGACCGGCCGGTGAGCCTGTATGCCGCCACGAAGTGCGCGAACGAAGCGATGGCGCACAGCTATGCACACCTGTTTGGATTGCCGGTGACGGGCCTGCGCTTCTTCACCGTGTACGGGCCGTGGGGACGCCCGGACCAGGCGCCGATGCTGTTCACCAAGGCCATCCTTGCGGGCGAACCCATCGACGTCTTCAACGAAGGACGCATGCAGCGCGACTTCACGTACGTCGACGACATCGTCGAGGGCGTGGTGCGCACGCTCGCCTTGCCGCCCGCGCACGCGCCGCCGGCGGCGATCTACAACATCGGCAACAGCCGAGCCGTGCCGCTCACCGAATTCATCGACACGCTGTCGCGCGTCCTCGGACGCAAGGCGATCGTGCGCAAGTTGCCGATGCAGCCGGGCGACATGCGCACGACCTACGCGTCGATCGATAGCCTGCGCGCGTTGACCGGCTTCACGCCGCGCACGCCGCTTGCCGACGGGCTTGCCCGCTTCGCGGCCTGGTATCGCGGGCACTACGGCTGACAGCGCGCGGCGCGCTGCTAAAATGGCGGCCTTCTCGCGGCCCCACGGCGCACCCATGATTCTCGTCACCGGCGGCGCCGGCTTCATCGGCGCCAACTTCGTGCTCGACTGGCTTGCCGCCACCGGCGAGCCGCTCGTCAATCTCGACAAGCTCACCTACGCCGGCAACCTCGGCAACTTGAAGTCGATCGCGGGCGACGAGCGGCACCTGTTCGTGCGCGGCGACATCGGCGACGCCGGGCAGGTCGGCGCACTCCTGCGCGAGCACCGGCCGCGCGCGATCGTGAATTTCGCCGCGGAGTCGCACGTCGACCGCTCGATTCACGGGCCGGCAGCATTCATCGAGACGAACATCGTCGGCACGTTCAACCTGCTCGAGGCGACGCGCGCGTGGTGGTCCTCGCTGCCGCCCGCGGACCGCGATGCGTTCCGCTTCCTGCACGTGTCGACCGACGAAGTGTACGGATCGCTCGGCGCGGACGACGCGGCTTTCAGCGAGACGCACGCCGTACGCTCCGAACAGCCCGTATTCCGCGTCGAAGGCGGGATCCGATCATCTGGTGCGCGCGTACCACCACACGTACGGCTTGCCGACGCTCACGACCAATTGCTCGAACAACTACGGCCCGCGCCAGTTTCCCGAGAAGCTGATTCCGCTCATGATCGTCAACGCGATCGCGGGCAAGCCGCTGCCGGTCTACGGCGACGGCAAGAACGTGCGCGACTGGCTCTACGTCGGGGATCATTGCTCGGCGATTCGCGCCGTGCTCGCGCGCGGCAGGCCAGGCGAGACGTACAACGTCGGTGGCAATGCCGAGATGCGCAACGTCGACGTCGTGAAGGCGATCTGCGCGATCGTCGGGGAAGAGACGGCCGGGCCGCGATTACGCGTCGCTCATCACGTTCGTCAAGGATCGGCCGGGTCACGACCGCCGCTACGCCATCGACCCCCGCAAGATCCGCGACGAGCTCGGCTGGGAACCTGCGGAGACGTTCGACTCCGGATTGCGCCGCACGATTCGCTGGTACCTCGACAACGACGAGTGGCTGCGCAACGTCGCGAGCAAGGACTACCAGAAGTGGATCGATCTCCAGTATGCGAGCGTGAGGCGAGCAGAAGGGCATCATCCTCGCGGGCGGGTCGGGCACGCGGCTGTACCCGGTGACGCACGTCGTATCGAAGCAGCTCCTGCCGGTGTACGACAAGCCGATGATCTACTACCCGCTGTCGACGCTGATGCTGGCGGGCATCCGCGACATCCTGTTGATCTCCACCCCCGAGGACACGCCGCGCTTCGCGCAGCTCCTGGGCGACGGCGCGCGCTGGGGCATTTCGACTTTCGTACGCGGTGCAGCCCAAGCCCGAGGGACTCGCGCAGGCCTTCATCATCGGGCGCGACTTCGTCGGCCGCGACACGAGCGCGCTGGTGCTCGGCGACAACATCTTCTACGGCCACGACCTCCACGCGCAGCTCTGCGCGCGCCAACGCGCGCGACGAGGGCGCCACGGTGTTCGCGTATCCCGTCGCCGATCCGGAGCGCTACGGCGTCGCCGAGCTCGACGACGCGGGCCGCGTGATCTCGCTCGAGGAAAAGCCCGCCAAGCCGAAATCGCGCTACGCGGTGACGGGCCTGTACTTCTACGACAACGACGTGCTCGACATCGCGCGGGACTTGAAGCCTTCGGCGCGCGGCGAGCTCGAGATCACCGACGTCAACCGCGCGTACCTGGCGTCGCGCTCGCTGTCGTGCGAGGTGTTCGGGCGCGGCATGGCGTGGCTCGACACGGGCACGTACGAATCGCTGCTCGACGCCGCGCAGTACATCGCCACGCTCGAGAAGCGCCAGGGCCTCAAGATCGCCTGCCCCGAGGAGATCGCGTGGCGCCTGGGCTACATCGACGACGCGGCGTTCGAGGTGCTGGGAAACTCGCTCGGCAAGAGCGGGTACGGGCAATACCTGCTCGCGCTCCTGCGCGACGGCGCCGTCCGTTGAAACAACCCGTCACCCCCTAGCGATGCGCGTTACACCGCTCGCACTTCCCGAGGTCCTGCTGATCGAGCCGCGCGTGTTCGGCGACGACCGCGGCTTCTTCTACGAAAGCTGGAACGAGCGCGCGTTCGCGGACGCGGGCATACGCGCCACGTTCGTGCAGGACAATCACTCGCGTTCGCGTCGCAACGTGCTGCGCGGCCTTCACTACCAGGTCCGGCACGCGCAGGGCAAGCTGGTGCGCGCGACCGTGGGCGAGGTGTACGACGTGGTGGTCGACCTGCGCAGGAGCTCGCCCAACTTCGGGCGCGCGATCGGCATGGAGCTTTCGGCCGACAACAAGCGGATGCTGTGGATTCCGCCGGGATTCGCGCACGGCTTCGTCGTGGTGTCCGACGTCGCGGAGTTTCTCTACAAGACGACGGACTTCTGGCACCCCGAGCACGAGCGAACGCTTCTCTGGAACGATCCCGCGCTGGGCATCGATTGGCCGCTCGACGGCGAGCCGATCGTCGCGGCGAAGGATGCGGCGGGCGTGCCGCTCGCATCCGCCGAAACCTATCCCTAGATGACGACCCCCACGCTCGCTTCATTCGCTGCCCCCAGAGGGGCGGCTTGTCAGTGGCTTGGGGCGGCCCGGCGCCACTGACGTGAAAATCCTCTTGACGGGCGCGACCGGCCAGGTCGGCGGCGAGCTCGCGACGCAGCTCGGCGCGCACGGCGACGTCATCGCGCTCGGCCGCAAGGCGCTCGACCTCGCGAGCCCCGATGCGATCGTCGCGGTGTTGCGCGCCGCCGCGCCCGACATCATCGTCAATGCCGCGGCGTACACGGCCGTCGATCTTGCCGAGCGCGAGCGCGACCTCGCGTTCGCGGTCAACGCGCGCGCGCCGCAGGTCATCGCCGAGGAGGCCAAGCGAACCGGCGCGCTCCTCGTTCACTACTCGACCGACTACGTCTTCGACGGCCGTGCCACGATGCCCTACGACGAGTCGGCGCCCACCGGTCCGCTCAATGCGTACGGACAGAGCAAGCTCGAGGGCGAGCAGGCGATCGCCGCCTCCGGCGCCGCGGCGCTCGTGCTGCGCACGAGCTGGGTGTACGGCCTCACGGGCAAGAACTTCTTCCTCACCATCAAGCGCCTTGCGCGCGAGCGTGACGAGCTTCGCATCGTCGCCGACCAGGCCGGCACGCCGAACTGGTCGCGCGACCTCGCGCAGGCAACCACGCGGCTGATCGCGCTCGGTCGTGGCGCTCTCGCCGAGCGGGCGGGCCTGTATCACTTCACGTCCACGGGCTCGACGACCTGGCACGGCTTCGCCTGCGCAATCGTAGCGGAGACGGCCCAAATACCCGTGGTTACCCCCATCCCGACCTCCGAGTACCCCACGCCCGCTCGGCGCCCGGCATACGGTGTGCTTGCTACGGACAAGTTCGAGCGCACCTTCGGCTTTGGCCTTCCCGCCTGGCAGGATGGGCTCGCCGCCTGTCTGCGCGCGGCCCAAACGCCACGGCGACACAGTGAACCTTGACCTTCTCCGCGACTCCAACCGACCCTACTCCCCGCAGGCTATTTCCGTGAATCGATTCCCCCGCGTCGCCTTGGCGGCGGCTGTCCTCGTTTTGGCCCAAGGCGCCGCGTTGGCGGCCACCGAGATCGCGCCCGCCGACGCCCGTCCCGTGGCCGTGCCCCCGGCGGACGCGCGCGTCACGTCCGCCCCTAAGCGGGCAGCGCTCGCCGCGCCCGCGGGACTCGCCGCGCGTCACATCGACCTGACGCCTCCGACGAAGGACGAGCTTGCGCAGCTGGTCAAGCCCAAGTCGGGGCCGCTTCTCGTCGGCGTGGCGCGGGCCGTTCCCGCCGCTTCGCGCGACATTCTGCTTCGCGACCTCGCATGGGAAACGACGGCCGCCGGCACGCGCGTAGCGCACGTCGAGGTCAAGTCTCCGGGCGCTGCCGCGCTCCGCGTCGCGGTGGCCATCGACAGGCCGCCCGCCGGCATGATCGTTCGATTTGCAGGATCGTCGGGAGTATTCGGCGATGTCTCCGCCGCCGACGTCGCGGCGGCCTCGGCGCAAGGCGGCCAGTATTGGAGCCCCGACCTGGGGGGCGACGTTGCGACCATCGAATTCGAGGTCCCGGCGTCTGCCGTGCTGGACGGCGTCGCGGTCCGCGTGCCGCGTATCTCGCACCTCGTCGTGGGCGGCGCGGACCTGGCCTCTCCGAAGGGCCCCATCGCGCGCGCAACGGGCATCGGCACGGCGGGCGCGTGCAACGTGGATCTCGCGTGCGTGAGCCCGGCCGACGCTGCCGCCAACGACCTCGCCAAGGGTGTCGCGAAAATCACGTTCGTGGACGAGGGCCGCACGTACCTCTGCTCGGCGACGCTCATCAACGACTCGATTTCGTCCAACACCCCATACATGTGGACGGCCGACCACTGCATCTCCTCGCAAGCGGTGGCCAGCACGCTGAACAGCTACTTCTTCTTCGTGGCCGCGACGTGCAACAACAAGGGGACGCCGCCGTTCGTGCAGCTCAGCGCGGGCGCCAAGATGCTCGGCCGAAGCCAGGACAACGACTGGGCGATCGTGCGACTCAACCAGGCGGCGCCGGCGGGATCGCGCTTCGCGGCGTGGCGCGCCGAGTCGCTCGCCAACGGCACGCCGGTGATCTCGCTGCACCACCCATCCGGCGATCTCCTGAAGTACAGCAGGGGCCAGGTGACGCGGCAGTTCCTGGTCGCCGACGATCTCGTGAACGGCTTCTTCAACGAAGTCGTGTGGTCGCAAGGCATTACGGAAGGCGGGAGCAGCGGCGGCGCGGTCGCGACACTCGCGTCCGGCGGCGGCTTCTACGAGGTCCGCGGCGGCCTGTACGGCGGCATCTCTGCTTGCGAAACGCCGACGGAGCCCGACTATTACTCGCACTTCGAGATCGCGCTGCCGCTGATGCGCCAGTACCTGACGCCCGACGCGGACATGCAGGGGAAGGTGGCGGCGGTCGAGTTCTACAACGCGGCGCTCGACCATTACTTCCTGTCGACCAATCCGGTCGAGATCGACAACCTCGACAGCGGCAGCACGGTCGGCTGGGTGCGAACCGGCCTTCGCTTCCTGGTTTACAGCGCGCCGGCAGCGGGCACGAGCCCGGTGTGCCGCTTCTATCGCGCTCCGGCGTTCGGCGACTCGCACTTCTATTCGGCGTCGCCGGCCGAATGCGCGCAAACGGCGGCCGCGCATCCAGTCGACTGGATCTACGAAAGCCCGAACGTGTTCTACGTGCAGCTTCCGAACACGACGACCGGCGTGTGCCCGGCGGGAACCGTGGCCGTGTACCGCTTTTTCAACACGGCGACGACCAATCACCGCTACACGACGGAGCAGGTCATCCGCGACCAGATGGACTCTTCGTTCCGCTGGATGGCAGAGGGATACGGGCCGGGCCCGTACTTCCCGATCATGTGCGCTGCGGCGAGCTAGAACCGATATTCGACGGCGGCCGTTGAACCGGCGGCCATGACCCGCCCCTCACCCTCGACGACGATCGCGTTCACGCCGAAGGCGACGCCGTCGAGCTTCTCGTCCATGCGGAATTCACCGAGGGTCGGCAACGGCTCGATGCCGACCCGCGCGGTCTGCTGATCGGTCGTGGTCACCTGGCATCGCGTGCACGGCTTGACGAGGCGCATCACCACGCCGCCGACGTCGATCGTATCGACGTGATCCTCGTCGAACGCGGGCAGCCCGTCGATGACGACGTTCGGCCGGAAGCGATTCATCGGCAGCGCCGGATGACCGCGCGCCGCGAGACGCTCGTTCAACTCGCTCAGTGACGCCGTGTTGGCAACGAGGATCGGATATCCGTCCGCGAACATCGTGTGCGCGCCCGAGTCGCCCGCGAACTCGCGGTTGCATTCGCGCTTGCGCGCGCGATCGAAGCGAACGAGGCGAACGTCGTGCGCGAGCCAATCCGACATCCAGTTTGCCGCGGCATCGCCGCTGTCGGATCCGAGCACGGTGCTGCGCCATACGACGACATCGCGCGTGGCGCCGGCTGCGTCGAGGGGAACGTCCATGGGCCGCATGTGCGGCGCGGAAAGGCGCAGGACCCGCGCCGTGACTTCCGTCGAGACCAGAGCAAGTCGCGGCAGCTCGCGCTGGGTAAGGAAGCGGCCGTCGTCGTCGACGACCATCCATTCGCGGTCGCCCACGCCGTCGGCGACGAGTCCCGTGACTGCAACGTCCGCGCGCTCGACCTCGATGCCGCGGCAACCCTTGATCGGGTAGACGTGCAGGGAGGCGATGCGCGCCGTGCTCACATCATGCGGCTAGCGAAGACCGGCAGCGTAATCGGCGAGCGCCTTCATTTGGGTGTCGGTGAGCTTTTGCGCGATGTCGGCCATCACGCGACCGTCGGCGTCCTTGCCGCCCGCGTCGTTGCCGCGCTCGCCGGACTTGAACGCCTTGAGCTGCGCGTAGGTGTAGTCGGCGTACTGTCCCGAGACCTTGGGGAAGTTCTTCGGAATACCCGCGCCGGTCGGCGAGTGGCACGCCGCGCACGCAGGCACTCCCGAGGCGGCGTCGCCGCCGCGGAAGAGCTTCTGTCCCGTCGCGACGAGCTGCGGATCCCGGGCCGAGAGGTTCTTCGCCTTCTGCTGCGAGAAGTAGACGCCGAGCGCGATCATTTCAGCGTCGGATAGCTGCTGCGCGAGGGGCTGCATGATGGCATTCACGCGAATGCCCGCCTTGAAGTGGGCCAGCTGTCGGCTGATATACTCCGCGCCCTGCCCGGCGAGGTTCGGATTCGCCGCGACGGGGCTGTTGCCGTCGGCGCCGTGGCATGCGGCGCAGACTGTCTCCGCGGTCTGCTTGGCCTTGGCGAGGTCGGGTTTGGCCGCGCCCTGGGCCCTGGCGTTCCCCGTGCCGAGCCCGAATACTCCAAAAGCGAGGGCCGCAAGCGCGAGCGCCGCGATGAACGACGTACGATCCATTCCGGTATCACTCCCTGCGGACATGCGGTTCGGCGGGGCTGTCGGCCGCGCGCCAAACTCGAGATTTCGTTGAAAAAGCACGCCATTGTAACGGACGCCCCGCGGCCGGCCCAAGCGACGCTTGCGAAGCGTCCGCAGCCCCTGGTCGGGGCGCAGTTCCTGCTCGGGGTCGCGAGCGAGGCGCAGCTGCCGCGCGAGGGCGCGCCGGAGATCGCATTTGCCGGGCGGTCGAACGCGGGCAAGTCGAGCGCAATCAATGCCCTGGCCAAGCACGGGCGCCTTGCGTTCGCGAGCCGCACGCCGGGCCGGACGCAGCAGATCAACATGTTCACGTTGCGCTCGGGTGCGCTGGTGGCGGACCTGCCGGGATACGGCTATGCGGCGGTGTCGAAGTCGGTCAAGCGCGACTGGCAGGCCTTCCTCTGGCAGTACGTGAGCACTCGCAACAATCTCGTGGCGCTCGTGCTCATGGTGGATGCGCGTCACGGCATCAGCGATCACGACTTGCCGGTGCTCGACGCGATCGTGCCAACCGGGCGTCCGGTCCTGATTCTCGCCACCAAGGCAGACAAGCTGGGCAAGAGCGCGCAGCGGGAAGCGTTGGCGGCCATCGTGAGCGCCGTCGGTGCACGGTATCGCCATGGGAACGTGATCGTGCAGCTCTTTTCGGCGACGACCCGCCAGGGCGTCGAGGAGGCGGAGGACGTGATCGACTCCTGGCTGTAGGCAAGAAAAGGCCCCGCGATCAAGGGGAGTGACGCGGGGCCTCGAAATACCCGTCTTCCGGACTAGCCGAGCAGACGGGCACCCGCTCAGGGAGGGTAGCGGGAGACGTACACCGTCTGCCATCATTGACCCGCGCGCTCGCGGCGAAGTTCCACGCGATGCGCGCACGACGCATTCTGTTACATCCATCACGCACGTATGGGCTTTTCGTTCATCGGCAAGTTTCCCGCGAAGCGCATGCGCCGCATGCGACGCGACGACTTTTCGCGCAGGCTCACGCGCGAGACGCGGCTTGCGGCCGACGATTTCATCTATCCGGTCTTCGTTCTCGACGGCAACCGACGTGAGGAAGCGGTCAGCTTCGCTGCCGGGCGTCTCGCGCAAGTCCGTCGACAGGCTGTTTGCCGATGCCGAGGCATGCGTGTCGCTCGGCATTCCTGCCGTAGCGGTGTTCCCTGTCATTGCACAGGACCACAAGTCGCTCGATGCCGCGGCGGCGTGGCACCCGGAGGGCCTCGTGCCGCGCACCGTCCGCGCGCTGAAGGAACGGTTCCCGGATCTCGGCGTGATCACGGACGTGGCGCTCGATCCTTACACCGTGCACGGCCAGGACGGCATCATCGACGAGACCGGCTACGTGCAGAACGAGGAGACCGTCGCCGCGCTCGTGAAGCAGGCGCTGTGTCATGCGGAGGCGGGCGCGGACATGGTCGCGCCGTCGGACATGATGGACGGGCGCATCGGGACCGTGCGCGACGCGCTGGACGGGGCGGGCTTCGAGCTGACGCGCATCCTCGCCTACTCCGCGAAGTACGCGTCGTCGTTCTACGGGCCGTTCCGCGACGCGGTCGGGTCCGCGGCGAACCTGAAAGGCGGCGACAAGCACACGTACCAGATGGATCCCGGCAACAGCGACGAGGCGTTGTGGGAAACCTACCTCGACATCCGCGAAGGCGCCGACATGGTGATGGTCAAGCCAGGGATGCCGTACCTCGACATCGTTCGTCGCGTGAAGGACACGTTCGGCGTACCGACCGCGGTGTATCAGGTCTCGGGCGAGTACGCGATGCTCAAGGCCGCGGCGCAGGCAGGATGGCTCGACGAGCGCGCGTGCGTGCTCGAAGCGCTGACGGGCATCAAGCGCGCCGGCGCGGATGCGATCCTGACCTACTTCGCGCTGGATGCGGCGCGATGGCTCAGGGAGTGATCAACGCCTGGACGTCGTCGGCCGTCAGGCGCACGTCGGTGCCGCGCCGGCGCTGACGCGCCTGCTCGGGAGTGCGGACTGAAAGCCGCACGCCCTCGTCGAGGAACAGCTCCGTGGCGCCGTCGCGGTCCGACCCCATCACGCGATAGGACTGCCCCGCGTTGAGCATGACGAGCTCGACGGACTTTGCGTCCTCCGCGACGAGCTCGAGGCGTGTGTCGCTGTGCTCCGTAGCCCAGCCTTCCGCGACGCCGCCGGTCAGGTGCGGGGAGAACTCCGCGAGCCTGCGCATCCACACGAGCGCCCGCTTGCGCTGCTCACGCAGGTGATCGTCATGGGAATCGCGCGCGAACAGCGCGTGGTGCTCGGCAAGCGCCGCCTGCACTTCGTCGTCGCCCGGCAGCGCCTCGCGCTCCGGCAGCATGAGCTGCCGCGCCGCCTTCCGCTTGGCGAGCGACCAGTCGGTGATGCCGTGATCGGCGATGAGACGCGCCGCAACCTGCGCGATGCGCACGCGGTTCTGCGCGTCGCGCGCGCCGAAGACCTGGGAGCGCGGGGCGCGTTTCACGACGTCAGAAAAGCTGGTCGCGGACGTCTTGCGCGGTGCGCCCCGGCACAGGTGCCATGAGGCCGTCGCTGCGTCCGCCCGCGGGCGGAAACTCGGCGAAGAAGAACTCGCTCACGCTGCTTCCGTCGTCGCGCAGGCCCGTGTCGGGGTTGACGCGCACGCTGATCACGCCTTCCGGCGGCTGAATCGGCTTTTCCGGAACGCCTTTCAGCGCCTTTTGCATGAAGCTGACCCAGATGGGCAGCGCCGCGATCCCGCCGGTTTCGTTGTTGCCGAGCGTGCGCGGCTGGTCGAAGCCGATCCACGACACGCCGACGATCGACGCGTTGAATCCGCAGAACCACGCATCGACGTTCTCGTTGGTCGTGCCGGTCTTGCCCGCTAGATCCTTGCGCCCGAGCGCGAGCGCGCGGGTCGCCGTCCCGAAGTTGACGACGTCGCGCAGCATCGAGGTCATCACGAACGCGTTGCGCGGATCGATCGCACGCTCCGCCGTCTCGCCGGCGACGACCGGCCGTGCTTCGGAGAGCACGTTGCCCTTCGAGTCGGTGACGCGGCCGATGAGATAGGGCGCGACGCGATACCCGCCGTTGGCGAACACCGCGTACGCGGCGGCCATCTGCAGCGGCGTGGCCGAGCCGGCGCCGAGCCCCATCGTGAGATACGGAGGATGCTGCTTGGGATCGAAGCCGAAGCGCGCGATGTAGTCCTGGGCGTACTGCGGCCCGATCGCCTGCAGCACGCGCACGAGCACGAGGTTCTTCGACTTCGCGACCGCCATGCGCAGGCGCATCGGGCCGTCGAACTTGCCGTCGTAGTTCTTGGGCTCCCAGTCCTCGCCGCCGGTCTTGTCGCCGGGCACGAAGAACGGCGCGTCGTTGATGATCGTCGCGGGCGAGAAGCCCTTCTCCAGCGCCGCCGAATAGATGAAGGGCTTGAACGAAGAGCCCGGCTGCCGCATGGCCTGGGTGACGTGGTTGAACTTGTTGCGCTCGTACTCGAAGCCTCCGGTGAGCGCGAGGATCGCCCCGTCGAGCGGCGAGATCGCGATGAACGCCGCCTCGGCCTGCGGCACCTGCGAAATCGCCCAGTTGCCCTTGTCGTCCTTGGACAGCCGTATCACCGCGCCGCGGCGGATGCGCTGGGCCGCGGGCGTCTTGTCGGTCAAGTGACGCGCGACGAACTTGATGGCGTCGCCCTTGAGGACCGCGATGTCCCCGCTTGCCAGGACCGCCTTGACCTCGCTCGCGGTCGCGTCCTGCACCACCGCCACCACGAGGTTGTCGCTGTCGGGCGTCTCCGCGAAAACCTTGTCGAGGGCCTGGTCCTGCTCCGCTTGACCTGCGGGCAGGCTGACGAACGACTCGGGACCGCGATAGCCGTGGCGCCGGTCGTATTCCAGCACTCCGCGACGAACAGCGGCATACGCGGCCTCCTGGTCGGCCTTGCGCACCGTCGTCCAGACGATGATGCCGCGCGTGTACGCCTCGTCGCCGTACGCGTCGTAGACGACCTGCCGCGCCATCTCCGCCACGGACTCGCCGTGTGTAGGAAGCGAGTCGCGAATGCCCTGGCGCACGGCCAATGGCGCGCTTTGTGCTTCCTTGAATGCCTCGTCGGATATGTAGCGCAGCTCGTGCATTCTTCGGAGTACATACAACTGGCGTGTCTTGGCCCTGCGCGGATTGGTGACGGGGTTATAGGTGGACGGCGCTTTGGGAAGGCCCGCGAGCATCGCCGCCTCCGCGATGGTCACGTCCCGCAGCGGCTTGCCGAAGTAGATCTGCGACGCGGCCGCGAAGCCGTAGGCGCGCTGGCCGAGGAAGATCTGGTTGACGTAGAGCTCGAGGATCTCGTCCTTGGACAGGTTGGCCTCGATCTTCCACGCGAGCAGGACTTCGCGGAGCTTGCGGGTCACCGTCTTCTCGCGGGTGAGGAAGAAGTTGCGCGCGACCTGCATGGTGATGGTGCCGGCCCCTTGCTGGGTGCCGGACGCGAGGTTCGCGAGCGCGGCGCGCGCGACGCTCAAATAGTCGACTCCGCCGTGTTGGTAGAAGCGTTCGTCCTCGGCGGCCAAAATGGCCTGTTTCATGACATCCGGGACTTCGCGGATGGCGACTACGGCGCGGCGTTCCTCTCCGAACTCGCCTAAAAGGTCACCTTCTGCCGAAACGACGCGAAGAGGAATTTTGGGCTGATAGTCGGTAAGTGCCTCGAGGGACGGAAGAGTAGGCCACAACAGTGCTAATACAAACGCCCCCAGCAGGGCGCCGACGACGGCAAGCCCCAAGAAAACAGATGCGAGATAAACGATCCAGCGCTTTAGCACGTAGGAATAAAACTTGCGTTATAGACCACAGAACGTTGCAGAGACGCAGCGAGGGGCCGCAAGGCCAGTGGTATTAGAGGCAAACAAATTGACAAGGTTCACACTTGCTGCCAGAGTTTAAAGTAGTTTCGCAGCACTTTGCCCGGGTGATGCATGCTTGCCGAAAAATTCGGTAGTGCCCTTGACGTCTTCAAAACCAAGTCCCCGTCGCTGATCGGGGTCGATATCGCTTCGACCTCGATCAAGCTCATCGAGCTGTCGCAGACGGGAAAGGGCACGTTCAGGCTCGAGCGGTATGCCATCGAGTCACTGCCCAAGGACACGGTTTCGGACGGCAACATCGCGAACCTCGACCAGGTCGCCGACGCTCTGAAGCGCGGATGGAAACGCCTCGGCAGCCGGAACCGCAATATTGCCATGGCGCTGCCCGCTGCCATGGTCATCACGAAGAAAATAATCGTGGCCGCGGGGCAGAAGGAAGAAGAGCTCGAGCTCGTCGTCGAGGCCGAGGCCAACCAGTACATCCCCTTCGCCCTCGACGAGGTCAACCTCGACTTCCAGATCCTGGGCGCCGCGCCCAACAATCCCGACGAAGTCGAGATCCTGATCGCGGCGTCCCGCAAGGAGAAGGTCGAGGACCGCGTCGCGATCGCCGAATCCGCCGGCTTGCGGCCGCGGGTCATGGACGTCGAGTCGTACGCGACGCAGGAAGTGTTCGGCCTCATCGCGCCGTCGCTGCCGGCGAACGGGCGCGACCAGAATATCGCGCTCGTCGACATCGGCGCGCACGTCACGCACTTCTACGTAATGCGCAACAACCAATTCCTGTTCTCCCGCGACCAGGCCTTCGGCGGCAACCAGCTCACGCAGGACATCCAGCGCGCGTTCAACCTCTCGCCGGAAGAAGCGGAGTCGGCGAAGAAGAACCAGGGCCTGCCCGAGAACTATGACAGCGACGTGCTGCAGCCGTTCATGGAGACGCTCGCGCTCGAGATCACCCGTGCGCTGCAGTTCTTCTTCACGTCGACGTCGCACAACCAGGTCGACCAGATCGTGCTGGCGGGTGGCGGCGCGGCGGTGCCGGGTATCGACGACCTCGTCGCCAAGCGCTCGGGTGTGGCGACGCTGATCGCCAATCCCTTTGCCTCGATGCAGGCCTCGGAGCGTATCCGTCCGCGCCAGCTCGCGCAGGATGCGCCGATGTTGCTGATCGCGACCGGCCTCGCGCTGCGGAGCTTCGAATAATGGCCGCGATCCGCATCAACCTGCTGCCGCACCGGGAGCAGAAGCGCCAGGCCCGCCAGCGCCAGTTCATCTCGCTTGCGCTTTCGCTGGCCGTCCTCGGGCTTGCCATCGTGGCGCTCGTGCACGGCGTGCTGGCCGCGCAGATCGAGAACCAGAAGGACCGCAACAATCTGCTGAAGAAAGAGATCGCGAAGCTCGACGAGCAGATCAAGGAGATCGACCGGCTGCGCGACCAGATACAGGCGGTGCTCGCCCGCAAGCAGGTCGTCGAGACGCTGCAGGCCAACCGCAGCGAGGCCGTCCACCTCCTGGACCAGCTCGTGCGCCAGCTCCCGGACGGCATCTATCTCAAGAGCGTGAAGCAGGTGGGACCGAAGGTGACGGTCTCCGGCTACGCGCAGTCCAACGCGCGCGTGTCGACGATGATGCGCAACATCGAGGCGTCCCCGTGGGTCGGACAGCCCGAGCTCGTCGAGATCAAGCTCGTTGCCGCGCCCGGAACGCCGAAGGAGCGCAACCTCACGATCAACGAGTTCATCATGACGTTCCTGGTCAAGCGCGCGGCGCCGACCGAGGCGAAGCTCGCGCCTACGCCGTCTGCGCCGGCCGCAGCGCCCAAGGGCGCGCCGCCCGCGCCGCCCGCTGCACCCGCGAAGACGAAGGCTTGACGCGCTATGACACTCGACGACCTTCGCGCACTCAACTTTCGGGACATCGGCAACTGGCCGCTGTTGCCGAAAATGCTCGCCCTCACGGCGATCGTCGCCGTGATCGTGGCGCTCGGCTACATGCTCGACTGGAAGGACCAGTGGGAGACGCTGGAGGTCGCGCAGAGCGAGGAGAGTCAAGCTCAAGGACCAGTATTCGCAGAAGAAGGCCAAGGCGATCAACTTCGAGCTCTACGTCCAGCAGCTGAACGAGGTGGAGCAATCGTTCGGCGCGCTCGTGAAGCAGCTGCCCAACCGCTCCGAGATCGACGCGCTGCTTACCGACATCAACCAGGCGGGGCTCGGCCGCGGCCTGCAGTTCGAGCTCTTCCAGCCTGCGGCGCAGGAGAAGATGGCGGAGTTCTACGCCGAGCTGCCGATCAAGATCAAGATCACCGGCACCTATCACGACATGGGCGCGTTCGCGAGCGACGTCGCGCAGCTTCCGCGCATCGTGACGCTGAACGACCTCAAGATCGCCAACGAAAAGGGCACGCTGGTGCTCGAGTCGGACGCCAAGACGTTCCGCTACCTCGACGAAGAAGAGATCGCGAAGCAGCGCGCAGCGGCCAAGGCCAAGGAAAAAGGCGCCAAGGCGAAGAAGTGAAGCTCGCCCGACGCTCGTCGCTCCTCGGTGTTGCGACCGTGCTCGCCGCCTGCGGCGGCGAGACCCACCAGGACCTGCGCACGTGGATGGTCGAGCAGGGCAAGGGCGCGCGCGGCAAGCTCGATCCGCTGCCGCAGATCAAGCCGTACGATCCCTTCGCGTACAACGCGTTCGATCTTCCGGATCCTTTCAAGCCGCGCAAGATCGAGCCCACCAAGGGAGCGAGCAAGCTCGCGCCCGATCTCGCGCGCCGCAAGGAGCCGCTCGAGGCCTATCCGCTCGAGTCCCTTGCCATGGTGGGCACGCTCGAACGCAACAAGACCATCTACGCGCTGGTGCGGACGCCGGACCGCGACGTCTACCAGATCCGCGCGGGCAACTACGTCGGCCAGAACTTCGGCGTGGTGACCGGCATCGGCGAGGGCGAGATCAAGCTCAAGGAGCTGATCCAGGACGGCGCCGGCGACTGGACCGAGCGCTCCAGCACGCTGCAATTGCAGCAGGACGGCGCCAGGCACAAGCACAACAGGGCGCAGAACGATGAGCGCGGATACCGCCATGCGAATTACCCGGATCATGTTCGGGCGACGAGGTTTGGCGGCCGCACTCGTCGCTCTCCTTAACCTCGCTGGCGGGAGCGCTGACGCGCAGACCGGCAACAGCCTCGAGAACGTGACCGTCTCGCGCGCGAGCTCCGGCCGAGTGGTCGTGCGCTTCCAGCTCAAGGCGCCGCCGACCAATCCTCCGGCGAGCTTCTCGATCACAAGCCCGCCGCGCATCGCGCTCGACTTCCTCGACACGACGAACAAACTTGGCGCGACGCAGCGCGCTGTCGACGAGGCCGCATTGCGCAGCCTCAACGTGATCCAGGCCGGCAATCGCACGCGCGTGGTCTTCAACCTCAACAAGCCGCAGTCGTTCGAGACCGCGGTCGAGGGCAACACCGTCGTCGTCACGCTGAACGACCAGGAGACGATCCGGCCCGGCATGGACACCGTGCAGCGCTTCGCCGAGCCGAAGCCCGGGGACGTCCAGCACGCGTTGCGCGACGTCGATTTCCGTCGCGGCCGCAATGGCGAGGGGCGCCTGGTCGTCGATCTGTCCGACAGCTCGACCGGCATCGACATCCGCCAGCAGGGCCGGACGCTGGTCGTCGACTTCCTCAAGACGTCGGTGCCGCGGAATCTCGAGCGCCGCATCGACGTCGCCGATTTCGGCACGCCCGTGCTGACGGTCGACACGTTCCCGCAGGGCGCCAACGCGCGCATGGTGATCGAGCCCAAGGGCCTGTGGGAGCACTCGGCCTACCAGACGGACAATCGCTTCATCCTCGAGATCAAGCCGATCCACGAAGACCCGAACAAGCTCGTGCAGGGCTCGCGCGGCGGCTACAAGGGCGAGAAGCTTTCGCTCAACTTCCAGAACGTCGAAGTGCGCGCCGTGCTGCAGGTGATCGCCGACTTCACCGGGCTCAACATCATCACGAGCGACACGGTGCAGGGCAGCCTGACGCTGCGGCTGAAGGACATCCCGTGGGACCAGGCGCTCGACATCATCCTGCAGACCAAGGGCCTCGACATGCGCAAGAACGGCAATGTCGTGCTCATCGCGCCGCGCGAGGAGCTCGCGCTCAAGGAAAAGCAGCAGCTCGAGAATGCGATCCAGATCGGCGAGCTCGAACCGCTGGTGTCGGAGTCGTTCCAGCTGAACTACATCAAGGCCCAGGACATCCTCAACCTCATCACGAGCAACCGGCAGCAGCAGTTCGGCGCCGGCGCCGGGCAGACGGCGACGACGGGCGGCCAGGGCTCGATCATCAGCAAGCGCGGCGTCGCGATCATCGATCCGCGCTCGAACATCCTGTTCGTCACCGACACGGCGTCGCGGCTCGAGGAAGTGCGCAAGATCATCCGCCAGATCGACACGCCGATCCGCCAGGTGCTGATCGAGGCGCGCATCGTCATCGCGAGCGACCGCTTCAGCCAGCAGCTGGGCGTGCGCTTCGGCCAGCAGACGGGCTTCACGTTCCTGAACAAGAAGTATGCGGCGGGCTCGAGCGGCTCGCTCGACGCAGCCGGTCGTGCACACGGAAGGCGACCGCCTCATCCGCGAAACGCGCACGCAGACGCCGTTCGAGCTGGCGTCCGGCCTCGCGACCGCCGGCTACTCCGATTCGCCGCAGCTCAACGTCAACCTGCCGGTGACCAATGCGGCGGGCCAGCTCGCGCTGACGCTGATCAATCTCGGCAGCGGCAACCTCATCAACCTCGAGCTTTCCGCGCTCGAGGCCGATGCGCGCGGCAAGGTCGTGTCGAGTCCGCGCGTCGTGACCGGCGACAACCAGAAGGCGGCGATCGAGCAGGGCACCGAAATACCGTAGTACGTCCAGGGCAGCGCCAACTCGCCGGCCACCGACCACGTTCAAGAAGGCCGTGCTGCGGCTCGAAGTGACGCCGCAGATCACCGCGGACGGCCGCATCATCATGGTGGTCGAGGTGCGCAAGGACACGGTCGGCCAGTACGTCCAGCTCGGCGGCGGCTTCTCGGTGCCTTCGATCGACACCAGGAACGTCATGACGCAGATTTCCGTCAACAATGGCGACACCGCGGTCATTGGCGGCATCTACGAAGAGACGATCCGCAACGACGTGACGCAAGGTGCCCTGGCTCGGCAACATCCCGATCCTCGGCTATCTGTTCAAGCAGACGGGCAACAGCAGCGAGAAAGCCGAGCTCCTGATCTTCCTCACGCCGCGCATCGTCAAGGATACGGTAACATCGGTGCGGTGAGCGACACGACGGGCGGCGACAATACCGCCACCGACCTACCTGCCCCGGTGCCGTTTCACCGGGGCAATTTGTTTCTGGTCGGCCTGCCCGGCGCGGGCAAGTCCACGCTCGGCCGCCAGCTTGCGCGCCGGCTGCACAAGCGGTTCGTCGACGCCGACGTCGAGCTCGAGCAGCGGCTCGGCGTCTCGATTCCGACCATCTTCGAGATCGAAGGCGAGGCGGGCTTTCGCGATCGCGAGGAAGTGACGTGATCGCCGACCTGACCGTGCTCGCGAACATCGTGCTGTCCACGGGCGGCGGCGCCGTGCTGCGCCCAGACAACCGCGTTCGACTGAAGGAAAACGGCACGGTGATCTACCTGCATGCCGAGCCGTCGACGCTCTATGGGCGCGCATCCGCCACAGCCGCAACCGGCCGCTGCTGCAGACCGCCGATCCAGCTCGCGCGCCTCGCGGAGCTCTACGCGCAGCGCGATGCGCTCTATCGGGAGACCGCCGACCTTCGTCGTCGAGTCCGAGCGCGGCGAAGTGATGCGCCTCGCGCGCCTGTTCGATCACGATCGCAGCACCATGACGAAACCTGACGTCCGCACGCTCGAGGTCGGGCTCGGGGAGCGGAGCTATCCGATCCACATCGGCGCGGCACGCTCGCGCGCGCCGGCACGCTGCTCGCCGCGCTGAACGCGCGCGCCGCGCGGTGGTCGTCACCAACGACACCGTCGCCGCGCATTGGCTGCGCACCGCTGCGCGCATCGCTCGACGCGCGAGACGTGCCGAGCGACGTCGTGCTCCATTCCCGACGGCGAAGCGCACAAGAACTTGGCGACGCTCGAATCGTGCTCACGCGCCTGCTCGAGCTGCGCGCCGAGCGCAAGACGATGATCGTCGCGCTGGGCGGCGGCGTGGTCGGCGACATCGCGGGCTTCGCCGCCGCGATCTACCAGCGCGGGATGCCGTTCGTGCAGGTTCCGACGACGCTGCTGGCGCAGGTCGACTCGTCCGTGGGCGGCAAGACCGGCATCAATCATCCGCTCGGCAAGAACATGATCGGCGCGTTCTACCAGCCGCGCGCGGTGCTGATCGACCCCGATTGCCTGCGCACGCTACCCGACGCGAGAACTCGCGGCCGGCCTTGCGGAAGTCGTCAAGTACGGCGCGATCCGCGATGCCGCGTTCTTCGCGTGGCTCGAGAGCAACATCGACGCGCTCGTCGCGCGCGATCCGCGTCGCGCTGGCGCACGCGATCTACGACAAGCTGCCGCATCAAGGCGGCGATCGTCGCGGCCGACGAGCGCGAGGAGGGCGAGCGCGCGCTGCTCAACTTCGGCCACACGTTCGGGCACGCGATCGAGAACGGCGTGGGCTACGGCGAGTGGCTGCACGGCGAGGCCGTCGCCGCGGGCATGGTCATCGCCGCCGGGTGTCGCAGCCGCATGGGTCGCATCCGCGATGACGACGCGCGGCGCCTCGAGCGCTGATCGCGCGGGCCGGGCTTCCGACGGCCCCGCCGGCGCTCGGATTCGATCGCTGGAAGACGCTGATGGCCCGCGACAAGAAGGTTGTCGCCGGAACCATTCGCTACGTGCTGCTCGACGCGATCGGCCAGGCGGCCATTGCCGCCGGCATCGAGGACGACGTCCTGCGCGAATTCCTGCGCTGACGCCCCTCGCTCGCAACGAAAAACGGCGCCCCGAGCGGCCGCCGTTTTCGTTGGAGTGTCCAGCTGCGAGGCCTTGGACGAGGCGGACTGACCACCGACGCGGTAGTGACCAGTGCCGGATTGCCCGAGTCCACGATCGTGATGTTGTTCGCTCCGGACGGTCCGCCGATGAGGGATGCCCGCGACCACGAAGCTCTGGCCCGACGAGGTCACCGACGTCGGCGTGATCGTCGCGCCGGCTTCGGGCTCTGGAAGAACACGTTGTAGGGCGCGGTGCCGCCGGTGATGCACGAACGTGTAGGTCTGTCCCACGCAGCGTCGTCGTCGCGTACCTTGCGTTTGCGGCGTCACCACCAGCGCCGCGGGCGGCGGCGGAGGCGTCGTGCCCGAGCAATCGATGGTCACCGTCGCGGTTTGCCGCGGCGTCGAGTTGTCGAACAGGTGAACGACGGTAGTCGACGGCGACGAAATGCCGCTCACGGTCACGCCTTGGCCCGGCGTAATGCTGGTTTGCGGGTTGACAACCGGCGACGTCGAGCTGGTCGACGACGTGACGACGGCCGAGTACGGCGCCGTGCCTCCCGTGCCGATGAACTGGAAGGTGTTCGCCGGCGCGCAATTGTCCTTGGCAATCGCACCGGGCGTGACGGTCAACGGCGTCGGCGGCGGTACCGGGGGCGTGGTCCCCAGCTGGTTGGTGACGGTCGGGTATGCGCCCGGGGGAATCGTCGGCCCGTTGCGTCGGTGATCACGTACGTCAGGTTGATGAAGCAACTGCCGTTGGTGGTCGTCGTGAACGAGCCACCGCTGCTGAGTGACCGTGTGGGCGCAGATCGTCACGGCCTGCGGGAAATTGACGCCGATCGTGTAGGGCGGCGTTCCGCCGAAGATGTAGTTGGTGACGCGTGACGCCGCACGAGCAGCGCGTGTTGTCCGGACCCGTGATGGTGGTGTTGCCGAGCGGCAGCACCGCGAGCACCTGCGCCGTCCGATCGTGATCTGCTGGATCACGAAGGTGCCCGTGATCTGCTTGGCCCGACGTGACGTCGGTGGCGCGGATGATCCCGGACTGGGTCGGGGTGTTGGGCGGGACCGAGAGCACGACAACGGCATTGCCGGTCACGTCGGTGCTGACCGTCAGCGTCTGGACGAGCGGCTGGGCGGGGTTGGTCGAGACGATCTGGTAATTGCCCTGGACGACGTCGAAGCGAACCTGGCGGCCCGGCGATGCCCGCGCCGCTGTTGCCGGCGACCTTGACGCGTGCCGTGCCCGTCGCGCCGGAGCACACGGTGTTCTCCGTCGAGTCGCAACCCGGTGTGAGGTTGCCCGTGATCGTGATCAGCGAAGCAAGCAGCGGCGCCGGGACGACGCTGACCGCGACGGGGACCGTGGGCGATCCTCCGGAGTCCTGCACGGTGACGGTAAGGCTCGTCGCGGCCGTCACGTTGTTGGCGGCCAGCACGACCGTGTCTCCTGACACGTTCGTCGAAACCGGGAGGATCGTGGCGTCGCTGGAGAAAACGCGGTACGGCGGCACGCCCCCGGAGATCGTCAGTGTCGCGGGCGTGCCGGGGTAAAGCGGTAATGGCCGCGGGGAAGACCTGCAGCGCGGGCGTGACCGGCGGCGGCGGCGCGTACGGGTTGTTGGGTGCCCCGCTGCCGCCTCCGCAGGCGCTCAGGAGGAGGATGCCGGCGATGCCGAAAAAGGCCAGCGCCGAGCGCAGCGATGCTCCGATGTACCGATTTACCATGTGCCTGATTCCTGATGATGTTGTCCTAAAAAGCTCGCCACGACCGGGCAATTTGAACGTTGCAACAAGCATCTAGGCAATTTGTTGAGATTAAAGCCTAACAGCACGGGGTCGGCGCAAGCATTTCCCCCCGATAACGGCTGCCGCCCAGCGGCGTCTGTTGCACCATGTACGGCACCCCTTGTTGCATTATTGCCGCATTGCAGCATCGCGGGTACTATGAATCGGTTTCGGACCTCTTCCGCCAAAAGGCGTGTCCGAAGGCTTCGTTCGCACCCGACTCGACGAGGACATTGTGCAAACACCAGGGCTCATCGATGTGGCCGCCAGGTCGCCAGGGTTTGTACGACCCGGCCAACGAGCACGACGCGTGCGGGCTTGGGCTTCATCGCGCACATCAAGGGTCGCAAGAATCACGCCATCGTCCGGCACGGCCTCGAGATCCTCGAAAACCTGACGCACCGCGGCGCCACGGGCGCGGATCCGCTGCAAGGCGACGGCGCCGGCATCCTGATCCAGCTGCCCGATGCGTTCCTGCGCCGTGCGTGCGGCAAGCTCGGCATCACGCTTGCCCGCAGTCGGCCAGTACGGCGTCGGCATGGTGTTCCTGCCGCGCGAGCCGGCGTCGCGCATGGCGTGCGAGCAGGAGATCGAGCGCGCGATCGTGGCCGAAGGCCAGGTGCTGCTCGGCTGGCGCGACGTGCCGACCGACAACAGCGGGATTGTCCGAGCGCACGAAGGAAGTCGAGCCGGTCATCCGCCAGGTCTTCATCGGCCGCGGCGGCCGCGACGTCGACCAGGATGCGCTGGAGCGCAAGCTCTACGTGATCCGCAAGCGCGCCGGTCATGCGATCCAGTCGCTCGCACTGCGCCACGGCAAGGAGTTCTACGTGCGCGTCGATGTCGACGCGCACGCATCGTCTACAAGGGCATGCTGCTCGCCCACCAGGTCGGCAAGTTCTACCTCGACCTCGCCGACGAGTCGATGGTCACCGCGCTGGCGATGGTGCACCAGCGCTTCTCCACCAACACGTTCCCGACGTGGGACCTGGCGCATCCGTTCCGCTTCATCTCGCACAACGGCGAGATCAACACGCTGCGCGGCAACTTCAACTGGATCCGCGCGCGCGAAGGCGCGATCGCGTCGAAGGTGCTGGGCGACGATTTGCCGAAGCTCTGGCCGCTGATCTACGACGGCCAGTCGGATTCCGCGTCGTTCGACAACGCGCTCGAGCTGCTCGTCATGGGCGGCTACCCGCTGTCGCACGCGATGATGATGATGATTCCCGAGGCGTGGGCCGGCAATCCGCTGATGGACGAGGACCGGCGCGCGTTCTACGAGTATCACGCGGCGCTGATGGAACCGTGGGACGGCCCCGCGGCGATGGCGTTCACCGACGGCCGCCAGATCGGCGCCACGCTCGATCGCAACGGGCTGCGGCCCGCGCGCTTCGTCGTCACCGACGACGACTACATCGTGATGGCCTCCGAAGTCGGCGTGCTCGACATCCCGGAGTCGCAAGATCGTCAAGAAGTGGCGGCTGCAGCCGGGCAAGATGCTGCTGGTCGACCTGGAGCAGGGCCGCATCGTCGACGACGACGAGCTGAAGCGCACGCTCGCGACCGAGAAGCCTTATCGCGAGTGGATGCGCAACTGCCGGCTTGCGCCTCGAGGACATGCCCGAGCCCGCGCCGATCGATGCCGTCCGAAGTGTCGCGTGCTCGACCGGCAGCAGGCGTTCGGCTACACGCAGGAGGACGTGCAAGCTCCTGCTGACGCCGATGGCCGAGAACGGCGAGGAAGCGCTGGGCTCGATGGGCAACGACGCCGCGCTGCCGGTGCTGTCCAATCGCCCGAAGGTCTTCTACAACTACTTCAAGCAGCTCTTCGCGCAGGTGACGAATCCGCCGATCGATCCGATCCGCGAGGAGCTCGTGATGTCGCTGGTGTCGTTCATCGGGCCGCGGCCGAATCTGCTCGGCATCGACGTCACCGAGCCGCCGATGCGGCTCGAGGTGCAGCAGCCGATCCTCACGCCGGACAACATGGAGAAGATCCGGCACGTCGAGCTCTTCTCCGGCGGCGCGTTCAGGTCGGTCGAGCTCGACATCTGCTATCCCGGCGCAGTGGGGCGCCAACGGCATGGAAGCCGCGCTCGCGAGCCTCGCCGCGCACGCCGAGGACGCGATCCGGCAGGGCTACAACATCATCATCCTGTCCGATCGCAGCGTGTCGCCGGCATTGCTGCCGATTCCCGCGCTGCTCGCCACCGCCGCCGTCCACGAGCATCTGGTGAAGAAGGGCTTGCGCACGTCGACGGGCCTCGTCGTGGAGACCGGCTCGGCGCGCGAGGTGCACGACTTCGCGCTGCTCGCCGGCTACGGCGCCGAAGCGATCCACCCGTATCTCGCGCTCGAGACGCTCGCGCAGCTCGCACGAATCGATGCCCGGCGATCGATCCCAAGGAATCGGACAAGCGCTTCATCAAGGCGATCTGCAAGGGCCTCAACAAGGTGATGTCCAAGATGGGCATCTCGACGTACCAGTCCTACTGCGGCGCGCAGATCTTCGAGGCGGTGGGGCTGCAGAAGACGTTCGTCGACAAGTATTTCACCGGCACCGCGAGCAACGTCGAGGGCATCGGCCTCTTCGAGGTGGCCGAGGAGTCGGCGCGCCTGCACGCGCTGGCCTTCGGCGACGATCCGCTGCTGCGCGACATGCTCGACGCCGGCGGCGAGTACATGTACCGCGTTCGCGGCGAGGCGCACATGTGGACGCCGGAGTCGATCGCCAAGCTGCAGCACGCGACGCGGTCGAACAGCGTACGCGACGTATCGCGACTACGCGAAGCTCATCAACGAGCAGACCCGCGAGCTGAAGACGTTCCGCGGCCTCTTCGAGTTCAGGACCGCCGAGCGCACGCCGGTGCCGATCGACGAAGTCGAGCCGCGCAGCGGCGATCGTCCGGCGCTTCGCCACCGGCGCGATGAGCCTCGGCTCGATCTCGACCGAAGCGCATACGACGCTCGCGGTCGCGATGAACCGCATCGGCGGCAAGTCGAACACCGGCGAAGGCGGCGAGGACGAGGCGCGCTATCGCACCGAGCTGCGCACCGGCAAGAGCGGCGTGGTGGCGGGCGACACGCTCGCGTCGGTGCTCGGCCGCGACCGCGTCGAGGTCGACATCCCGCTGCAGCCGGGCGACAGCCTGCGCTCGAAGATCAAGCAGGTGGCCTCGGCACGCTTCGGCGTGACGGCCGAGTATCTGCCTCGGCCGACCAGATCCAGATCAAGATGGCGCAGGGCGCCAAGCCCGGCGAGGGCGGCCAGCTGCCCGGCCACAAGGTGTCCGAATACATCGCCAAGCTGCGCTACTCGGTGCCGGGCGTCGGCCTCATCTCGCCGCCGCCGCATCACGACATCTATTCGATCGAGGATCTGGCGCAGCTGATCCACGATCTGAAGAACGCGAATCCGAAGGCGTCGATCTCGGTCAAGCTCGTGTCCGAAGTCGGCGTCGGCACGGTGGCGGCCGGCGTGGCCAAGGCCAAGTCCG
The DNA here is from genome assembly GCA_963707815.1 of uncultured beta proteobacterium. Classification (GTDB taxonomy): domain Bacteria; phylum Pseudomonadota; class Gammaproteobacteria; order Burkholderiales; family Casimicrobiaceae; genus VBCG01. Next base: position 53,025 of record CAVPRK010000020.1, read on the forward strand.
ACCACGTGACGATCGCCGGCCACGACGGCGGCACGGGCGCCTCGCCGGTGTCGTCGATCAAGCACGCCGGCACGCCGTGGGAGCTGGGTCTCGCCGAAACGCAGCAGACGCTCGTGCTCAATCGCTTGCGCGGCCGCATCGCCGTGCAGGTCGACGGCCAGATGAAGACCGGCCGCGACGTCGTCATCGGCGCGATGCTCGGCGCCGACGAGTTCGGCTTCGCGACGGCGCCGCTGGTCGTCGCCGGCTGCATCATGATGCGCAAGTGCCATCTCAACACGTGCCCGGTCGGCGTGGCCACGCAGGACCCGGTGCTGCGCCGCAAGTTCAGCGGACTAGCCCGAGCACGTCGTCAATTACTTCTTCTTCGTCGCCGAGGAAGTGCGCGAGCTGATGGCGCAGCTGGGCTTTCGCACGTTCGAGGAGATGATCGGGCGCGCCGACGTGCTCGACATGCGCGCCGGCATCGCGCACTGGAAGGCGCGCGGCCTCGACTTCACGCGCATCTTCCACCAGCCGCAGATGCCGGCGGACGTCGCGCGGTCGAAGAAGGAAGAGCAGGATCACGGCCTCGCGCGCGCGCTCGACCATCAGCTGATCGCGGCGGCGCGGCCGGCCATCGACAAGCAAGCAGCCGGTACGCCTGACGCAACGGATCCGCAACGCCAACCGCTCGGTGGGCGCGATGCTGTCCGGCGTGCTCGCGCACAAGTACGGCCACGAGGGCTTGCCCGAAGACACGATCCACGTCGCGTTCGAAGGCATCGCGGGCCAGAGCTTCGGCGCGTTTCTCGCGCGCGGCATCACGTTCGAGCTGCAGGGCGCGTGCAACGACTATGTCGGCAAGGGATTGTCGGGCGGCCGCATCGTCGTCTATCCCGGACCCGACGTGCCCGGCCAAGCCGGAAGAGAACATCGTCATCGGCAACACCGTGATGTACGGCGCGATCGAGGGCGAAGCGTATTTCCGCGGCGTGGCCGGCGAGCGTTTCTGCGTGCGCAATTCCGGCGCCACCGCGGTGGTCGAGGGCACCGGCGACCACGGCTGCGAGTACATGACCGGCGGCACCGTCGTCGTGCTCGGCCGAACCGGCCGCAATTTCGCCGCCGGCATGAGCGGCGGCCTCGCCTACGTCTACGATGCCGACGGCACGTTCGCGCAGCGCTGCAACACGGCGATGGTGACGCTCGAGCCGTTGCAGACGGAAGCGCAGCAGGCCGCGGCCGAAGAAGGAGCTCGCGGCGGCCGGCAAGGGACGGCATGCGGCATCTCGGTCAGTCCGACGAGGCGCTGGTACGCGAGCTGATCGAGCAGCATCTGCGCTTCACCGGCAGCACGCTTGCGCTTTCGCTTCTCGACAACTGGGAAGCGGCGCGGGCAAAATTCGTCAAGGTCTTCCCGCACGAGTACCGGCGCGCGCTGACCGAGATGCATGCGAAGCAGTTGCCGCAGCCGGCGGCTTCGACCAAGCAGAAACAGATGGCATAAGCGGACGCGTTACCGAGTCAGGCCGGGCTCCTGACCGCGGTTCGCGTTCGCGATCACCACGGATCGGCAGCGATGGGCAAGATCACCGGATTTCTCGAGCTGCAGCGGATCGACGAAGCGGCGCAGCCGACCGGCGAGCGGGTGCACCACTATCGCGAGTTCATTCTCGCGCTTGACGGACGACGAGGCGGCCAAGCAGGGCGCGCGCTGCATGGACTGCGGCATCCCGTTCTGCCAGACGCGGCTGCCCGGTCCACAACGTGATCCCGGACTGGAACGACCTCGTGTACCGGCACCAGTGGCAGCGCGCGCTCGACGTGCTGCACACGACGAACAACTTTCCCGAGTTCACCGGCCGCGTGTGCCCGGCGCCGTGCGAGGCGTCGTGCATGCTCAACATCAACAACGATCCGGTGGGCATCAAGTCGATCGAGCACTTCATCATCGACAAGGGATGGGAAGAAGGCTGGGTCGTGCCGCAGCCGCCGGAAGCGCAAGACGGGCAGGCGCGTCGCCGTGGTCGGCTCCGGCCCCGCGGGCATGGCGTGCGCGCAGCAGCTCGCGCGCGCCGGCCACGACGTCGTGCTGTTCGAGAAGGCCGATCGCATCGGCGGCCTGCTGCGCTACGGCATTCCGGATTTCAAGATGGAGAAGCATCTCATCGACCGGCGCATGGCGCAGATGTCGCACGAAGGCGTCGAATTCCGCCCGAATGCGAACGTCGGCGTCGACATTCCGGCGCAGCAGCTGCTCGACGAGTACGACGCGATCGTGCTGACCGGCGGCGCCGAAGCGCCGCGCGACCTCGACGTGCCGGGACGCGACCTCGCCGGCGTCCATTTCGCGATGGAGTTCCTGCCGCAGCAGAACAAGGTCGTCGCCGGCGACGGCGTGCCGGACCAGATCATGGCGACGGGCAAGCACGTCGTGATCATCGGCGGCGGCGACACGGGATCGGACTGCGTGGGCACGTCCAATCGCCACGGCGCGGCGTCGATCACGCAGTTCGAGTTGCTGCCGCAGCCGCCGGAGTCGGAGAACAAGCCGCTCGTGTGGCCGAACTGGCCGATCAAGCTGCGCACGTCGTCGTCGCACGAGGAAGGCTGCGATCGCGACTGGTCGGTCACGACCAAGCGCTTCGAGGGCCGCGACGGCAAGGTCGAGAAGCTTGATCGCCGCGCGCGTCGAGTGGCAGCGCGAAGGCAACGGCCCGCCGAAGATGGTGGAGATTCCGGGCAGCGAATTCGAGCTCAAGGCCGATCTCGTGCTCTTCGCGATGGGTTTCGTCGGGCCCGTGCAGGCGGGCTTGCTCGAGCAGCTCGGCGTCGAGCGCGACGCGCGCTCCAACGTCAAGGCCGATACCGACAGCTATCGACCTCGGTGCCGAAGGTGTTCGCCGCCGGCGACATGCGGCGCGGCCAGTCGCTCGTCGTCTGGGCCATTCGCGAAGGACGCCAGGCCGCGCGCGCCGTCGATGAGTTCCTGATGGGGACGTCGAAGCTTCCGCGGTGACATCGACGCGCGCAACTGGCATTTCGCGATGACCGAGATCGTCACCCTCGATATCGCCGGCTGGCGACCGGTGCTCCCGCCCGGCGCGCCAGGAAGCCGCCGTGCGCGCGATCGAAGGCGGCGGCGTGCTCGTGCTGCCGCACGTCAATTTCACGCTCTCGGAACGCGAGCGCCGCTTCCTTTCGCCGGCGTGGTCCGACGGCCGCGCCAAGAACGTGAGCCTGGATGGCGACAACGCTCAAGGGCGCCGCAGGGCGACGGCCGCGGACCTCGCCGATCTGGCCGCGATGGTCGGGCGCTTCGCCGAGAGCGCGGCGACGCTGGTGACGACGCTCTTCCCGCGCTATGCGCCCTATGTGAAGCGTGCGCGCACGAGCTTCCGCCCGCAGCCCGCCGTGGGCGCGACGTGTCGTGGCGCAAGGACGATTCGCGCCTGCACATCGATGCGTTTCCGAGCCGCGCCCAATCACGGCGAGCGGATCCTGCGCGTGTTCTCCAACGTGAATCCCGACCGAGCCGCGCGTGTGGCGCGTGGGCGAGCCGTTCGAGACGATGGCCAAGACGCTGCTGCCGCGCATTCGCGGCCCGCTGCCGGGCTCGGCCGCGCTGCTGGCGGCGCTGCACGTCACCAAGGGCCGGCGCAGCCGCTACGACCATCTGATGCTGAACCTGCACGATCGCGCGAAGGAAGACCTGGCGTACCAGCGCGAGTGCGCGCAGCAGGTGGTGCGCTTCGCGCCCGGCACGACCTGGCTTTGCTTTTCCGACCAGGTGATGCATGCCGCGGTGTCCGGGCAGTACATGCTCGAGCAGACGATCCACCTTCCGGTGTCCGCGCTGTACGAGCCGCAGCGCGCGCCGCTCGCGATTCTCGAGCGGCTGACCGGCCGTCGCTGGTCGACGCAGTAGATCCGGCACGCGCTGCGCGCACGGCCGGTCCCATGCATGCTGAAAAACGACACCTTCCTGCGCGCGCTGCGCCGCGAGCCCACCGCCTATACGCCGGTGTGGCTCATGCGCCAGGCGGGACGCTACCTGCCCGAGTACAACGCGATGCGCAGCGAAGGCCGGCAGCTTCATGGCGCTCGCCACCAATCCGGCGCTGGCGACCGAAGTCACGCTGCAGCCGCTCGCGCGCTTTCCGCTCGACGCCGCCATTCTCTTTTCCGACATCCTCACCATTCCCGACGCGATGGGGCTGGGCCTTTCGTTCGCCGAAGGCGAGGGTCCGCGCTTCGCGCATCCGGCGCGCGACGAGATCCGCGATCCGCTGCACTGGCGCGTGCCGGACATGCAGCAAGCTCGCGTACGTGTTCGATGCGGTCGCGCAGATCAAGCGCGCGCTCGACGGGCGCGTGCCGCTGATCGGATTCGCGGGCAGTCCGTTCACGCTGGCGTGCTACATGATCGAAGGCGGCGCGAGCGCGGACTTTGCGACCGTGCGCAGGATGGCTCTACGGCCGCCCCGATCTGCTCGCGCACCTCGTCGGCGCTGAACGCGCGCGCGGTCGACCGCGTATCTCAACGAGCAGATCGACGCGGCGTCGACGCGGTGATGCTGTTCGATACGTGGGGCGGGCTGCTTTCCGCAGTCCGCGTATCGGCAAGTTCTCGCTGGCGCCGATGCGCGACGTGCTTGGCGTCTTGCACCGTCGCTGCGACGGTCGGCGCATTCCGACGATCGTCTTCACCAAGGGAGGCGGCATCTGGCTCGACGAAATCGCCTCGATCGGCGCCGATGGCGTGGGCCTCGACTGGACGGTGGACATTGCGGCGGCGCGCGCCGCAGTCGGCGACGCGCGTCGCGCTGCAAGGCAATCTCGATCCGCTCGTGCTGCTTGACCGATCCTGCGACCGTTGCGCGCGAAGCCGCCGCCATCGTGCGCGCCGCCGGGCCGCAGCCGGGCCACATCTTCAATCTCGGCCACGGCATCGTCCCCGGCACGCCGCCCGACAACGTGGCCGCGCTGGTCGAGGCCGTCCATACGACTTCGCGCGAAACTCCGCGCCGCTGCTTGATTTGCGGGGCGTGCGCGCGTCCCTAGGGAAAATGCCCGGAAAGCCGCGCCAGTGCTCGCTGTTCCGGGGCCTTGACAAATCGCCGCCGACCACAGTCCCTCGGGGCACTTATGCACACGAAGGCCGCGAGCGTCAGGCGCACCGAGTCGGGCCGGCCGTCGTCGCACTGCGACTGCCATGCACAACTCATTGAGATTCAAACGCTTTTCTGATCAACGCGCATCGCGCGCGAGCGCCGTGCGCATCGTGCCCGCGTCATAATCGCTCAGCGTGTGCAGTCACTTACGCACAAAGTTATGCACAGCGTTGGTGTCTCTTTTTTGCACTCCTTATGAATGAAGGACTTGGGCAGCAAAGCTGCGGTTAGCTCATGAGGACTTGGAACACTACAACTTGTTGCGTTTATCGCTGATCGCGGCGCTGACAGCAGCGCAACGCGATGCCATGCCGATCGCTCGCGTAGCGCTTCCGGTCGCCACGGCGACGACGTTCGACTACTGGGTACCGGAAGGTCTCGCGGTCGCACGCGGCAGCATCGTTCGCGTAACGCTTGGGACTCGCCGGCTTGACCGGCGTCGTCGCGGACGTTGCGCCGCGACTCCGGCGATCGCACGCGAAAAATTGCAACCGATCGATCGACGTCGTCGATGGACTAGTCGCTGCCGCTCGATGTGCATCGATCTCGCGACGTTCGTCGCGTCGTATTACCACGAACCCATCGGACTTGCGCTGGCGCTCGCGGTGCCGCCGCTTGCGGCGGCGCAACGCACTCCGCGCGCAATCGCATCCGACCTGCGCTTGACGGACAACGGCGTCGCGGCGCTGCCGGGCAAGCTCGCGCGAGCGCCCGCGGCGCGCGCGTTGTTCGACCGGTTCCAGCAAGGCGGCGGGACGCTTGCCGCGACGGCGATCGCGACGCTGCCGCCGCATTGGAAGCGCACGCTGCGGCGCTGGCGCAACGACGCGTACATCGTCGCCGCGGATGCCGCCGCGCCCGTCGCGGCCGGTCGCTGCGCGCTATGCGTTGAACGACGCGCAATCCGCGGCGGTCGAGGCGATCGCGGCCGCCGGACGCAATTCGTGCCGTTCCTGTTGCACGGCGTCACCGGCAGCGGCAAGACCGACGTCTATCTGGCGGCGGCGGCGCGCGTGCTCGCGCAAGGTCGCGCAGGTGCTGATGCTGGTGCCCGAGATCAACCTGACGCCGCAACTCGTCGCCCGCGTGCGTGCGGCATCGCCCGGCCTGCGCGTCGCGACGTTGCACAGCGGGCTTGCCGCGCGGCGAGCGCCGCGCCGAGTGGCTGGCCGCCGCGTCGGGCGCGGCGCAGACTCGTGCTGGGGACGCGGCTTGCCGTGTTCGCGCCGCTGCCGGCGCTGGGACTCGTCGTCGTCGACGAGGAACAGGATGCGTCGTACAAGCAGCAGGACAACGTGCGCTACCACGCGCGCGATGCCGCGATCTGGCGCGCGCAGCGCCGGGCGGTTCCCGTCGTGCTCGGCAGCGCCACGCCCTCGCTCGAGATCGTGGCTGCACGCGCGCGAGCGGCGCTATCGGCGCCTCGACCTTCCGCAGCGCGCCGATCCGCGCGCGCGTGCTGCCGCCGGTCGTCGCTCACGCGGCAATCGCGCGGCGCGCTCGCTCGACGGAATCGGGGAGACGCTGCGCTCGGCCATCGCCGCGCGACTCGCGCGGCGCGAGCAATCGCTTGATCTTCGTCAACCGCCGCGGGTTCGCGCCGTCGCTCATCTGTTCCGCATGCAAGTGGGAAGCGCATTGCCCGCGCTGCAGCGCGCGGCTCACCACGCATCGCGAGCCGCCGTCGTTGCGATGCCATCACTGCGGACACGTCGAGCGCTCTGCCCGCGCGCATGCCCCACGTGCGGGAACGTCGACCTGCTGCCGCTCGGCTTTGGCACGCAGCGGCTTGAGCGCGCGCTGGCCGAGGCATTTCCCGCTGCGCGCATCGCGCGCGTCGACCGCGACAGCACGCGCGCGCGAAAAACGCGTTTCGTCAACGTGCGCGACCAGGTCGCCGCGAATACGCTCGACATCCTGGTCGGCACGCAGATGCTGGCGAAGGGGCACGACTTTCCGCGGCTGACGCTGGTGGGCGTGCTCGGCGCCGACAACGCGCTGTACAGCGCCGACTTCCGCGCGACGGAACGCCTGGCCGCGCTGCTCATGCAGGTGGCCGGACGCGCGGGAAGGGCGGGGCTGCCGGGCGAGGTCATCGTGCAGACCGACTTCCCCGACCATCCCGTTTACGCGGCGCTCGCCACGCACGACTACCCGCGATTCGCCGAATCGCTGCTGGCCGAACGCCGCGCCGCGCAGTTGCCGCCGTACACGCATGTCGCGCTGCTCGCCGCGGAAGCGCATCACCGCGCCGATGTCGATGCGTTTCTGCGAGCACGCGCACGCCGGCGGCATGGCGCTCGCGCGACGCATCGCACGCGGACGTAACGTGTTCTCGCCGGTGCCGGCGCTGCTCGCGCGGCGCGCGGGATTCGAGCGCGGCCAGATCGTCGTGCAGAGCGACGCGCGACCGGCGTTGCAGCGTTTCCTCGCGGCATGGCGCGAGCGCTCGACGGCGCTGCCCGGCCGGCGCGCGCGCTGGTCGCTCGATGTGGATCCGGCCGGCTTCGGATGATGCGCGACCCGCTATAATTCGAGCGTTTCGCCAGGCGCATCGGCTCGCGTCCTCACGTGACCGATCCCGAAGACCGAAGCTCGAACAGCGCGCTGTCCGCCGCGGTAGCGGCGGCGCTGCCGGCGCACGCCGGAACGTCCTGTCGCGCTCGAGCGGCCGAAGCAGGCCGCGCACGGCGACTACGCACCGAACGTCGCGCTGGCGCTCGCGAAGCAGGCGCAAGCGCAATCCGCGCGACCTTGCGGCAGTCGCATCGTGGCCGCGCTGCCGCCGTCGCCGTCGTCGAGCGCATCGACATCGCCGGCGCCGGCTTCATCAACATCATGCTGACGCCGGCAGCGCGGCAGACGATCGTCACGCGCGTGCTGGCCGAGGGCGCTGCGTTCGGCCTGTCGCGCGCACGCGTCGGGCGAGACCGGTGATGGTCGAGTTCGTGTCCGCCAATCCGACCGGTCCGCTGCACGTCGGCCATGGCCGGCAGGCGGCGCTGGGCGATGCGATCGCCAACCTGCTCGCCTCGCAAGGCGCCTGCGGTGACGCGCGAGTTCTACTACAACGACGCCGGCCAGCAGATCGAGAATCTCGCGATCTCGGTGCGCGCGCGCGCGAAGGAAGTTGCTGGGCGAGCCCGCCGCGTTTCCCGAGGACGGCTATCACGGCGAGTACATTCGCGAGATCGCGCAGCGCTACCTGGCCGAGGTCGGCCACGACCTGTCCGACATCGACCCGATCCGCCGGTTCGCCGTGGCCGAGCTTGCGCCGCGAGCAGGACCGCGATCTCTCGGCGTTCGGCGTGAAGTTCGATCACTACTATCTCGAGAGCTCGCTGTACACCGACGGCCGCGTCGACGCGACGGTGCAGCGCCTCGTCGCATCGGGCAAGACCTACGAGCAGGAGGGCGCGCTGTGGCTGCGCACGACGGACTACGGCGACGACAAGGACCGCGTGATGCGCAAGTCCGACGGCGCCTACACGTACTTCGTGCCCGACGTCGCCTATCACGTGACCAAGTGGGAACGCGGCTTCGGCAAGGTGATCAACGTGCAGGGCGGCGATCATCACAGCACGGTCACGCGCGTGCGCGCCGGCCTGCAGGCGATCGGAGATGGGCATCCCGAAGGGCTATCCCGATTACGTGCTGCACAAGATGGTGACGGTGATGCGCGGCGGCGAGGAAGTGAAGATCAGCAAGCGCGCCGGCGACTACGTGACGCTGCGCGACCTCGATCGACGAGGCCGGCCGCGACGCGGTGCGCTTCTTCCTCGTTTCGCGCAAGGCCGACACCGAGTTCGTGTTCGACGTCGACCTCGCGCGCTCGCAGTCCGACGACAATCCCGTGTACTACGTCCAGTATGCGCATGCGCGCATGTGCTCGGTGCTGCGGCAGGCGAGCATCGCGATTGCCGAGGCGCCGCTGCGGATGCGCGACGCCGACCTCTCAGCGCTCGACGAGTCCGTACGAGGCAGGCGCTGCTGCGCCGGCTCGCCGATTTTCCCGCGGAGCTCGCCAACGCGGCGCGCGATCTGGCGCCGCATCAGATCACGTTCTATCTCAAGGATTTGGCCCAGGAATTCCACAGTTACTATAATGCCGAGCGGTTCCTGGTCGACGACGAGACGATGCGCGCGAGCACGCCTCGCGCTGGCGGTCGCGACGGGGCAGGTGCTGAAGAATGGTCTCGCGGTACTTTGCATTTCGGCGCCGGAGCAGATGTGATGCGGAAAATGCGATGGGTAAGACCAGCGCCCAACGCGCGTTCTTCCGTGACCGCTCGCCGCCGCGCATCGCGCCGCGCGCGATGGCCGGGCGGCACGCTGCTCGGCGTCTTCATCGGACTCGTGCTGGGTCTCGGCCTCGCGGCGGGCGTCGCGTATTACCTCATGAAGGCCAACGGGCCGTTTCCCGCGCAGGCCGGCAAGGACGCGCGCGAAGCCCCGCGCGACCGTCGCGCACCGACAAGGCCGAGCCGGCGCAACCGACAAGCCGCGGTTCGATTTCTACAAGATCCTGCCCGGCGTCGAGGAGCCGAAGGTCCAGGCGGAGGCGAAGAAGTCGCCGGACCGCGCGGTCGTCGACCAGGCCAAGGAACGCGCAGCGGACAAGACGGCGGACAAGGCCGCGGACGAAGGCCGCCGACAAAGTCGACGGAGAAGGTGGCAACGCGCGGAGCCGACGACCGCCGACCAAGCTGCCGGAGCGCTTCTGGCTGCAGGCGGGCTCGTTCACGGCCGAGGCCGACGCCGAGAACCTGAAGGCGCGGCTCGCGTTCGCCGGCTGGCAGGCCAACGTCCAGCAGGGAACGCTGCCGGACAAAGGGATCCGTTATCGCGTTCGCCTCGGGCCTTACGACAACACCGACGAGTTGAACCGCATCCGCAACGATCTCGCCAAGAACGGCTTCGATGTCGCGGTCATCAAGTTCTGACCCTGTCGTTCGACCGCCTGCCGCCGTCCGGAACCGGAAGGCGGATTGAACCGACCAAGACATCGCAGGCGCTTCTGCGCACCGACAAGCAAGGAGCATGCATGAGCACTAACCTGATCGTCGCAATCCGTCAAGGCCGCTTCGCGCGCCATCGCCGCGGCGTCGCTTCGCTGGCGACTGCTTGCCGCGAGCGCGGGCGCGCAGGGCATGGTCGAGGGCACAGAACTACGTGCGGCTCAAGAACCCGCAGCTGGTCGAGACCGGGCAAGAACATCGAGGTGATCGAGTTCTTCTCCTACGGATGCCCGCATTGCGGCGAGCTCGAGCCGCGTCCTGCAGGCATGGCTCAAGACGCAAGCCGGCCGACGTGACGTTCCGCCGCATCCCCGTCATGTTCCAGCCGCGCTGGGAGAATCTGGCCAAGGTCTATTACACGCTCGATGCGCTGGGCGAGGAGCCAAGCTGTCGCCGGAGGTGTTCGCGGCGATCCACGGCAAGGGCGCGCCGCTGTGGAACGAGAAGGACTTCTTCGACTGGGCGGCGAGCAAGGGTCTCGACCGCAAGAAGGTCGAGGAGCTCTACAACTCGTTCGCGATCGTCGGCAAGGTGAATCGCGCGAAGCAGCTCGCGCAGGCCTACAACATCCAGTCGGTGCCGACGATGATCGTCGACGGCAAGTACGCGACCGGTCCGGAGCAGCTGCACGGCGGACACGCGAGCATCCCATCGCGCGATCGATGCGCTGATCGCCAAGGCGCGCGCCGAACGACCGAAGTCCTAGCTGCCGACTCGCGCGATGCGCGTCTTCCTCACCGGCGCGTCGTCGGCTCGGTGAGGCGCTGGCGCGGCATTACGCAGCGCGCGGCGCGACGCTCGGCTTGTTCGCACGCCGCGAGGCCGAGCTCGCGCGCGCTCGGCCGCAAGCTGGCGCCGGCGAGCGTGGCCACCTACGCCGGCGACGTGCGCGACGCCGGCGGACGCTCGCCGGCGCCGCGGCCGATTTCATTGCGCGATTCGGCGTGCCCGACATCGTGATCGCCAACGCCGGCATCTCGCGCGGGCACGCTGACCGACGAGCGCCGACGACCTGCCCGTGTTCCGCGCGGTCTTCGAGACCAACGTGCTCGGCATCGTGCACACGTTCTCGCCGTTCGTCGGCGCCGATGCGCGAGCGCGCGCAGCGGCGTACGCTGGTCGGGATCGCCAGCGTCGCGGGTTTTCGCGGCCTGCCCGGGCGCGGGCGCGTATTCGGCGTCGAAGGCGGCCGCGATCACCTATCTCGAAAGCCTGCGCGTCGAGCTCGTCGGATCCGGCGTCGCCGTCGTGACGATCTGCCCGGGCTTCATCGCGACGCCGATGACCGAGCGACAATCCCGTACCGGATGCCGTTCCTGACTCGCGCCGGACGAGGCCGCCCGGCTCATGGCGCGCGCCATCGCGCGCGCGCAGCGCTTCTACGTGCTGCCGTGGCAGATGGCGATGGCTCGGCGCGTGCTGCGCTGCGTGCCGCGGCCGATCTACGATCGCGTGGTCGCCGGCCGGACGCGCAAGCCCGGCATTCGATTGAGCGATGGGCGCAACGTCGACTGGGCAGGCGTCGCGCACGCGCCCGCCGGCGCCGGTCGCGCATCGCGAGCCTCGTGCCGAGCCTGACCGAGCTCCTGTTCGCGCTCGGACCTCGGCGCCCGCGTCGTCGCGCGCACCGGATTCTGCGTTCATCCGCGCGAAGCGCGGCGCGGTGCCGAAGATCGGCGGCACCAAGGATCCGGACCTCGCGCTGCTGCGCGCGCTCGCGCCCGACGCACCTCGTCGTCAACGTCGACGAGAACCGGCGCGAGGACGTCGACGCGGCGCGTGCGTTCGTGCCGCACGTCATCGTGACGCATCCGATCGCGCCCATCGACAACGCTGCGCTCTTCGCGTTGTTCGGCGAGTCTTCGGACGCGCACGCGAAGCCGCTGCGCTGGCCGATGAATTCGCACGCGGCGCTCGCAAGCGTCGAGGACGCGATGCGCGGCATCGCCGCGCGAGCGCGTGCTCTATCTCATCTGGCGCAAGCCGTGGATGACGGTGTCGCGCGGCGACGTACGTCAGCGCGACGCTGGCGCGGGTCGGCTGGGACACGCGTGCCGGCGCACTCGGACGCACGCTATCCGGAGCGTCGACGACGACGACGCCGCGTGGCGCGACGCCGCAGCGCATCCTGCTGTCGACGGAGCCGTACGCGTTTCGCGCGCGCGACGTACGCGACATGAAAGAGCGCCACGGGAAGCCCGTGGAGCTCGTCGACGGCGAGTGGACGTCGTGGTACGGCGTGCGCGCCATCGACGGGCCTGCCGCGCTCTCGCGCCTGCGGCCGCGTTACAGCGGAACGCGAATGCCGACGGTGACCGCCCAGTAGTCGCCGTCGCCCTTGCCCGCGGACACGTTGCCGGAAAGGAATCCGGTGACCCTGCCGAAGTCCTTGGCTGACGCCGAGATCGAACAGCCACCAGTTGTCGTCCTGCACGAAGCCGGGCACCGACGTAAGTTCCCGCGAGCGTGTTCGACTTGGCGGACACCTGTCGCGTGTCGGTGTCGAAGTTGTACTCCCAGGTGGCGCGCGCGAACGGCCGGAAGCCGCTGGACGTTGCCGGCGACCTGCCAGCCGAGGCTCGACCAGAACGCGTCGTTCTTCTGCTGGTTGTAGGTGAGCGCGGTGCTGTCGCTGCCGTTCTCGCTGAACTGCCGCACGACGATCTTTTCGTAGGTCAGCTTCGCGAACGGACCATGGTTCCAGTCCTGGTACTTGAACCAGTAGCCGCCGAGCAGGCGCGCGACGTTGTGATACCCGGTCGGTGTCGCCCGTCTCGGTGCGCGTCGCCGCGCCGAGCACGATGGTGCGGTTGGTGCTGTAGTCGAGCGGCCGACGCCGAGCGTCGCGCCGACGTACCACGGGCCTTCGCCGTAGCCGCCGTAGACCGTGAGCATCGGCTCGCGCAGCTTGAAGTCGCCGCCGCCGTTGCCGAAGTCGCCCTTGTATTCGGAGTACGCGAACTGGAGGCCGGCGAGCATGCGGTCGGTGACGCGCATGTCGCCGCCCACCGAGACCGTGTTGAGATCGCCGTCGCCGGCAACGCCGTTGCCCGAAGATGTCGGCGTTCGCGTAGTCGTACGCGGCCCACGCCTGGAACTTCCCTGCGGTGCCCGGCGCGTTGATCGCCGACATCATCCGGCTGTCGAGCGTGCGCCAGTTCGCGCGCTCGACGTCGATCGGCGCTTCGCCGAGCGCCGCCATCTGCTGCGGCCCGGTGATCATCGAGACGATCGCCTGCGTGAGCAGGAGATCGGCGCCGGTCGTCGGATGCACGCCGTCGGCGAACACGTAGTTGCAGGTTCGCGTTCGGCGCGACGAGCGTCGACGGCGTGCAGTTGAGCGAGCTCTGCGTCGTGCACGCACGCTGCGTCGTGTTGACGAATCCGTACAGCGACGGATTGGCGATGATTTCGTTCAGCAGCGCCGACGTGTTGAACTGGATGACCTGCAGACCGGACGTCGCGATCGCGGAGTTGAGCGTCGAGTTGAAGAGGTCTGCGACAACGCCGTGAACAATTGCTGCGCCTGTGCGCCCGCCGCTATGGCCGGCGTCTTGCCGATATCCGGCAAGTTCTGAAGGACGATGTACTGCGCGCCCGCGGCCTGCAGCCTCACGACTTGCGCCGCGAGGTCGAGCGCCGCCTGCGTGACGCCTGCCTGCAGCTGCGCCTGCGTGATCTGCCCGCCGAGGAATTGCGTCGCGAGCTGAAGATGTCGTTGGCGCCGCCCTGGATCTGATAGAGCGCGTTCGGATCGAGCACCGGCGTCTTCGCGAGCTGCTGGCTGACCTGCTGCACGATCGAGAAGTCGGGCACGCCCACCGGCACGGCAGACGACGGCGAGTTGACGCGCGCGCCGCCTTGCGCGTAATCGAGCCCGCCGGTGAACGACGGCGCTGTGGTGAGGCCGAAATACTGGCCGACGTACATCGGCGTCACGAGCCCGGGATTGGTCGTGAATCGCGCCCCGTACTGGCCGGCGTCGCTCAGGCTGTCGCCGAAGATGTAAGTGTTTGTAAACTGCGCGGACGCGTTGCCCGCTGAAAGGGCAAGCGCGAGTGCGCCGGCGACAAGCGTCGGACGGAATCTCCGCATGGTTTTCTCCTCTGGTGATGGGGCATTCGAGGGTCGTGGCGCGGCCGCCGCCGTTTGTAGGAAAATTCTAAAGCAAAACGGCCCGCGCCGGACTCGGGAAGACCCGTCAACGAACGCTCGGGTGAACACGTTGTCTTATGCGTGCAAAGAGGAGGAATCGATGAACCTGTCTGCCTTTCCGGTCATGACGTCGCATCACGCGGTTCGCTGCGGCCTGCGCGGTGGTCGCGCTTGCGGCCGCGCCACGTGGCGCTTGCGCAGGAAGATCTGCCCGGCCGCGTCGGACGTGTCGCGGACGTCGGCGGCGAGCTCTTCCTCGCGCCCCAGGACCAGCCCGACGCATGGGCGCCCATCGGACTCAACTATCCGGTCACGAGCGGCGACAACCTGTGGGTCGGCAACGACGGCCGTGCGGAGATCGACTTCGGCGGTAGGCAGTTCCGCGTTGCCGGCGACACCAACCTGCACGTGTCGCGCCTCGACGATCGCCAATTCGCGCTGTTCGTCGCGCAGGGCCGCGTCAGCGTGCGCGTGCGCGTGCTCGAGCCCGGCGAGACCGCGCGCGTCGACACGCCGAACGCGCAGGTCGTGCTCACGCGGCCCGGCCTGTATCGCGTCGACGTGAGCAACGATCGCGAGCACACACGCGTCGTGGTGCGCGAAGGCGAAGCCAACGTGCAGACCGCGGGCGCCCTGCAGCAGGTGCTGCCCGGGCAGACGGCAGACGTCGACGGCGCCGATCCGCAGTACGCGACCGTGCACAACGGCGTCGGCATCGACGGCTTCGACTCGTGGGTCGCGAGCCGCGATCGCTACTATCGCGCTCGGCGTCACGGCGATTACGTTTCGCCGCAGATGGTCGGCGCGGCCGATCTCGATCAGTACGGGACATGGACGCAGAACGCCGAGTACGGCGCCGTGTGGTATCCGACCGACGTCGCCACCGATTGGGCGCCGTATCGCAACGGTTACTGGACCGACGTCGGCGCCTGGGGCCCGACGTGGGTCGACTACTGCGCCCTGGGGCTACGCGCCGTTCCACTACGGCCGCTGGGCGTACGTCGTGGCCGCTGGGGCTGGGCCCCGGGAACCTACGTCGCGCGTCCGTTGTGGGCACCGGCGCTCGTCGGATGGACTGGCGGCGCCGGCTGGAGCATGTCGGCAACGGTCGGCGCGCCCGTCTACGGATGGGTGCCGCTTGGGTGGGGCGAGCCGTATCGCCCGTGGTGGGGACGCTGCTCGAACGGCTGCTGGGATCGCTACAACCGGCCGTACGCCGTGAACGTCGCCGTGTGGCGCCCGAACAGCCCGCCGCCTACGTCGTATCGCAACTGGAATGCGCCGAGCGGCATCACCGCGGTGTCGGGCTCGGCGTTCTACACGCGCCAGCCCGTGCAGCAGAACCTCGTGCGCGTTTCGCGCGAGCAGTGGCGACCGCGCCCGTGTTGCCGAGCGCGCCGCCGTGCGCGTCGAGCGAGCCGCGCTGCATTCCAGCGTCCCGCGAGCGCGCCGCCGCCGGCCTCGACGTTCCATCCGACCACCGCGCGGCCGACGCGCACCCAGGCAGCGGCACAACATGCCGCGCGGGACGACGACCCCGCCGCACCGTACTCGGCCCGTCGAACGCCAACGTGTCGCCGACGACGCGCACGCCGCGCCGCGCGCAGCCTGCGCCTACGATGCAGCGCGCGACAACCGGCGCGCGCCTTCGTATGCGCAGCCGACGTCGCCGGCACAACCTCAGGCGTCGCGCAACCGCCTTCACGCGTCGCGCAGCCGCAGACGCCGCAGCCTCAGCCGTACGCGCAACCGCCTCACGCGTCGCGCAGCCGCAACCGGTGCCGCCGACGCCGCCGCAGGGGCAGATGGCGCGACAGCCCCGCCGGTGGCGGCCGCCGCAGATGCAGCAACCGTGCGCGCGTGCAGGCGCAGCAGCCGGCGCCGACGCCGCAGGCGAGCCAGCCGCGTCCTCCACCGCAGGCCGCGCCGCACACCTGCGCCGCATCCGGCACCGCAGGCGCGGCCCGCACCCGATTCGGGTAGCAACGCCCAGCGCGGCGGCGAGGCGAAGCCGCGCGATACGCCGCAGGGTCAGGACGGCAGCGGGAGCGGCAACATGCAGCGGCAGGGCCGCTGAGGCGCGAAGGCTCGCTAATTCGCGACCAGCGCCAGCCGGCGGCCGCCGTCGACGAGCTTGACGCGCTCGCCTTCGTGGACCGCGGGCTTGTTCGTGTAGGTGAAGTTGCGCGTGGCGCCGTTGTCCATCCTGATCGCGACCGCCCAGTAAGTCTTCTTCTTCTGATTCTTTTCGACCTGGTTGCCCGCGTAGGCGCCGCCCGCGGCGCCGGCAATCGTCGCCACCGTGTTTCCGCGGCCGCTGCCGATCTGGTGGCCGAGCACGCCGCCGAGGACGCCGCCGGCCACCATTCCGACCCCGGAGGCCTTGCCTTGCTGCTCGACCAGGCGCATCGATTGCACCACGCCGCAATCGTCGCAACGCGCCTGCGCGGCGACACCCGCGACAGCAACCGCGAGCGCGGCAGCGAACGCCGATGCGATTCAGCTCTGACCATGCGTTCCACTCGCGTTCGCGTGCCCGTGGACGTCTACTTGGCGTCCGCCCGGATGCGCGCGTAAGTGCCCGGGCGCCGCTTCGATGCACCTTCAGCTTGCCCTTGCCGGGCACGCGCGCGGGACTTCGCGCCCGAGATACGGCGTCACCCATTGGCGCCAGTTCGGCCACCACGAGCCCTCGTGCTGCGTCGCGCTCGCGAACCATGCATCCGGCTGTGGCGGGCAGCTTGTCGTTGGTCCAGTACCCGTACTTGTTCGCGGCGGGCGGATTCACCATTCCGGCAATGTGTCCGGAGCCCGACAGCACGAATCGCGTTCTTGCCGTTCAGGAGTCTGCGTGCCGGCGTACGTCGTCTTCCACGGCGCGATGTGATCTTCGATCGCCGAGACGAAATAGGCCGGCGTGGCGACCTTCGACAGGTCGATCTTCGTGCCCGCCAGCGTGAGCGCATCCGGCTCGCGCAGCAGGTTGTTCATGTACATGTTGCGCAGGTAGAAGCTGTGCATCGCCGCCGGCATGCGCGTCGAGTCGCAGTTCCAGTGCAGCAGGTCGAACGGGAACGGGTCGCGGCCAAGCAGGTAGTTGTTGATCACGAACGACCAGATGAGGTCGTTGGCGCGCAGCATGTTGAACGTCGTCGCCATCTCGCTGCCTTCGAGGTAGCCGCGCTCGTTCATCTTGCTCTCGAGCGAGGCGACCTGCGCCTCGTCGATGAACACGTCGAGCTCGCCGGCGGCGGTGAAGTCGATGAGCGACGTCATGAACGTCGCGCTGGCGACTCCGCTTCGTCCTTCTTCGCCGCAAGATGGCCGAGCGTGGCGGCGAGCAGCGTGCCGCCGAGGCAATAGCCGATGACGTTGGCGTCGGCCTCGCCGGTCGCCTTCTCGATCGCGTCGAGCGCCGCCAGCGTGCCCTCGGTGAGGTAGTCCTCGAAGTTCTTGTGCGCGAGCTTCTCGTCGGGGTTGACCCACGAGATCACGAACGTCGTCATCCCCTCGCCGACCGCCCAGCGCATGAACGAGTTCTTCTCGCGCAGGTCGAGGATGTAGTACTTGTTGATCCACGGCGGAATGACGAGCAGCGGGCGCTTCCACACCTTCTTGGTCGTCGGCTCGTACTGGATCAGCTGCATGAGCTCGTTCTGGAACACGACCTTGCCGGGCGTGGTCGCGATGTTGACGCCGAGCTCGAACGCCTTGGCGTCGGTCATCGAGATCCGCAGCTGGCCGCCGCCGCGCTCGATGTCGTCGAGCAGGTTGTTCAGGCCCTTGACGAGGTTCTGCCCGCCCGACGCGACGGTCTCGCGGAACACTTCCGGATTGGTGAGCGCGAAGTTCGACGGCGCCAGCGCGTCGATGTATTGGCGCGTGAAGAAATCGACCTTCTTCTTGGTGTGCTCGTCCAGCCCTTCGACGCTCGCCACCTGGTCGTGCATCCAGCGCGCGGTGATGAGGTAGCTCTGCTTGATGTAGTCGAACAGGAAGTGCTCGTGCCAGTCCTCGTGCTTGAAGCGCTTGTCGCCCTTGCGCCGGCACGGCGACCGGCGTCGCCTGCGCGCCCATGAGGCGCAGCATCGAGCCTTGCCACAGGCTCATGTATTCCCACCACAGGTTCATCTGCGATTCGGCGAGCCGCGCGGGATTGGCGAGCATCTGGGCGGCAGAGCTCCATGAACGCCTTGCCCAGTCCCAGCTCGTCGCAAGGCAGCCGCTCTTGGCGTTGCGCGCCGCGAAGTCGCCGATGGCCTTGGCGCTTTTTTCGGCGGCGGAGGCGAGCGATTCGGCGAGCGCGACAGGATCGAGCTTGCGATTTTCGGTGGCAGGTGTGGACATCGATTCTCGTCGTTGTTCTGCTGAATAACGAAGCGGAGCTGCCGTCCGCCGCGCGTAGGCGCACGCGGCGCGCCGCCAGAGATGGTTGAGATGGGCGATGGCTTCGCCCATCGCGAAGAACCGCTGCTGCAGATCGAGCGGGCGCCGGAACAGGATCGGCACCATCTGGGCGGCCGACACCGGCGCGGACGCCGCGGCGATCGCCTCGTAGAGCTCGGCCAGCCGCGCGTCATGATGCGCGCGCAGCTGCGCGACCCGCATGGGGATGCCGCGGAACGGAAGTCCGTGCGAGGGCAGCACCAGCGGATCGGGGCGGCAGCGATTCGAACGCGGTCAGCGAGTCCAGGAAGCGACCGAGCGGGTCGCCGTCCGGATCGCTCGGCCACACGCTCACGTTGGTGCTGATCTTCGGCAGCAGCATGTCGCCGGAGATGAGAACGCCGCGCGCCTCGGCGAACAGCGACGCGTGCTCGGGCGAATGGCCGTAGCCGGCGATGACCCGCCAATCGTGTCCCGCCGCGCGGATGTCGTCGCGGTCCCTGATGCGGTCGAACGATGGAGGCGCTCCGGCACGCCGCGCTGGTAGCGGTTGCCGCGCGCGGCAGTGCTCGCACGTCTTCGGCGGACATGCCGTGCGCCGAAAGAGCTCGCAGGTGTCCTCCGGCGAATGCGCGGCGCGCTCGTCGAGGATCGCGTGCGCGGTCAGGAATTCGCCGTGCGTCATCGTCACGCGGCAGCCGAAGCGCTCCGAGATCCACGCGGCGTTGCCGAGATGGTCGGGATGGCAGTGGGTGGCGACGATGCCGTCACGGGCCTTCCGCCGAGCGTCTCCGCGAAATGCCGCTCCCACAGCGCGCGCGTGGGCGCGTCGCCGTACCCGCAGTCGACGAGCGTGAAGTCCTCGTCTTCCTCGAGCAGCCACAGGTTGATGTGGTCGAGCGCGAACGGCAGCGGCATCCGCAGCCAGCGAATGCCGGGCGCCACGGCGAAGGCCGTGCCCGGCGCCGGCGGGGCGGCATCGGATAGTCGAGGATGGCGGGATGCGGTGCGGACATGGGAGGCTCGATACGGACGTATGGTATCGTGGACCGGCGACCGCCCCGCGCGGCCGTGCTATTTCCCCACACGGGTATGACGCGCCCCGCCGCCCCGCTGCCGAGCGCACCTACTCGATCTCCGAGCTCGCGCACGAGTTCGCGCTCACCACGCGCGCGATTCGCTTCTACGAGGACGAGGGCATGCTCGCGCCCGAGCGGCGCGGCACGCGCGCGGGTCTATCGCGAGCGCGAGCGCGTGCGGCTGAAGCTCATCCTGCGCGGCAAGCGCCTGGGCTTCAGCCTGCTCGAGATCCGCGAGCTGCTCGACCTGTACGAAGTCGCGCGCAACGAGCGTGCGCAGCTCGCGATGTTCATCGAGATGCTGGGCGAGCGCCGGGCGCGGCTGCTGCAGCAGAAGGAGGACATCGACGCGGTGCTGGCGGAGATCGACGGCGTCGAGCGCGATTGCCGGCGCCGGCTCAAGGACGAGGCCCGGCGCAAGGCGGGCGAGCCGGCGGCTGGCTAGCGCGCGTCCCGATGAAGTTGACGTTTACGTAAACGTAAGATACGATGCCCTCATCGACACGGCGCGAGGACCTCGGCATGACGACGTCCGTTTTCATTCCGGCGTTCGCGGGCTACGAGGCGCGCGTGCGCGAGAGCTTCGCGCGGCAGGGCGCGATGAAGCTCATCGGGGCGGCGATCAGCGAGGTCGCGCCCGGCTATTGCGCGATCGCGGTCGCGCCCCGACCCGAGCTCGCGCAGCAGCACGGCTACGTGCATGCGGGAATCGTCAGCACGATCGTCGACACCGCCGGTGGCTACGCCGGCTTCACGTTGTTTCCCGAAGACGCGTCGGTGCTGACCGTGGAATTCAAGCTCAATCTCGTCGCCCCCGCGAAGGGCGAGCGCATCGTCGCCGAGGGCTTCGTGGTGAAGCCGGGCCGCACGCTCGCGATCACCCGCGGCGAGGTCCACGCGGAAGAGGGCGGCACGCGCACGCTCGTCGCGCTCATGCAGCAGACGCTGATGGTGATGCACGGCCGCCAGGATCAGTAGGAGGAACTCAATGCTCAAATTTCCGTCGCTGTCGTTCCATCACGGCGAGACGATCGACATGCTGCGCTCGACGGTGCAGCAGTTCGCGGCGGACGAAATCGCGCCGCGCGCGGAATCGATCGACCGCACCAACACGTTTCCGCCCGACCTGTGGCGCAAGATGGGCGACCTCGGCCTGCTCGGCATCACCGTCGAGGACGAGTACGGCGGCACCGCGATGGGCTATCTCGCGCATTGCGTGGCGATGGAAGAGATCTCGCGCGCGTCGGCGTCGGTCGGCTTGTCGTACGGCGCGCATTCGAACCTGTGCGTGAACCAGATCCGCCGCAACGGCAGCGACGCGCAGAAGCGCAAGTACCTGCCGAAGCTCGTCAGCGGCGAGCACGTGGGCGCGCTCGCGATGAGCGAGCCCGGCTCGGGGTCGGACGTCGTGTCGATGCGCCTGCGCGCCGATCGCAAGGGCGATCGCTACGTGCTCAACGGCACCAAGATGTGGATCACCAACGGTCCGGACGCCGACACGCTCGTCGTCTACGCGAAGACCGATCCGCAGGCCGGCCCGCAAGGGCATCACGGCGTTCCTGATCGAGAAGGGCATGAAGGGCTTCTCGACCGCGCAGAAGCTCGACAAGCTCGGCATGCGCGGCTCCAACACGTGCGAGCTCGTGTTCGCAGGATTGCGAAGTGCCGGCGGAGAACATCCTCGGCGCGGAAGGGCGCGGCGTCCAGGTGCTGATGAGCGGCCTCGACTACGAGCGCGCGGTGCTGGCGGCCGGTCCGCTCGGCATCATGGCCGCGTGCATGGACGTGGTGCTTCCCTATGTGCACGAGCGCTCGCAGTTCGGCCAGCCGATCGGCGAGTTCCAGTTGATGCAGGGCAAGGTCGCCGACATGTACTCGACATGATGGCCTGCAAGGCGTACGTGTACGCGGTGGCGCAGGCCTGCGACCGCGGCGAGACCACGCGCAAGGACGCCGCCGGCGCGATTCTCTACGCGGCGGAAAAGGCGACGTGGATGGCGGGCGAGGCGATCCAGGCGCTCGGCGGCAACGGCTACATCAACGACTATCCCGACCGGACGCCTGTGGCGCGACGCGAAGCTGTACGAGATCGGCGCCGGCACGACCGAGATCCGGCGCATGCTGATTGGACGCGAACTGTTCAACGAGACGAAGTAGGCGTGCCGCAGGAAGCGATGGATAACGATCCGTAGTGATTGTGGAGCGGCACGCACTCCCATGGGCGGCTTCCAGGGCGACTTTGCGTCGCTCGCCGCGAGCGATCTCGGCGCCGTCGCGATCAAGGCGGCGGTCGAGCGCGCCGGCATCAAGCCCGGACGACGTCGACAAGACGATCATCGGCTGCGTGCTGCCGGCGGGACAGGGCCAGGCGCCGGCGCGCCAGGCGGCGCTCAAGGCGGGCCTGCCGCTGTCGGTCGGCTGCACGACGGTCAACAAGATGTGCGGCTCGGCGATGGAGGCCACGATGCTCGCGCACGATGCGCTCGCTCGCCGGCACCGCCGACGTCATCGTCGCGGGCGGCATGGAGAGCATGAGCAACGCGCCGTACCTGCTGCCGAAGGCGCGCGGCGGGCTATCGCATGGGACACCAGCAGGTGCTCGACCACATGTTCCTCGACGGCCTCGAGGACGCGTACGACAAGGGCCGCCTGATGGGCACGTTCGCCGAGGACTGCGCGCGCAAGTACGAGTTCACGCGCGAGCAGCAGGATCAGTTCGCGCTGACGTCGCTGTCGCGCGCGCTGACCGCCAACAACGACGGCACGTTCGCGTGGGAGATCGCGCCGGTCACGGTGACCGGACGCAAGGGCGACGTCGTGATCGACAAGGACGAGCAGCCGGCCAAGGCGTCGCCGGACAAGATTCCGCACGCTGAAGCCCGCGTTCCGCAAGGACGGCACGGTCACGGCGGCCAATTCGAGCTCGATCTCGGACGGCGCCGCCGCGCTCGTGCTCATGCGCCGCTCGCGAAGCGGAGAAGCGCGGCTTGAAGCCGCTCGCGGTGATCGTCGCGCACGCGACGCACGCGCAGGAGCCGGCGTGGTTTTCGACGGCGCCGGTCGGCGCCATCGAGAAGCTGCTACGAAGACGGGCTGGACGACGACGCGACGTCGACCTCTTCGAGATCAACGAGGCGTTCGCGGTGGTCACGATGGCGGCGATGAAGGAGCACGGCATCCCGCACGACAAGGTCAACGTGCACGGCGGCGCGTGCGCGCTCGGCCATCCGATCGGCGCGTCCGGCGCGCGCATCCTGGTGACGCTGATCGGCGCGCTGCGCAAGCAGCGGCAAGAAGCGCGGCGTCGCGTCGCTGTGCATCGGCGGCGGCGAGGCGACGGCGATGGCGATCGAACTCGTCTTAGGCGAGGAGCGCGAGTGATTCCGCTCGCCACCTGGCTCCTGTTCGTCCTCGCGTGCGTCGCGCTGGTGGCGACGCCGGGACCCAACGTGCTCGTACCTCGTGTCGCGCACGCTTGCGCAGGGCCGCGCGGCAGGCTTCGTCTCGCTCGCCGGCACGTCGACCGGCTTCCTGTCTTCACGCGCTGGCGGCGGCCTTCGGACTGTCGGCGCTTCTCGCCGCGGTGCCGGTCGCCTACGACACGATCCGCATCGCCGGGCGCGATCTACCTCGCGTGGCTCGCGTGGTCGACCTGGCGCTCGCCGGAGCAGTGGCCGTCGCCGGCGCGACTGCGCGGGTACCGGCGCCCAGCTGTTTCGCGACGGCCTGGTGACGGCGGTCCTCAATCCGAAGGTCGCGATGTTCCAGCTCGCGCTCTTCCCGCAGTTCGTCGATCCGTCGCACGGCAGCGTGCTCGCGCAGAGCCTGGTGCTCGCCGCGACGCAGCTCGTCATCGCCGTGGCGGGCGATTCGCTCTTCGTCCTCGCGGCCGCCGGCGTGCGCCGCTGGTTCGCGGCGCGTCCGGCTGGAGCGCTGGTCGAGGCGGATTCTCGCCGGCGTCTTCGCGGCGCTCGCCGCGCGGCTCGCGCTGGACGATCGGCGGTGACCGCGCGCGCATCGGCTGGCGTCTACGGCAAGCTCACGCTGATGGCGCTGTTCTGGGGCGGCACGTTCGTCGGCGGACGCATCGCGTCTCGCGGAGATGGCCGCGGTGACCGCGGCGCTGTGGCGCTATCTCCTCGCGATCGTCGCGCTCCTGGCGATCGCGTACGCGCTGGAGGGCGGGCTCGCGCGGCCGACGCCGGCGCAGTGGATCGGCGTGACGCTGCTCGGCGCGACGGGCGTGTTCGTGTTCAACCTGTGCTTCATGTACGGCCTCGGGCGCGTCTCCGCGTCGCGGGCCTCGCTCATCATGGCGCTCAATCCCGCGGTCACGCTGCTCGGCGCGGCGCTGTTCCTGCGGCGAGCACCTGACGCGCAACAAGGTCGTCGGCATCGCGCTCGCGCTGATCGGCGTCGCCGTCGTGCTCGGGCACGGCAATCCCTGCATCTCATGGTCGGCGGCATCGGCGATCGGCGAGGTCGTGCTGTTCGGATGCCCGTTCTCGTGGGCGGCGAACACGCTCATCGCGCAGCGCATGCTGCCCGACATGTCGCCGATCGCCTCGACCACGTGGTCGGCGATCACGGGGACCGCGATGCTCGGCGATCGCCGCGTTCTCCGGGCCGATCGTGCCGGAGGGCGCGTCGTGGCGCGCGTGGGCGGCGATCGTCTACATCGCGATCTTCGGGACCGCGATCGCGCTCGTGCTGTTCTACGACGGCGTGCGCCGCATCGGCGCCGCGCGCACGTCGGTGTTCATCAACCTCGTGCCCGTGTTCGCCGTCGCGCTCGGCGTGCTGCTGCTGGGCGAGGCGCTCGAAGCTCTCGATGCTCGTCGGCGGCGCGCTCGTCATCGGCGGCGATCTTCCTCCTCAACCGGCCCGAGCCTGCGGCGCGGGCCGCGCAAGCCATGCTGCTCAACGAAGAACAGCAGCTCGGTCCGCGACACGATGCGCGCGTTCGCGCAGGAGGAGCTCGCGCCCAACGCCGCGCGCTGGGACCGCGACGCGCATTTCCCGCGCGAGGAGCTGCGGGCGCTGGGCGAGCTCGGCGCGCTCGGCATGGTCGTGCCCGAGCAATGGGACGGCGCCGCGATGGACTACGTGTCGCTCGCGGTCGACGCTCGAGGAGATCGCCGCCGGCGACGGCGCGACGTCGACGATCGTCAGCGTGCAGAACTCGGTGGTGTGCGGGCCGATCAACGCGTTCGGCACCGACGCGCAGAAGGAGAAGTACCTGAAGCCGCTGGCGCGCGGCGAATGGCTCGGCTGCTTCTGCCTCACCGAGCCGCACGTCGGCTCCGACGCCGGGCGCGATCACGACGCGCGCGGAGCGCGCAGGGCGATCACTACGTGCTGAACGGCGTGAAGCAGTTCATCACGACCGGCAAGAACGCGGACGTCGCGGTCGTGTTCGCGGTCACCGACAAGGCCGCCGGCAAGAAAGGCATCTCCGCGTTCATCGTCGAGACGCGCACGCCGGGCTACGTCGTCGCGCGCGTCGAGGAGAAGCTCGGCCAGCATGCCTCCGACACGGCGCAGATCGTGTTCGAGAATTGCGAGGTGCCCGCGGCGAACCTGCTCGGCAACGAAGGCGAGCGGCTATCGCATCGCGCTCGCGAACCTCGAAGCGGGCCGCATCGGCATCGCGGCGCAGGCGGTGGGCATGGCGCGCGCGGCGCTCGATGCATGCGCTCGCCTACGCGCGCGAGCGCGTGGCGTTCGGCAAGCCCATCGTCGAGCACCAGGCGGTCAACTTCCGCCTGGCCGACATGGCGGTGCAGATCGAGGCCGCGCGCCAGCTCGTGTGGCACGCCGCGTCGCTGCGCGACGCCGGCGAGCCCTGCCTCAAGGAAGCGTCGATGGCCAAGCTCTTCGCGTCCGAGATGGCCGAGCGCGTGTGCTCGGACGCGATCCAGATCCACGGCGGCTACGGCTACGTCAGCGACTTTCCGGTCGAGCGCATCTACCGCGACGTGCGCGTGTGCCAGATCTACGAGGGCACGAGCGACATCCAGCGGCTGGTGATCGGACGCGCGCTCGCATACTGATGAGAGCACGATGACAGCCCCATCGACTTCTATTTCGATTTTTCGTCGCCGTACGGCTATCTCGCCGTCGCAGAAGATCGACGCGCTGGCCGCCAAGCACGGCCGCACGGTCGATTGGCACCCGATGCTGCTCGGCGTCGTGTTCAAGCAGACGGGCGCCACGCCGCTGACCGAGGTGCCGGTCAAGGGGACGTACTCGAAGCGCGATTTCGCTGCGCAGCGCGCGCTTTCACGGCATCGAGTTCAAGATGCCGCCGGTGTTTCCCATTCCGCGCAGGCGCCGTCGCGCATCGTGCTGTGGGCGAAGCAGCAGCGACCCGGCGGCCGCGGCGCGCGTCGCCAAGGCGTTGTATCGCGCGTTCTTCGTCGACGGCCTCGACATCTCGAAGCCCGACGTCGCCGCGGACGTCGCGGGCAAGCGGGCTTCGACGCGGCGCAAGCCGCGCGCGCGCCGTCGACGATCCGGCGATCAAGGAGGCGTTGAAGCGCGAGGTCGACGCGGCGCAATCGCCGCCGGCGTCTTCGGCTCGCCGTTCGTGTCGTCGACGGCGAGCCGTTCTGGGGACTCGACCGGTTCGACCAGATCGAGCGCTGGCTGCGCGAACGGCGGATTCTGACGCGGCTCGGGAGCAATCGTGGCCGAATACACGCTCTACGGTTTCGCGCAATCGGGCAACGCCTACAAGCCCGCGCTCGCGCTGGAGCTCGCCGGCGCCGACTGGGCGCCGCGCTTCGTCGACTACTTCGGTGGCGAGACGCGCACCCCCGAGTATCGCGCCATCAACGTGATGGGCGAGGTGCCGGTGCTCGAGCATCGCGGCCGCCAGCTCTCGCAATCCGGCGTGATCCTCGACTATCTCGCGGAGACGCTCGGCCAATTCGGCCCGCGCGACGACGACGAACGGCGCGAGATCCTGCGCTGGCTCCTCTTCGACAACCACAAGCTCACGAGCTACACGGCGACGTACCGGTTCATGCGCGCGCTCGCGAAGGATCCCAACCCCGACGTCATGGCCGAGTTCCGCAAGCGCGCGGAGACCGCGTGGGGCATTCTCGATGCGCACTCGACGGATCGCGCGTTCGTCGTCGGCGACCGCCTGACGATCGCCGACATCTCGATGTGCGGCTACCTGTTCTTCGACGACGAGATCGGCGTCGACTGGGCGATCGTATCCGCAATCTCGACGGCTGGCTCGGCGCATCAAGGCGACGCCGCGCTGGCGCCATCCGTACGAGCTGATGCCCGGTCATCCGCGCCCGGCAAGCTTAAGCGCAACGTCATGGCGAGAAAGAAAGCAGCCCCGGCGAAGTCGGCTTCGCGACACTCGAGATCGCGATCCGCAACGGCGTCGGCATTCTCGCGCTCAATCGGCCCGAGGTTCACAACGCGTTCAACGAAACGATGATCGCCGAGCTGACGGAGGCGCTGCTGCAGCTGGGCGCCGACGAGGGCGTGCGCGCGATCGTGCTGACCGGCAATGGCGCGAGCTTTTGCGCGGGCGCCGATCTCAACTGGATGAAGAAGATGGCGGGGTACAGCCGCGCGGAGAACCTCGCCGACGCCGCGGCCCTGGCGCGGAATGCTGCGGACCTTGAACGACGTGCCGAAGCCGACCGTCGCACGCATCCACGGCGCGGCGTACGGCGGCGGCGTCGGTCTCGTCGCCTGCTGCGATATCGCGATCGCCGCCGTGGAGGCGACCTTCGCGTTGTCGCGAAGCGAAGCTCGGACTGATTCCGGCGACGATCTCGCCGTACGTGATCGAGGCGATCGGCGCCCGGCAGGCGCGCCGCTATTTCCTGACCGCCGAGCGATTCGAAGCCGCGGAGGCCTACCGGATCGGCCTCGTCCACGACATCGTCCCGATCATGCAACTCGACGACCGGATCAACGAGGTTCTCGGTACGCTGCTCCTCGTCGGACCGAACGCGCAGCGCGAGTGCAAGGCGCTGATCCGCGCCGTCGCGCACAAGCCCATCGACGCCGAGTCATTGCGCGAACCGTGCGTCGCATCGCGACGGTCCGTGCGTCGCCCGAAGGCAAGGAAGGCGTCGCCGCGTTCCTTGGCAAACGTTCCGCCGGCGTGGGTTCCCGCCGGACTTGCGCAACCCGCAAGTGACTGACCAACGCGTTCGCGCACTTCGACACGTTGCAGCTGGTCGCGCTCGCGGCGGCGATCGGCTGGGCGAGCGGTCTGCGTCTTTACGCGGTGCTGTTCATCGTCGGTGCCTCGGCTATCTGCACTGGGTCGAGCTGCCGGCGGGGCTTTCGACGTGCTGACGCATCCGATGGTGCTCGCGGCCTCGGGCTTCATGTGCTGTCGTCGAATTCTTTGCCGACAAGATCCCGGTGTCGATTCGGCCTGGGATCTCGTGCAGACGTTCATCCGGATTCCGGCCGGCGCCGCGCTGGCCGCGAGCGTGTTCGGCGATTCGTCCAGCGCCGTCGATGCTGGCCGCGGCGATTCTCGGCGGAACGCTCGCCGCCGGCAGCCATCTCGCGAAGTCGGGCAGCCGCGCCGTCATCAACACGTCGCCGGAGCCGTTCTCCAACTGGGCGGCGTCGTTCGGCGAGGAGCTCGCCGTCGGAACCGTGCTGTGGCTCGCGTTCGCACATCCGCTCGTCGCGCTGATCGTTCTCGCGCTGCTGGTCGCGCTCATGATCTGGATCATCCCGAAGGTCTGGCGAATGATCCGCGCCATCGTGAATCGGATCGTCGACGGATTGCCGGTTCGTTCGACGATCGGCGCCATGAGCGGTGCCGCGAGGCATCTGCCGCATGCATATCGCGTGTCGCTGCCCGCTGGCGAAGCGCACACCGTGGATGGACGCTCTTCGCGGCCGCGTTGCCCGAAGCGCGACGTCGACCGGCACGAGCCCGATGAGCCGGTCGACGCGTCGGCGTCGCGCGCGCGGATTACGCGATCGCCGCATACCCAAGCAAGACGTTGTTCGCCGAGCAGCAGTCGCCGAAGGCCGTGTTCACGGTGAGCGCCGGCGTGCGGTCACGTGCTGCGGATGCCGAACCTGCCCGCGCGTGCCGCGATCGTGCGCGTCGAGGACGCCGGCATGGCGCCGCAGATGGTGCGCTACGCGGTCACCGCCGCGATGCGCTTCGTGCAGCGACTCGATACGTATCGCGGCCAGCAGAGCGACGCGGCAATGGCTGCAGCATCCGCCGCGCGCGCCGGCGACAGATCACGGCGGCGTGATGGGACTCGGCGTCATCGGCGCGCGCGATCGCGCGGGCGCTGGCAGCGCAGGGCTTCGCCGTGCGCGGTCATGCGCGAACGCGCAAGCCGATCGAAGGCGTGCGCTGCTTACGCCGGGCGACGAGCTCGGCGCGTTTCTCGACGGGCCTCGACTTCCTCGTCAACGTGCTGCCGTCGACGCAGCCACGACAGGACGTGCTCGACCGGCGCGCACTGATGCGGCTCGCCGACGGCGCGCACGTCGTGAACATCGGCCGCGGCGACGCGCTGGTCGACGACGGACCTGCTCGCGCTGCTCGACGCGGGCAAGCTGTCCGGCGCCACGCTCGACGTTTTCCGCGAGGAGCCGTTGCCGCCCGTCGCATCCGTTCTGGTAGCGGCCCGACGATCACGGTCACGCCGCACGTGTCCGGACTGACGATTCCCGACGAAACCGTCGCGCAGGTCGCGGCGAAGATCCGCGCGCTGGAGCGCGGCGAGCGGTGAGCGGCGTCGTCGACGTACGCGCGGGAGTATTGAGTTGACGACAGGAGCAGTCGCAGCGCGTGCCGTCGCCGTGCGTGAGCGTGTGCGTCATGGACGACGCGACGGGCCTTTGCGACAGGGTGCCTGCGAACGCTCGACGAGATCGCCGCGTGGAGCGTTCTCGACGACGCCGAACGCCGCGCGGTGTGGACGCCATCGCGCTGCCGCGCGGCGCTCGTGGCGTCCAACTTCGACAGGACTTCGCATGGCGACCGTCGACTGGTACTTCGATTTCGTCTCGCCGTTCGCGTATCTGCAAAGCGAGCAACTGCCTCTGCTCGGCCCGAAGATGCGCATCCGCTATCGTCCGGTGCTGTTCGCGGGACTGCTCGCGCGCGCACGATCACAAGGGACCGGCCGAGATCGCGCGCAAGCGCGCCTTCACGTATCGCTTCGCGGTGTGGCAGGCGAAGCGGCTCGGCATCCCGTTCAAGATGCCGCACGAGCATCCGTTCAATCCGCTGCCCCTCCTGCGGCTCGCGCTCGCCTGCGATTGCTCGCCCGAAGCGGTGCACCGGATCTTCCGTTTCGTGTGGCGCGACGGGCGCCTGCCCGACCTTCCGATCGAATGGGCGGAGCTCGTCGGCGGACCTGCGGCTGCCCGACGCGGACCGGCGCATCGCGGATCCGGAGGTCAAGGACGCGCTTCGCCGCAACACCGACGAGGCGATCGCGCGCGGCGTGTTCGGCGTGCCGACCTTGATGGCGGCGACGAGCTGTTCTGGGGCAACGACGCGACGCAGATGTGCCGCCGACTATCTCGCCGCAAGGCGGGCGCTGGACCGATCCCGAGTACGAGCGCGTGGCCGCGCTTGCCCGTCGGCGCGGCGCGGCAGGCGCAAGCCTGCGGCGAAGCCGAGGAAGAAGCGCTAGCCGGCGGCGCCCCCAGTGGGGGACGCCGCCGGCGTCTGGCCAAACGCAGCGCTTCGGCTGCGGCGGCTAGCCGAGATCTCGTCAGCGCCCGGAATCCCGAGCGTTTCCTTGATCGCGCGCGCCGTCGAAAGCGCCGCGGCGAGCGACGTGCCGAGGCAGGTGATATGGCCCATCTTGCGCCCGCGCCGCGGCTCGGCCTTGCCGTAAAGATGCAGCTTGGCCGACGGATGGCGCAGCACCTCGCGCCACGCGGGCTCGCGCAGCGTCGTCGCGGCGGCGTGGCGAACCAGAGGTCGCCCAGCAGGTTCACCATGACGGCCGGCGTGTGCTGGCGCGTGTCGCCCGAGCGGAAGATCGGCGAGCACGCGCGCCTGCTGCTCGAATTGCGACGTCACGCATGCGTCGATCGAGTAAGTGACCGCTGTTGTGCGGGCGCGGCGCGATTTCGTTCACGAGCAGCACGCCGCCCTCCGCGACACGAACATCTCGACGCACAGCACGCCGCGATAGTCGAGCGCCGCCGCCACGCGGGTGGCGATGTCGCGCGCGCGGGCCGCCAGTTTCGCCGTCGCAACGCGCGCGGGAACGATCGAGACGTCGAGAATGCCGTCGCGGTGGCGATTTTCGACGACGGGCCACGTGCATGCGTCGCCGCGCTCGTTGCGCGCGACGATGACCGACACCTCGCAGGCGAGCGCGACCAGCTGCTCGAGCACGCAGGCTTGCGCTGTTCATGCCGCGCCACGCCGCGCGCACGTCGTCGACGGTCGCCACCGCGCGCCTGGCCCTTGCCGTCGTAGCCGAATCGCGCGCTCTTCACGATGCCGGGCAGGAGCCGGCGTCGTCGACGGCGTCGACATCCCGGTCGCTGCGCAGGATCGCGAACGGCGCCACGGCGAACCCGTGGCCCGACAGGAACATCTTCTCGCTGATCCGGTCCTGCGCGATGGCCACGCTCGCCGCCGACGGCGTCACGCGCGCGGTGTGCGCGAGGAAATCGAGCGACGGCGGCGGGAACGTTCTCGAACTCGGTGGTCGCGGCGGCCGCGAGGGCGGCGAGCTCCTCGAGCGCCCTTGCGTCGAGATAGTCTGCGGCGATGTGGCGATCGGCGACGCTGCCGGCCGGGCCCTTCGCTGCCCGGATCGAGCACCACGACGCTGTATCCCAGGCTTTGCGCCGCCATGCAGAACATGCGGCCCAGTTGGCCGCCACCGAGCAAGCCGAGCCATGCGCCCGGCGGAATCGCCGCCATGCCGATCCTCTACGTCGGCGGCACGCGCATCGCGCGCGCGCTGGCCGTTTGCTTCACGCGGAACGCCGCGAGCTTGCGCGCCACGGCGGCGTCGGTTCCCGCGATGATCGCGACCGCGAACAGCCCGGCATTCGCGGCGCCGGCCTCGCCGATCGCGAAGGTCGCCACCGGAATGCCCTTCGGCATCTGCACGATCGACAGCAACGAGTCTTCGCCGCGCAGGTACTTCGACGGTACCGGCACGCCCAGGACGGGCACGATGGTCTTGGCCGCGAGCATGCCGGGAAGGTGGGCGGCGCCGCCGGCGCCCGCGATGATGACGCGCAATCCGCGCGGGCCCGCGTCCTCCGCGTACTCGAACATGTCGTCGGGCATGCGATGCGCGGACAGCACGCGCGGCTCGTTCGCGATGCCGAAGGCGTCGAGCTGCGCGACCGCGTGCTTCATGATCTCCCAGTCGCTGTCGCTGCCCATCACCACGCCCACGAGCGGTGCCGCCTTGCGCTGCGCCATCCCTGTCGCCCCCTTCCGAAAACGCCTTCGGCCCTCGCGAATCTTAGCATCGGCGATTCGCGTCGTCGGGCGCGCGGGGTGGAACATTGGAGTCCTCGGCGCGACTAAGGGGAATGACCAGGCGAGCCATGCTCGGCTCTCTCGCCTGCTTCTTGCTTGGCGGGTGGTGGTCGCCGACAATGACGAAATCCATGGTGCCTGCCTTCGCAAGACGTCTCGTTACCGCTTTCGCAATCGCGTGCGCGGGAGCCGCACTCGCGCAAACCGACGCCGACCTGCTCGCGGCACGCGCGGCGTACGACAAGGGCGATCGCGCGAAGCTCGCCGCGATCGCGCCTCGCCTGTCCAGTCACGTCCTGGCGCCGTACGTCGCCTACTGGCAGCTGAGGCTGGGACTCGACGACGCGCCGCCCGAGGCGATCCGCAGCTACCTCGACAGGTATCCGAACACGCCGCTTGCCGACCGCTTGCGCATCGACTGGCTGAAGTTGCTCGCTCGCCGGGCGCTCTGGTCGCGATTCGGCGCCGATTATGCGGCTCCCGCTTCCGACGACGTCGAGCTCGCCTGCTACAACATCCTGTTCAAGTGGCAGCGCGACGGCGAGAGCGCGCTCGCCGATGCGCTGCCGCTTTGGTTTACCGGATCGACCACGCCCGACGCCTGCGAACCCGCGTTTACCGCGCTCGTTGCCAACGGCTCGATCACGGCCGCCGATCGCCGCGCCCGCTTTCGCCTGGCGAGCGAGGCCGGCAACCTGAAGCTTGCGCAGGCCATCGGCGGCGACCTGTCGGCGAAGGATCGCATCGCGGACCTCGAGTTCAACGAGGTCAATCGCGATCCGCTGGGTGCGCTCACCAAGGGCAACTTCCCCTGGAATGCGACCAGCGGCCGCGACCTCGCGTTGCTTGCGCTCGAGCGCGCTGCCAAGAGCGACGCCGGCGCCACGCGCGCTGCGTGGGTCAAGTGGCGCGACCGCCTGCCGGAGGCGGATCGGCGCTACGGCAACGGCCGGCTCGCCTACTACGCGGCGAAGCAGTTGAATCCTTCGGCCAACGAGTGGTTCCGCGAAGCGGGCGACCGTGTCTTCGCGCCGACGCGCAGGCCTGGCGCGTGCGCGCGGCGCTGCGGGCGCTCGCGTGGGACGACGTGCTCGCCGCGATCGACGCCATGCCCGAGCCCCAGCGCGAGGAGTCGGCCTGGCGTTATTGGCGCGCTCGCGCGCTCATCGCCAAAGGGAAGCGCGACGAGGGGCGCGCGATCCTCTCGTCGCTTGCCAACGAGACGAGCTTCTACGGGGTGCTCGCCTTCGAGTCGACGGGCCAGCGTTACATCGTTCCCATCAGTCATCCCGTCGAGCCCGCACCCCGCGCGCTCGCCGCGTTCGCCGACCGCGCGGACGTGAAGCGCGTCGTCAAGCTGGTCGAGCTCGACATGCGGCCGGAGTCCCAGCGCGAATGGCCGTACATCGTGCGCGGCCTGTCCGACGAGAACCTGCTGCTCGCTGCGGATCACGCGCGTCGCGTCGGCCTGTACGACCGCGCGATCAACACCGCCGACCGTACCCAGGCGAGGCACGACTATGCGTTGCGCTATCTCGCGCCTTACCGCAACGAGTTCGAGACGGCGGCGAAGGCAACGACGTCGACGTCGCGATGCTGTACGGCATCGCGCGGCAGGAATCGCGCTTCATTCCCGACATCGTGTCGTCGGCGGGTGCCGTCGGCCTCATGCAGCTCATGCCCGGCACGGCGCGCTGGGTCGCAAAGCAGCTCGCGCGCAACGACTACCAGCCCGCGCCGATCGGCGACACCGATCTGAACACGCAATTCGGCGCGTACTATTTCAAGTACTGGTTCGAGCGGCTCGACAAGATGCCGGCGCTCGCGGCCGCTGCGTATAATGCGGGTCCCGGACGCGCGCAAGCGTGGCGGCCGGCCGCGTCGCTCGAAGGCGCGATCTGGGTCGAGACGATCCCCTTCAACGAGACGCGCGACTACGTGAAGAAGGTGCTCGCGAACGCGATGATCTACAACCAGTCGTTCGACGGCGCGTCGACGTCGCTCACGTCGCGGCTCGGCGTCGTGTCGCCGCGCAGCGGCCCGATAGCGAGCACGGGCCCGGTAACGGAGTAGATGATGGCGCCACTGAAATGATCAAGACGGCATCGTCGTCCTCGGCGGCAGCGGGTTCGTCGGCCGCCACGTCGTCGCCAGGCTCGTGTCCGCCGGCTATCGCGTCGTCGTGCCCACGCGCCGGCGCGAGGACGCGAAGCACCTCATCCTGCTGCCGACGGTCGACGTCGTCGAGCGGACATCCACGATCCGCGACGCTCGAGCGGCTGTTCGCGGATCGCGCCGCGGTCATCAACCTCGTCGGCATCCTCAACGAGTCGGGCCGCGAGCGTTCGACCGCGTGCACGTCGACCTCGCGCGCAAGGTGATCGCCGCGTGCCAGCAAGGCGCGCGTGCCGAGGCTTTTGCACATGAGCGCGCTGGGCGCCGGTGCGGATGCCCCGTCGCGCTATCTGCGAGCAAGGCCGCGGCGGAAGCGATCGTCGCGGCGTCCGGCCTTGCGTGGACGATCTTCCGGCCGTCGGTGATCTTCGGACGCGAGGATCGCTTTCTCAATCTGTTCGCGCGGCTCTCGCGCATGCTGCCGGTCGTCGCGCTCGCGTCGCCGAAGGCGCGCTTCCAGCCCGTCTACGTCGGCGACGTCGCGCATTGCTTCGTCCAGGCGCTCGACGACGATCTCACGCTCGGCGCGCGCTATCGACTTGTGCGGGCCCAAGGTCTATACGCTGCAGGAGCTCGTCACCTACGTGGGCGAGGTGACCGGCGCGGTGCGGCCGATCTTCAAGCTCGGGCCGGGGCTTTCGAGCGTCAGGCCACCGTGCTCGAGCATCTGCCGGGCAAGCTGCTGAGGCGCGACAACCTGCTGTCGATGCGCAGGGACAACGTCTGCGACCATCCCTTCCCGGCGGTGTTCGGCCTCACGCCGACTGCGCATCGAGACGGTCGCGCCCTCGTACCTTTCGCCCAGCGCACGGCGCAGCCCGTTCGACCGCTATCGCGCCGAGAGCGGCCGCTGACCGCAACGCAATGACGCGGGCGCTGCCGCAGCCGGTGCGCGTGTATCGGGTCGGCGGATCGGTTCGCGACGAGCTTCTCGGCCGTTCCGTCGCCGACCGCGACTACGTCGTCGTCGGCGCCACGCCGGAGATGATGCTGGCGTCGGGATTTCGGCCGGTGGGCCGCGACTTCCCGGTGTTTCTGCATCCCGAGACGCAGGAGGAGTACGCGCTCGCGCGCACCGAGCGCAAGCACGGCCGCGGCTATCGCGGCTTCGAGTTCTTCGCCTCGCCCGACGTGACGCTCGAGGAAGACCTGATGCGCCGCGACGTCACGATCAACGCGATGGCGCGCGGCGAGGACGGCGCGCTCGTCGATCCTTGCGGCGGCTCGGACGATCTCGCGGCCGGCGTGCTGCGCCACGTCTCGGCCGCGTTCGCCGAGGATCCGCTGCGCGTGCTTCGCGTCGCGCGCTTCGCCGCGCGCTTCGGCTTCGCGGTTGCGCCGGAGACGGAGGCGCTCATGCGCGAGATCGTGGCGTCCGGAGAGCTCGCAACGCTCGCGCCCGAGCGCGTCTGGCAGGAGCTCGCGCGCGGGCTGATGGAGGCGCAGCCGTCGCGGATGCTCGCAGTGCTGCGCCAATGCGGCGCATTCGCCGCGCTGCTGCCGGAAGTCGACGCGCTGTTCGGCGTTGCGCAGCCGCCCGCGCATCATCCGGAGGTCGACACCGGCGTGCACGTGTGCCAGGCGCTGGATTGGGCCGCCGCGCACGATGCGACGCTGACGTCGCGCTATGCGGTGCTCGCCCACGATCTCGGCAAGGCAAGCTCGCCCGCGGACGGGTTGCCGCGCCACATCGCGCACGAGCAGCGCAGCGTCCGCATCGCGCATCGCGTGTCGGAACGGTTGCGCGTGCCGCAGGATTGCCGCGACATCGCGGAGCTCACGGCGCGCTGCCATGGCGTCATCCATCGCGCGGCGGAGCTTCGGCCGGCGACGATGCTCGACCTCCTGATGTCCATCGATGCGCTGCGGCGTCCCGATCGCCTCGACATGGTGCTGGCCGCGTGCGCCGCCGACGCGTGCTCGCGACCGGGACGGCCGCAGGACTATGCGCCTGCGCAACTTCTGCGCGAGGCGCTCGCCGTGATGAAACGCGTGAATGCCGGCGCGATCGCGCGGGAGACGGCGGCGAAGGCGGAGGAAAGCCGGCGCGACGATGCGATCGCGAAGGCGGTGCGCGCCGCGCGGCTGGCGGCGCTCAGGCGCTGGAAGACTCAGATCCGGTAGGCGACCGCCTTCATCACGTTCGCGGCGACACGCATGAGGCCGCGCACCGGACGCGGCAGGTCGATCGCGCCCGCTTCGTGCGCCATCGCGCCATGCCGCGCTTCGTCGTCGCGCATCGTGACGACGATCGCGCGGCTCTTCGCGTCGCGCTCGGGCAGCCGGTCGAGGTGCGTCGTGAGGTGCTCTTCGACCTGACGCTCGGTTTCGACGACGAATCCAAGGTTGACGCGATCGCCCACGAGCCCGGCGAGAGCGCCGATCGCGAACGAGCCGGCGTACCACAGCGGATTGAGCAGCGACGGCCGGTCCTGCAGTTCGGCGAGCCGCGACTGCGTCCACGCCAGATGGTCTTCCTCCTCGCGCGCGGCGCTCGCGAACCGCGCGGCAAGCGACGGATCGCGCGCGACGACGGCCTGCGCGGAGTAGAGCGCCTGCGCGCACACTTCGCCGGTGTGATTGACGCGCATGAGCCCGGCGGAGACGCGACGCTCGTGCTCGCGTCATCGCGGCTTCGGGGAGATCGTGCGCCGGGAATCGGGCGCGACGACTGCGCCAGTCCGGTCAGCGTGCGCAGCGCGCGGTCGAAGCCGATGATCGCGGTGGCGAGCATCGGCAAAGGTAGCACCCGCAAGACAAAGACGCGGTCGCCCGGCGCGCGAAGCGCCTGCCGGCCGAACCGCGCCTCCATCGGACGTTTTCTAAAAAAAACGGGCGCCCGAAGGCGCCCGTTGCTGTCCGGAGAGACTTGGCATACGGCTCTCTTAGAAGAAGTGCACCAGGCCGATCACGAAGCCGTTGGCGTTGGCGCCGTTGACCACGGTGTACGGGTTGATGTTGAAGTTGTAGGCCGCGTTGTTGTCGTTGCGCACCTGCTGAAAGCCGACGTAGGAGAGCGTCCGCTTCGACAGCGCGTACGTGTAGCAGATCGACCACTGGTCGCGCCCGTGCCGCCGCCCTTGGCGAGCTGGCCCACCTTCGGGCAGACCGTTGCCAGGAGGTGTCGTCGTGCAGCGGCCCGCACCGAGCCGTCGCCGCCGTGCCGTAGATTGCGTAGAGTTCGCCCGGACCGATCGGCACCGTGCGCGCTGATGCGCGTAGAAGTTGCGCGTCAGGCTGTTGTCGAGGACGTCGTAGTCCAGGCGCTCCTACACGCCACCGATCTTGACGATACCGAAGTTCCAGTTCATCGCGACCGACAATCGCGTAGTCGTTCAGACGGGACCGCGAACCTTTTCGTGCATTCATACGCGATACCGCGCCTGGAACGGGCCGTTGGAGTAGAAGCCGCCCGTCGACACCGATATACGCATGACGCTTCGCTTGCGCTCGGTACCGACCGTGGTTCCGCCACCGACCGGCGACGAAGTCGTACGCGCCGATCTGCGCGGAGAACGTGAAGCCGCCGATACGCGGCGAGTCGTAGCGGATCGAGTTCGCAAGCCGGTTGTCGAAACCGCCGTTGTCGACGTTCTGCGAGCCTTGCGCCCACAGGTTCGCGGTCGACAGGATCGACGTCGTCAACGTCGGGACGTTACCGAAAATGGGATGGATGTCGTCGTACGGGGCCAGGAAGCCGCCCATCTTGAACGTACCCCACGTCCCTTGCAGGCCGACGAACGTCTCGCGACCGGCCAGCGTGCCGCCCGTGCTATCGGCCTGGATCGCGGATTCGATCTGGAAGATCGCGGACAGGCCGCCGCCCAAGCGATTCCGTGCCGCGCACGCCGAGGCGCGACGAGTTCGAATTGACACGGTAGATGG
Source organism: uncultured beta proteobacterium (assembly GCA_963707815.1). Classification (GTDB taxonomy): domain Bacteria; phylum Pseudomonadota; class Gammaproteobacteria; order Burkholderiales; family Casimicrobiaceae; genus VBCG01. The sequence goes on from CAVPRK010000020.1 coordinate 91,369, forward strand.
TGCGGTTTTGCGCCGACGCCGTCACGGGAAGGTTCGGATCGACTGACGTCGCCCTTCACGGCTTCCATCGTCAGATTCAGGCGACCGTACAAAGTCACGTTCGCGGTTTGCGCTTGCGCAACCAGCGGGGCGGCAAGCACACCCGCGACTGCGACAGCGACGAGCTTTTTATTCATGGAGTCTCTCCTCTAACAGATAAAATTGGCAAGGTTTGAGCCTTTTGCGCCTGCCATCGGAACCTTCTCTAATCGTATCGAGAAGTTGCGTCCCATTTTGCCAAACCGCGCAACCCAGTGGCAAGCCGAAGTCAGAATGGGGTCTGCGATGTCTCATCCTTGTTGTGCCGAAGCAACAGAAAATCGCGGGCGAAACGGCGTGCGAACGTTCGGTTTCGGCGGAACGCGTTGCGCCTGCGTCTGGGCTTCGATCGTGTAGTAAGACCATGATAATAACAACAAAAATTGCATATCTGCATCGACAGCGCCGCTTTCGGGGCAAATCCGGCTTTTCGCGCGATTTACGGGGCGTACGGGGCCTGCAGCCCCCGGCGATCGGCTGCGGAGTGCCCTGATTTCAGCCGGTTGCGGCGCTTCACGGCCGTCCCGGCCGCGCGGAAACGGGTGTTCGACTTGAACGTGCCCCGGCCGCCCTGCCGGTCATCGCCGCATTGCTTGCCGCGTCGGCCGCGGTCGCTCGTTCTCCTGCGATGGCGCGGTCACCTGCCGCTTGCGACGCGCAACGCGCGCTCGCTGCTCACGGCGCCCATTCCGCGGATCGGCGGCCTCGCGATCTGGGCGGGATTCCTTCCGATTGCCTGCTCGCTCCGGCCCCGCCGCGCTTGCGATCGGCGTTGTGGGTCGTGCCGTGGCTGTTGCTCTGCCGGTCGTGTCGCTGCGCGACGACATGCGGGCGTGGCCATTGTTCCGCGACTTTCCATCCATGCGTCCACGCGTCGTGTTCCGTTGCGTTGCGGCAATGGCGTCGACGGTGATCACGCTTCGTCGTGCTGCGCCGCGCTCGTCGGTCGCGTGCGCTGGTCGCTCAATCTCTACAACTTCATGGACGGCAACGACGGCCTTGCCGCGCTGATGACGGTGATAGGCTTCGCTTCGTATGGCGTCGTGTCGCTGCACGCGGCGATCGCCCGACGCCTTCCGTGGGCGCTCGCCGCGGCGACGCTGCCGGTGCTGGTCGTGAATTGGCCGCCCGCGCGGATATTTCTCGGCGACGTGGGGGCGGTTCCGCTGGGATTCCTGGCCGCCGCGCTTGGAATCGGCGGCATGATCGACGGCGCATGGCCGGTCTGGTTTCCGGTGCTCGTGTTCCTGCCCTTCGTCGCCGATGCGACGGTGACGCTCGCGCGGCGGGCGCTGATCGCGGCGAGCGGTTCTGGGAAGGGCACAAGACGCACTACTATCAGCGGCTGCATCAATTGGGCGCGGGACACGGCGGAACCCTCGCCGTCTACGGCGCGCTGATGCTGGGAACCGCGGGAACGGCCGCTGGCTGCGCCGTGTTTCAAGCCCGATTGGGGCGTGCCGCGCTGGTCGCGTGGTGCCTGGCTTGCGCGCTGCTGTTCGCGGCGATTGATTATCATTGGCGCAGGATGGCCAACGTGATGCCCGAGACCAAATTCAACTGGCGGGCATTCCTGGTCTTCGTCAACGACGTCTGCGCGGCCGCGATCGCGTGGGTGACGCTGTACGGGCTGCGCTTCAATCTCGACGTGCCCGAGCCGTTCTCGCGGACATGTGGCGCACGCTGGCGCTGATCCTGCCGCTGCAGGCGGTGATCTTCATGGCGCTCGGCCTTGTACCGCGGCCTGTGGCGGTTCGCGAGCGTCGCCGACCTGCAGCGCATCGTGCTTGCCGCGGGCCTTGGCGCGATCCTCGTCCCGCTGGTGCTCGTGATGCTCCAGCTGCAGGCGGTGGTGCCGCGCAGCGTGCTGATCCTGTATCCCACGTGCTCCTGATCTTCCTGATGGCGGGGAGCCGGTTCGCGTACCGCGTGTGGAAGGAGCATCGGCTGTACAGCCCGTTCGAAGCGCTGGGCGAGCCGGTGCTCATCATCGGCGCCGGCGAGGCGGGCGCGACGGCTCGCGCAGCGACTGACGCGCAGCCGCCAATGGCGCGTGGCGGGGCTGCTCGACGACGATCCTGCGAAGCGGGGACGATTGTCTGCGCAACGTGCGCGTGCTGGGGCCGATCGCCGATCTTCCCGCGCTGGTGCGAAAAATACGGCGTGCGCAAAGTCATCATCGCGCTGCCGTCGGCGAATCACGTCGTGCGGCGACGCGTGGCCGAGTTGTGCGCGAACGCCGGCGTCGAGGCGCTGACCGTTCCGTCGTACGAGGACCTCATCAACGGACGTCTCGCGCTCACCACGATCCGCAACGTCGAGCTCGACGACCTGCTCGGGCGCGATCCGGTCGTCCTCGATAGCGCGGGGCTGGGCGAATGGCTCGGCAATCGCGTGGTGATGGTGACCGGCGCGGGCGGATCGATCGGCGCCGAGCTGGCGCGCCAGATCGCGCGGTTCCGGCCCGCGCGTCTGGTGCTCTTCGATCTTTCGGAGGCGGCGCTCTACGAAATCCAGACGGCGCTCGCCGATGCCTTCGCGCAGCTGCCGCTGGTGGCGGTGGTCGGCGACGTCAAGCACGCTCGCTCTGGTGGAGGACGTGCTCGCCCGCGAGAAGCCGAGCGTCATCTTCCACGCCGGCTGCGTACAAGCACGTGCCGCTGATGGAGGAAACCAACGCGTGGCAAGCCGTTCGCAACAATGCGTACGGCACCTGGGTGCTCGCGCGCGCGGCAGACGCGGCACCGCGTCGAGAAATTCGTGCTCGTCTCGTCCGACAAGGCGGTCAATCCGACGAACGTGATGGGCGCGACGAAGCGCCTCGCCGAGATCGTCTGCCAGAGCCTGCAGGGCGCGGCCACCCAGTTCGTGCTCGTGCGCTTCGGCAACGTGTTCGGCAGCGCGGGCAGCGTCATTCCGCGCTTCCGCGAGCAGATCGCGCGCGGCGGACCCGTCACCGTCACGCATCCGGAAATCACGCGCTATTTCATGTCGCTGTCGGAGGCGACCCAGCTGCTGCTGCAGGCGGGGTTGCAGGGACGCGGCGGCGAGATCCTGGTGCTCGAGATGGGTGAGCCCGTGCGCATCGTCGATCTCGCGCGCGACATGATCAAGCTGTCGGGCGCCGATCCGGAGCGAATCGCCGTGGTCTTCACCGGGTTGCGGCCCGGCGAAAAACTCTTCGAGGAACTGCTGGCGACCGAAGAGGCGACCAAGCCAACGCCGCATCCGAAGCTGCGCATTGCGCAGGCGCGCGAAGCCGAACCACGACGCCGTCGGGCAGATGGTGACCTGGTGCGAGAGCGATCGCGCGGCCGATGACGCCGAAGTGCGCGCGCGATTGAAGGTGTGGATTCCGGAATACTTCCCGCCGCCGGCGCGCCGGTGAAGCCGATTCCGGACGACGCGCGCGACGAGGCGAATGTGCGCAGGCTACGGCGCGAGCGAACTTAGAGAATTGCAAGATGGGCGGTACCGGAAACAATTGGGACGTACCTCTTTGAATGTCTCGCGGCAGTCAAGAGGGTACGTCCCACTTTTTCGGGTACGTCCCAACTTGCGCAGCTCCCCAAGTTCGCTCGCGCTGCGCACGCCGTAGCCGATCAGGAAAGCGTATAGCGCCCAGAACTCCTTGCTGGTCGGACGGATCATGAAATCGTCGGTCAGGTTCTTCACGACGAAGGTCACGAGCATGACGAGTCCGGCGAGTCCGATGGCCGCGAGCGTACCGTCGATCGCGCGCAGGAACGTCCAGGAAGCACCACGTCAGCGCCGCCAGCATCGCGACCAGCGCCGCCACGCCGATGGCCCCGGTTTGCAGCCATTGGCTGACGAAGAGATTGTGGGCGTGCGCGAGCATCGGATCGTGCAGCTCGCCGCGCAGCTCCTCGGCCAGGATCGACTTGCCGAATCCGAATCCGGTCCACGGCCGCTCGCGGATGCGCTCGAACGTGTGTTGCCAGAGCGCGAGGCGGGGATCGTCGGCAAACGATTGCGCGACCGGCGTGTCCGGCTTGAAATCGGTTCGCGCACGCTGGACGGCGGCGTCCACGAACAACAGCCCACCAGCACAAGCAACGCCAGCAGGACGCCGGCCCAGCGCTTCGGCGCGCGGATGAGGCCGCGCGCGCCAACGCCATGCCGCGAGCACTGCCGCGACGACGAATCCGGTGGCCAGCGCCACCCAGATCATGCGGTTCTCCGTCAGCGCGCGCCGCGACGACCAGCAAGATGAACGAAGCGGAGACGCACGCAACGTTCACCGAGCCGGTGCCGAAACCGACCGGGCTCGGCGCGAGGAGCATCGGCAGGAACGGCACGACCAGCACGAGGTAGGTCGAGAATGCGCCGACGCCGCCGTGCGAATGCGAGAGCATCTTCTCGGGATCCGCTCCCGCGCGAAGCAGAACGGCCTGAATCGCAACTACCGAGAGCAGGACCGCCACGCCGACCGCGGTCGTGGCCACCGCCCGGAATGCCGCGCCGCTGCGCGCGCTGACATAGAACACGACACCGTGCGATGCCCCATCCGATCTCGGTGCCGATCTCCGCTCTCGAGTACGCAGGATGCGACGACCAGAAATACGACGCGCTGGACCATCCGGCCCACGCGAGCACGGCAACCCACAGGTACCTGTCGGGAATGGGAACGGGTTCCCCGTCCTAGAAGACCGCTCCGAGCACGAGCCATACCGCGAAGCGCGACGCGAGCCCGAACGCCATCGAACGCACATAGGTGAGACCGCTGACGGCGATCAGCGCGAGGTAGCTGCATGCCCACGTGACGAGCGAGAGCTCGACGAACTCGAACACGCGCGCGCGGGTCGCTGCCGCGGACGAGGCCGCGCGAGGCGGGTCAATGCGCTGGAGCATGCGCCCGGGCGGGGATGCGGGGAGCGGCGATCGCCGCTCGAGCGCGGCTGCGACGGCCTCCACCGCGATGTTGCGCACGTCCTCGTGCGCGCCCTGCAGCGCGACGTGGCGCAGCATGGCGTTCGGCGACGGGCAATCTTGCTTGAGGATGCCCTGTCGCGGGTCCGACCACAGCGAGATCACGTCGAGCGGGAACGTCTCGTCGAGGTAGTACGCGGCGGTGAGCACGCCGCTGTCGGGGGCGACGAGGACGCGGCAACGATTGCGCACGATGGACATGAGCTCGAGGAACGTCGTCCTGCCGCGCAAGTCGACGACGTTGGACAGGGCGAACGCGGCGCTCGCCGCGTTGCCGAACAGCACGAATCGCACGCCGGAGGCGAACTGGGCGAGGAGCGCCCGGAAGCGCTCGGCGGGCCAGTCCTTCACGTAGCCGTAGTACTGCGCGGTTTCGGACGCGACGTGCGCACCCACGGTGACGAGGCCGGGCATGTCGCGCACGAGATCGTCGGCAAGCGCGTTCCACTCGCTGCGCCAGCGAAGCCGCGGCGGGAACTCCTGGCGCCGTCCGTCGAGCCAGCGCGTCGGATCGGGATCCGCGAACACAACGGTCCTTGCATCTTCGAACGATGAAACGTCGACTGGCGATCCGCGCGCGAGCCCGGGCACGACGTGGATGGCATCCACGCCCGCGAGCTCGAAGGGCTCTCTCAAGTCCTCGCGGGTGACAACCTCGATGCGCGCGAGCGAGTCGGCCGCGCGAATCCGCAGGAAGAGCGGCACGAGGCCGAGCGCGACGTCGCCCAGGCCCCGGTTCCAGGCGAACACGAAACGATGACGGTTGCCGTGCGCGGCATCGCGCAGCACGCGTTCGAATGCGGTGCCTCGAACGCGATCGGACAATGCGCGGGTCCATCGCTTCGGATTCAATCGGCCGCGCGTCCGGAACATGGCGAATTATAGCGTCCGCGGGCGTGCGCTCTCGGGCCACGCCTTACAATCCGCGGCATGTGCGGCATCGCCGGATACGTAAGCGAAGTAACGCAGGCGCCCGAGGTGCTGGCGTCGATGACGCGCGCGCTGGCGCATCGCGGTCCGGACGCCGACGGTTTCTTCTCTTCGGGCGCCGCGCACTTCGGCCATCGCCGCCTGTCCGTCATCGACATCGAGGGCAGCCCGCAGCCGATGACCAGCGCCGACGGCAGCGTCGCGCTCGTGTTCAACGGCGAGATCTACAACTTCCGCGAGTTGCGCGACGTGCTCGCCAAGCACGGCTATGCGTTTCGCACGGCCGGTGACACCGAGACCGTCATCGCGGGTTGGCTTGCGTGGGGCGAGGATGTCGTGTCCCACCTGCGCGGCATGTTCGCCTTCGCGCTGTGGGATGCGCGTACGCAGACGCTGTTCGCCGCGCGCGACCATCTGGGCGTGAAGCCGTTTCACTACGCATGGGATGGGGCGACGCTCGTGTTCGGGAGCGAGCAGAAGGCGGTGCTCGCGCATCCCGCGGTGCATTCCGAGATCGACCTTGGCGCGCTGCGCCTCTATCTCGAGTGCCAGTTCATCCCCGCGCCGCATTGCGTGTTCCGCGACGTGCGCAAGCTCATGCCCGGCCATGCGCTCGTGCTGCGCGCGGGCGCGCTCGACGTGCGGGCTTACTGGCGGCCCGATTACGCGAGCAAATTCTCGATGTCGGAGGCGGAAGCAGTGGAGGCGCTCGACCGCGAACTCCGCCAATCGGTCGAGGGCATGCTCGTGGCGGACGTGCCGCTCGGGGCGTTCGTGAGCGGCGGCGTCGACTCTAGTCTCGTTGCCGCAATGATGACGGACATCACGCGCGCGCCGATCGACACCTTCAATATCGGGTTCGAAGGCGGCGTCGCCGTCAGCGAGCACCGCGAGGCCGCGCGCGTCGCGCAACACCTGGGAAGCCGCCATCACGCGTTGATGCTTTCGCCCGATCACGTCCTCGACGCGTTCGACCGCTGGATCGACGTGTTCGACGAGCCGTTCGCCGACCAGGCGGCGCTGCCCACGATGCTTCTCGCGGGCTTCGCGCGTCGCGACGTCACGGTCGTGCTCACGGGCGAGGGCGCCGACGAAGTCTTCGGCGGATATTCGAACTATCGCAAGCGCGTGCGGGAGGAGCGGCTGACGCGGTGGCTCGCGCACGCAGCGTCCCCGCTGCCCGCGATCGTGAAAGGACTGCCCGCGGCGTGGCGCAAGGACCGCCTGCTGCGCTCGATGACCGAGCCGCTCGAGCGGCGCTATCGCACGATCCCCAATGTCTTCGACGTGCTGTTGCACGGGAGCCTGCTCACGCCGCGCTTCCTCCGGAGACCGCGACGGCGCCGGACATCGGCGCCATTGCCGCGGCCGCGTTCGACGAAGCGGAAGGCGCGCCGTATCTCGACCGCCTGCTGCACGTCGACACCCGGCTGTGGCTTCCGGACGACCTCCTCACCAAAGTCGACCGCGCGACGATGACGCACTCGCTCGAAGCGCGCGTGCCGTACCTCGATCACCGGTTCGTCGAGTTCTGCGCGCGCCTCGATCCGTCGCTCAAGATCCAGGGCGACACGCACAAGCACCTTCTCAAGCGCGTTGCCGCGCGTTACCTGCCCGCTGACGTGATCGAGCGCGGCAAGCAGGGGTTCGTCATGCCGCTCACGGAGTGGCTTGCCGGCAAGCTTGCGGGAGAGCTCGACGATCACCTGGGCGAGCGCGGGCTTGCGCGGCGCGGCCTGTTCCGTGATGGCGTGCTTGCGCGCCTCTTGTCCGAGCATCGGCGCGGGCGGCGCAATCATGCCGGCCGCCTGTGGGCGCTGCTCATCCTCGAGCGCTGGTTCCGGCGTTACGCGCCGTCGTTTTCGTTGTGAGCGCCGCACCGCTGTCCGAAGGCGCGGACCGCGCCCCTGTGGGGGGCAGCGAGCAACGACGTTCTACGAGCGTGGGGGCCCTTTCCATCCTTCACACCGAGTCCTCGATCGGCTGGGGCGGCCAGGAGCTGCGCATCCTCACCGAGATGGAGGGCATGCAGCGGCGCGGACATCGCGTGCACCTCGTGACGGCGGACATCGCGGAAATGCTTCCTGCGGCGCGCGCGCGTGGCCTCGCGGTGGACGCGCTGTCGATCGCCTACAAGAAGCCGCGCGGCTTGCGCGAGTTGCGCAAGTGGCTGCAGGAACAATGCGCTCGGCTTCGACGTCGTCAACACCCACAGCTCGACCGACGCGTGGCTGGTCGCGATGGCGGGTGCGACCATTCCAGGAATGCCGCCGGTCGTGCGCACGCGCCATGTCTCCACGCCCGTCAACAACTCCTGGACGACGCGGTGGCTGTACCAGCGCGCGACGCGGCACGTGGTCGTGACCGGCGAAGCCCTGAGGGCGCAGCTCGTCCGCGACAACGGCTTCGATGCTTCGCGCATCACGTCGGTGCGCACGGGGATCGACCTTGACCGATTCCGTCCACGCGATCGTGCAGCGGCAAGAGTGCAGTGCGGCGTGGACGCGCGTCCGGCGGTGGCGATCGTCGCGACGCTCCGGGACTGGAAGGGCCACGACGACCTCCTGGATGCGTGGTCCGCATTGCAGGTCAAGGGGTGGCAGCTGCTCGTCATCGGCGACGGGCCGCGGCGCGACCATCTCGAGCGCCGGGTGGCCGAGATGGGACTTGCGAGCGACGTGCGCTTCACGGGGAACCAGGACGACGTGCCCGCATGGTACGCATGCGCGGACATCGCGGTGCTGCCTTCGTACGGCGACGAAGGCGTGCCGCAGAGTCTCATGCAGGCAGCGGCCTGCGGACTGCCCGCCATCTCCACGACCATCGGCGCGATCGCAGAGGCGGTACGCGACGGCAAGACCGGCCTGCTCGTGCCGCCTCGCGACGTGAAGGCATTCGCCTCGGCGCTCTCGTACCTCATGACGCACGACGAGCTGCGCAGTCACATGGGTCGCGCCGCGCGCCAATACGCAGAGAGGCACTTCGGCATCGACCGCATGCTCGACGCGATGGAAGCCGTGTTCGCAGGCGTCGTGGACGTCGCGGGGAAGCGCTAGATGTGCGGCATCGCCGGCTACGCAGGATTTCCGCGCGGCCCCGACCTGCGCGCACGCATGCGCAGCGCGTTGCGCCGCCGCGGTCCGGATGCGCAACACGACGCGGTGTTCGACGCAGCGGGTGCGCGGCTGCCCGACGACGCCGTCGCGCCGATCGCGCTCGTGCATACGCGGCTGTCGATCATCGACCCGCGCCCGATCGCGGACCAGCCGATGCGCAACGACGACGGCTCGATCTGGATCGCGTACAACGGCGAAGTCTACGGCTGGCAGGCGGACGCGCGCGAGCTCGAGAAGAGCGACGTGCGATTTGCCACGTGGTGCGACACCGAGTTCATCCTGCGCGGCTACGAAGCGTGGGGTATCGAGGCGCTGCTGCCAAGGCTGCGCGGCATGTTCGCGTTTGCGATCGTCGACTTCCGCACGAAGCGCGTGCACGTCGTCCGCGATCGCATGGGATTGAAGCCGATCGTCTATGCGCACGACGAGAGCGGGTTCGCCTTCGGGTCGCTCGTCCGCAGCGTGCTGCCGTGGCTGCCGGCGGACAGGCGCGCGTTTTCCGGGGAGGCGATCGATGCGTACCTCGCGCATCGCTACATCCCTGCGCCGCGCACGATTTTCGCGGGCATCCATCGCCTGCCGAACGCGCATCGGCTCGAGCTCGATCTTGCGACCAACGCGCTTGGCGTGCATCGCTACTGGACGCCCCAGCCGGTGCCGGTGGGCAATTACGCGGCGCTGCTCGACGAAGCCATCGAGCTGCGTCTCGTCGCCGATCGCCCGCTCGGCCTTTTCCTGTCGGGCGGCATCGACTCGGGGACGATCGCGTGCCGGCTCGCCGCCACGGGGCATCGCCAGCTGCGCTCGTTCTCGGCGGCGTTCCCGGGCTCGGCGCTCGATGAAAGCGACGACGCGGCGGCGACGGCCGCGGCGCTCGGCCTTCCGAACGAGCGCATCGTGGTGCCGACGACGATACGCGACGACTTCGCGGAGATCATCGAGACCCTCGACGAGCCGTTCGCAGACCCGTCGTCGTTCCCGACGTGGTACCTCGCGCGCGAGACCGAGCGTCACGTGAAGGTCGTGCTGGGCGGCGACGGCGGCGACGAGCTGTTCGCCGGCTACAAGCGCGTGGCCAAGCACGTGCGCAACGGCTGGCGCGACACGTTGCGACTCCCGCTGCCCGTGCTGGCCGACATGCGTCCGAAGGGATGGCGCAAGGCGATGGGCGAGCTCGCCGTCGACTGGGAATCCGCGTACGCGCTGCGCTTCTCGGGGCTCACGCCCAATCAAAGGCGATACCTGCAGCCGGAAATGGGCGATATGCCCGTTCATTACTGGCGCGCACCGGACTTCGATGCGGAATCGCGCATCGACCGGCTGATGCGCTGGGATTTCGCGAACTATCTTCCAGAGTATGTCCTGCGCAAGGCCGACCTCGCGACGATGGCGCACGGGCTCGAGCTGCGCGCGCCCCTGCTCGATCATCGCTTCGTCGAAGCCGTGCTCGCGCTGCCGGCGCACGATCGCTACACGAAGCCTCCGAAGCTGTTCCTCGCGCGCCTCGCGCCGACGCTGGTCGAGCAAGGCGCGTTCTCGCGCAAGAAGCGCGGCTTCAACCCGCCGCTGCACGGCTGGCTGAAGGAGGATTTGCGCGAGCGCATCGGCGGCGTCGCGTCCTCGCTTGCGAATCTCACGTCGGGGCGGATCGACGGCGCGCGCGCGCTAGCCATGATCGACGCTTACGCGAACACGCCTTCGCTCGCGGAGCACGTGCTGTCGCTCGCGATTCTCGACGAGAGCCTGCGCCAGCTCGCGGCGCTCGCGCGCGATGGCGGGTAGCCGCGCGCCGATGCGTTACGCGAGCGTCGCGCTGGCGCTCGCGCATTGGGGTCTTCGCCGGCGCAAGCCCAAGGAACCTCGCCGCATCCTCGTGCTGCACCATCTTCTGCTCGGCGACACGCTGATGCTGACGGCGCTGCTCGCGAAATTGCGGCAGCGCTATCCCGCCGCGGAGATCGCGATGACGGTGCCGCCGGCGTACGCGCCGCTCTACGAAGGCCGCCCGTATGGCGTCGTCGCGCATGCCTTCGATCCGCGCGACTTCGCGACCTTTCGCAAGCTCCGTGCGCTGCCTCGCTTCGATCTTGCGATCCTGCCCGCGGACAACCGCTGGTCGTGGCTCGCACGCGCGTTGCGCATTCCATGGATCGTGGGCATCGCCGGCGACCGGCCCGCGCACAAGAACTGGCCCGTCGACGAGGTCGTGCCGTATTCGTCGGTGCCGACGGCGTTTTGCGAAACCGCGGCGGAGCTGGTCGAAGGTCCCGCGACCCTTCCCTATCGCACCGACGCGTGGCCCGCGCCCAGCTCGCACGAGAAGCCCGCGATCGCAGGAAGCTACGCGGTGCTTCACGTCGGCGCGTCGTCGGCATTGAAGCTTTGGCCCGCGGAGCGCTGGCGCGCGCTGGCCGACGCGATCGAGGCTAGAGGTCTCGCCGTCGTGTGGAGCGCGGGTCCGGGCGAGGGCGCGATCATCGACGCGATCGATCCTTCGACCGCGCGCGCGAGGATTGCCGGCACGCTGCCGCTGGCCGCGATGTGGCACTTGATCGCGAACGCGAAGCTCCTCGTTTGTCCCGACACGGGCATCGCGCACCTCGGGCGCGTGGTCGGCGTTCCGACGGTCACGCTGTTCGGGCCCGGCTCGCAAGTGATCTGCGGTCCCGGCGAGTTCTTCGCGAACATGCCGGGCCGCGCGGTCGCGGTCGACCCGTTCCCGTGCCGCGATCAGACGGTGCAGTTCTTTCGCGAAGTTGCGTGGGCGCGCCGCTGCGAGCGCCTGTACGGCGAAGGCGCGCTGCGATGCGCCCGTGCGCGATGCATGGAGGCGATCGACACGGCGGCGGTCATGGCCGCGGTCGACGATCTTACGAGCTGACGGCGGCTTCCGCGGTCTGCGCGTTGGCGGAGCTGAACTGGATGCGGTGCAGGCGCGAGTACGTACCGTGCGCGGCGAGCAATTCGGCGTGCGTCCCGATCTCGACGATGCGCCCGCCGTCCAGGACGACGATGCGATCGGCGTCCTCGATCGTCGAGAGGCGATGCGCGATCACGATCGTGGTGCGTCCGCGCATCAGCGTATCGAGCGCGGCTTGCACCTGGCGCTCCGATTCCGAATCGAGCGCCGAGGTCGCCTCGTCGAGAATCAGGATCGGCGCGTTCTTGAGGAGCGCCCGCGCAATGGCGATGCGCTGGCGCTGGCCGCCCGAAAGCCGCACGCCGTTTTCGCCGACCATCGTATCGAAGCCTTCGGGCATCGCGCGGATGAAGTCGAGCGCGTGCGCCGCCGCGGCCGCGCGCTCGACCTCCTCGCGCGAAGCATGCGACATCGCGCCGTACGCGATGTTCGCGGCGACCGTGTCGTTGAACAGCAGCACGTCCTGCGACACCATCGCGATCTGGGCGCGCAGGCTCGCGAGCGTGAGCGTGGTGATGTCGTGGCCGTCGATGAAGAGCCGTCCCGCGGTGGGCTCGTAGAAGCGCGGCACGACGTTGACGAGCGACGTCTTGCCGGCGCCGGAAGCGCCGACCAGCGCGACCGTTTCGCCGGGCGCGATGCCGAGCGTGATGTCGGACAGCGCCTCCTGGTCGTTGCCGTGATATCGAAGCGACAGGCGCTCGAAGCGGACGTCGCCGCGGCAATCCGACAGCACGACGGTGCCCGTGTCGGATTCCTGTTCCTGGTCGAGCATCCCGAAGATGCTTTCGGCGGCGGCGAGGCCGCGCTGGATCGCGGCATTGATGCCCGAGAGGCCCTTCAGGCGCTCCAGCAGCGTCAGGAGCGCGACGACATACGACATGAAGAGCGCGAAGTCGAACTTCGTGTTGCCGTCGTTTTGCAGGAGCGCGATCCAGACGATCGAGCCCACCGCGCACGCCGCGAAGAACACCGTGAGAGGGGAGCTCGCCGCGGTGGCCGACGACTCCTTCGTCATCGCGTTGCGCAAGCGGTTGGCCGCAGCGACCGCGCGGTTGCGCTCGTACTCCTCGCCGCCGAACACGCGCACCACGCGGTGGCCGCCGATCATCTCCTCCAGCACTTGCGTGAGCGAGCCCGAGCGGTCCTGGATGTCGCGCGCGATGCGCCGCAGGCGGCGGCTGAAGTAGCGGATGACGACGCCGACGATCGGCACGACGATGAACGTGAGCAGCGTGAGCTTCCAGTTGAGCCAGAGCAGGTAGCCGAAGCTCACCACGATGGTGAGCGTCGAGCGGATCGCGTTGGTGATCGCGCCCGACGCTGCCGACGCGAGCTGGTGCGCGTCGAACGAGATCTTCGACTGGATCATGCCGGCCGCGTGCGTGTCGTAGTACGGCGTCGGCAGCCGGAGCAGCTTGTCGATGAGGTCGCGCCGCAGGTCGAACACGACGCGATAGCCCGTCCATCCCATGCCGAACTCGGAGATGTACGCGCCGACGCCGCGCAGCAGGAACACGGCCACGATGGTGAGCGGCAGCCACTTGGTGGCGAGCGGATCGGGCGACTCGAAGTTGCGCACGATCGGGATCACGAGCCACGCGAGCATGAGGTCGCCGGCGGCGACGATCATCATGCCGAGGACCGCGAGACCGAACGCCCAACGGTAGGGCCGGACGTAACGGAGAAGGCGGGAGTAGAGGGAGAGGCCCGTCATCGGGAGAGGAGATGCAGCGGGGCGCAGTATAGCGCACCGCTGCACGCGGCTCAGGAAGGCAGGAGCGTTTCGTACAACGCGACGAGCTGCGCGGCCATCGCCGCCGGCGTGAGATGCGCGACCGACGCGAGCGCGCGCCGGCTCGCGTTGGCGCGCACGGTATCGTCGAGAAGCGCCCGCATCGCCGCCGCGATCGCCTCGATGTCGCGCGCGCCGCACACCATGCCCGCGGCATGCGCCCGAACGAGCTCGCCCGCGCCGCAGCGAGTGCTCGTGACCACCGGCAATCCGCACGCCAGCGCTTCGAGCACGGCGTTGGACAGCGCATCGTAGAGCGTCGGCAGCACGAATGCGTCGGCGCTGCCGTAGAACGGGCGAGGGTCGGTTTGCGCGCCGGCGAACGTCACGCGCTCGGCGACGCGCAGGTGATGCGCGAGCGCTGCGTAACGCGACGGGTGTCGATCCTTGCCGACCACGAGCAGGTGCGCCGGGCGCGGCACCTGAGCGAGCGCCTCGATCGCGCGCCCGACGCCCTTGCGTGCGTACTCCGATCCGACGATCAGGAAGACGCACGCGTCCTGCGGAATGGCGTAACGCGCTCGAACGGCCTGCCGATGCGAGGCGAGGCCTGGATTGAACACGGCGGGATCGATCGCGTTGTAGATCACTGGCAGGCGCTCGCGCGGAAGCCCGAAGCGCTCGTGGATCTCGTCTTGCACCATGCGCGAGATGCAGATCACCTGCTTGAGGCGAGAGCTCTCGAAGAGCCGCTTCTCGGCGCCCAGCATGTAACGGTGATACGCGCTCGCGGCGAGCGCCAGGCGCTCCGCCGTCGACGCGCCGTTCAGCCGCTCCTCGATCCACACGGCGTGGACCCCGTCGCCGGCACGGTAGATGTCGCAGCATGCGATGCGCTCGTGCGACTGGACGATCGTGCCCGCAAGCTTCCCGAGGGCGTTGCATGCGGCATGCGCGAACCGCGCGTCTCGCATGGTGCGTCCGAGGTACGGCGGATTGACGATGAGCGGCGTGATGCGCGGGTTCGCGTTACCGGGCCATTGGCGCGTGACGAGCGTGATCTCGACGTCGCGCGTGACGAGTGCGGCAAGCGCCCGCTCGACGAAGCGCTCCGCGCCGCCGTATGGCGTGTACTTCTGCCTGACGATCGCGAGGCGCACCGGCCGGCTAATGCTTGGGCAAGCCGGGCACCGGCGGATCGACGCCCGGCGGGTGGGGCAGAGTCTCGGAGTCGAGACCGTCCTCGCCGTGAAGCGGCGGCGCTTCGATGGGCACGGCCGGATCGCTCCGCGCCGCGGCCTTGGCCGCAAGCTTGTGCGCGATGGAAAACTCGAGGAGCTCCTTGTAGATCAGCACGAGCTTCAGCGTCATCGCCGCAGGCGTGAGCGGCAACACGGCCTTGCGGGCGTTCTCGCCGAGCACCGCGCGCAACTGCGGATCCTCGAGCGCGCGCATGTGCCGGGTCAGCGCATCGGCGTCGCGCGAGTCGCACACGAATCCCGCTTCGTGCTCGGTGACGAGCTCGGCGGCGCCGGAGCGCGTGCTGGTCACGACGGGAAGCCCGGACGCGAGCGCTTCCATGGCCGCATCGGGGAAGGAGTCGT
This sequence comes from uncultured beta proteobacterium, assembly GCA_963707815.1. Lineage (GTDB taxonomy): Bacteria > Pseudomonadota > Gammaproteobacteria > Burkholderiales > Casimicrobiaceae > VBCG01. The sequence goes on from CAVPRK010000020.1 coordinate 106,702, forward strand.
ACAGCGCGGGCAGCACGAACGCGTCTGCCGCGCCGTAATACGGGCCGATGTCGGGCTGGTAGCCCGCAAAGGTCACGCGGCCACGCACGCCGAGCTCGCGCGCCATCGACTTGTACGACTCGGTGTCGCGATCGTCCCCGACGATCAGGAGATGCGCGGGGGCGGGCACGTGCGCGAGCGCTTCGAGCGCCGCCGGCACCCCCTTGCGCCTGAAGCGCGATCCGACGAGAAGGTAGACCGTCGCCTCTTCCGGGATCTTGTGCTTGCCGCGGATGCGTTCGCGGTTCACGCGCAGCGACGGCGAATACACGTTCGAGTCGACGGCGTTGTACAAGACCGGCAGCCGCTCGTCGGGCAGTCCGAAGCGCGCCTTGATGTCGTCGCGCACGAGCTTCGAGTTGCACAGCACGCGTCGCAGCCACGGGCTCGCAAACAGCTTGCGCTCCATCGCGAGCTTGTGGCGATGGTAGGGACTCATCGCCACGCGCATGCGCAGCGACGCCGGCGCATCGCGAAGGCGCTCCTCGAGCCACGTCGCGTGGATGCCGTCGGCCGGACGGTAGACGTCGCACGTCACCACGAGCTCGTGCGACTGCACGAGGTTGAAGCGGCCGCGCATGATCTGCTTCGTCACCGCCCGCGCGAATCCTGCATCGCGCCACCAGCGCCCGATGTAGTAGGGATTGAGGATCGACGGCTCGATGAGCTGCAGCTTGGTGTGCGGCCATTCGCGCGTGTACAGCGTGATCGCGACGTTGCGTTCGAGCAATGCCTCGAGCGCGCCCTCGAGAAAGCGCTCCGCGCCGCCCTCCGGCGTGTAGCGCTGGCGGATGATCGCAAGCCTCATGGTGCCGTGCTCGCGATGAGGTCGCGCAACGCCTCGTGCACGCGCGCGACGGGCAGGGTCGTGAGGCACTCGGAGACCTTCCCGCCGCCGCATCCGTCGAGGCCGCAGGGACGGCACGGGTGCGTCGACGTCACGACACGCGCCGGCACGCTCCACGGGCCCCACGCGATCTCGCTCGACGGCCCGAACAGGGCAAGCGTCGGCGTGCCGACCGCCGCGGCGATGTGCATGGGCGCCGAGTCCACGCCCGCGAATGCGCGTGCACGTGCAGCGAGGGCGCCGAGCTCCGGCAACGACAGCTGTCCGGTGAGATCGACGGTCTTCTCCCGCGTCGCCGGCGTCAGGAGTGCCACGATCGCTTCGTTGAGCGCGCGCTCGCGCGCGTCCGGTGCGCCGGTCATGGCGACCGCGAGCCCGTCGGCGACGATCCTGTCGATCAGTGCCGCGGTGCGCTCGGGCTGCCAGCACTTGAACAGCCAGCGGGACCCGGCATGCACCTGCACGAACGCGCGCGGGGCAAGGCGGTGTTGAGACAGCAGCGTTTCGATGCGACGCTCGGCGTCGGCACTGGGGACCAGCACGAGCTTGCGCTCGTCCTCGCCGGGATAGATGCCGATCCGGCGCAGCGCATCCAGGTTCTGCTCCACCATGTGGCGCTCGGTGCGCTCGGGCACGCGATAGAAGTGCGTGAAGTGGCGGCGCCACAGCGCGATGTTCTTGACGGGTGCGCGGGCGACCGCGAAGCGCGGCCGGAGAAGACGCGCGAGCGTCAGTCCTCGCGGGTGCTCCGTGAGGTGAACGAGGAGGTCGTAGCGCCGCGCACGAAGCTCGCGCAGCAGCGCCCATTCGCCCTGCGCCTGGGCGGCGATGCCGCGCTCCTTCCACGAGCGATCGATCGTGTGAACCTGCGCAATGGCGGGATGGCCGTCGAGCATGGGCGCGGTCTCGCGATACACGAGAGCGTCGATCTCGGCCAGCGGCGCGGCGCGCTTGAGGACAGTGAACACCGGCGAGGTCAACAGCACGTCGCCATGATGGCGAAGCTTGGTGACGAGCGCACGCCCGACGTCGGCGATCGGAACGGGGTCAGGCAGCGGGCTCGCCATGTCGTCCACAATACCAAAAAGGCTGTGTGGGCGCTTACGACCGGCCGAGTGCGCGCGGCGGTTCGGAGTACAATCCGCGCGTCGAAGCAGCACAAGTCAAAAGTCTCTTCCCCTTCGCTCGTCCATGCCAGAAGACGCCGTCAGCACCGCGCTCAAGGCGCAGATCCTCGCGGAAGCGCTTCCGTACATCCGCCGCTTCCACGACAAGACCATCATCGTGAAGTACGGCGGCAACGCCATGACCGACGAGAGGCTGAAGGCCGGCTTCGCCCGCGACGTCGTGATGCTGAAGCTCGTGGGGATGAATCCCGTGATCGTGCACGGCGGGGGTCCCCAGATCGGCGATCTCCTCGCCAAGATGGGCATCAAGAGCGAGTTCCGCCAGGGCATGCGCGTCACCGACGACAGTGTCATGAACGTCGTCGAGATGGTGCTGGGCGAGCTCAACCAGGAGATCGTGGGACTCATCAACCAGCACGGCGGCAAGGCGGTCGGGCTGACGGGCCAGGACGGCGCGTTCATCCACGCGCGCAAGATGCTTTTGAAGTCCGACACGGCCGATGGCGAATTCGTCGACATCGGCCTCGTCGGCGAAATCGAGCGCATCGATCCGGAAATCATCCAGCTCCTGGACTCGCGCGACTTCATTCCCGTGGTCGCGCCGATCGGCGTGGGCGCGCAAGGTGAGGCGTACAACATCAACGCCGACCTCGTTGCGGGCAAGCTCGCGGAAACGCTCAAGGCGGAAAAGCTCGTGCTCATGACCAATACGGTGGGCGTGCTCGACAAGAACGGCAAGCTGCTCACGGGACTGACCGCGAGCGAGATCGACCGGCTGTTCGCGGACGGCACGATCTCCGGCGGCATGCTGCCCAAGATCAGCTCGGCGCTCGACGCCGTCAAGAACGGTGTGTCGAGCTCGCACGTCATCGACGGCCGCGTCGAGCACGCGCTGCTGCTCGAAGTGCTGACCAACGAAGGCGTCGGCACGATGATCCGCGCCGACAACACGCCTCCGCGTTACGACGCCTGATCCTTCGATCGACATGGCCGCACGATCCGGGGAGCGAAGGCTGCAGATCCTGCAGACGCTTGCCTCCATGCTCGAAAGTCCGCGCAGCGAGAAGGTGACCACCGCCGCGCTCGCGGCCAAGCTCGACGTGTCCGAGGCCGCGCTCTATCGGCATTTCGCGAGCAAGGCGCAGATGTACGAGGGGCTCATCGAGTTCATCGAGACGACGCTCTTCTCGTTCATCAACAAGATCACGACCGAGGACACGGACGGCGTCGCGCAAGCCGAGCAGACGGTCGTCATGCTGCTCTCGTTCGCAGAGAAGAATCCGGGCATGACGCGCGTGCTGATCGGCGAGGCGCTGGTCAACGAGGACGAGCGCCTGCAGGCGCGCATCAACCAGCTCACCGACAAGCTCGAGGCGGCGTTGCGCCAGTCGCTGCGCATTGCGCAGGCGGCCAACGGCTGGCACGGCGATGCGCAGGCGGACGCGGCAGTGCTCATCGCGTACGTCCTCGGACGCTGGCAGCTGTTCGCGAAGAGCGGGTTCAGGCGCACGCCGCAGGACGGATGGGCCCTGCAAAGGAAGTTCCTGTTCGGTTAGCGGCTAGAATGGTGTAGACGACACCATTCGAGTCCAAACCGTGCTTCGTGTAATCGCCACCGCGGCTTTGCTCGCCGCATCCTGCGCGTTCGCGCAGAACGGATCTCGCATCACCGAGACGACCCCGCAGCCTTCCCGCTGGCAACAGGAAGTCGATGCGCTCGACCAGGCGCTGCGCGCGCGTGCGCTGGTGTCGAACGATCCGCGCGAGCTGTGGATCGCAGCGCAGCTCGATGCCGTGGATCCGTGGCAACGGGTGACCGCCCTCGCGCAGGCGCGCGCGCGCGCACCGGAGGAGAAGCTCTTCCTCGCGTCGCTCGCGATGGCCTGCCTGGCGCCGCTTCTGCCGTTGCCGCCCGAGTGCGACGCCACGGATCGCCTCGCCGATTGGGCGACGCGCGACGCGGACAACGGCGTGCCTTCGCTGCTCCTGGCCGACCGCTCTCGACGCCGCAACAACACGGCCTCGATGGTGGCGTTCCTCGAAGAGGCGGCGACGCGCCCGCGCTTCGACGACTACGAGAACCGCGGCGCACTCCTCGTATGGGATACGGTGCGCGCCTTGCCGGGCACCGTCGATCCCGCCGCGCGTGCGCAGGCCGCCGCTGCGTTCGGGGTCACGCACATCTCGCAGGTTCCCGCCACGTTGCAATCGCTTTGCCGCGATGCGGCGAGCGTGGCCGACAACATTCGCGCGGCGTGCGCCGGCGCGGGCAATGCAGCGGCGCAGCGGGCGTCGACGTGGTCGCTGCGCATCGCGGGCGCCAAGCTCGCGGAACGCGCGCGGGCCCCTGACGCACAACGGCAGCTCGCGGGCGTGCAGCAGCGCGCGTTCGAGTGCGCAGAGGCCGGCAATCCGGTTGCGCAGGCGCTCGAGTCGCCCGATGCCGCCGTGCGCGCCAAAGGCGTCGCGCAATGGGAAGCGCGTCTTGCTCGGGAGTCGAAGGCGGGCGAAGTCGCGACCTGCGGTGGCGGTTGACCTTACGTCGATTGCACCGTCGACGGTGCAATCCAGCAACCGGCGATGCGCCATTGCCCGTTGCTCTGCTTCTGCATCTGGTAGAGCGCGACCACCACGGAATCGTCGGGCAACACGAGGCGAAGCGGTTGCACGATCGCGTCCTCGATCACCGCGCCTTCGAGGAACTGCGTGCTGCGCGCCGCGAGCAGCGCGCCGTAGCCTTCGCGCACCATGCGCATGAAGTTGTCCGGTGTCCCCAATTGCTCGCGGATGCCGGGGGCGGCGTAGGTCAACGCCTTGGTCCCGTCGCCCGCCTTGAGGGCGACGAGCTGGTCGCCGATCACCTTGCGAATCGTGGTCCATTCCTTTTGAGGCAGCGTAGCCCCGCCCGGCGGCGCCGCAACGGCGACGGCACACAGGAACCACGCGGCGAGCGCGAGCGCTGCTCGCGTCACTTGCATGCCTCGCGCATTCCGCACACCGGGCACGACGGGTCGCGCGGCACCGCGAGCTCGCGGATGCGCATGCCGAGCGCGTCGACGATGAGGAACCGGCCGCGCAACGTCTCGCCGACACCTGCGAGGATCTTGAGCGCTTCCGCCGCCTGCATCGACCCCACGATGCCGACGAGCGGCGCGAACACCCCCATCGTCGCGCAGCGCGTCTCCTCGAGCTCCTCGCCCTCGCCGAAGAGGCAGTGATAGCAGGGCGCGCTTTCGTCGCGCGCGTCGAAGACCGCGACCTGCCCGTCGAAGCGCACGGCGGCGCCGGACACCAGCGGCTTGCGCGCGCGCACGCACGCCGCGTTCACGGCGTGGCGCGTCTCGAAGTTGTCCGAGCAGTCGAGCACCACGTCCGCTGCCTGCACGAGCGGGACGAGCTCCCTCGCGCCGACGCGTTGCGCGACGCGCTCGATGCGAATTTCTGGATTGATCGCGGAGAGGCGCGCGGCCGCCGCGTCCACCTTGCGTGAGCCCACATCCTGCGTTGCGTACAGGATCTGCCGCTGCAGGTTCGTGAGGTCGACGTCGTCGGCGTCACAGATCGTGAGCGTGCCCACCCCCGCCGCCGCGAGGAATTGCGCGGCGGGCGCACCGAGGCCGCCTGCGCCGATCACGAGCGCGTGCGACGCGGCGAACTTCTCCTGCGCACCGGTGCCGAGCTCGTTCAGCAGGACGTGCCGGCTGTAGCGCAGGAGCTGCGTGTCGGAAAGCTCGATGGTGCAGGTCGTCATCGGACGATTCTCCGCGCTTCGCGCTTCGAAGCCAATTCGCCCTCGGGGCGGCCCGTCGGGCTCAAGGACTACCCTTCGCGCGCTACAAACGAAACGCCCGGCTTTCGCCGGGCGCCCCGCGACCACGTCAAAGAGTCTACGGCTTGACCTGGGACGGCACGCCTGCAGCAGCGACCGCCTTAGTCGAAGCTATGACAGGCATACCCTTCAGATGGTTCATTGCCTGCTGGAGCTGGAAGTCGTCGTTCGCGCCGAACTCGAAGCGCGGCAGCGCCGCGCCGATCTCGCCTTTGTTCAAGTCGCCGGTCTTGACGGCCGGGACCGCACCGGGCACGGGCGGCTTCGCAGGCTCTGCATTGGCCTTGGACGTCTCGAGGTGGCGCTCGAGGTTCGCCTCGCGGATGCGGTTGCCCGTGTCGCGGCCGTCGTCCACGGCGATGTCCGGCTCGATGCCCTTGGCCTGGATCGAGCGGCCCGACGGAGTGTAGTAACGCGCGGTCGTGAGCTTGAGTCCGGCGTTGTTGCCGAGCGGCAGGATGGTCTGCACGGAGCCCTTGCCGAACGTCTGGTTGCCGATCACCGTGGCGCGCTTGTGGTCTTGCAGCGCGCCGGCGACGATCTCGGAAGCGGATGCCGTGCCGCCGTCGACGAGCACGACCATGGGCACCTTCTTGACGGCTGCCGGCAGATCCTTGAAGTAGTCGTCGCCGCGGCGCGAGTAGTTTTCCTTGGTTGCCGAAAGGCGCATGCGCGCGTCCGGCGTACGGCCATCCGTATATGTGACGAGCGCGTCCTTGGGCAGGAATGCCGCGGACACCGCGACCGCCTGGTTGAGGAGCCCACCCGGGTCGCTGCGCACGTCGAGCACGAGGCCCTTGAGGTCGCCCTTGGCATAGAAGTCCTTGAGCGCCTTCGCAAGGTCCTCGCCCGTGCGCTCCTGGAAATTGCGGATGCGGATGTAGCCGTAGCCCGGCTCCAGCATCTTCGCGCGCACGCTCTTGACGTTGATCTCTTCGCGCGTGAGCGTGAACGTGAGGGGCTGGTCGACTTCCTTGCGCACGACGGTGAGCACGACTTGCGTGCCCGGCTTGCCGCGCATCTTCTCGACCGCCTTGGACAGGGGCAGGCCGCGCGTTGCCGTGTCGTCGATCTTGACGATGAGGTCGCCGGCCTGGATGCCGGCGCGGAACGCAGGCGTGTCCTCGATCGGGGAGGTCACGCGGACGATGCCGTCCTCGACGCCGACTTCGATGCCGAGGCCGCCGAACTTGCCTTGCGTCGAGACCTGGAGTTCCTTGAACGCTTCCGCGTCGAGGAAATCGGAGTGCGGGTCGAGACCCCGCACCATGCCGTTGATGGCTTCCTTGATGAGCTTGTCGTCGGGAACCGTCTCGACGTAATCGCTCTTGATCTTGCCGAACACCGCGGACAGGAGCTGCAGGTCCTCGTACGGGATCGGCGTCTTGGCTTCGCGCTGGGCGATCGCGGAGAAGTTGAGGGAAAGCAGAACCCCGAGGACTGTGCCGAGGCCGATCAGCCCCGCCTTTTTCCAGCCGCCGCCGCTCGTGCCCGGTACTTTCGATGCCATACGCGCTCCCGAATTACGTCAAAACATCCTTGCCGAGCGTGACCCCGCGCGCCCGACACGCTGCAATGCTCGCCGAAGGAAGTATACGCCGCCGGCTTCGTCGTGCCGCACGGCGGCCGGCCGGCTTTTGTGGACCGACCGGCGGTTCGTCGCCTGCCTGACGCGGCGGCGCAACTTACGAGCACCGCCGTCGGTACATTGGTCCCTGCGGGGGCTTACAAGTTCCGCACCGGCAACGGCGCTAGGTGGTAACCATGGGCGTGACCAGGGACTTCCCGGTCATCTCGGCCGGCTGCGGCAATCCCATGAGCAACAGCATGGTCGGTGCGATGTCCTGCAGCGCCCCGCCGTCAGCCACGGTCGCCGGGCGCCCCACGTAGACCAACGGAACGCGGTTCAGGGTATGGGCGGTGTGCGGCTGGTCCGTGCCGGGGTCGTACATGCGCTCGCAGTTGCCGTGATCGGCCGTGATGAGAACCTCGCCGCCGGCGGCGCGCGCGGCCGCGACCACGCGGCCGATGCATTCGTCCAGCGTCTCGACTGCCTTGACCGCGGCCTGGAGGTTGCCGGTGTGTCCGACCATGTCGCCGTTGGCGTAATTGCAGACGATGGCGTCGTACTTGCCCGACTCGATGGCGGCGACGAGCTTGTCGGTCACCTCGCGTGCGCTCATCTCGGGCTTCTGGTCGTAGGTCGCGACCTTGGGCGACGGCACGAGGATGCGGTCCTCACCGGGGTAGACGGCTTCGACGCCGCCGTTGAAAAAGTAGGTTACGTGCGCGTACTTCTCCGTCTCGGCGATGCGCAACTGCGAAAGGCCGAGCCCTGCGATGTATTCGCCGAAGCTGTTGCGTATCGTTTGCGGACCGAACGCAACGGGCAAGTGGCGAAAATCGTCGCCGTATGAGGTGAGGCATACGTAAACGCCGAGCTCCGGAAGCCGCGCACGCTGGAACGCGTCGAAGCCGGGGTCGGTAAGCGCCCGGGTGATCTGGCGCGCGCGGTCGGCCCGGAAGTTCATGAAGACGACGACGTCGCCGTCGCGGATCGTCTCAGTGGCTTGGGACGGCCCTGCGCCACCGAGGATGGCCGTCGGTTTGACGAACTCGTCGGTTTCGCCGCGCGCGTAGGCGGCGGCCAGGCCTGCCTGCGCGCTCGACGCCGTGAACGGCGCGCGCCCGTCGACGAGCAAGTCGTACGCTTGCGCAACCCGGTCCCACCGCTGGTCGCGGTCCATTGCGTAGTAGCGGCCGCAAATCGATCCGATGCGGGCACCGGCGTGGCGCCGGCAAACGGCGTCCATGTAAGCGAGCGAATCGACCGCGCTCCTGGGCGGCGTGTCGCGGCCGTCCAGGAAGGCATGCACGACTATCGAGCGCACGCCTGCCGCGGCGGCAAGTTCGACCATCGCGCCGATATGCCGCTCGTGGCTGTGCACGCCGCCCGGCGAGAGGAGGCCCAGCAGGTGCAGCGTGGCGCCGCCTCGCTTGGCGACCTCGATCGCGTCGTTCAGCACGGGGTTGGACGCGAACTCGCCTGTCTCGATCGCGTGGTCGATCCGCGTGAAGTCCTGGTACACGACGCGACCGGCGCCGATGTTGAGATGGCCGACTTCGGAGTTGCCCATCTGGCCCTCGGGGAGTCCTACACGACGTTCCGACGCGTCGATCACCGTATTCGGCGCCGACGCGATGAGCGCGTCCCAGTGCGGCATGCGCGCGTTGCTGATCGCGTTGTCTGGTGCGGCGTCGCGCGTGCCGAAGCCGTCGAGAATCACGAGCACGACCGGCCGCGCGTCGGGCCGTCTCGGCGCGACCTTCACGGAAGCGGGCTGCGCAGCGACGGTCGGCACGTTGAGGGGATCGGCTTACGGAAAGGCGTGTTTGGGCGTTCGGGTATGATTTTAGCGTCACTTCGAAGGGCAGCTGCGCATGGCGTTCGTTGAAAAGAACTGGATACTGTTCGTTGCATTGTTCCTGTCGGGGGCGATGCTCCTGTGGCCATTGGTGCAGCGCCGGCTTTCGCCCGTCAAGGAGATCGGCACCCTCAACGTGACCCATCTCATCAATAACCAGAACGCGGTGCTGCTCGACGTTCGCGAAAGCAGCGAATTCACGGGCGGCAAGCTGCCCAATGCGGTTCACATTCCGCTGTCGCAGCTCAAGGACCGCGTGGGCGAGCTCGCGAAGATGACGTCGCGGCCGGTGGTCGTGTATTGCGGGCTGGGACGGCGCGCGCGTGCAGCGGGATCGATACTTGCGAATGCCGGCTTCGCCAGCATCTACATGCTGAGCGGCGGCCTCAAGGCTTGGAAGGACGCCGGGCTTCCCCTCCAAACCGTCCCTGCCTGAAGCACGCAAGCATGAAAGACCCCAACGCTCGCTTCGCTCGCTGCCCCCGGAGCGGGCGCAATCAGTGGCTTGGGGTGGGCCACCGATGAACGACCGCGCAATGATCAACGACGGCGAGTCGCTCGAGATCGCGGCTCCCGTGATGATGTATTCGACCGCCGTATGTCCCTATTGCGTACGGGCGGAGCGATACCTGCACGCGAAGGGCGTGACGGACATCGCGAAAGTGCGCGTTGACCTGGAGCCTGCCCGCCGCGTCGAGATGATGACCAAGACCGGGCGGCGCACGGTTCCCCAGATCTACATCGGCGAAACCCACGTGGGCGGCTTCGACGACCTCGTCGCCCTCGACCGGGCCGGCGGGCTCGATCCCCTGCTGCGGGGCTAGATCACTGCGCCACGCACAGTGGCGGCCCCCGGTGCCCTGATGGGCCGGACGCGAGGTCCTGCGGTGGGGTAAAATCGCGGGTTCGCCTCACCCTCCACACCAAGGACATTTTCCGCATGGCCGATCAACCCACCGCCGCGCCCGCCGGCGACGGCAACGGGCTGCAACAGCCCGGCTTTTCCATCGAGCGCATCTACATCAAGGACCTTTCGGTCGAGAGCCCGAGTTCTCCACAATCGTTCCAGATCACGGAGCAGCCCACGGTCGAGATCGGCCTTCGCACGAAGGGAGAGCAGGTCGGCGACGATCTCTATGAGTGTGTGCTCACTATTACCGTAACGGCCACTGCAGCGGGCAAAAGCGTGTTTCTGGTCGAGGCGTCCCAGGCGGGGTTGTTCGCCATCCGCGGGGTCCCCCCCGCCGACATGCAGCCCGTGCTCGCAATCCATTGCCCGCACGTGTTGTTTCCGTACGCTCGCGAAACCGTTGCCGACGCGATCATGCGCACGGGTTTCCCGCCAGTGCACCTGGCCCCCATCAATTTCGAGATGCTCTACCAGCAGCAGCTCGCGCAAGCACAGCAACAGGCGCCCGCGGTCACGAATTGACGTTCCGGACGACCGCATCGGGGCTCTGCCTCGCCGCTTGCGCCGCGGCGTTGCCGGCCATGGCCTCGGATTACCGGGTCACGGCCGAAGCCCCCGCGGTGCTCTACGACGCGCCGTCCGCCAAGGCCAAGCCGTTGTTCGTATATGGCCGCGACGTGCCGATGGAAGTCCTCGTGAGCGTCGAGGGCTGGACGAAGGTGCGCGACAGCAGCGGCTCCATCGGCTGGCTAGCGGCCAAATCGCTGGTCGACAAGCGAATGCTCCTCGTGCGCGCGTCGTCCGCCGACGTGCGGGCGAATCCGGAGGAAGCGGCAGCCGTCGTATTCCGTGCCGAGCAGAACGTGCTCCTCGAGCTCGCCGAAACGGCCGTGTCCGCGTCGTCGACCGCGACGCCTGGGTGGGTGAAGGTGCGACACCGCGACGGACAGACGGGGTACGTGCGCATCTCCCAGGTGTTCGGACTCTAAAGGCCGCAGGGGCGAATGACGCGCGTCGCGGTCCTGGGCGCCGGCGCGTGGGGCACCGCCATAGCGTGCCACCTTGCCGCGCGCACCGCCGAGCGCCCGGACGTGCTGCTCTGGGCCCGTGACGCGGAGCAAGCGCGTGCGATCGACGGCGCGCGCGAGAACGCACGCTACCTTCCCGGGGTCGTCATTGCGGCCACCGTCGCCGTCACCGACGCGCTCGACGCCGTTCGCGATGCGGACGTGCTGCTGTCCGCAGTGCCCATGGCGGCCGTTGGCGACCTCGCGCACGCGCTAGCGAAGGCCGGAATCGGCGCGCCCCTCGTGCTGCTCGCCAAGGGGTTCGTGGCCGCGCCCGACGAGCCGGGCGGCGTTGCGCTCGCGCACCAGTACCTTGCGCCGCGCTGGCCCGCGCCGGTCGGCATTGTCTCGGGGCCGAGCTTCGCCGAAGAGGTGGCGCGGGGCCTGCCGACGGCGCTGACGGTGGCGGCCACTTCGACGCAGCTCGCCGCTCGCGTCGCCGGGATGCTCCGCGGGGACGCGATGCGCGTTTACGAGTCGGATGACATCACCGGTGTCGAGATCGCCGGCGCCGTCAAGAACGTGCTTGCTATCGCAGCCGGTGCGAGCGACGGCCTGGGCTTCGGCCACAACGCGCGCGCGGCGCTCATCACGCGCGGTCTCGCGGAGACGGGCAGGCTGTCGGGGGCGCTCGGTGGCGCCCGCGAGACGCTGATGGGCCTTGCCGGCCTCGGCGACCTCGTGCTCACCTGCACCGGCAACCTGTCGCGCAATCGGCGCGTGGGCCTCGCGCTGGCGGAGGGGCGAGCGCTGCCGCAGATCCTGGCCGAGCTCGGCCACGTGGCCGAGGGCGTACCCGCAGCTCGGGCGGTTCGCGCGCTCGCTGCCCATCATCGCGTTGACATGCCGATTTGCGACGCGGTCGATCGCGTGCTGAACGAGGGCCTGCCCCCGCGCCAGGCGGTGCTCGAGTTGTTGCGTCGCGAGCCCCGCCCTGAATCGGGCTAAGCGTCTTCGGTCGACGCCAACGCGAACCCCTGCTGGCGCCATGCCTCGTACACGGAGACGGCGACGGCGTTGGACAGATTGAGGCTACGCACGCCGGGTCGCATCGGAATAACCAGGCGGCGGTCTTCGTCGAACTCGTCGAGGATCGCCTGTGGCAATCCGGAGGTCTCGCAACCGAATACCAGCACATCGCCGGGCAGGAAACGGGTGTTGTAAAGGGAATGTGCCGTCCGCGTGGTGAATGCGAACGCGCGCGCCATGCGCGATTCGAGCGCATTGCGGCACGCGCGCCAGTCGCGGTGGACGCGCACGCGGGCGTACTCGTGGTAGTCGAGGCCGGCGCGGCGAAGATCGCGGTCCTCCATGCGAAAGCCAAGCGGCTCGACCAGGTGCAGGTCCGTAGCCGTGTTTGCCGTGAGGCGGATGACGTTCCCCGTGTTGGGGGGAATCTCGGGAGCCACCAGGACCACTGCAAACATCGCGTGCGTACGTCCCTCATTGCGAAGCGGCCCCCAGTGTACGCGCCACTACGAAAGCCCCGATGACGTCGGCGCCCGCGCGGCGCGCGGCGCGGGCGGCCGCGGCAAGCGTGGCACCGGTGGTCAGGACGTCGTCGACGATCGCGATGCGCTTGCCGGCGAGCACGGGCAGTCCCATGAACGCGTCGCGCATGTTGCGCACGCGCTCGCGGCGGTCGGACGAGGCTTGCGCGGGCGCGTCCTGAACGCGGTCGAGGCCGTGGCACAGCGGGATGCCGCAGATTCGCCCGAGCCGCCGCGCAATCTCGTCCGCCTGGTTGAAGCCCCGCTGGCGTTGCCTCGAGCGCGCGAGGGGTACCGCGACGATGACGTCCGGACGAACGTCGATGCGCGTGGCGAGAGCGCTCGCCAGAAAGTCGGCGTACGCGAGGATGCCTCGGTACTTGAGCGCGACCACCAGGCGGTCGAGCGGGTAAGCGTAGGCGAACGCGGCGCTCGCGTGTCCCCAGGGCGGCGGACGTGCGAGGCATCGACCACACGGTGTGGCGGATGCGGCGCCACGCGGCGACGGCAACGCGCAGCACGGGCATGCAGCAGCCCCGATGCGCGGCAGCGCGTCATCGCACGCCGGACACACGAGCACGCTGCCGCAGGGCGACGCGCACAACGCGCACGCCTGCGGCAGGATGTGCGCTGCCGAGCGCGCGAGCTGGCGCACGCTGTCAAATATTGCGCCCGTAAAATTTGACATCGCCATCCCGACTCCTCACACTCCGCGCACCAATTTTTCGATGACGGCGGAGCACGAAGGGCTGTTCCCGAGTGCGAATTGGCTCCGAAGCGCTATGCGCGGAGGTAGTCCAATGAGCATGCTCGGGCGTGCGAAGCGCCGCCATCATCCGAACGGATGACCGACACCTACGCTTCGACGGCCGCCGCGGTCGCGCAACACACAAGCCCTGCGCCCGCCCTTCGATGGCCCGTCGGGGCGGTGCGCGATCTCTTCGCAATGGCCTTCCTCGATCTCCTGCACCGCGCGCAGGAGGTCCATCGCGCGCATCACGCGCCCAACGCGGTGCAGTTGTCCACGCTCATCTCGATCAAGACGGGAGGCTGCCCCGAGGACTGCGCCTACTGCCCGCAGGCGGCGCGCTATCAGACCGGCGTGGCGAACGAGGCAATGCTCGACGTCGCGGAAGTCGTCGAGGCTGCGCGCGCCGCCAAGGCGGCCGGCGCCACGCGGTTCTGCATGGGCGCCGCGTGGCGCGGACCGAAAGACCGCGACCTGGTCCCGGTGCTGGCGATGGTCAGGCAAGTCAAAGCGCTCGGCCTCGAGACGTGCGCGACACTCGGGCTCCTCAAGGACGGCCAGGCCGAAGCGCTCCGCGACGCGGGCCTCGACTACTACAACCACAATCTCGACACCGCGCCCGATTTCTACGGCGAGATCATCAGCACGCGCACGTTCGACGACCGTCTCGACACGCTCGACCGCGTGCGCGACGCCGGTATCAACGTGTGTTGCGGCGGCATCGTGGGCATGGGCGAGACGCGCGCGCAGCGCGCGGGCCTCGTCGCACGCGCTCGCGAACCTCGATCCTTATCCGGAGTCGGTGCCGATCAACCATCTCGTGCAGGTCGAAGGCACGCCGCTCCACACCGCGCTGCACGGCGAAGCCGCGCTCGATCCGTTGGAATTCGTGCGCACGATCGCAGTCGCGCGTATCACGATGCCGCAAGGCGAAGGTGCGCCTGAGCGCCGGCCGCCGCGAGTTCCCGGACGCCGTGCAAGCGCTGTGCTTCCTCGCGGGCGCGAACTCGATCTTCTACGGCGATCGACTGCTCACCACCGGCAATCCCGAGGTCGAAGCCGATCGCGCGTTGTTCGCGCGTCTGGGGCTCGTGCCGGAAGCGTGACGTCGACGCTCATCGCCGGGCTCGCGGCCGATCTTGCCGGGCGTGCCGCCGCCGGGCTTGCGCGCAAGCGCTGCGTCGTCGAGTCGGCGCAGGGCCGCACTCTCGCCGTGGACGGCCGCGAGCTCGTGTCGTTCGCAAGCAACGATTACCTCGGGCTCGCTTCGCATCCCGCGGTCGCTGCGGCGGCGGGCGACGCCATCGCGCGTTGGGGCGTGGGAGCGGGGGCGTCGCATCTCGTTTGCGGCCACACGAGCGCGCACGAGGCGATGGAAGACGAGCTTGCGTCGTTCGTCGCGCCATGCGAGGACGCACGTGCGATCTCTTTTTCGTCGGGATATCTCGCCAACCTCGCGATCCTCACGACGCTCGCCGGCCGCGACACGGCGGTGTTCGCCGATCGGCTCAATCACGCATGCCTCAACGACGGCGCGCTCCTCTCGCGTGCTGCGCTCGTGCGGTACGCGCATTGCGACGTCGATGCGTTGTCGCGGCGGCTCGCGTCCACGGAAGCGCAATGCCGGATCATCGCGACCGACGCCGTGTTCAGCATGGACGGCGACGTGGCGCCGCTGCCGCGGCTTTTCGCGCTTGCGGAACGTTACGATGCGTGGCTCGTCGTCGACGACGCGCATGGCTTCGGTGTGCTTGGGCAGGGCCGCGGGTCGCTCGCGCATTTCGGTCTCGCCTCCGAGCGCATCGTGTACATGGGGACGCTCGGCAAGTCCGCCGGCGTGGCCGGCGCCTTCGTGGCTGCGCATCCTGCGGTCATCGACACGCTCGTGCAGACCGCGCGTCCCTACGTCTACACGACGGCGCAGCCGCCGTTGCTGGCGGAAGCCGTGCGCGCCGCGCTTGCGCTGATCCGCAACGACGCCCCGCGCCGCGAGCGGCTTCATGCATCGATCGCGCGCTTTCGTGAGAGCGCGCAGGTTCTACCGTGGCGCCTGCTGCCCTCGATCACGGCGATTCAGCCGCTGATCGTGGGCGATGCGACCGCCGCGGTGGCGCTCGCGCAGCAACTGGCCGAGCGCGGGCTGTGGGTTCCCGCGATTCGGCCGCCGACGGTCCCGGCGGGAACGTCGCGGCTGCGCGTGTCGCTGTCGGCCGCGCACACGGACGAGGACATCGAACGCTTGCTTCGTGCGCTCATGGAGTGTGCATGACGCTTCATGTCGCAAGCGTCGGCGAAGGACCGCCGCTCGTGCTGGTGCACGGATTCGCGATGCACGGCGGCTTGTTCGCTCCGATCGTGCATGCGCTCGCGCAGCGTCATCGCGTTCACGTCGTCGATCTGCCGGGACACGGGTACTCGGTGGCCACCGAAGGCAATTCGATCGCGGCCGTCGTCGACAGTGTCATGACGTCGCTTGGTTCGGCGACGCCCGCGACGTTCGTGGGGTGGTCGTACGGAGGCCTCCTCGCGCAGCACATCGCGCTGACGCGACCGGATGCGGTTGCGGCGCTGGTGCAGGTTTGCACGTCCCCGCGGTTCGTGGCCGGCCCGGACTGGCCCCACGCGATGAGCGCGGAGACGTTGACGCGCTTCGGCGACGAGCTTCGCGTTTCCTACCGCCTCACGCTGCAGCGCTTCCTCACGTTGCAAGTGCAGGGAAGCGAAGCCGGCCGCGCGACGCTCGGCTCGCTTCGCCACGCGTTGTTCGCGCGCAATGCGCCGTCACCGGCGACGCTCGCCGGCGCCCTCGAGGTCCTGATGGAGGCCGACATGCGCGGCGTCGTAGCTCAGATCACGGCGCCTACGCTTGTCGTCACGGGATCGCATGACGCGCTGACGCCTGCCGCGGCGGGCGCGTGGCTTGCGCGAGCGATCCCCAACGCGCGCCACGTCGACATCGAAGGCGCGGCGCACGCGCCTTTCCTGTCGCATCGCGACGCGTTCCTTTCCAATGTTCGCGCTTTCCTCGATGAGCACACCGAGTTTTCCCGCGCCTGACCCGCGCGACGTCGACCCGCGCGCCGTGCGCCGCGCGTTCGGACGCGCGGCGTCGACGTACGATGCGGCGGCCGCGCTGCAACGCGAGATCGGCGCGCGCATGGCACAGCGCCTCGATTACGTGAAGCTCGCGCCGAGCCTTATCCTCGACGCGGGTTGCGGGACGGGGGAGGCGGTCGGCGAGCTCGGCATTCGCTATCCCGGATCGCGCGTCGTCGCGCTCGACATCGCGCTGCCGATGGTCGAAGCGGCGCGCGCGCGCGCGCGGCTGGGGCGATCTCTCCTGCGACGGCTGTTGCCAAGCCTCGCACGCGGGCCGGCACCGCCGCATTGCGTCTGCGGCGACTTGAACGCATTGCCGCTGCGCGGCGTCGCATTCGACCTCGTGTGGAGCAATCTCGCGCTGCAATGGGTCAACGACGTGCCACGCGCGTTCGCCGAATGGCGTCGCGTCCTCAACGTCGGCGGGCTCGCGTCCTTCACGACGTTCGGTCCCGATACGCTTCGCGAGATCCGCAAGGCGTTCGCGCGGGCCGACGGGTTCACGCACACGAACCGCTTCATCGACATGCACGACCTGGGCGACATGCTCGTGCACGCGGGGTTCGCCGACCCGGTGATGGACATGGAGCACATCACCGTCACCTACGCACAGCCCGAAGCGCTTCTGCGCGAGCTCAAGAACCTGGGCGCGAGCAACGCGACGCGCGGGCGCTCGCATGGCCTCATGGGGCGCACGCGCTGGCACAAGATGCTGCGCGCGCTCGAAGCGATGCGACAGGACGGGCGCATTCCCGCGACGTTCGAGGTCGTATACGGGCACGCGTGGAAGGGCGAGCCCAAGCGCACCGCCGGAGGGCCATCCGATCGTCAAGGTGTCGCGGCGGCCGAAGTGACGGGCGGCCCGTGAAAGGCATTTTCGTCACCGGAACCGACACCGGCGTCGGCAAGACGCACGTCGCGTGCGCGCTGGTGCGTGCGCTGCGCCAATCCGGAACGCGCGTTGCCGGCATGAAACCGATTGCAGCCGGGATCGACGAAGGGGCGGACTCGAATGCCGACGTCGTCGCGCTGGCCCATGCCGACGGCCTCGAGGTTGCCCCACGCATCCGCAATCCCTACGCGTTTCGCGATCCGATCGCGCCGCACCTCGCCGCCTGCGACAGCGGCGCGGTCATCGACTTGACCGTCGTCGCGGCAGCGTTTCGCGAACTTGCGCGATCCGCCGACGTCGTGGTCGTCGAAGGCGCGGGCGGCGCGCGCGTACCCCTGGGGAACGGGCTCGACATGCTCGACATCGCGCGCAGGCTGCGGTTGCCGGTGTTGCTCGTGGTCGGGATGCGCTTGGGCTGCCTCAATCACGCGCTTCTCGCGGCCGACGCGATCGCCGCGCGCGGGCTGACCCTCGCAGGCTGGGTCGCGAACCGCATCGACCCCGCGATGCTGCGGGTCGACGACAACGTGACCGAGCTGCGGGACCTCATCCCGGCCCGCCTCGTTGCCGATGTTGCGTACGGCGCGACACCCGCCTTCGAATCCGCGGCGCTGTCGAGGCTAGGGGCCGGTCGAGCGTCCAAAGCGTGCTAAGATTTTGCGCTTTGCAGCAGCGAAGTTGCGCGAAGCGCGCCCGTTCGTGTCGAGCGTTGCAATACCGCCGCCTCCGGTCGACCTCGAATACTGCGTGGTCGCGCGCGGAAACGATTCGCTTTCGAGGCGACGAAGGTGGCAGGTGTTCGCGGCGCTGGCAACGGCGAGCCTCGCGTTGGCGACGGCATTCGCAGTGGCCGGCGCGTGGCCGGTCCTCGCCTATTCGCTGCTCGAGATCGGCGTGCTCGCCTGCGCGTTCGCGTGGTGGGACCGCCATGCGGAGGATTGGGAGCGACTCGTGATTGCCGGCGACAGCGTGATCGTCGAGCGACGCACGGGACGCAAAAGGGAGCGGCGCGAGTTCGACCGGCATCGGTTGCGCGTCGACGTGGAGCAGGGGCCGGGACGGTCCGGTCATGCGCCACGGGTGGTGTTGCGAGGGGGCGACGCGGCGTGCGAATTCGGGCACGCGCTGCCCGCAACCGAGCGGCTCGCCGTTGCGCGCGAGCTTCGAAGGCTGACGGGCTTGCGGTTCTGATTCCGCGCGGCATCGGTTTGGCAAGTTCGATCGGGGATAGCATGGTTCGCAAAGAAGGTGCAACGAAAGCGAGCGGCGGCGCGCGCAGGCTCGCGTTCGCGGCCGGGATGGCCGCGCTCCTGCCGGCGCTTCTGCCAAGTACGGCCCACGCCGAGCTCGAGTGGAACCTGCAGCCGCCGATCACGCCGATGGCGCATCAGATGTACGACCTCCACTCGTACATCTTCTGGATCTGCGTGGCGATCTTCGTCCTGGTGTTCGGGGTGATGTTCTACTCGATCTTCAAGCACCGGAAGTCGGTCGGACACCAGGCGGCGCAGTTCCACGAGAACACGACGGTCGAGATCGTCTGGACCGTGATCCCGTTCCTCATCCTGCTCTTCATGGCGTGGCCCGCGACCAAGACGGTGCTCGCCATGAAGGACACGTCGGCGCCCGACCTCACGATCAAGGTCACCGGCTATCAGTGGAAGTGGGGCTACGACTACCTGCAGGACGGCTTCGGCTTCTACTCGAACCTGTCCACACCCCTTGCGCAGATCGAAAACCGCGAGCCCAAGGGCAAGAACTACCTCCTCGAGGTCGACCATCCGATGGTCGTGCCGGTCGACACCAAGGTGCGCCTCATCATCACGGCCAACGACGTGCTCCACTCGTGGTGGATTCCCGCGTTCGGCGTGAAGCAGGATGCGATCCCCGGCTTCGTGCGCGACAGCTGGTTCAAGGCGGACAAGGTCGGCACCTACCGCGGCCAATGCGTCGAGCTCTGCGGCAAGGAGCACGGGTTCATGCCGATCGTCGTCGAGGTCAAGTCCAAGGAAGACTACGCGAAGTGGGTCGGGGACCAGAAGCAGAAGATGGCCGCAGCCGCCGACGACCCGAACAAGACGTGGACCGAGGCGGAGCTGATGGCGAAGGGCGCAACGGTGTATGCCGCGAACTGCGCCGCGTGCCACCAGCCCAACGGCAAGGGCATGCCGCCAGCGTTCCCGGCGCTCGATGGCAGCAAGGTCGTCGCCGGCCCGGCCCAGGACCAGATCCACATCGTGCTGAACGGCAAGCCCGGCACCGCGATGCCGCCGTGGAAGCAGCTGTCCGACGCCGACATCGCGTCGGTCATCACGTACACGCGCAACAGCTGGGGCAACAAGTCCGGCGACGTCATGCCCGCCGCGGTGAAGTCCGCACGCCAGTAAGCGAGTCAGGAAAGCCAGGAGCACAACGCATGAGCAGCATTCCGCACGATCCCGCCGCCGACCACGCCCACGACGATCACGCGCATCACCCGACGGGGATCATGCGCTGGATCACGACGACGAATCACAAGGACATCGGCACGATGTACCTGCTGTTCTCGCTCACGATGTTCTTCGTCGGCGGCACGATGGCGCTGACGATCCGCGCCGAGCTCTTCGAGCCCGGCCTGCAGGTCGTGCATCCGGAGTTCTTCAACTCGCTCACGACGCTGCACGGCCTCATCATGGTGTTCGGCGCGATCATGCCGGCGGCGGTCGGCTTCGCGAACTGGCAGATCCCGATGATGATCGGCGCGCCGGACATGGCGTTCGCGCGCATGAACAACTGGAGCTTCTGGCTGCTGCCGCCCGCCGCGATCATGCTGGTCGGCTCGTTCTTCGTCCCCGGCGGCGCGTTCGCCGGCGGCTGGACGCTCTATCCGCCGCTGTCGGTGCAGGCGCCGATGGGCATGGACCTCACGATCTTCGCCGTCCACATCATGGGCGCGTCGTCGATCATGGGCTCGATCAACATCATCACGACCATCCTCAACATGCGCGCGCCGGGCATGACGATGATGAAGCTGCCGCTGTTCGTGTGGACGTGGCTCATCACGGCGTACCTGCTGATCGCCGTGATGCCGGTGCTCGCGGGCGCGGTGACCATGCTGCTCACCGACCGCCACTTCGGCACGTCGTTCTTCAACGCGGCCGGCGGCGGCGACCCGGTGCTGTTCCAGCACGTGTTCTGGTTCTTCGGCCACCCCGAGGTGTACATCATGATCCTGCCGGCGTTCGGGATCGTGTCCGAGATCATCCCGACGTTCGCGCGCAAGCCGCTCTTCGGCTACGCGTCGATGGTGTACGCGGTGGCGAGCATCGCGATCCTGTCGTTCATCGTGTGGGCGCACCACATGTTCACGGTCGGCATGCCGGCCGCGGGCCTCCTGTTCTTCATGTACGCGACGATGCTGATCGCGGTGCCGACGGGCGTGAAGGTGTTCAACTGGCTCGCCACCATGTGGCGCGGCTCGATGACGTTCGAGACGCCGATGCTGTTCGCGATCGGCTTCCTGTTCCTGTTCACGATGGGCGGCTTCACGGGCCTCGTGCTCGCGATCACGCCGGTCGACATCCAGCTGCAGGACACCTACTACGTGGTCGCGCACTTCCACTACGTGCTGGTGGCGGGCTCGCTGTTCGCGTTCTTCGGCGGCGCCTATTACTGGCTGCCGAAGTGGACCGGCACGATGTACGACGAGACGCTCGGCAAGTGGCATTTCTGGACGATCGATGATCTTCTTCAACATCACGTTCTTCCCGATGCACTTCCTGGGGCTCGCCGGCATGCCGCGGCGCATTCCGGACTACGCGCAGCAGTTCGCCGACTGGAACATGGTGGCGTCGATCGGCGCGTTCGGCTTCGGCCTGTCGCAGCTGATCTTCGTGTACGTGCTGATCAAGTGCATCCGCGGCGACGGCGCCAAGGCGCCGGCCAAGCCGTGGGAAGGCGCCGACACGCTCGAGTGGACGCTGCCGTCGCCGGCGCCGTACCACACTTCGAGACGCCGCCGGTGGTCAAGTAAGGCTCGATCGTGGCCGCATCGACCGACAAGTCCGAACGTGCGGTAGCGCGAACGTCCGCACGGCGCTGATCCTGCTGTCGATCGCGCTCGTCTTCTTCGTCGGCATCATCTTCGCCAAGTTCGTCGGCGACACGTCGACGGGCATGACGGTGCTCGGCTTCGCGATGCTGCTGTTCCTGGTGGTGGCGATCGGCCGCAGCCTGCGCCGCAAGAAGTGAGCGCGTGACTGCTGCGACAGCCGCCTCCAACGCCAACCGCAGGCTCCTCGTGCGCCTGTGCGTGGTCGTCATCGGCATGTTCGGCTTCGGTTTCGCGCTGGTGCCGTTCTACGAGCAGATCTGCGAGGTCACCGGGCTTCGCAACATCGCCCAGCCGGACGAGGTGAAGAACACGCAGGTCGTCGCCACGCGCAATATCCGTATCGAGTTCGACTCGAACGTGCGCAACCTGCCGTGGACGTTCAAGCCGTTGACGCCGGTCGTCGAAGTGCATCCGGGCGCGGTGACGCAGGTCATGTACGAGGTCATGAACACGACGAGCCGCGCGATCACGGGGCAGGCGATCCCGAGCTACGGGCCGCAGCACGCGGCGCAATATTTCCAGAAGCTCGACTGCTTCTGCTTCGCCAAGCAGACGCTGCAGCCGGGCGAAGTGCGCCAGATGCCGGTGGTCTTCGTCGTCGATCCCAAGGCGCCCGAGGACCTCAACACGATCACGCTGTCGTACACTTTCTTCGAAGTCGAAGGCTCAGGGTCGTAGCTGATGACACATTCGGAGAGATCGTCATGACCGCAGCCGCAGACGGCACCAAGCCGTACTACTACGTTCCGCAGCCGTCGCACTGGCCGATCACGGGCTCGTTCGCGCTGCTGCTCATGGGCTCGGGCGCCGCGTTCTGGTTCAACGGCTACCCGGCCGGCCCATGGATGGTCGCGACCGGCTTCTGCGTCCTGCTCTTCATGCTGTTCGGCTGGTTCGGCACGGTCATCGGCGAGTCCGAAGGCCGCCTCTACAACAAGAAGGTCGACCTCTCGTTCCGCTGGGGGATGAGCTGGTTCATCTTCTCCGAGGTGATGTTCTTCGCGGCGTTCTTCGGCGCGCTCTTCTACATCCGCAACCTGTCGGTGCCCGGATCTCGGCAGCATCGGCGTCCAAGCTGCTGTGGCCGAACTACGCGGCGCAGTGGCCGACCAACGGGCCGTACGAGACCGCGCAGTTCGCGCCGATGGGTGCGATGGGCATTCCGCTCATCAACACGATCATCCTGCTCACGTCGGGCGTGACGCTGACCATCGCTCACCACGCGCTCAAGGCGAGCAACCGCGCCCCGCTGAAGCTGTGGCTGTTCCTCACGATCGTGCTGGGCTTCACTGTTCGTCGGCTGCCAGGCGTACGAGTACCACCACGCGTACACGGAGATGAACCTCAAGCTGTCGACGGGCGTCTACGGCTCGACGTTCTTCATGCTGACGGGATTCCACGGCCTGCACGTGACGATCGGCGCCACGATGCTGACGGTGATGCTGTTCCGCGTGTTCAGGGCCACTTCACCGCCGACCATCATTTCGCGTTCGAGGCGTCGGCGTGGTACTGGCACTTCGTCGACGTGGTCTGGCTGCTGCTGTTCGTGCTGGTGTACTGGCTGTGTAGCGCGCGCGGGGCGAAGCGTCCCGGCGAGCGAGGGTCGACACTCAGGCGCAACGAGTGTTGCTGGCCCTCGTTTCATTTGATGCCCGCCGGGCCCGATCCACCCCATGTAGTAACTGAGCACCAGGAACGCGACGAGGCTCACGGACAGCGCGACGCGCACGGTGAGCATCCACACGACGCGCTTGCCGCGCCCGGCGTCGCGATACAGGAACACCAGCGCCGTGAACAAGGCGGCGACGATGGCGATGAGAACGGCGATGACGAAGATCTTCATGGCATGGGCAGTTTAACGGACGCGCCGGCGCGCCGGCCGGCACTCGTGCCGACCCTGGCGACGATCGCGTTCGTGGCCGTGTGCGTCAGCGCCGGGCTCTGGCAACGCGACCGCATGGAGCAGAAAGCTCGCGCTGCGCGCGCAGCTCGCCTCCGCGTCGCAGAGCGAGCGCCGTCGCTTTCCCGCGAGCGAGCGACTGGGGCGCATGGCGCTTCCGGCGCGTGCGCGCGGTCGGGACGTTCGACGCCGCGCACCAGATCCTCATCGACAATCGCGTGCATGCGGGACGCGTGGGCTACGACGTCGTGACGCCGCTCGTGCTTGCCGACGGCCGCGTGGTGGTCGTTGCGCGCGGATGGGTTCCGGCCGGCGCGACGCGCGCCGAGATTCCCGATGCGCCGCCTGCCTCCCGGCAACGTCGACGATCAAGGGCCGCATCAACCAGCCGCCGTCGCGCTACCTCGAGCTCGCCAGCGACACGGCGAAGGGACGCGTGTGGCAGAACCTCGACCTTGCGCGCTATGCCAAGGCGACCGGGCACGCGCTGCTTCCCATCGTCGTCGAGCAGACGCTCGCCGCGGGACCGGGCTGACGACCTGGTTCGCGACTGGCCCGCGCCCGATGTCGGCGTCGAGAAGCACCACGATCTACATGGTGCAGTGGTTCGCCTTCGCGGCAACTGCCATCGGCTTCTGGGCGTACTTCACGTGGCGAACCAGGAAGTGACGCCCGAAGCGCGCCGCGCGCGAAGCCGGCGCACGCTGCTGCTCATCGCGCTGGTCGCGGTCGCGCCGGTCGTCGCGTCCTACGCCGTCTATTACCTTTTTCCGCGCGACAAGCAGGTCAACTACGGCGAGCTGCTGCCCGCGCGCGGCCGGCCGCCGCGACGCGCGGCGCGCTCGCTGCAGCTTCGCAGGGCCGATGGGTGCTGCGGTGGCGGCCCCGCGAGCGTGCGATGCGCGTGCGCCGCCGCGCTCTATGCGCACGCGCCAGGCGCGCACGATTCAGGGCCGGGAGATGGACCGCGTCGCGCGCGTGTGGCTCGTGACGGACGACTGCGAGCCGCCGCCGCGCAGCTCGCTTCGCGGAGCATCCGGATCTCGCGCGTGCGCCGCGGCGACGCTCGCGTCACTGGCCGGCCGGCGAGCGATCGCATCTACCTCGTCGATCCGCTCGGCAACCTCGTGCTCGCGTGGCCGCGCGACCCGGACATCAAGGGGATGGCGAGTGACATCGACGCGGCTGCTCAAGGCGTCGCGCATCGGTTGATGCGTCCGCCAGTGTAAAATGAAGGTTACCCGCCTCGTTCGCACCGATGACCTCGCTCGCCCTCGCCGAAAACCGCCTGCGCGCAATTCCTGGCGCTCACCAAGCCGCGCGTGGTGTCGCTCATCGTCTTCTGCGCGGTGATCGGCATGTTTCTCGCGACGCCGGGCTTGCCGCCGGCCGGGATCGTGGTCGCGGCGACGCTCGGCATTGCGCTGGTCGCCGGCGCCGCGGCGGCGTTCAACTGCCTGGTCGAGCAGAAGATCGACGCGGTGATGCAGCGCACGCGCGCGCGGCCGCTGCCGCGCGGCGAGATCACGTCGACTGCAGACGCTCGTGTTCGCCGGCGTGGTGGGCGGCGCTCGGGCCTCTGGATCCTGTGGCACGCGTGAATCCGCTCACGATGTGGCTGACGCTCGCCACGTTCGTCGGCTACGCGATCGTCTACACGGTGATCCTGAAGCCCGCGACGCCGCAGAACATCGTGATCGGCGGCGCATCCGGCGCGATGCCGCCGGTGCTCGGCTGGGCCGCGGTCGCCAACGACGTCGCGCCCGAAGCGCTGCTGCTGTTCCTCATCATCTTCGCGTGGACGCCGCCGCACTTCTGGGCGCTCGCGCTCTATCGCACGCAGGACTACGCGCAAGGCCGGCCTGCCGATGCTGCCGGTGACGCACGGCGCGCGAGTACACGCGCCTGCAGATCGTGCTGTACACGTTCGCGCTGGTCGCCGTGTCGCTGCTGCCGTTCGCGATCCGCATGAGCGGGCTCTTCTACCTCGGCGCGCGCGCTCGCGCTCGGCGGCGTGTTCCTCGTCTACGCGGTTCGCCTGTATTTCCGCTACAGCGACGACTCTCGCGCGCGCGACGTTCCGCTACTCGATCGTCTACCTCGCGGCGCTGTTCTCGGCGCTGCTGGTCGATCACTACTGGCGCTGATCGCGCGCTGAGCTCGCAGCGCTCGCCGCGTCGTCCTGCTCGGTCGCTCTGCTGCCGCGCGCGGCTGCTCGCCCGACGGTCGCCGAAGTTCCAGGCGTCCGACGTCACCGGCGCCTCGTTCGGGCGCGAGCTTCGCGCTGACCGATCCACGACGGGCAAGCCGCGCACGCTCGCCGACTTCCGCGGCAAGGCGGTGGTCGTCTTCTTCGGCTACACGCAGTGCCCCGACGTGTGCCCGACGACGCTCGCCGACGCTCGCGGAGACGATGAAGCAGCTCGGGCCCGACGCCGATCGCGTGCAGGTCCTGTTCGTCACGGTGGATCCCGAGCGCGACACGCCCGCGCTGCTCGCCGAGTACGTGCCGGCGTTCGACCCGCGCTTCCTCGGACTTTACGGCGACGCGGCCGCGACCGAGCGCGTGGCGAAGGAGTTCAAGGTCATCTATCAGAAGCAGCCGGGCGCCACGCCGAGCACGTACACGGTCGACCACTCCGCCGGCGTCTTCCTGTTCGATCCGCAGGGCCGGCTGCGCCTCTACGCGAGCCACGGCCAGGGCCCCGATGTGTTCGCGCACGATCTGCGCGAGCTCCTGCGCAATCCCGGCTGACGCTCGTGAGCGACGCGCGCCGCGCGGCCGTGCGCTTTCACGAGGTGCTCGCGCGCGAGCCGGGTAACGTGCACGCGCGCGAGGGCCTCGCCTCGTCGCTGTTCGCTTATGCGCACGAACTCCGCGCTTCGGGCGCGGTCGAGGCGGCCGCTGCTGCGTTCGCGCAGGCGGCCAGGTTCGCGCCCGACAACGCCGACGCCTGGCTTGCGCTCGGCAACGCGTGCATGGAGGCGGAGACGCAGCGCGTGGACGCACGCTAGGCCTCCGTGCCTACCGGCGAGGATTGGCTCGCGCATGCGGTCGACGCGTTCGCGCGCGCGAGCGCACTCCGGCCGGACGACCCCGGGATCGCGGCGAAGCACGCCATGGCAGCGCGCTATGCCTGCGCGTGGCGCGAGGCCGACGGCGCGCTTGCTGTCCTTTCGACGTCGCCGCGCATTGCGTGCGAACCGATGACGGCGGTCGCGCTCCTGGCCGATGCGACGACGCAGCGCGATGCGATCGCGGCCTTCACTACGCGCATGCATCGCCGGCCGCGCCGGCGATCGTGAGGCAACGCGGCACGCGCCTGCGCGTCGGCTATCTCTCGACGGATTTTCACGATCACGCGACTGCGCACCTCGCCGCCGGCCTGTTCGAATGCCACGATGCGAGCCGCTTCGAGACGTTCGCGTACGCAGCCGACCGTGACGACGGCAGCGCGATGCGCAGGCGATTGCGCGCGGCGTTCGCCCACTGGCGCGACGTGCGCGAGCTCACGGATCCCCAGGCTGCCGGCCTCATCGCGCAAGGACGCGCTCGACGTGCTGGTCGACCTCAAGGGTCACACGCGCGGCACGCGCCTGCCCATCCTCGACCATCGCCCGGCGCCCGTGCAGCTCCACTACCTGGGCTTCCCCGGCACGCTCGCGCACGACGGCGTCGATGGCACGATCGTCGACGCGACCGTGGCACCCGACGACGCCGAATTCGCGGAGCGTGCGCTTCGCCTGCCCGTTTGCTACCAGGCCAACGACCATCGTCGCGCGCTGCCTCCGTCGCTGCGGCGAGAGGAGGCGGGGCTGCCGGCGGACGCAATGGTGCTCGCGTGCTTCAACCAGACGTACAAGCTGACGGAGCCGTTCGTCCGTGCATGGCTCGAGGTCATGCGCGAGCATGACCACACGGTGCTGTGGCTCACCGTGCCGCATGCGCTCGCGCGGCGCAACCTGATCGAATTCGTGGCGCAATCGGGCATCGGCCCTGCGCGCGTCATCTTCGCGCCCATCGTGGACCAGGCAACCCATCTCGCGCGACTGCAGTGCGCGGACCTCGCGCTCGACGTGCTGCCGTACGGATCTCACACGACCGGCAGCGACGCGCTGTTCGCGGGCGTGCCGCTCCTCACGTGCCGCGGCGCGACCTTCGCGGGCCGCGTCGGCGCGAGCCTGTGCCAAGCGGTCGAGCTTTCGGACCTCGTCTGCGAGTCGCTGGACGAATACGCTGCGACGCCTGCGCACGCTATGCGCCGATCGCGCGCGCTTGCGGGACTATCGGAACCATCTCGAGCGAGGGCGCGCGAGCCTGCCGCTGTTCGACACGCCGGCTTTCACGCGTCACTTCGAGCGATTGCTCGAAGGCGTTGCCTAGGTGCGTCAGTCCCGAAGGGCCGTGGCCTCCGTGACTGCGGTCGCAATGCGAGCGTCCGCGTGTCGGCCACGTACACTCGCGCGGCGACGGGCCCTTCGGGCCTTGCCTCGACCTGCGGTCTCGGCCGCCTTGCTCGCTAGGCCCCCAGGGACTGACTGCGCCCCCTCGGGGGGCAGCGAGCGGCGTCGTTGTCGTTGCCGCGAGCGTGGGGTTCTTATCGCTCGATCAGCTCGATCTTGTAGCCGTCGGGATCCTCGACGAACGCGATCACGGTGGTGCCGCCCTTGACAGGGCCCGCCTCGCGCGTGACCTTCCCGCCGTTCTTGCGCACGGACTCGCACGCGGCAGCGGCATTGGGCACGGCGACCGCGATGTGGCCGAACGCGTTGCCGAGCTCGTAGCGTTCCACGCCGTAGTTGTACGTGAGCTCGATCTCCGCGCCGTCCGGATCGTTTGCGAAGCCGACGAACGCGAGGCGGTATTTCTGCTCGGGGCGGTCCGTCTCGCGCAGGAGCTTCATGCCGAGCACGCTCGTGTAGAAATCGACGGAGCGCGGGAGGTCGCCAACGCGGATCATGGTGTGCAGGATTTTCATAGCTCGATCATCTCGAAGTCTTCCTTGCGCGCGCCGCATTCGGGGCAGGTCCAGTTCGGCGGAACGTCTTCCCATCGCGTGCCGGGCGGAATGCCTTCCTCGGGCGCGCCGGTTTCCTCATCGTAAATCCAACCGCAGATGAGGCACATGTACTTTTTCATTAGGAGGTAAGGCGGCTCATGTAAACTCGCCATTGTAGCTCCCGCGACTTGATGTCCGACACCGAAGCCTCCTACCCGCCGCTCGTTCTCACCTTCGCAGCGTCCGATCCTTCCGGCGGCGCGGGCGTGCAGGCGGATTTGCTCACGCTCGCGAGCATGGGCTGCCATCCGTTGTCCGTGATCACCGCGATCACCGTGCAGGATTCGCTCGGGTATCGAAGGCATCCTCGCCATCGATTCCGACTGGGTGGCGGACCAGGCGCGGCGCCTGCTCGAAGACATGCCGGTCGACGCGTTCAAGATCGGCGTGATGGGCAGCGTGGAGAACATCGCGGCGATCGCGGAAATCGTGTCCGACTATCCCGACGTGCCGCTGATCTTCGATCCGGTGCTCGCGTCGGGACGCGGTGACGAGATCGCGAGCGACGACATGACGCATGCGATGCGCGAGCTCTTGCTGCCGCAAACGACCATCCTCACGCCCAACAGCGTGGAAGTGCGCCTGCTCGCAGAAGGCGAGGACGAGGAGGACGCGGGCTCGCTCGCGCAGTGCGCGGCCAAGCTCGTCGAGAAGGGTTGCGAGTACGTGCTCGTGACGGGAACGCACGAAAACACGCCGGACGTCGTCAACACGCTCTACGACAAGAGCGGCATCGTGCGCACCGACAACTGGCCCCGACTGCCCGGCTCGTACCACGGGTCGGGCTGCACGCTCGCCTCGGCAATCGCCGCCATGCTGGCGAACGGCCTCACGCTGTCCGATGCGGTTCGCGAGGCGCAGGAATTCACGTGGCAGGCGCTGCGCAAGGCGTATCGCCCGGGCATGGGACAGTTTCTTCCCGACCGTCTGTTCTGGGCGCGCGAAGAGGCCGAGGCACGCAGCGATGACACGGAAGGTCCGCGGCCGGCCGATGCGCATTGACCGCCTGCGCGGGCTCTACGCCGTCACACCGGACGAGCCCGACACCACGCGGTTGTGCGCGATGGTCGGTGCGGCGATCGACGGCGGCGCGACCGCGGTGCAGTATCGCAACAAGACGGCGGCGCTCGCGTTGCGTCGCGAGCAGGCGCGGGCGCTCGCGAAGCTCTGCCGCCAGCGCGGCGCGCTCTTCATCGTCAACGACGACGGCGGCACTCGCCAACGAGGTCGATGCCGACGGCGTTCACCTGGGCGAGGACGACGGCGCGATCGCGCAAGCGCGCTCGCAATGAAGGAGGGGCGCGTCGTCGGCGTTTCGTGCTACGACGACCTGTCGCGCGCCCGAGCGCTTGCGCGCGACGGCGCGGACTACGTCGCGTTCGGCAGCTTCTTTCCCTCGCGCGTGAAGCCGGATGCGCGGCGCGCCGACGTCTCGCTCATCCGGGCCGCCAAGTCGCTCGGCGTTCCCGTGGTCGCGATCGGCGGCGTCACGGCGGCGAATGCGCCGCTGCTGGTGGACGCGGGCATCGATGCGGTCGCCGTCATCTCCGACGTGTTCGCGCACGAGGACCTGGCGGACATCACGCGTGCGGCGGCGCTTGTCGCGTCGTGCTTTGAATCTTCATGAGCCCGAAGGGTGTCCAGTGAGCAGGAACGAGGAGCTGTTCGCGCGTGCCCAGCGCACGATTCCGGGCGGCGTCAACTCGCCCGTGCGCGCATTTCGCGCCGTAGGCGGCACGCCGCGCTTCTTCACGCGTGGCGAAGGCGCGTACGTGTGGGACGCGGACGGCAAGCGCTACATCGACTACGTCGGTTCCTGGGGGCCGGCGATCCTCGGCCACGCGCATCCGGCCGTCGTGCGCGCGGTGCAGGAGACCGCCGTGCACGGCTTGTCGTTCGGCGCGCCGACCGAGATCGAGATCGAGCTCGCCGAGGCTCTCGTGCGCCGGCTTCCTTCGCTCGACATGGTGCGGCTCGTCTCGTCGGGCACCGAAGCCACCATGTCTGCGTTGCGGCTTGCGCGCGGATTCACGGGGCGCGCGAAGATCGTGAAGTT
Organism: uncultured beta proteobacterium; assembly: GCA_963707815.1. Lineage (GTDB taxonomy): Bacteria > Pseudomonadota > Gammaproteobacteria > Burkholderiales > Casimicrobiaceae > VBCG01. The sequence goes on from CAVPRK010000020.1 coordinate 137,284, forward strand.
CGAAGGCTGCTATCACGGGCACGGCGACAGCCTTCTCGTGAAGGCCGGTTCCGGCGCGCTGACGTTCGGCCAGCCCTCGTCGGCAGGAGTGCCCGAAGGGATCGCGGAGCTCACGATCGTCGCGCCGTACAACGACCTCGGCGCGGTCGAGGCGGCCTTCGAGGCGAACCGCGGCGAGATTGCCGCGGTGATCGTCGAGCCGATCGCCGGCAACATGAACCTGGTGATGCCGCGGGAGGGCTTCCTCCAGGGACTGCGCGCACTTTGCACGCGTCACGGCGCGGTGCTGATCTTCGACGAAGTGATGACCGGCTTTCGCGTGCATCCGCAGGGCGTGCAGGGGATGACGGGCATCGTGCCGGACCTCACGACGCTTGGAAAGGTCATCGGCGGCGGAATGCCGGTCGGCGCCTTCGGCGGACGGCGCGACATCATGGAAAGGATTGCGCCGCTCGGCCCCGTCTACCAGGCGGGAACGCTATCGGGCAATCCGGTGGCGGTGGCGGCGGGCATCGCAACGCTCGCCGCCACGGAAGTGCCCGGCTTCTACGAGGCGCTTGCGAGCAGGACGCGCGCGTTTACGGAGGGCATGGCCGCGGCTGCGTCGCGTGCGGGAATCGACTTCTGCGCGCAAGCGGTCGGGGGCATGTTCGGTCTCTATTTCGCGAAGCGCGTCCCCGATTCCTACGACGCGGTGATGGGGTGCGACAAGGAACGCTTCAACCGCTTCTTCCACGCGATGCTCGATGCGGGCGTCTACCTCGCGCCGTCGGCGTTCGAGGCGGGCTTCGTCTCCGCCGCGCACGGCGACGACGATATCGCGCAAACGATTCGTGCGGCGGAGCGCGCCTTCGCCTCCGTTTGAAGATGCCCGAGCTTCCCGACGTCGAGCTGTACCGCGAAGCGCTCGACGCGCGCGTGCTCGGCAAGAAGCTACGCAACGTCACGCTCAAGAGCCCGTTCGTCCTGCGCACGGCGGTTCCGCCTCTCGATGCGCTGTTCGGGCGCACGGTCACTTCGGTCGAACGGATCGGCAAGCGCATCGTGCTCGGCTTCGACGGCGATTACTTTCTCGTCGTCCACCTGATGATCGCGGGACGGCTGCAGTGGACGCCGGAAGGCGGCAAGGCACCCGCGAAGATCACGCTCGCGCTCTTCGATTTCGAGAGCGGCATTCTCGCGCTCACCGAGGCCGGCACGCGCAAGCGTGCGTCGCTGCACGTCGTGCAGGGACGCGGCGCGCTCGCCGTGCACGATCCGGGCGGCATCGACGTGATGACCGCCACGCTCGACGAGTTCGCAAGTCGACTGCGCAGCGAGAATCACACGCTCAAGCGCTCGCTGACCGCCCCCGCACTGTTCAGCGGCATCGGCAACGCGTACTCCGACGAGATCCTGCATCGCGCGAAGCTGTCGCCGCTCGCGATGTCGCAGAAGATTTCCGCGGAGGAAGTCGAGCGGTTGCTTGCGGCGACGCGCGACGTGCTGTTCGAGTGGACCAATCGGCTGCGCGAGCAAGCCGGCGCGGCGTTTCCCGCCAAGGTCACGGCGTTCCGTCCGGAGATGGCCGTGCACGGGCAAGTACAAGGAGCCGTGCCCGGTGTGCGGCGCGCCCGTGCAGCGCATCGTGTACGCGGAGAACGAGGCGAACTATTGCGCGCGCTGCCAGACGAAGGGCGTGGTGCTCGCGGATCGCGCGCTGTCGCGGGTGCTGCACAAGAGCTTTCCAGCGCACCCTCGGGAAAACGTCTGATGGAGACGCTTAAGACGCGAGAAACCACGTCTCGGCGTCGTTGCCTTACTGCTTCTTGCGCAAGTCCACTGGTGCAGTGAGCCGCAGCTTGTTCACGTGCTGCGCGTCGGGCGCGGAGCCGTCGGGACGCCGGCCCAGGAAATAATCGCGCTGCCAGCCCGCCTTGCGCGTCGGACGGGTCGCCTGAGTTGAAGCGCTGCATGAACTCGTCGCGGCGGTCCTTCCACGCGAGCGCCTGCTCCATGAGGTCGGGGTCGTCGGCGAGATTGCGAATCTCGGGTTCGGTATCGACGACCGCGCTCGCGGCGACGGGATACACGAGGCAGATCGGCTCGCCCTTCTGGAAGCGCACGCGCCCCGGCCGCGTCATCTGCCAGTTCATGGTGAACGGGTAGGGCAGCCAATCGGTCTCGATGACGCCGGTGAGCGGCGCGATGCCGTCCTTGGGCAGGTTCGTGGGTCCGGTTGCCACGAGGTTCCATCCCGGCTCCGTGCGAAACAGGTACGTGAGATGGAACGTGACGATCCCGAAGGCGAAGTGCGTGACGACGTATTGCGCGAGATCGGGGAAGCCGTCGAGCGCGCGCAATTGCACGTTTCGTGCATGCGGACCTCCATCCCATGTCGCTTCGAAGTCGCAAACGCAGGTGACTTCCCATCCGTGCGCGTTGGCGATGGCCAGCGGCAGGCAGCGGTAGGCGTGGCGCTCCGGGATGCGGTCCATCCAGTCGCGGGACGGCGGCGCGGCACGCAGAGGCAGGGTTTCGGGAGAAGCAGCGGCGTACGCGGTCAGTTTCATGACCCGGAATTCTATCGGCGGCCGAGCGGACAGAACGATTTCGCCTAAACCGTTGTCCCATAACGCCTTCCGAGCTTTGCCCGAAGCTCGGCAAATGCTAGAATTACGCAGCTTTTCCTTGAATATTCAACGGCTTCAAAGTGGACACCCCCGTTCGCAAGCGGCTTGGCGAGATCCTGATCGAGCGCGGCAAGCTCGACCAGGCGACGCTCGAGCGCGCCCTTGCGCCTCCAGCAGGAGTCGGGGGAGAGCGTGGGCGCGCTTGCTGGTGACGCTCGGCGTGGTGGCGCAGCGCGACGTAGCCGACGCGCTCGCCGACGCAGCTCGCGCTGCCGCTGGTCGACGCGGCGAGCTATCCCGAGTTCCCGATCCTCGAGGAGCAGGTGTCCGACGCGATTCCTGCGCGAGACCCGCGTGCTGCCGCTGCGCGAGGACGACACCGAGGTCGCGCTCGCGATGGCGGACCCCACCGACGAGTACACGATCGACGCCTTCCGCATGGTCACCGGGCCGCACGGTGCGGCCGATGGTGGCGATTCCGACCGACCTCGAGGCCGCGCTCGAGCGCCTGTACGGCACCGGCAAGTCCGCGCAGAGCCAGGTCATCGGCGACGTCGAGACGCGCGTCGACGACCTCGACTTCGACGCCGACGTCCAGCAGCTGAAGGACCTCGCCTCCGAAGCGCCGGTGATCCGGCTCGTGAGCCTCCTCATCACCAACGCGCTCGACATGCGCGCGTCCGACATCCACGTCGAGCCGTTCGAGAATCGTCTGGGCGTGCGCTATCGCGTCGACGGCGTGCTGCACGACGTCGAATCCCCGCCCAAGCGCCTGGCCGCCGCGGTGATCTCGCGCATCAAGATCATGGCCAACCTCGACATCGCCGAGCGCCGCCTGCCGCAGGACGGCCGCATCCGCCTGCGCGTGCAGGGCAAGGAGATCGACCTGCGCGTGTCCACCGTGCCGACGATGCACGGCGAGTCGGTGGTCATGCGGATCCTCGACAAGGGCGGCGTCGCGCTCGACTTCCACAAGCTGGGCTTCATGGACGACACGCTGAAGGCGTTCATCGACGTGCTCATGCAGCCGCACGGCATCCTGCTCGTCACCGGCCCGACGGGCTCGGGCAAGACGACCACGCTCTACACGGCGCTCGATCGCCTCAACCAGCCCGACGTGAAGATCCTCACCGTCGAGGACCCGGTCGAGTACCAGATGGTCGGCATCAACCAGATCCAGGTGAAGCCGCAGATCGACCTCACGTTCGCCAATGCGCTGCGCTCGATCCTGCGCCAGGACCCGGACGTGATCATGATCGGCGAGATCCGCGACCTCGAGACCGCGCAGATCGCGGTGCAGGCGGCGCTCACCGGCCACCTCGTGCTGTCGACGGTGCACACCAACGACGCCGCGTCGACGGTGAATCGCCTCCTCGACATGGGCGTGGACGACTACCTGCTCACGTCCACCGTGGTCGGCATCCTCGCGCAGCGCCTCGTGCGCAAGCTCTGCCCGCATTGCAAGGAGCAGTACAAGGCGCTGCCCGAGGTGGTCGAGCAGCTCGGCCTCGCCACGCATCGCCGGCACCGACGACGTGACGCTCTACCACGCCAAGGGCTGCAGCCAGTGCAGCAACACGGGCTACATGGGGCGCTTCTGCATCCTCGAGATGCTGCCGATGACCGATCCGCTGCGCGCGCTCGTGATGAAGCACGCCAACTCGAGCGAGCTCAAGGCCGAGGCGCAGCGCGACGGCATGGTGTCGATGTACGAGGACGGCATGCGCAAGGCGCTCGCCGGGCTCACCACGTTCGAAGAAGTGCTGCGCGTCACGCGCGAAGCGTGAGGGCTTCGAGACTGAGGCCTCACCGTGCCGATCTACCGCTACCGCGCCGTGAGCGCCGCCGGCGAAGTCGCCGTCGGCGAGCTCGACGCCGCCAACGAGAGCGAGATCGTCGACCGCCTGCGCGACCAGGGCCTGATGCCGATGCAGATCGCGCATGCGACGGGCGTGACGGCGGCCAGCGCGGCGCGGCGGCGACAAGGCGGCAAGCGACGCCGGCGCCTGTTCGAGTCGAAGACGGTGACGCGCGACCAGTTGCTGGCGTTGACGCGCGAGCTCGCCACGCTGCTGCAGCGCGGGCCTGCCGCTCGATCGCGCGCTCGAGATCCTCATCGGTCTCGCGCCCACGCCGCCGGTGGCCACGCTGCTGCAGGGCGTGCGCGACGACGTGCGCGGCGGCAAGGCGCTGTCGCAGGCGCTCGATGCGCGGCGCGAGATCTTCTCGCGCTTTTACGTGAACATCGTGCGCGCGGGCGAGGCGGGCGGCGCGCTCGGCGTGGTGCTGCAGCGGCTGTCGGACACGATGGAGCGCAACAAGGAGCTGCGCGAGATCGGTCAAGTCCGCGCTCATCTATCCGTCGCTGCTGGTGCTCGTCGCGGTGGTGTCGGTGGCGGTGCTGCTCGTGTGGGTCGTGCCGCAGTTCGAGTCCACGTTCGCGCAGGCCGGCAAGGCGCTGCCGATCCCGACGCTGGTCGTCGTGATGCTCGGCAAGTTCATGCGCGGACTGGTGGTGGGCCGTGCTGGCCGGCGGCATCTTCCTGTTCGTGATGTGGTACGCGCCGGCGCGGCCACCTGCCGTCCGTGCGCCGCGCGCGCGACGCGCAGCTGCCTGCGCATGCCGCTCCTGGGCGATCTCTCGCGAAGGTGGAGACCGCGCGCTTCGCGCGCACGCTCGCCACGCTCCTCGCCAACGGCGTCACGCTGTTGTCCGGGCTCGCCATCGTGAAGGAGACGATGACCAACACCGTGCTGGCGGACGCGCTCGACGGCGTCATCGCCAAGCTGCGCGAAGGCAAGGGCTTCGGCCGGCCGCTGGCGGAGACGGGGCTGTACCCGAGGCTCGCCACGCAGATGATCCTCGTCGGCGAGGAATCGGGACGCCTCGAGGAGATGCTGGCCCGCGTGGCCGACGTCTACGACCGCGAGGTGCAGGCGGCGATCAAGCGCTTCCTGGCGGTGCTGGAGCCGGCGCTCATCCTGTCCCTGGCCGTGCTGATCGGCGGCATCGTGTTCTCGATCCTGATGGGCGTGATGGGCATGAGCGAACTCGTGGTCTGATCGCGCGTCTTACAGTCAGCCACGCCTGCTCGCGAGCGGTCGCCGCTGGCGCCGGCAGGCGTTACCAAGGAAAACGAACGATGAACAATCCGTAGCAAGGACGCCGCGCCGCGCGCGGCATGACGCTGATCGAGATCCTGGTCGTGCTGGTGCTGATCGGCATCGTGATGGGCATCGTCGGCCGGCAACTTCATCGGCCAGGGCGAGGAGGCCAAGCGCAAGGCCGCCGAAGATCGAGATCAGCGCAGATCGCCAACACGCTCGATCTGTTCAAGCTCGAGGTCGGCCGCTATCCCACGCAGCAGGAAGGCCTGCAGGCGCTCGATCACCGCGCCGTCGGGCGTCAACAACTGGAACGGCCCGTACTGGAAGAAGGGGACGCTCCCCAAGGATCCGTGGGGCAACGAGTACAAGTACACGGCGCCGGGCGCGAAGGGCCCTACGACATCGTCTCGCTCGGCGCCGACGCCAAGGAAGGCGGCGATGGTGCCGAACAAGGACATCACGCTACTGCACAGTGAAGCACGGCCGCCCGCGCTCGCGCGCGACTGCGGTCGCTCGCGTGGCCTGACGCTGATCGAGCTCCTGGTCGTGCTCGCTGATCATGGCGCTCGTCACCGGCGATCGCGATTCCGATCTTCGCGGGCACGTCGAACGCCGAGATGCGCGGCGCCGCGCGCCAGCTCGCGTCGGGGCTTGCGCCTTGCGCGCAGCGAAGCCGTCTCGCAGCGGCGCGAGACGTTTCTCGTGATCGACCTCGCGGGCCGCCGCTTCAAGGTCGACCAGGACGCGCAGGAATATCCGCTGCCGCGCAACGTCGAGCTGAAGCTCTTCACCGCGCAGAAGGACCTGGTCGACGACAAGGTCGGCTCGATCCGCTTCTATCCGGACGGCGGCAGCAACGGCGGCCGCATCACGCTCGGCACCGGCGACCGCAAATACGAAGTCGACGTCGACTGGCTCACCGGCCGCGTCGCGATTCTCGACTAGATGCACATGAGACGGCAGCGCGGCTTTTCACTGATCGAGGTGCTCGTCGCCTTCGTGATCCTCGCGCTCGTCGCCACCGCGCTGTTCAGCCTCTTCTCCGTCGTCGCTCAACAACGCGTCGGCCGCGGAGGAGTGGAGCCGCGCGGTGCAGGTCGCGGAGTCGCGACTCGCGAGCGCCGCCGCGGCGCAGCCGCTGCGCGAAGCGACCGACCGCGGCACCGAGCTCGACGGTCGCGTGCAGTGGGAAACCGCGGTGGCGCCGTACACGGCGCAGGATGTCGATCCCGATCTCGAGACGGCGTCCGAGTCCCTCGCGACGCGGCTGTACCGCGTCACGTGCGAAGTGCGTTACGTCGGCGGCGACGGCCACGAGCGCACGCTGTCGCTCGCCACCACGCGCGTCGGCCGCGCAATCCGGCATGAATGCGCCCGTGAGTCCGACGACTGCGCGCGGCTTCACGCTGATCGAGCTCCTGGTCGCGCTCGCGCTGTTCGCGATGCTGTCGGGCGTGCTGTTCGGCTCGCTGCGCCTCGCCGGCCGCAGCACGGACGCGGGCGAGGCGAAGGCCCAGGCAAGCTCCGGGATGCGCCTTGCGAGCGACTACCTGCGCACGCAGACTCACGTCGCAGCATCCGCAGCGCATGCGCAAGATCCTCGAGTTCCCGCTGCTCTTCGGCGGCACGGAGCAAGAAGTTCGCTACACCGCGCCGCTGCCCGGGCCGCGTGGGCGTCGGCGGCATGTGGTACTACAGGCTCTCGCTTTCGAACGTTCCCGGCAAGCAGCACCCCGCGCTCGTGCTCGAGCGCATGATGCCGGACCTCGACGCGGCTCTCGATGCCGTCGTTCACCGAGGCCGAGCGCTCGGTCCTCGCCGACGACGTCAAGTCGCTCAAGATTTCGTACTTCGGACGCGACCGCGGCGCGACACTCGACCAGGCGCCCGACGTGGCGCAACACGTGGGACGACACGCAGCTGCTGCCCGTGCTCGATCCAGATCGAGGTCGTGCCGCGCCAGGGCGCGCCGTGGCCGCCGATCGTCGTCGCGCCGCGCGCCGCGCCGGAGGCAGGTTGCCGCGCGTGGGACACGATCCGCATCCAGTGCGTCGGAGCATGACGATGCTGCAGGCAATGAGCACGATGCACGCACAACGCGCGGTGTTGCCTCGCATTTCCGGGGGACGCCTTTTGCGTCGGTCCAATCCGGCATCGCGGTGATCATGGTGCTCTGGCTCACGATCATGCTCACGGTCATCGCGAGCGGCTTCGCGTTCTCGATGCGCAGCGAAGCGCTGTCGGCGCGCAACGCGCTGTCGCTCGCGCAGGCGCGAACGGCCGCCGACGGCGCCGTCGAGCGTATCGCGTTCGAGCTGTCGCGCCCGCGCATGTCGGCTTCGTGGTCGGCGGATGGGGTCGCCCACTCGTGGAAGGAAGGCGACGTGACCCTTACCGGCTCCGCGGTCGACGAGTCGGCGCGCATCGACCTCAACTCCGCGCCCGAGCCGCTGTTGCGCGGACTCCTCGAGCACGTCGCCGGCACCGATCAGGAAACGGCCCAGAGCATCGCCGATGCGATCCAGGACTGGCGCGATCCGGACGAGCTTCGTCGTCCCAAGGGCGCGGAAGCCACGGACTACCAGGCCGCGGGCCTGCCGCAAAAGCCGTCGAACGCGCCGTTCGAAACCGTGAGCGAGGTCTCGCGCGTGATGGGCGTGACGCCCGCGATCTACGCGCGCATCTCCGACAGCCTGACGGTGCATTCGCGCCAGCCCGGCATCAATCCCGCGCTCGCCTCGCGCGACGTGCTGCTCGCCCTGCCGAGCGCGACGCCTGCGCTCGTCGACGCCTACCTGCAGCAGCGCACCGACGCGCGCGCCGCGAAGCTGCCGATCCCGCCATTTCCGGCCGCCGCGAACTTCGTCGCCGGCGCCGTTCCGGTCTGGCACATCCGCATCGGTGCCACGGCGCCCGATGGTGTAACCTTCGTCCGCGAAGCAGTCGTCCGCCCGTCCGGCGATGCCCGCCGCCCGCTGCTCACATTGAACTGGCGGGAGGGAAACATGGTCGCAGCACCTGCCGCCATCGCCGGCACGCCCGCCGACGAGGCTCGAAAGTAAGAGACATGGCCGACCGTGAACTCACTCTGCCGTCGTACGGCGCTCGCTTCCGCGACATCGCGCGCAGGATCGGGCTCGCCGACTTCTGGCAATGGTGGCGCGGCGAGCTCGTGGCACTCGTCCCCACCGCGCCGCGCACGGCCATCGCGCGCCGCCGCATGCGGCCGGTCGTCGTGTTCGCGGGCGACCGCGCGACGCTATGGCGCGCCGCTGTGGACGAGGGACGGCCAGTCATGGAGCCGGTGCGCGACGATCGCGATCGCCGACGACGCCGACGGGAGTGCCGCCATCGCGCCGCTGGCCACGCCCGGCCGGGCACTGCGCGTCGTGCTGAGCCTCAATCCCCAGGACTGCCTGCGCAAGCGCCTCACGCTGCCTGCCGCGCTCGAGGAGAACCTCGTCCAGGCGCTGACCTACGACCTCGACCGGCACACGCCGTTCAAGGCGGAGGAGCTCTACTTCGACGCCGCGGTGATCGAGCGCAATCCGTCGCGCGGCACGATCACGGTCGACCTGGCGGCGGCGCGACGCACGATCGTCGATCCCGCGTTGAAGCACGTCGCGGCGTGGGGGGCGGACGTCGTGGCGGTCGTTCCCGAGCCGCCCGCAAGCGCGAGTCAATCGCGCCTCAACCTCCTGCCGCGGGAGTTGCGCCGGGCGCGACCGCTGCTGCGCCGATTCGACGTCTGGATTCCGGTCGTGCTGCTCGGCCTCCTCGCCCTCGCCGCCGCTGCGATCCCTGTCTGGCAGAAGCGCGATTACGCGCAGCAGCTCAACGGTGAGGCCAACGAAGCGCGCGCACGCGCGCGATCTCGGAGAGCCTGCGCGACGAACTCAACCAGCGCGTGGCGCATTACAACTTCGCTCTCGAGCGCAAGTACGCGTTCCCCGGCGCACTCGCGGTGGTCGATACCGTGAGCACGCTCCTGCCCGACGACACGTGGCTCACGCAGTTCGAGATCAAGACGATGGCCAAGGGCAAGGACACGCAGCGCGACGTGATGCTGCGCGGCGAGACGGCCAACGCGGGCCGGCTCGTGCAGCTCTTCGAGGATTCGCAGATGTTCACGCAAGCCGCGCAGCGCGGCCCCACGACAAAGATCCAGCCAGGTCCCGGCGAGATCTTCGACCTCGGCGCGCAGTTGAAACAGCAGCCGCCGCCCGCCACCGTCGCCACCAACGTGACCGTGCCGGCGGCGAACGCGCCGGCTGCTGCGCCGACAGCATCCGCTGCCCCGACTGCATCTGCCGCGCCGGCGACGACCCCCGCGGCAACGCCGCCTGCCGCGCCTGCCGCATCCGACGGGGCGAAGCAATGACGCCCGCGTCGATCGCGCGCCTTTCTCCCAGCGCACAACGCAATCTCGCGATTGCGCTCTTCGCGCTCGCGGTCGTGGTCGTGCTCGTGGTCCTGCTGGGTCCGATCGTGTACCTGCACAGGCGATACGACGTCGCCATTGAGGACCTGAGCGACCGCCTCCAGCGTTACCGTCGCGTCGCGGCGCAGGCGCCCGAGCTTCGCCAGGCGCTCGAGGTCATGAAGGAGAAGGACGGCCGCCGTTTCTATCTCAAGAACATCGCACCCAACCTCGCCAACGCCGAGCTTGCCGATCTGGTGCGCTCTGCGATCGAGAACAACGGCGGCCGAATCACCACGAGCCAGAATCCCGGCAGCCGCGACGAAGGCAACTTCCGCCAGCTCACGGTGAACGTGCAGTTCTTCGCGACCACGCCCGCGCTTGCGAAGATACTGTCCGCACTCGACCAGCAGGTGCCATACCTCGTCGTTGACAACATGTCGATTCGCCCCCTCAATGCGTTCCGCGGCTTCAAGCCCGCACCGGGCTCGGAACCGGAGAACAACGTGCAGCTCGACGTCTCCGCGCTCGCCTACCCTGAGGCGACGCGCGCCGCCGCGCCTTCGAAATGAAACGGAGGACACCGATGAAAACGCTTCGATCGTCCGCGCGCAGTGCGCTCGTGTGGATCGCGCCCATTGCGCTGCTTGCGTTGTTGCTCGCGTGGCAGACCGACTGGGGACGCGCTTTCGCGCTCACTCCGCCTGCCGAAGTGGCGGCAGAGCCCGCGCCGTTGACGATCGCGCTTTTGCCGGAGTACCAGCCCTCGGCGACCCTCGAGAAGAACAAGGACGCGGTGGATCGGACGCTTTTCAATCCGACGCGCCGTCCCGCGCCCCAGGCGATGGCCGAAGTGGCCAAGCCGAAGATGCAGCGCGGGCAGTTCCTGCTGTCGGGCACCATCGTCGTCGAAGGCAAGACGACGGTCTTTCTCAAGGAAGCCAACGGCGGCAAGGCGCGGCGCGTACTGCAAGGCTTGGTCACGCAGTTCCGCGACGGCTGATGCGCCATGACCCGACTCAACGCGGATCTTGTCGCTCGCGACCCAAGCCGTGGCCCGTTGATCGATCGACGGCGGCTGTCGGTCACAAGGCGGCGGACTTGGACAGCTGGATCACCCTGCTCGGTGTTTCCGCCGTTGTGTGAGCACAGCGATGCTGCCGACGATTCTCGTGGGTCGCCTGCAGTTACCGCTGTTTGTTAAACCGTTCGAGTTCGCCCTGGGCGGGGCTACGGGCTTCGTAGCCGTTCTAGGACCTCACAAACACCAGGCGAAATTTACCCATCTGAACTTCGTCGCCACTAACAAGCACAGCCGACTCCACCGGCTCCCGGTTCACGAAGGTGCCGTTGAGGCTACCCACGTCAACAACGTGGAGTTCGTTCGTTCTCGCGTCTAAATTCGGCGCTCCAGGCGGCTCACCGTTGATGTCGTCGAGAAGACATCGCTGCCGGGATGTCGGCCCGCCGACGTGACAGGCCGATCCAGCACGAACCGCGATCCGGCGTTGGGACCCCGTTTCACCACGAGCAGTGCCGAAGCCAACGGCAACCCCTCCAACCGACTGGGGCGCCGCTATCGGGGACCCACCGTGGGTACAGCTTCGAGTTCGTTTTTCAGGAAGTCGGCGCGGGTCAATGCAGACGTGGTTTCCCCAGTCACTTCCGTCACCCTTGTCCTTGTCGGCCCACCCTCGTGCTCCTTATCGGCTAGCTCGGGTTTGACTACTGGCCCGAATTGCCATGGACAGCACGATCACCAACTCTTCGTGCTGAAACGCCAGGCCCAGGTTGCATCGTCGGCCGCGCGCAGCGTTCGCACGTGGTTATGACCGGGGACCGTAGCGTTTGATGTAGGCACGGTGGATGGGCGCTTCGCGCGAGCGCTTGTATTCGTCGGCGAGGGCAGGGTCCAGACCGTGTTTACTCAGCATGTGCCGACGCCACACCTTGTTCAGCGCGTGCGTGAACAACAGATACGGCAAGAAGATGGGCAGCGTCATGCTCGCGTGCACATACAGTGTTGTTGGGATCAGCCAAAACGGGGCCAGCACGGAACCCCGGAATGGCGAACCGGATCACTGTCCGGCCGGTCGCACCCTTACCCCCCAGATCGGTGCGCACCCAGTCCCTCATCGACTCAGGCAGGACCCATCCCGTCCAGCAATAGGCGATGTACTGGACAACATTTGGCCGAGGGCGTCCGGTGTCGTTGCTCATTCGGGCTCCTGCAGTCGGGGTGCTGGTGTCGGTCCGGAGACGAGTCCCGGACGTGAATGTTGATTGGTACTTGCGAATATTAGCAATAGCAGATTTAGATCGATTACATTCGGAATGGCATCCACGATCTTGGACACCGT
>CAVPRK010000021.1:0-92486 GCA_963707815.1 uncultured beta proteobacterium
CGCGACTTGTACCTCGAATGGCAGCCGCAGAACGTCGCCAAGAACCAGAGATCCGCGTCCTCGTTGCCGGCGTTCAACCGCAAGGCGGTGGGTCCGTACGACTTCGGCTCGATCATGCATTACGGTGACTTCGAATTCAGCGCGAACGGGCAGCCGGCGTACACCACCCTGCCGCCCGGGATCGAGATCGGTCAGCGCAGTAACTATTCCGCGTCCGACATCGACACAGTTCGCCGCCTGTATGGCGCCGTGCCTGCCGATGTGACAGTCACCAGCGCGCCGCCTGGACTCACCGTGGTGGTCGATGGAACAAGCGTCACGACACCCGCGACGTTTGCATGGCCGATCGGTTCGACTCACACCATCGACGTTCCGGAAGCACCGCAGACGCTGGGATCCGCTTCGTACGTCTTCGGCCGTTGGAGTACCGACCTCATCGGTGACAACGCGCCGTCAAGGACGATTCGCGTCGATCCGGGATCCGGCGCCGTCGGCACGCCCGCCGCGGCGCCCGCCGTCACGGTGTACACCGCGAACTTCGTGCGGATGTACCTGTTCAACTTGGTCATCGGCGGGGACACGGCGGCGGCGCGCGCTGCAACGACGGCTTCTGTGTCACCACAGCCGCAGGCGATACCGGGCCTGGCCGGCACATACTTCCGCTCGAAGCAGTTCGTGACGCTGTCCGCGACGACCAGCGGCGCGACGACCTTCGGCGGATGGATCGGCACCAATTACGCGCGGGTGAACATGGGCCAGTCTTCGCCGAACATCACGGCCTATCCCACGGACACGGGGAGCGGCGCTGCGGGCTGGGATCTCGAGGCCTACGCATCGCAAGCGCCTGCCGTGCGCGTACGCGGCATCGGCGACGACGGCATCGTAGACGGGTTCCTGCTGAATACCGACGGTACGGCGGTGCGCTCGCCGACCAGCTCCGCGCTGTCGCTTCTTGGGAGCCCGGGCGCGCACCAGGTGCTGGCGGTCACGCCACAATATCGTGCGCAGGCAACGACGCGCTACACCTTCAAGGATTGGGACGGCTCGACCGCGAACCCCACCAGCGTGACGCGACCTCCCGCGGGACAGGCAAGCCGTGACGTAACCGCCAATTTCGCCGCGCAGCACCTCGTCACGGCCACGCAGGCGTCGTCTTGCACCGGCACGGTGTCGATCGCGGGCGCGAGCGCCGACGGCTACTACGATCACGGAAGGACGATTGCGCTCAGCGTCTCGCCGAAGGCGGGCTGGACGTTCACCGGCTGGTCGGACGATCTGACCGGCACGGCGACGTCGCAATCGCTGGGCGTCACCGGCGAGGTGTACGTCACGGCGTCGTTCAACCTTTCGCCCGAGCGGTTCGCGGTCACCGGCACGAGCCGGCTATTCGCTGCCGCCGGCGATCCGGGATTCGATATCGTCGTCTACGGCAGCGGTTTCACGTCGAGCAGCGTCGTGTTCGTCGCAGGCCCCTCGCGCGCGACGACCGTCATCGACGGCAATCGCGCTCGCGTCACGCTGAACGCAGCCGACCTCGCCAACCCGGGGGAGTTGCGCGTGTCCGTCGGCAATACCGACGCGGGTGGCTGCCGCATCCTCGAGGCGACGGCGCTGCAGGTGCAGGAGCGCGGCTTCACGTGGCCCTCGACCGTGCAGGTCGTCGAGTTCTACAACGCGGCGCTCGATCATTACTTCGTGACCGCGAATCCGGACGAGATGGCGAAGCTCGACAACGGCACGTTCAAGGGATGGGCGCGCACCGGCATGTCGTTCAAGGAATTTGCCGCGGATTCGCAAGCGCTCGCCCTGGGCCTCACTCGCGTCGTCTGCCGGTACTACGGCAACCCGGCCGCGGGACTCGACTCGCACTTCTACTCCGCATTCAAGGAAGAGTGCGACGACGTCAAGCGCAAGTTCCCGACGTCATGGGTGTTCGAAAGTTCCGACGTGTTCCAGGCAGTGGCGCCCGACCGTTCGACGGGCTCGTGTCCCGACGGTACGATCGCTGTCTATCGCCTGTTCAACAACCGCACGGACGCGAATCATCGCTACACCACCGACGCCGCCGTGCGCGCGGAGATGATCGGCAGCGGGTACGTGCCCGAGGGCTATGGTCCCCAAGGTGTCGCGCTATGTGCGCTCGCGTGAGCCCGCGACCGCTTCAAGCTTCGACCCGGGAACACGTTCACCCCGCCGCGAAGTCGCGGGCGAAGTCGCGGCCCATGGCATTGGCGATGCGCGCGAAGTCCTCCTCCGGTACGCGCAGGAACCCGAACCGGAACGCGGCTCCCCAATGGTCCTTGCTGCGGATGAACGAGAGGTCCTCGAGGAGCGGCTTGATGGGCGCTTCGGCGGCGGGCAGGTACTCGACCTCGCGCCGGAACAGCGTTTCGTCGGCGTCCTCGGCCTGGAAGATCGCACCGGCGGCCACGCGGCCGATCGCGGTGAACGCCTGCACCGGCTCGCCGTCGGGAAAGTCCGTTCGAGGCGAGTAGTACACGAGCCCGTCACCGGGGTGCATGCGCTCGAGCGGTCCGGCCTTGCCGTGGCTGAGCTGCGCGAAGCCGCCCGCGACGCCGCGCTCGACGTGGTTCCTGCTCACGACACCGATCCAGTAGTTGCGGGGGGTCATTCCTGGTCCTCCAAACGGAATGCGAAGGTAACGGTCCGGAGCATAGTCCGGGGAACGACGCGCGCAGGATAGGCCGAATGGATGAGGGCGTTAAACTTCCCGTACTGGGAGGGAATGCCATGGCCACGCACAGGATCGCGGTACTCGCCGGCGACGGTATCGGCAAGGAAGTCATGCCCGAAGGGCTGCGCGTCGTCGAGGCGGCCGCTCGCAAGTTCGGCGCCGATCTCGCCTTCACGTCATACGACTGGAGCTGCGACTATTACGCCAAGCACGGCCGGATGATGCCGGAGGACTGGTTCATCCAGTTGAAGCCGTATGAAGCGATGTTCTACGGCGCGGTCGGGTGGCCCGCGACGGTCCCGGACCACGTGTCGCTGTGGGGCTCGCTCATCAGGTTCCGGCGCGACTTCGACCAGTACGTCAACATGCGGCCCTGCAAGCTCATGCCGGGCATTCCGTCGCCGCTCGCCAACCGCAAGCCCGGCGACATCGACTTCGTCGTGGTGCGCGAGAACACCGAAGGCGAGTACTCGTCGGTGGGCGGGCGCATGTACGAAGGTACCGATCGCGAGATCGTGTTCCAGGAGTCGGTGTTCTCGCGAAAGGGTGTCGACCGCGTGATGCGTTACGCCTTCGAGCTCGCGCGCACGCGCGGGGCCAGGCATCTCACGTCCGCGACCAAGTCCAACGGCATCTCGATTACGATGCCGTACTGGGACGAGCGCTTTCGCGCGATGGGCGCAAGCTATCCCGACGTGCGCACCGACCAGTTCCACATCGATATTCTGTCCGCGCACTTCGTGCAGCGGCCGGAGCGCTTCGATGTGGTGGTTGCCTCGAACCTGTTCGGCGACATTCTTTCGGACCTCGGCCCCGCCGTGTGCGGCACGATCGGCATCGCGCCATCGGCGAACCTGAATCCCGAGCGCGAGTTCCCGTCGTTGTTCGAGCCCGTGCACGGCTCGGCGCCGGACATCGCGGGCAAGGGCATCGCCAACCCCATCGGGCAGATCTGGTCGGGCGCGCTGATGCTCGACTTCCTGGGCCACCAGGCCGCGGGGGCCGCCATCGTGTCGGCTATCGAGAAAGTGCTCGACGACAAGGACGCGCCGCGCACGCCGGACCTCGGCGGAAAGGCATCGACGAGCGACCTTGGTAAAGCGATCGCCGCGGCGATTTGATCTATCCGCGCCGTTAGGAAAGAATCGCGGGCGGCAAAGATAGTCGCGGTACAGGGAGAACAAGGATGTCATTGCTGATCGGAGTGCCGCGGGAAGTCTTCCCCGGTGAGAAGCGCGTCGCCACCGTTCCCGAGGTCGTCGAGAAACTGATCAAGCAAGGTTTTCGCGTCGCGGTCGAGGCCGGTGCAGGCGACGCGGCGCAGATCAGCGACGACGCGTACCGGTCGGCGGGTGCGGAAGTCATGAGCGATCGCGCTGCGCTGTGGCAGGCGGCCGACATCGTGTTCAAGGTCCGCGCGCCGAGCAACGAGGAAATCGCGCTGATACACGAGGGCCAGTTGCTGGTCAGCTTCATCTGGCCTGCGCAGAACTCCGATCTCATGCAGGCGCTCGCCGGGAGGAAGGCGACGGTGCTCGCGATGGACAGCGTGCCGCGCATCTCGCGCGCGCAAAAGCTGGACGCGCTCTCCTCGATGGCGAACATCGGCGGCTATCGCGCGGTGATCGAGGCGGCGCACGAGTTCGGCCGCTTCTTCACCGGCTCGATCACGGCCGCGGGGAAAGTGCCGCCGGCGAAGGTGTTCGTGATCGGCGCGGGTGTGGCGGGATTGGCGGCGATCGGCGCGGCGTCGGGCCTGGGCGCGATCGTGCGCGCCAACGACACCCGTCCCGAAGTGGCCGACCAGATCAAGTCGCTGGGCGGCGAGTACGTCCCGGTCGACTACGTGGAGGAAGGCAGCGGCGTCGGTGGCTACGCCAAGGTGATGAGCGAAGGCTTCCAGAAGGCCCAGAAGGAGGTGTTCGCGAAGCAGGCGAAGGACGTCGACATCATCATCACCACCGCGCTCATTCCCGGCAAGCCCGCGCCGAAGCTCATCACCGAAGACATGGTGAAGTCGATGAAGCAGGGCAGCGTCATCGTCGACATGGCGGCGGAGCAGGGCGGCAATTGCGAGCTCACCGTTCCAGGCGAAGTCGTCGTGCGTCACGGCGTCACCATCATCGGATACAAGGACCTGCCGAGCCGGCTCGCGAAGCAGGCGTCCACGCTCTACGCGACCAATCTCTTCCGCTTGATGGAAGACATGATCAAGACGAAGAGCATCGACGGCGATGTCGTGAACGTCGACATGAACGACGAGGTGCTGCGCGGGACCACGGTGATCGACAAAGGCGAGGTGACGTGGCCGCCTCCGCCGCCGAAGCTCTCCGCGGCGCCTGCCGCGAAGCCCGCGGCCGCAGCGCTGCTTGCACCGAAGCCGAAGGGCCACGGCGAGCCGAGCGGTCCCATGCCGCTGGGCAAGTCGGTGATCCTGTTCGGCGGCGGCGCGCTGGTGTTCCTGCTGATCGGGCGCTACGCGCCGCCCTCGTTCCTCGGCCACTTCACGGTGTTCGTGCTCGCCTGCTTCGTCGGCTACATGGTGGTGTGGAACGTGAAGCCTGCGCTGCACACGCCGCTCATGAGCGTGACCAACGCCGTGTCGAGCATCATCGCGATCGGCGCGCTCGTGCAGCTTGCGCCCGACTTGCGCAACATCTCCACCGACCTTTCGCGTCCCAACGAATGGATACGCTGGCTGTCGGTGATCGCGATCGGGCTCGCGACGATCAACATGTTCGGCGGCTTCGCCGTGACCCAGCGCATGCTTTCGATGTTCCGCAAATAAGGACGCCGCAATGCTATTCGACATGAGCCTTGCGAGCGTCGCCTACCTCGGCGCCACTATTCTCTTCGTACTGTGCCTCGGCGGCCTGTCCAACCAGGAGACTTCGAGGCGCGGCAATCTCTACGGCATGATCGGCATGGCGATCGCCGTGCTGGCCACGATCTTCGGCCCCCACGTCACGCCTGCGGGCTATCCGTACATCCTCGCCGCGATGGTCGTCGGCGCGGTGATCGGCCTGTACGCCGCGCGCAAGGTGCAGATGACGCAGATGCCCGAGCTCGTGGCGCTCATGCACAGCCTGGTCGGGCTTGCTGCCGTGCTCGTCGGATTCGCGAACTTCATCGATCCTGCGGTCAGCAAGAACCTCACGCCGGCCGAGAACACGATCCACGAGATCGAGATGTACCTGGGCGTGCTGATCGGGGCCGTGACGTTCTCGGGGTCGCTCATCGCCTTCGGCAAGCTGTCGGCGAAGATCAGCGGCAAGCCGATGCTCCTGCCCGGGCGGCATTGGCTCAACCTCGCCGGTCTCCTCATCGTCCTCTATTTCGGGTATCGCTTCGTCACCGTCCACGACCCCGCATCGCAAATGACGGCGATGGTGGTGATGACCGTCATCTCGCTCCTCTTCGGCGTGCACATGGTGATGGCGATCGGCGGCGCGGACATGCCGGTGGTCGTGTCGATGCTCAACAGCTATTCCGGATGGGCGGCGGCGGCGACCGGGTTCATGCTCAACAACGACCTCCTGATCGTCGTGGGAGCGCTCGTGGGCAGCAGCGGCGCGATCCTGTCGTACATCATGTGCAACGCGATGAACCGCAGCTTCCTGGGAGTCATCGCGGGCGGCTTCGGGACGGACAGCGGCGCCCCGAAGCCTGCGGGCGGAGGCGTGGAACCTGCCGGCGAGGTCATCCCGATCAGCGCCGCGGAAACGGCGGAGATGCTGAAGGACGCGAAGGACGTGATCATCGTCCCGGGTTACGGCATGGCGGTGGCGCAGGCGCAGCACACGGTGTTCGAGATCACCAAGGCGCTGCGCGAGCGCGGCATCAACGTGCGCTTCGGCATCCATCCGGTCGCAGGACGCATGCCCGGCCACATGAACGTGCTCCTGGCCGAGGCGAAGGTGCCGTACGACATCGTGTTCGAGATGGACGAGCTCAACGAGGACTTCCCGAAGGCGGACGTCGCGATGGTGATCGGCGCCAACGACATCGTGAACCCGGCCGCGCAGGAAGACCCCACGAGCCCGATCGCCGGCATGCCGGTGCTCGAGGTGTGGAAGGCCAAGCACTCCGTGGTGATGAAACGGAGCATGGCGTCGGGCTACGCAGGCGTGGACAATCCGCTCTTCTACAAGGACAACAACCGGATGCTGTTCGGCGATGCGAAGAAGATGCTGGACGAGGTGCTGGTCGCGCTGAAGGCCGCGTGAGGGTGAGCGGCGAAGGGCCGTCCCGAGCCGCGAACAGCGCCCCCTCGGGGGGCAGCGAGCAACGTCCTTCCGCGAGCGTGGGGGTCGACAACCCTGGCCCGCTCGCACACCTGACCATCCTGGACCTCTCCCGCGTGCTCGCGGGGCCGTGGTGCACGCAGCTCTTCGCCGACCTCGGCGCCACGGTGATCAAGATCGAAAAGCCCGGCAGCGGCGACGACACGCGCGCGTGGGGCCCGCCGTATCTTGCGGATGCGCACGGCAACGACACGTCGGAGGCCGCGTACTACCTCGCTTGCAATCGCGGCAAGCTGTCGGTCGCCATCGACTTCACGAAGCCCGCGGGGCGCGACCTCGTGCGCGATCTCGCGCGCACTTCCGACGCGATGATCGAGAACTTCAAGCGCGGCGGCCTCGCGCGCTACGGACTCGATTACGCGAGCGTGTCGGCGATCAACCCGGGCATCGTCTATGCGTCCATCACCGGGTTCGGGCAGGACGGCCCTTACGCGGATCGCGCGGGATACGACTTCATCATCCAGGGCATGAGCGGCTTCATGAGCCTCACCGGCGAGCGCGACGACGTGCCCGGTGGAGGCCCGCAGAAAGCGGGGATCGCGATCACCGATCTTTTCACCGGCATGTACACCGCGGTGTCGATGCTCGCGGCGTTGTCCGCGCGCGATCGCACCGGCAAGGGACAGTACATCGATCTCGCGCTGCTGGACTCGGCCGTGGCGATGATGTCCGTGATGAACATGAACTACTTCGTCACGGGCACGCCGCCGCCGCGGGCCGGCAACGCGCACCAGAACATCGTGCCCTACCAGGCCTTCGCGTGCGCCGACGGCCATCTCATTCTTGCCGTGGGCAACGACGGCCAGTTCGCGAAGTTCTGCGAGGTCGCGGGCGTAACGTGGGCGCAGGACGCGCGGTTCGCGAAGAACGCCGACCGCGTGCGCAATCGCGGCGTCCTGGTGCCGATGGTCGCGAGCATCGTCGCCGCGCGCCCGCAGCACGACTGGATCGTCGCACTCGAGGAAGCGGGCGTGCCGTGCGGCCCGATCCACAAGCTCGACGCGGTGTTCGCCGACCCGCAAGTCGTCGCGCGCGGCATGCGCCTGGCAATGCCGCACGCGCTGGCAGGTTCCGTTCCGCAGGTCGCCTCACCCGTCCGCATCGGCGGCGAGCAGGCGGTCGCCGAACGCGCGCCTCCGCTTCTCGGCGAGCACACCATGCAGGTGCTGCGCGATCGGCTGCACCTGCGCGAGGACCAGGTGCGCTCGCTCGCCGCGGAAGGGATCGTGCAATTTCGATGAAAAGCCTCGACAGACGTCCTGTTTTCTGGATCGCCTACACGCTGCTTTCGATCGCCTGCCTCGCGATCGCGTGGCGCGTCTTCCCCCAGGCGATACCGATCGTCCACCTCGACATCACGATGACGCGCCAGCAGGCGGTCGACGAGGCGCGCGTGCTCGCGTCGAAGCTTGCGCTCGCGCCCGAGGATGTGCGAACCGCGGTCGTGTTCAACGAGGACGGCACGACGCAGGGCTATGTCGAGCTCGAAGGCGGCGGCAAGGAGGCATTCGCGAAGCTGGTCGCGGGCAAGGCGTACGCGCCGTATTGGTGGGAAGTGCGGCTGTTCAAGCTCGGCGTCATCGACGAGACGACGATACGCTTCCGGCCCGACGGCGCCCGCAACGGATTCTCGCGCCGCGTCGCCGAGACCTACGTTCGCGACGCGGCGACGAAAGCTCTTTCGGCCGAAGCGGCGCTCGCGCTCGCGAAGGAGCGCGCGCAAACGGACTGGGAAATCGACTTCGCTTCTTACAAGCTGCTCGACCAATCCCAGCAAACGCGTCCTTCGGGGCGCGTGGACCACAGCTTCGTGTTCGAGCGCGAGGGCGCGCTCGGCGAAGCCCGCATCCGCCTTTCGATCGAGGTGCGCGGCGACGAGCTCACGGAAGTCGAGCCTTACGTCCACGTGCCGGAAAGCTTCGGACGCCGTTACCAGGAAATGCGCAGCGCGAACGACGCGATCGCGGGTGTCGCATCGGTCGTCGCGGGCATTCTCTACGGGCTCGTCGGCATCGTCATCGGTGGGCTGCTCCTCTTCCGAGGCCACGCGCTCGAGATCCGGCGTTCGCTCGTGGCGGGTCTCGTCGTCGGCGCACTGACCGGCGCGGCGCTGCTCGCCAACGCCCAGGCGGCCTGGTTTGCGTTCCCCACGACGCAGACCGAATCCAATTTCTGGGTCCGCCAGGTAGGAAGCGCGCTGATCGCGTTCGTCGGCGGCGGAAGCGCGCTGGGCGTAGCGTTCATGGCATCCGAGGCGCTCACGCGCCGCGCATTCCCGCATCATCCGCAGCTGTGGCGCGTGTGGTCGCGCGACGCGTCGCCGACGCCTGCGATCCTCGGACGCACCGCGGGCGGCTATCTCTTCGTGCCGGTCGAACTCGCGTTCATCGCGCTGTTCTACGCGTGGACCAACCGCTACCTCGGATGGTGGCAGCCCTCCGAGCAGCTGACCGATCCCAACATACTGGGCTCCGCGATCCCCGCACTGACGCCGATCGCGACGGCGCTCATGGCGGGCATGATGGAAGAGTGCGTCTTCCGCGGCATTCCGCTCGCGCTCGGTGCGCTGATCGGCGCGCGCTACGGACGCCGCGGTCTCGGCGTCGCGATCGCGTTCGTCTTGCAGGCCGTGGTGTTCGGCGCCGCGCACGCGAACTACCCGGGATTTCCGTCCTATTCGCGCCTGGTCGAGCTCATCCTGCCGTCGCTCGCGTGGGCGCTCATCTTCCTGCGCTACGGACTCGTGCCGACGATGCTCCTGCACGCCTTGTTCGATCTCGCGCTCATGTCGATCCCGATATTCCTCGTCGACGCGCCGGGCGCCGTGCTCCAGCGCGGGCTCGTCGTTGCGGCCGGCGCGCTGCCGCTGCTCGTCGTGCTGGTGTGGCGCGCGCGTATCGGCGCGTGGACCGAGCTGCCGGATGCGCTTCGCAACGGGGCTTGGCAGCGCCCGACCGTGGCGTCGGCATCGGCAAGTGAGTCCCTGCCCGCGGCTGCGGTCGCGGGTACGTTGAAGCCGGCCGTGGTGTTGCAGCGCGCGATGCCACTGCTCGGCATCGCGGGCATTGCGGCATGGATCGCGTTCACGCCGACGCGCGCGGACGTGCCGCCGCTCGCGATCGAGCGCGGCGAAGCCATCGGCATCGCCGAAGCCGGCCTCGCCAAGCGCGGGGTGGTCCTTGGAGCCGATTGGGACCGCATGGCGGTGCCGCGCCTTGCCGTCGACGACGCCGCCCAGCGTCAGTGGCATTCGTTTGTTTGGCGCGAGGCCGGGCCGCAGGCATACCGCGCGCTCGTGGGCAACGCGCTTGCGCCTCCGCTGTGGGACGTGCGGTTTGCACGCTTTGCCGGTGACGTCGCCGAGCGCGCGGAAGAGTGGCGCGTCACGGTCACCGGGGACGGCAAGGTGCGGGCAGTCGTGCACCGCCTTCCCGAGGGGCGCAAGGGCGCGACATTGTCGCGCGCGGAGGCGCAGGCGCTTGCCGAGCGCGCCTTGCGCGAGCAATTCGGCGCGGATCCGTCCGCGCTGGTGCCCCGCGGGGCCGACGAATACGCCCGGCCGGCGCGCAAGGATTGGATCTTCGCGTACGCCGATCCGCGCGTCGACGTCGGCAAGTCCGGTGAGGCACGCGTGCAAGTCGCCATCGCGGGCGACGAGGTCGCGGCGGCGAGCCGTTCGATGTACGTGCCCGAAAGCTGGCAGCGCGCCGAATCGGAGCGCGATGCACGACGCCAGGTCGTGCGCATCGTCGCGTTCGGGACAGTCGCGCTGGCGTCGCTCGCGGCGCTCGTGTTCGCCATAATCGCCTGGGCGCGCGGCCGCTCCGACCGCCGCGCGCTCGTGCTCATGAGCGTGTTCGTATTCGCTTTGACCATCGCCGGCAAGATCAACGGATGGCCTACGCAGGCGTTCTCGCTCACCACGACCGAGCCCGTGACCAACCAGCTCGTCATGAGCACGCTGACGGTCGCGGCGGGCGCGGTCGTGTTCGCGCTGCTCCTTGGTCTTTTCGCGGGCGTCGCAACGCACTATGCGCGCTTGCAGACTCCCGTTCGCCTCGAAGGAAGGCTTCCGCCGTGGGCATGCGGCGCGCTTGCGGCGTTAGCCACCGCGGGAGTCGCCGCGATGCTCGGCGCGACCGTGCCGGCCTCGATGCCGCTGTGGCCGGACAAGGCATCTGCCGCTGCGTGGGTGCCGTGGCTCGCGAGCGCGATCGAGGGGCTCGCATTCGTGCCCGCCACCGTGGTTGCGATCTTCCTGCTCGCGCTGTTCGACCGGTTGACCGCCGGATGGACAAAGCGTGTCGCGCTGGTGGCGGCAGTGCTCGTCGTGCTCGGCGCTGCGATCGGGCTCGCCTCCGGGAAGGACGTAGTGCATTCGCTCGCGCAGGGCGTCGTCGAAGGCGCGGTGGCGTTCGCGTTCGCCTGGCTGTTGCTCCGCTACGACCTCCGCACGGTGCCCGCGTTCGTGGCGACGGGCATCGTCATCGAGGCGGCGCGCGACGCGTTTCGGGACGGTAGCGCCGACGGCTGGCTCGCATGCGCGATCACGACGCTCGTCGTGCTCGTGCTCGCATGGCGCGCCGTGAAGATGATCGAGAGGCGCGCATCCTGAAGCTGCATCGTCCCTAGCGGTCAAGAAGGCACCGGCGCTCGCATGCGCGCTACCGAGCGGCGGCGCGAGCAGCGAGGCCCGAAGGGCGGCGAGCAATTGCGACTCGATGCCATGAGGCGACGCGCGGAACTTCGCATGCCGCGGACATTGCAAGGAGCCGAGCCGCGCAGCGGCGGCGATCGGCGCGCCTTCGTGCAGTTGCGACGCAGCGGGCGCAGGGCCGCTCCCAGGCCCGCTGCGGAAAATCTACCGGCTGCAATCCGCGCCGCGGACCGCGAAGCGGTTGCGGGTTACGCGATTTGCGGCCCTATCACTTCACCGTCGTCCATATCGGATTGACCCAGTTGTCGGCGCGGTGCACGGTCGTGACATTGCTGCGTGACGCCCACGGGATCACCTGCCGGTGCAGCGGGATCAGGTTCACTTCCGCATTCTGCGCGAGCAGCGCGTCGTGGACGAGCCCGATCCGTCCTTCCGTCATGTCGACCTTGATCTTGGCGGTGAGCTCGTCGATCTTCTTGTTGGTATAGCGCCCGTAATTGAAGTCGCCGTCGCCCTTTCCGTTGTGGCTCGACAGGACAGGCTGCAGCGTGAAGATCGCGTCGGTCGTGCCGCCACCCCATCCCAGCATGTAGAGGCTCGTATCGGTCTTCTCGAGCTTCGGGAAGTACACGGCGCGCGGCATCGTGTTGACCTTGGTGTTCACGCCGATCTGCGCCCACATGGCGGCGAGCGCCTGGCAGATGCGCTCGTCGTTGATGTAGCGGTTGTTCGGGCAGTCGAGCGTGACTTCGAAGCCGTTGGGATAGCCGGCTTCCGCGAGCAGCTTCTTCGCCTTTTCCTTGTCGAACGGCAGGCGCTTCTCGATCTCGGGGGTGGACATCGCCGGATTGGGCAGGATCGCGCCGGTGGGCTTCGAAAGCCCCCGCATCGTGTTCTTCTGGATCGCTTCGATGTCCACGGCTTGATAGAGCGCCTGGCGCACGCGCACGTCCTTGAACGGATTCTTGCCCTTGACGTTCGAGTACAGGAGCTCGTCGCGCGCCTGGTCCATGCCGATGAAGACGATGCGGTTCTCCACGCCCTCGAGCACCTTGATGTTCGGCGTCTGGCCAAGCTTCGGCACGTCCTGCGGCGGCGGGTCGTTGACGAGGTCCACTTCTCCCGAGATGAGCGCGGCCACGCGCGTGCCGTCCGAGACGATCGGCGTGTAGATCACGTCGTCGACGTTGCCGTCGGAGTAACCGGCCTTGATGCCCCACCAGTTCGGGTTCTTCTTGAGCACGGTCTTCACGTCGGGCTGGCGCGAAACGAGCGAGTAGGGCCCGGTGCCGTTCGCCTCGCGGGCCGTGATCATGTCTTCCTTGCGCGGCGAAGTTCTGCGGCTTCTGGCACCTGTTCTTCTCGCACCAGGCCTTCGACATGATGTTGATGGTGCCGATGTGCTCGAGCTCGAT
Source organism: uncultured beta proteobacterium (assembly GCA_963707815.1). Lineage (GTDB taxonomy): Bacteria > Pseudomonadota > Gammaproteobacteria > Burkholderiales > Casimicrobiaceae > VBCG01. The sequence goes on from CAVPRK010000021.1 coordinate 13,072, forward strand.
CGGGTTGGGGCCGTTGGTGGTGAACTCGACCGTCAGGTCGTCGATCTTCTTGGGAATGCCGGCCGCATTGGAATACGCACGCAGCTGCGATGTGTCGGCGCGCGCGCGCTCGAAGCTGAATACGACGTCGTCGGCGGTGAACGGCGTGCCGTCGTGGAACTTGACGCCGGGGCGCAGCTTGAAACGCCACGTGGTCGGGTTCACCTGCGTCCACGACTCCGCAAGTCCCGGCACTTGCTTCAGCTGCTTGTTGCGCAAGACGAGGAACTCGTAGATCTGCCCGTTGATGTTGTTGGTGAGATTCTCGTTCTGCGAATGCGGATCGGTCGTCTGCATGTCGCCGCGCCCGGCCCAGCGCAATGTGACGGCATCGGCTGTCATCGCGCCAAGGCCGACCGTTGCCGCAAGCGAAGCGATCGCGAATGTATGGAAACGCATGGGGCTACCTCCGGTAAAGGGGCGCATGGCGCCGCACGGCGGCATCATACGCACGGACGGTAAAATTGACGATGCCTTCGAGCGTCATTGCCGCCGACCTGCGCGACCGCCTGTCCCTCGCCATGGCCGCCGACGCCGCGCGGCTTGCCCGCCGCATGGATCGAGCCCGAACGCCGGCCGACTGGTCCCGCATTGCCGACGAGCTTGCGCGCTCGATCGACAAGGCGCAAGTGAGGACGCGAGCCAAGCCGCGCTTCAGCTACCCGCCCGATTTGCCCGTGTCCCAGCGCGCCGACGAGATCGAGCGGGCGATCCGCGGGCATCGTGCGGTGATCGTCTGCGGCGAGACGGGCTCCGGCAAGACCACGCAGCTCCCCAAGATCTGCCTAGCAGCGGGACGCGGCGTGCGCGGTCTCATCGGGCACACGCAACCGCGCCGCATCGCCGCGCGCGCGGTGGCCACGCGCATTGCACAAGAGCTTGGGCAGCAGGTCGGAGAAGCCGTCGGCTTCAAGGTCCGCTTCACCGACCAGACGAGGCCCGATGCCTACATGAAGCTGATGACCGACGGCATCCTGCTTGCCGAGACGCAAGGCGACCGCGACCTTCTCGCCTACGACACGATCATCGTCGACGAGGCGCACGAGCGAAGCCTCAACATCGATTTCATGCTGGGTTACCTGAAGCGCCTGCTCGACCGCCGCGCCGATCTCAAGGTGATCGTCACGTCCGCCACCCTCGACGCCGACCGCTTCGCGCGGCACTTCGACGCGCCGGTGATCGAAGTGTCGGGCCGCATGTATCCGGTCGAGGTTCGCTATCGGCCGCCGGCGGGCGGCGACGTGGCCGCCGACAGCGAAGGCGAGGCGGACGACGAAGAGGATCTCGAAGAGGCGATCGTCAACGCGGCCGAGGATCTGTGGCGCGGCGGTCCCGGCGATATCCTCGTGTTCCTGCCGGGCGAGCGCGAGATCCGCGAGACGGGCGACCTCCTGCGCGCCAGCCTTGCGCGGCGGCCGTATGCGCGGCAAGTGGAAATCCTGCCGCTCTTCGCGCGCCTGTCCGTGGCCGAGCAGCAGCGCGTATTCGCACCGAGCGCGGGACGGCGGATCGTGCTCGCGACCAACGTGGCGGAGACGTCGCTCACGGTGCCCGGCATCCGTTACGTGATCGACGCCGGGCTTGCGCGCGTGAAGCGCTACAGCGTGCGCAACAAGACGACGCTGCTGCAAATCGAGAAGGTGTCGCAGGCCGCCGCGCAGCAGCGCGCCGGGCGTTGCGGCCGCGTGGCGGAAGGCATCTGCGTGCGCCTGTATTCCGAAGAAGATTTCGGCAAGCGCACGCGCTTCACCGACCCGGAGATCCTGCGAAGCTCGCTCGCGTCCGTCATCCTGCGCATGGCCTCGCTCGACCTCGGGGCGGTGGACGCGTTTCCTTTCCTCGAGCCGCCGCCGCCGCGTGCCATCGCGGACGGCTACCAGTTGCTGCAGGAACTGGGCGCTGTCGACCTCGATCGCCATTTGACGCCTCTCGGCCGCGAGCTTGCGCGCCTGCCGCTGGATCCGCGCATCGGGCGCATCGTGCTCGCTGCGCGCGACGCAGGGTGCCTCGCCGAAGCGCTCGTCATCGCAAGCGCGCTCGCGGTGCCCGACCCGCGCGAGCGTCCGCTCGAGAAGCAGCAGGCCGCAGACCAGGCGCACCTGCGATTTCGCGACGAGCGGTCCGATTTCCTGTCGCTCGTGGCGTTGTGGGAATTCTTCGCCGACCTTTCCGCGCAGAAGATGTCGCACCGGCGCAAGGTGGACGGCTGCCGCGCCCAGTTCGTGTCGTTCCTGCGTCTCCTCGAATGGCGCGACGTGCATCGCCAGCTCGAGGCCACGCTCGAGGAGGCCGGGTTCAAGTGGTCGCGCGCGCTGCCGAAGGCGTTCGACGCGCCGCGCTACGCGATGCTGCACAAGGCCGTGCTCGCGGGGTTGCTCGGCAACATCGGCGTCAAGGCCGAGGGCGAGGAGTCGTACCTGGGCGCGCGCGGGTTGCGCTTCTACCTGCACCCGGGGTCCGGAATCGCGCGCAAGAGCGTCAAGTGGATTCTTGCAGCCGAGCTCACCGAAACGACGCGGCTGTTCGCGCGCTGTGCAGCGAAGATCGAGCCCGAGTGGATCGAGGAGGTGGCGCGCGACCGCGTCACGCGCGACTACTTCGAGCCGCACTGGGAGGAAAAGCGCGGCGAGGTGGTCGCGAGCGAGCGCGTGCAGCTCTACGGATTGACGCTCGTGGCGCGCCGGCCGGTGTCGTTCGGCCGAATCGATCCGGCCGCCGCGCGCGACGTCTTCATTCGCGAAGGCTCGGTGCCCGGCGCGGTGCGCACGCGCGGCGCGTTTCTCGCGCACAACCGTGCGCTGGTCGACGAGGTGGCCGAGCTCGAGCACAAAGCACGCCGCCAGGACGTGCTCGTCGACGAGGAGGTCATCGCGCAGTTCTACGCGGAGCGCGTGCCCGCGCACGTCCATTCGACCGCGGCATTCGAGCGCTGGCGCGAGGAAGCCGAGGCTGCGGCTCCGAGCCTCCTCCATCTTTCGCGCGACGATCTCATGCGGCACGCCGCGCATGCGGTCACCGTGGACCTCTTTCCGGAAAAGGTGCAGCTCGCGGGCGCGTCGCTGCCGCTCAAGTACCGATTCTCCCCGGGTCACCCGCTCGACGGCCTCACGCTGACCGTGCCGCTGCGGCTCCTGAACCAGCTCCCGGACGCGCGCCTCACGTGGCTCGTGCCTGGCATGGTGCGCGAGAAAGTCACGCACTACTTGAAGTCGCTCCCGAAGGCATGGCGCAACCGGGTGATCCCGATTGCGGAATTCGTCACGGCGTTCCTGTCGTCGCCGCCGTCGCAGGAAACGCCGTTGCCGGACGCACTTCGGTCGTTTCTCGAAGCGAGGCTCGGGGACGCGCCGCCGATCGCGCTCTTGCGGGACGTCGACCTGCCCGCGCATCTTGCGATGAACGTCGCCGTCGTCGACGACTCGGGCGCGGACCTCGCATCTGGCCGCGATCTCGTCGCGCTGCGCGCGAAGCTCGGCGAGGCGGCGCAACTTTCGTTCGCGTCGGCGGACCCCGCTTTCGAGCGGAAAGGCTTGCGCCAGTGGGACTTCGGCGACCTGCCATCGACGCTCACTCTCACGCGTCGCGGGGCGCGCATCACCGGCTTTCCCGCGCTCGTCGACGACGGCAATTCGGTGTCCCTCGCGCTGCTCGATACCGAAGAAGCGGCGGAGGAGTCGACGCGGCGCGGCGTCGTGCGCCTCCTCGACATCGCGCTCAAAGACGCGACCAGGCAATACGACAAGGCCGGCGGCGCTTTCAACGATGCTGCGCTGAAGCTCAAAACGGCGATCCCGACCGAAGGGCTGCTCGCGGACGTCCTCGCTGCCGCGAAAGCCCGCGCGTACCTGGCCGACGACGCTTTGCCGCGGTCGCAATCCGCATTCACCGACCAGGTGAAGCGGGCGCGCGCGCGGCTGCCTGCCGTAATGGACAGCGCGTTTCGCCTGGTGTCCGAGATCGCCGATCGCCACCAGGCGCTCTCGCAGCGAATCGCGGCGGCCAAGAGCTGGCCCAGGCTCGGCAGCGAGGTGCGCGCGATCCGCGATGCGCTCGTCTACCCGGGGTTCGTCAGCGCTACGCCCTGGGAGCAGCTCACCCAGGTGCCGCGCTATCTGGCGGGCCTCGATCGGCGCGTCGCCAAGTACGCCGAGCGGCCGGACCGCGACGCTCGTCATGCGGAGCAGGTCGCCATCTGGTGGCGGCGCTACGCTCTGCGGGCCGAGGCCGATCGTGCGGCCGGCCGGGTCGACCGGCGGCTGGCGGACTTCCGATGGCTCCTCGAGGAGCTTCGGGTCTCTCTCTTCGCGCAGGAGTTGAAGACCCCCTTTCCGGTCTCCTTCAAGCGCGTCGAAAAAGCCTGGAACGAGTTGGCGCACTGAAGGCATGCATCGCGTAACTCTCGCAATGAGGCCACTTTCCCCAAGGTTACTTCCCCTGGGGTGGCTGTGCTACAGTAAGTTCGCCGTTTTCTTGCCTAACACCTTGACGCCAAAAGCCCGAAAACCGACGTGAGCGCCACCACGACCGAGGCTGCTGCCCGCAGGCAGCCCGCCCGCGAGCTCTCGCGCATTCTCAACGAATGCCGCGACCTTGCGGTCGTTCGCCTGACGACGGCGTTCGCGCAGATTCTCGATCGCGTCTGCGACCTGCTCATGGACCGCGCGGGCAAGACCGATGTACGCGAGGACCAGCAAATGTTCCTCGACGCACGCGGCGCGCTGATGTCGGAGCGTCCGGCGCTGATGGCCGAGTTCGAGCGCCACCTGCGCAAGATCATCGACGACCGAGTATCCGGCAAGACGGAGCCGAAGGCCGATTTCTCGAAGGTCGACGCGAGCAAGCTCACGCTCGTCGAGACGGTTTCGATGGACGAGGCCGTGCTGACCGGCAACATCACGCGCGTCGTCGAGAACCTTTGTCACGACGAGCTTACCGCGCTCAATCGCGGCGTCGGCTATCTGCTCGGACAGCCGGACCTTCCCACCGACGGCAATCCGCTCGGGCCAGCGACGATCGTGGGCGCGTTCTCGAAGGCGGTGAACTCGCTGAAGGCGGACCGCAAGATCAAGTTTCAGATCATGAAGGATCTGAACCAGGCGCAGCTCGGCGACATCAGTGCCATCTACGCGTACCTCAACGAGCATCTCACGCGCCTCAACATGATGCCGGCGCAATCGCGCTCGATGATCAGCCGCGAACGCGGCGCGTCGGACGCGGCGAAGAAGGGCGGCGCGAAACCGCCGCCGCCTGGCGCAGCCCGCCGAGCTCGACGTGATGGCGATGTTCAAGCGCATGTACGGGAGCCGCAATGCCGCAGCCGCAGGCGCCGTCGACGCCGCGAATGCCGCAGATGCAGGGGCCGCCGCCGCCGGGCTACGCGCCGCAAGGCACGGCAGACGATCTGCCGGTGATCAGCATGCCGCAGGGCCAGGCGCCCTCGCACGGATTCGCCCCCTTGCGGCCGACGCCGTCGGGCTATGTGCCGGGCGCGCCGATCATCTCCAGCCCGGACCTGCACGAGGGCCTCACTCGCCTGCAAGCGGGACAGACGGACTTCGACGTCGGCGGCGCGCAGGTCGAGTTCTCCGGCATCCCGCAAGGGATGCACAACGTCCTGCGCGACCTGCAGGACTCTCCGCTCGGACAGAAGGCGAACCAGCTCGAGTCGATGACCATCGAGATGGTCGCGATGCTGTTCGACTTCATCTTCGAGACCAAGGACCTGCCCGACGGCATCAAGGCGCTGCTCGCGCGCCTGCAGATCCCGGTGCTCAAGGCCGCGATGCTCGACGGCGCGTTCTTCGCGAAGAAGACGCACCCGTCGCGCCTGCTCGTCAACCAGCTCGCGCAGGCGGGGCTCGGCTGGGCGCCGGCGATGGGGCCGGACGACCCGCTCTATCGCAAGATCGACGAGATCGTTCATCAGATCCTCGACAACTTCTCCGACGACCTCACGATCTTCGACGAGCAGCGCGAATCGCTCGAGGCGTTCCTCGCCGAGGAAGAGAAGGCGGCGGAAGAGAACATCCAGACGACCGCCGAGGAAATCAACAAGAAGGACCGCCAGCAGATCGCGCTCGGTCCTCGCAAAGGCAGAGATCGAGAAGCGGATCGAGGCAGATGCCCGTTCCCCAATTCCTCGCGATGTTCCTGCGCCAGCGGTGGCAAGGCGGCGCTCGAGCACGTCTATCTCGACGCAGGGCGAGGAAAGCGACGCGTGGACGGGCGGCATCGCAACGCTCGAGGACCTCGTCTGGAGCGTGCAGCCCAAGCGCTCGGTCGAGGACCGCCGGCACCTGGTCGCGCTGCTGCCGTCGCTTCTCAAGCGATTGTCGGCAGGCATGCAGCACCGCGGATGGGCGGTCGACGACCGCGAAGCGTTCATGTCGAACCTCGTCGAGGCGCACGCGGCGGCGGTCAAGCCGTCGGTGACGGCGGACCGCTCGCCGACCGCGGCGGTGGCCGAAGCGGCTCGCGCGGAAGCCGAGATCGCAAAGGCGTCGGGCGACGAGGTCAAGGCGGCCAAGGCCGAAGCGCTCGCGGAGGCGATGCAGCAGGCGGTGCCGGAGCCGGTCGAGCCCGAGCGCCAGGTCATCGCCGACGATTATCTCGAGATCGCGCGCAGCCTCGAGCGCGGCATGTGGATCGAGTTCGAGGCGGAAGACGGCCAGCTTGCGTTCGCGAAGCTGGCCTGGGTCAGCCCGCTGCGCGGCACGTATCTCTTCACCAACCGCCAGGGCCAGAAGGCGCTGTCGATGACGGCGGACGAACTGGCCGAACGGTTCCGCGCGGACCGCGCGCGCGTGGTCGAAGCCGAGCCGCTCATCGATCGCGCGTTCACGAGCATGATCTCGCAGATCGAGGAAAAGTTCCCCGAGGGAGCCCTGCAGTAGAGCGTGTCAATCGGCGCTCTCATCATCGGCGACGAGATCCTGTCGGGCAAGCGCCAGGACAAGCATCTCGCGCACATCATCGCAACGCTCGCAGCGCGCGGGCTTGCGCTCGACTACGCGCACGTACTCGGCGACGATCGCGAGCACCTCGACGTCGGTGCTGCGCGAGTCGTTCGCCCGCGACGATCTCGTGTTCAGCTTCGGCGGCATCGGCGCGACCCCCGACGATCACACGCGCCAGGCGGCGGCGGCCGCGCTCGGCGTTCCGCTTGCGCGTCATCCGGAAGCGGTCGCGGAGCTCGAGGCGAAGTTGGGGGCCGACGCGTATCCCAATCGCGTCCTGATGGCGGAGTTCCCGGTCGGCAGCCGCATCATTCCGAATCCGTTCAACCGGGTCGCCGCGTTTGCGATCCGCGATCATCACTTCTTTCCCGGCTTTCCGCAGATGGCGTGGCCCATGCTCGACTGGGTGCTCGCGACCTGGTATCCCGATCTTGCGCGCGTGAAACCGGTCGAGCGCGCGATCGCGGTCTATGGCGCGGGCGAGAGCCAGCTCCTGCCGCTCATGAACGAAAACGTCGCGCAAATTCCCGCGCTCAAGCTTTTCAGCCTGCCGTCCTTCCTGCGCGGACGGCGGCCGCCGCATCGAGCTCGGCGTGCGCGGCGATCCCGCGCACGTGGACGCGGCGCATCGATCACTTGCGCGACGGCGTGCGCGCGCTTGGGTTCGGCTTCGACGAGATGACGATGACCATTGGCCGCTGGTACGACGAGCTCGCGGTGGGCGAGACGTGGTCGCGCGAAGTTGCGATCACGACCGCGCATCTCGACATCGGCGCCGAGCTACGTGCACGACTTCAATCCGCTGCACGTCGACGAGGAATTCGCGCGCAAGTCGCGGTTCGGATCGCGCATCCTGCACGGGATGCTGACGAGCGCGTTGATGGGCGGTCCCGTGGGCGCGCACTTCCACGGGACGGCGCTTGCCTATCTCGAGCACAACGCGCGTTTCCTGGCGCCGGTGAAGCCCGGCGATACGCTCACCATCGAGTGGGTGGTCGATCGCCTCGTCGACAAGCCGCACCACGGCGGCGGCATCGTCGAGCTGAGCGGTTCCGCGACGAATCAGGACGGCGTGGTGGCGGCGCGCGCGACCGGCAAGATCATGGTTGCGTCGCGGCAAAAAACGTCCGGTTGAATCGGGGCTGACAAGGGCGCTTCGCGCGACGTCACCCCGAACGTGAGCTAATAGCTCGTACCGATTCGGCGACGAATTCCGGGCCGCGATAGATGAGGCCCGTGTAAATCTGCACCAGCGCGGCGCCGGCCGCGATCTTCGCCGCGGCGCGCTCGCCCGTGTCGATGCCGCCGACGCCGATGATGGGCAGGCCCCGTCGAGCGCAGCTGCGAGCGACGCGAACGACCGCGGTCGAACGCTCGAACAGCGGCGCACCGGACAGTCCGCCGGTTTCCTCGCGCATGCGGCAGGCCCGTCGACCGCATCGCGCGCCAGACGTGGTGTTGGTCGCGATCACCGCGTCCATCGTCTGCGCGACGAGCACGCGCGCGATGCCGCGCACCGCGTCGTCGGTCAGATCCGGTGCGATCTTGATTGCGAGCGGCACGTAGCGGCCGTGCTGCTGCGCGAGGCCGCGCTGCTCGAACTTGAGCGCGCTCGAGGAGCGCGGCGAGCGCGTCCTCGGCCTGCAGGTCACGCAAACCCTTCGTGTTCGGCGAGCAGATGTTGACCGTGACGTAGTGCGCCCTGGCGTACACGGCGCGCAGGCACGCGACGTAGTCGTCGGCGGCGCGCTCGTTGGGCGTGTCGAAGTTCTTGCCGATGTTGATGCCGAGCACGCCGCGGTAGCGCGCACGCTCCACGTTGCGCGAGCAACGCGTCGACGCCGTCGTTGTTGAAGCCCAGGCGGTTGATGAGCGCGTGCGCTTGCGGCAGGCGAAACATGCGCGGCTCGGGTTGCCGGGCTGCGCGCGCGGCGTGACGGTGCCGATCTCGATGAAACCGAAGCCGAACGTCGCGAGCCCGTCGATGTGCGCGCGCGTTCTTGTCGAGCCCCGCCGCGAGGCCGACGCGATTGCGGAACGTGATGCCCATCACCTCGACCGGATCGTCGGGGACGCGGGGGGCCAGCGATCGATGCGAGGCCGAGCTTCGCCGCGCGATCGAGACCGGCAAAGGCGACCTCGTGCGCGCTCTCCGCATCGAGCGCGAACAGAAATGGGCGGGCGAATGGATAGAGCGTGTACACGCGGAGCGTGCGGCCGTGCGAAGCGCAAGGCGGCGCGATGATACCATTCCGAGCGCTGTTGCAATCGCAGCGTGCTCGTCTCGTTGTCGTGCGCACTGCTGTGGTGCGCGTCCGTCGCACGCGGCCGAGGCCGCCAAGCCCGCCAAGCCCAAGGCAAAACCGCCGGCGCAGGACTACGGCCAGCGCAGCGACGTGCGCGCGTTCGCTGCGGAGGTCGCGGCCGAAAGCGGCATGTCCACGCGCGACGTCGAGCGCTGGTTCGCCGCGGCCAGGTTCCAGCCGAGGATCGTCGCGCTGATGGACCGGCCGCTCGCTCGAGCCGCCCAAGTGGTTCACGTACGCGCCGTCGTTCCTGTCGCAGGAGCGCGATCGACGGCGGCGTGCGCTTCTGGCGCGACAACGAAGCGGCGCTCGCGCGTGCGCGAAGCGACGTACGGCGTGCCGGCCGAGATCATCGTCGCGATCATCGGCGTCGAGACGTTCTACGGCCGCTACATCGGCGGCTATCGCGTGATCGACGCGCTCGCCACGCTCGCGTTCGACTATCCGCGGCGCGCGCCGTTCTTTCGCGGCGAGCTCAAGGAGTACGTGCTGCTCGCGCGCGACCAGGGATTTTCGCCGCTGGATCCCAAGGGCTCGTTCGCGGGCGCGATGGGCGTGCCGCAGTTCATGCCGGGCAGCTACCGCCGGTTCGCGGTCGACTTCGACGGCGACGGCCACGCCGACCTGTGGCGCAGCAACGCCGACGTCATCGGCAGCGTCGCCAATTATCTCGTGCGTCACGATTGGCAGCGCGGCGAGCCTGTGCTTGCGCCGGCGACGGTCAGCGCGGAGTCCCGCGACATCGCGCTGCGCCGGCTCGACGGCGGCATCAGCGAGCGGCGGCCGCTGGCAGCGTGGCAGGCCGACGGCGTGACGCTGCGCGATGCGACACACGGAAGCGGCAGCGAGCCCGTCGGCCTGCTCCTGCTCGAGGAGAGCGGCGAGAGGGCAGCGCGAGCCTGTGGATCGCGTATCCCAACTTCTACGTGATCACGCGCTACAACAAGAGCCGGCTCTACGCGGCCGCCGTGTGGGCGCTCTCTGAACGGATCAAGAATGCCAGATGACTGCGCGCTGACCACGATCTTCCGCTGCGCGAGGACACGCGCCTCCTCGGTCGCCTGCTGGGCGACGTGGTGCGCGAGTGCAACGGCAGCGAGGTCTTCGCACGCGTCGAGAGCATCCGGCAGACCGCGATCCGCTTTCGCCGCGCGGACGGCGCAGAACGCCGCCGCGGTGCGGGGCGAGCTCTCGGCGCTGCTCAACGACCTGCCGATCGCGAGCACGCTCAACGTCGTGCGCGCGTTCTCGTACTTCTCGCACCTCGCGAATCTCGCCGAGGACGTGCATCAGAACCGCCGCCGGCGCGCGCACGCGCTGGCGGGCTCGCCGCCGCAGCGGGGCAGCCTGATCGCCGCGCTCGCGCATCTCGCGAAGGCCGGCGTCACCGCGCGAGGCGCTCGCGCATTGGCTCGCGCATGCGCTGGTGTCGCCGGTGCTGACCGCGCATCCGACCGAAGTGCAGCGCAAGAGCATCCTCGACTGCGAGCGCGAGATCGTGCGCCTCCTCACGCTGCGCGATCGCACCGTGCTCACGCCGAAGGAGATCGCGGAATGGGAGACCGATCTCGAGCGGCAGGTGCTGTCGCTGTGGCAGACGGCGATGCTGCGCCTGTCGAAGCTCACGGTGCGCGACGAGGTCGACAACGGGCTTGCCTACTATCGCTACACGTTCCTGACCGAGGTGCCGCGGCTGTACGACGCGCTTTCGCACGGGCTTTCGCGTACGTTCGGCGACGACATCGACGTGCCGCCGTTCCTGCGCATGGGCTCGTGGATCGGCGGCGATCGCGACGGCAATCCGTTCGTGACCGCCGAGACGCTCGAGTACGCGATCCGCGCGCAGGCGACGGTCGCGTTCGACCACTACCTCGACGCGGTGCACCAGCTCGGCGCCGAGCTTTCGCTGTCGGCGCGTCTCGTCGAGCCGACGCCGGCGCTCGCTCGCGCTGGCCGCATCCGCGCACGACGTCAATCCGCATCGCAAGGACGAGCCGTACCGGCAGGGCGATCTCCGGAGTGTACGCGCGGCTCGCCGCAACGTCGAAGGCATTGACAGGCCGCGTTCCCGCGCGCGCGCCGCATGCGGATCTTCCGGCCGTACGACACGCCGCGCCGATCTCGTCGCGGACCTCGCGATCATTCACGCGTCGCTGGCGCACGCATGGCGCGGAGCTCCTGGCCACGCGTCGCCTGACGCCGCTGATCGACGCCGTTCGCTCGTTCGGCTTCCACCTCGCCTCGCTCGACCTGCGGCAGAACGCCGACGTGCACGAGGCGGTGATCGCCGAGCTGCTCGACGCGCGCGGACGTCGCGTCCGACTACGCGCGATCGATCCGAGGCGGACCGCGTCGCGCTGCTCGCCGCCGAAGTGCGCTCGCCGCGCCCGCTCGTGTCGCCGCACATCGACTACTGGCGAGCGCACGCGCTCCGAGCTCGCGATCGCTCGCGGCGGCGGCCGAGATTCATCGCCGCTACGGCGCCGCGGCCGTGCCCAATTACGTGATCAGCAAGTGCGACTCGGTCTCCGACCTGCTCGAGGTCGCCGTGCTGCTCAAGGAGGCGGGACTGCTGCGCGGCGAACGAGCTCGCGCGTCAACATCGTGCCGTTGTTCGAGACGATCGACGACCTCGCGCGCTGCGGCTCGATCATGCGCGACGCGTTCTCGCAGCCGGCCGTACCGGCGCTCGTCGCCGGCCGCGACGACTGGCAGGAAGTGATGCTCGGCTACTCCGACAGCAACAAGGACGGCGGCTATCTGACCGCGAACTGGGCGCTGTATCGCGCCGAGATGCGGCTGGTCGACGCGTTCGCGGCGCACGGCGTCAAGCTGCGGCTCTTCCACGGGCGCGGCGGCACGGTCGGGCGCGGCGGCGGGCCGTCGTACGAGGCGATCCTCGCGCAACCGGCCGGCAGCGTGACCGGCGGACTGCGCGTCACGGAGCAGGGCGAGATCATCGCGAGCAAGTATTCGGATCCCGAGCTCGGACGCCGCAATCTCGAAGCGCTCGTCGCCGCGACGATGGAAGCGAGCCTCGTCGACGCGGAACAGCATCGGCGACCGCGCGGGCGAGTTTCACGGCGCGATGGACGAGCTCGCGGCGATTGCGTTCACCGCGTATCGCGCGCTCGTCTACGAGACGCCGGAGTTCGTCGAGTTACTTCCGCGCGGCCACGCCGATCGCGGAGATCGCCGAGCTCAACATCGGCAGCCGGCCGGCGTCGCGCACGGCGTCGACGCGCATCGAGGACCTGCGCGCGATCCCGTGGGTGTTCAGCTGGGGGCAGTGCCGGTTGATGCTGCCCGGCTGGTACGGCTTCGGCTCGGCGGTCGAAACGTGGATGGCCGGCGACGCGCGACGAGCTCGCCGCTGCTTGCGCGAAATGCACGAGCAGTGGCCGTTCTTCCGCAGCGTGCTGTCCAACATGGCGATGGTGCTCGCGAAGACCGACCTCGCGGTCGCGTCGCGCTACGCGGAGCTGGTGCCCGACGCGAACGGTGCGCGAGCCCATCTTCGCGCGCATTGCGGCCGAGCACGCGCGCACCCTCGTCGCGTACTTCGCGATCACGGGGCGCACGCGAGCTGCTCGCGGACAACCCGACGCTGGCGCGCAGCATCCGCAACCGCTTCCCCTATCTCGATCCGCTGAACCACGTGCAGGTCGAGCTCCTGCGCCGCTATCGCGCCGGGCAAACGGACGAGCGGACCAAGCGCGCCGATCCATCTCACGATCAACGGCTTGGCGGCGGGGCTGCGCAACAGCGGCTAGCGCGCGGGACGCGCCTTGGAAAGGCGCACGCGGCTCGCGAGCCGTAGCCTGACGCAGGTCAACCAAAATACGAATTGTTCGTATTCGTGTTGACTACCCGGGGTCGCCCCCGTATCCTTGGCGCTTCCTCCAAGCCACGAGCCGAAGGTTTTCGATGAAGAACGCCCTGCGTTGGCCGCTCGCGCTCGCCTTGACGTGCGCTGCCGCCTCCCCCGTGCTCGCCGCCGACGAGCCGGTCCTGAATCTCTATTCGGCGCGTCATTACCAGACCGACGAGGCGCTGTACGACAACTTCACGAAGGCGACCGGCATCAAGATCAACCGCATCGAGGCGGGCGACGAGCAGCTGGTCGAGCGTCTCAAGACCGAAGGCGCGGCGAGCCCCGCCGACGTGCTCCTGATCGTCGATGCCGCGCGCCTGTGGCAGGCGCAGCAGCTCGGCCTCTTCGCGCCGGTGAAATCGGCGTTGCTCGACGAGAAGATTCCGGCCAAGTACCGCGACCCCGGCGGCAACTGGTACGGCTTCTCCTATCGCGCGCGCGTGATCGTGTACAACAAGTCGATGGTCGCGCCGGCGGACGTCGCGACGTACGAGTCGCTCGCCGATCCCAGGAACAAGGGCAGGATCTGCACGCGCTCGGGCAGCCATCCCTACAACCTCTCGCTCATCGGCTCGGAGGTCGCGCACCTGGGCGACGCCAAGGCGGAAGCGTGGGCGAAGGGCGTGGTGTCCAACATGGCGCGCACGCCCAAGGGCGGCGACACCGATCAGATCAAGGCCGTGGCCGCGGGCGAGTGCTCGATCGCACTGTCGAACACGTACTACTACGCGCGCCTTCTGCGCTCGACGAAGCGGCGGACAAGGAGATCGTGGCGAAGACCGGCGTCGTCTTCCCGGACCAGGCGGCTACGGGACGCATGTCAACATCTCCGGCGCCGGCAGTCCTGAAGAACGCGCCGCACAAGGAGAACGCGCGCAAGTTCCTCGAGTACCTCGCGAGCGACGACGCGCAGCGCTATTTCGCCGACGGCAACAACGAGTGGCCGGTGGTGCCGTCGGTGAAGGTAACGAATCCCGCGCTCGACGCGATCGGCGACGTTCAAGATCGATCCGCTGCCGATCGCGAGCTACGGCAAGAACACCGCCGAAGCGCAGAAGATCGCCGACCGTACTGGGTGGAGGTAATCCCGGTAGGGCGTGCAGCTCGGGCTTCAGCCCGACGCGACGCCTTGAGGTTGCGCTGAAGCCCGACCTGCTGCCCGGCCGGCGGATAGGCGCGACAGCACGAGGATCGGCAGGATCCCGACGGCGACGATCGTCAGTGAAGGCAGCGCCGCTTCGGCCAGGCGCTCGTCCTTCGCGAAGAGATACGTTTGCGTGGCAAGCGTATCGAAGTTGAACGGGCGCAGGACGAGCGTCGCCGGCAGCTCCTTCATCACGTCCACGAACACGAGCAATAGCGCGGCCGCGCTGCTTCTCGCGAGCAGCGGCACGTGGACGCGGCGCAACACCTGCCACGCGGTCGACCCGAGGCTTCGCGCGGCGGCGTCCATTGCCGGCGTGATGCGCGCGAAGCCGGGCTCGATGCCGTTCCACGCCACGGCGAAATAGCGCACGAGATACGCGTAGATCAGAGCGACGATGGTGCCGGTGAGGAACAGCCGCGGCGCTGCTCCCGTCATCGCGGTCCACGCGTTGCCGAGGACGTGGTCGAGCGCGCCGAGCGGCAGCAGCACGCCGATCGCGAGCACCGTTCCGGGCAGCGCGTACCCAGGATCGAGCACGCGCTCGCTCGCGCGGGTGAACATGCCCGGCGCGAGACGTCGCGCGTACGCGGTGAAGATCGCGATCGCCACCGCAAGCACGGCGGCAAACAGCGCTACACGCAGGCTGTTGTAGCTCCACAACGCATAGCGCGCGCTCCATGCGGATCCGCTCTCCGTTCCCGCGAGCCGGAGCAGAAGCAGCACCGGTATGACGAAACCGACGAGCAAGCGGAATCGCGCACACCGTCGTCGCGAGCCAGGCGCGCGTCCCGGTCAGGCGCGGCGGTGCGCCGCATGGCGCCGGTGCGCGCTCGCGCGCTGTCGTAGGTCATGGCTTCCCCGCGCGACGCGCGCTCGACTGCGACGGCGGCGACCACGAACAGGAGCAGCATCGCGGACAGCTGCGCCGCGGCCGCGCGGTCGCCGAGCGAGAACCACGCCCGATAGATGCCCGTCGTGAACGTGTCGACCGCGAAGTATGCGACCGTGCCGAAGTCGGCGAGCGTTTCCATCAGCGCAAGCGCGATGCCGCCGGCGATCGCCGGGCGTGCGAGCGGCAGCTCGACACGCCATGAACGCGGCCCGACGATCGAGGCCCAGCGTGCGCGCGGCCTCGATCAGCGCGGGCGAGCGCTCGACGAACGCGGTGCGCGCGAGCAGGAACACGTACGGGTAAAGCGTGAACACGAACATGGCCGCGGCGCCCGGCACCGAGCGGATGTCCGGGAACCAATAGTCCTCGCGTGTCCATCCGAACGCTTCGCGCAGCGACGTCTGCAACGGCCCCGCGTACTGCAGGAAATCGGTATACGCGTACGCCATCACATACGCCGGCATCGCGAGCGGCAGCAGGAGCGACCACGCGAAGAATGCGCTGCCCGGGAAGCGTCGGCGCGCAACGAGCCATCCCGCGACCGTGCCGCCGATGCCGACCCCGGCGCCGACCATCAGCACCAGCGCGATCGTGTTGGCGACATAGCGCGGCAGCACCGTTTGAGCGAGATGCGACCACGTGTCGCCCGCGTCGAACGCGAGTCCGCGGCCGACGACCGCGAGGACCGGCAGCGCGCCTAGAAGCGCAAGCAGCGCCGTGCAGACGACGAGCGCGCGAGGATTCCGAAGAGTCGTCCCGCGGCCTTTGCGCATCGCCCGATTATAGTGTCGCGAGTCGAAGATTCACTCGACAGTTCGCGGCGACATTGAACGCCATGCTTTGTTGCTCGCGCTCACCGTACCCCTCGGTACGGTTGCGGCCTCGCGCCTCGCCTGGCGCTCAATCTCATCCGCTCCGTTGTCTTCGGAATTCCCGACTCACGACACTGGGGCGGCCGGTATAATCGATCGTCGATGCGCATTCTCATATCCAACGACGACGGCTACTTTGCCCCCGGCATCGAGCATCTCGCGTCCGCGCTGCGCCAGCATGCCGACGTCACCGTCGTCGCGCCGGAGCGCGACAGGAGCGGCGCGTCCAATTCGCTCACGCTCGACCGGCCGTTGTTCGTGAGGCGCGCGCCCAACGGGTTCCTGTTCGTGAACGGCACGCCGACCGATTGCGTCCATCTCGCGGTGACCGGCCTGCTCGACGACCTGCCCGACATGGTCGTGTCCGGGATCAATCTCGGCGCGAACATGGGCGACGACACGATTTACTCGGGTACCGTCGCGGCAGCGACCGAGGGCTACCTGCTCGGCATCCCGTCGGTGGCGATCTCGCTCGCGTCGAAGACGGCCGCTCACTTCGAAACTGCCGCAAAGGTTGCAGTGGACATCGTGCTGCGCCACGCGCGGGCACCGGCCGGCGCGTGGCTGCTCAACGTCAACGTGCCCGACGTGCCGCTCGACGTGCTGCGCGGGACTCTCGTGACGCGCCTCGGTCGCCGGCACAAGGCCGAGGACGTGATCCGGGCGCAGAATCCGCGCGGCGAGACGGTGTACTGGGTCGGGGCCGCCGGCGAGGCGGCGGATGCCGGAGAGGGCACGGACTTTCACGCCGTGGGCACGAATCACGTGTCAGTGACGCCGCTGCAGATCGACCTCACGCATCGCGACTTGATGCCGGGCGTGCACTCGTGGCTGCGGCAGTGACTCGTTCATGACCCGCGAGGGCATCGGCATGACCTCCGCGCGCACGCGCACGAGGATGGTCGAGCGCCTGCGCGAGCAGGGCATCGGCGACGAGGTCGTCCTGTCGGCGATGAACGCGGTGCCGCGGCACATCTTCGTCGACGAGGCGCTCGCCATACGCGCCTACGATGACGTGCCGCTGCCCATCGGCAGCGGGCAGACGATCTCGCAGCCGTGGGTCGTCGCACGCATGACCGAACTCGCCCGCAACGGCCGCGAGCCCCTCGACGTGCTCGAGATCGGGACCGGCTGCGGGTACCAGACCGCGGTCCTCGCGCATATCGCGCGCCACGTGTACAGCGTCGAGCGCATTCATGCGCTGTTCGCAAAGGCCCGCCGCAATCTCCAGTCGCTCAAGCTCCGCAACGTTTCGCTCAAGCACGGCGACGGGAGCAGCGATTTGAAGGAGGCGCTCGCCGTCGACGCGATCGTCGTCACGGCCGGCGCTACCCACGTTCCCACGGCCCTGCTTCGCTATCTCAATCCCGGCGGGCGCATGGTGCTGCCGCTCGCACAACCCGGCGACGAGCGTGGCACTCAGAGACTCACGGTGCTCGAGGCGACCCCCGGTGGCATCGTCGAGCGAACGCTCGATGCGGTAAGATTCGTGCCGTTGCTTTCTGGGCTGGCGTGAACGATCTCGCGGCGTCCTTGTCGATTGTCGATGCCGTCATCCCACGCGTTTTGATATGACTTCGACGCGCCGCCTCATCAAACGCGTGCTGGTGCTCGTCCTGATCGCGGCCGTCGCCGGCTGCGCTTCGCGCACGCGCGCGCCGGTCGAGGATCGCGCTTCCCAGCCGCCTCGGCCGCCGCAGCCACCGGTCGCCTCGACGACGACTCCGCCCGCCGCGACGCCTGCAACCGCGCCCGGCGAGGTACCGACAGGGCCGACGTACGTCGTCAAGCGCGGCGATACGCTCTACCAGATCGCGCTCGATACCGGCCTCGACTATCGCGAGCTTGCCGCGTGGAACAGCATCGAGAACGTGAACCTGATCCGCGTGGGCCAGGTGCTGCGCTTGACCGCACCGGGGGCCGAGCCTGCGATGTCGTCATCCGGCGTCACCACCGCACCGCTGCGCCCGGCACCGTCGGTGGTCGAGTCCAAGCCGGGCGAAACGCCGGCGTCTGCGACGGCTGCCGCGACGCCGCCTGCTTCGCGCAGCAGCGACACGGTGAAGCGGGAGCCCAAGGCATTCAAGGAGCGCTACTCCGAGCAGGCATTGCGCGACGCGGCGCGGGCGCCCGTTGCGCCGCCGCCCGAAACGGTGGCGATGGCCACGCCGGCGCTCACGCCGGCGCCTGCGCCGAAACCCGAGTCCGCGGCGCCGAGGCCAGGCGTCAACGACGCCGGTGACGACGACGACAGAGATCGATTGGGTATGGCCGGCCAGGGGCAAGATCGTCGGCACGTTCTCGGACACCGCGAACCTGAAAGGCATCGACATCGCGGGCAACGCGGGGCAGCCGGTGGTGGCGAGCGCCGGGGGAACCGTCGTCTACGCCGGCACGGGGTTGCGCGGCTACGGCAAGCTCATCATCGTCAAGCACAACAAGACGTATTTGTCGGCGTACGCGCACAACCGCGACATTCTCGTGAAGGAAGGCGAAAAGGTCGCGAAGGGCCAGAAGATCGCGGAGATGGGCAACACCGACGCAAGCGAAGTGAAGCTGCATTTCGAGATCCGCCGGCAAGGCAAGCCCATGGATCCAACGCGCTACCTGCCGCCCGCGTAGGCTTTCATGACGCGCGAGTCGCAGGCGCCCAATCCGGACGACCCGCCCGAGCACGAGGCGCCGGAGCCCGACAGGTATTCAGGCGACCTGCCTCTCGAAGAGCCGCAGGCGGGGCTGTCGGGCGACTTGGTCACCGACGTCACGCAGCTCTACCTCAACGACGTCGGGCAGCATGCGTTGCTGACACCGGCCGAGGAACTGCACTACGCGCGCGCTTGCGCATCGGGCGACTTCGCGGCCCGGCAGACGATGATCGAGCGCAATCTGCGTCTCGTCGTCAGCATTGCCCGCCATTACACGCACCGCGGCGTCGCGCTGCCCGACCTCATCGAGGAAGGCAATCTGGGCCTCATTCATGCGCTCGAGAAGTTCGACCCCGAGCGCGGCTTCCGCTTCACCACGTACGCCACGTGGTGGATACGGCAGTCGATCGAGCGCGCGATCATGAATCAGTCGCGCACGATCCGCCTGCCCGCGCACGTCGTGAAGGAGCTCAACGTCGTGCTGCGCGCGCTGCGACACCTCGAGACGCATGCGCCGGCGGGCGGGCACGACCCGTCGCTCGAGGACGTTGCGCACCTTCTCGGCAAGCCGGTCGCCGACGTCGAGCGTCTGCTTCGACATCAGGAGCACATGCTCTCGCTCGACGCGCCGATGGACCGGGAGTCGGGACTGACCATCGCCGACGGCATCGCAGACGACGACGCGCGCGCCCCGGAGCTCCTGTTGCACGACAGTGCGATCGAGGCATCGGTCGCGGGATGGCTCGCCGAGCTCAGCGCGCGCCAGCGGATGGTGATCGAGCGACGTTACGGGCTCAACGGATGCGAGGTCACCACCCTCGAGGATCTTGCTTCCGAACTGGGCGTTACGCGCGAGCGCGTGCGCCAGATCCAGGGCGAGGCGCTCGACAAGCTTCGGGGGAAGCTCGAGCGCCGCGGGTTCACCAAGGACGCGCTGTTTTAGGATTCAATTGGGACGTACCCTTTTGAATGTCTCGCGGCAGTCAATGGGCTACGTCCCTAATTAAAGCTACGCGCTGGTTGAGCGCAGCCTTGCGGGTGCGGGAAGCACTTCGATCGCCCGCTGGAGCGTTGCGACCAGCGCTTCGCGCTCGCGTGTCACGTCGACCGCGCCATAGCGCAGCTCCGCGAACGACTCTCCGATGGCCGAGAACGCGATCGCGAATTGCGGCCAGCGCGCCGCCGCGCGCTTCGCGAAGTCGAGAGGACCTTCGTAGGGATGGCGCGGCAAGCCGGCGCTCGCGAGCCTGCGGTTGAGGTCGTCCCACAGCACGAGCGCGCGCTCCTGGTGGCGCCGCTTCCACATGAGCCACACGACGACGAGCGCGCCCCACGCGAAGATGACCAGCGCCACCAGGAACACCCCCTTCCAGGGCGCCATCTCGTCGACGCGCCAATCGCGGAAGAGGCTCCGCTGCCGATCGCGGTTGAACCCCACCACGTTGCGGCGCCAATCGTAATTGAACGCGTCCCACGCGAGCCGGACGTTGCTGAGCCAACTGCCATCGAGTCGCGCGAGAAATGGAATATCCGAGGCGGGCAGGGCTCCTCCGAGCCCGATCTCGATACGCGACGGCGATACCGCGGCCGTCGGGTCGAAGCGCTGCCATTGCCCGTCGATCAGCGCCTCCGTCCACGCATGTGCGTCGGATTGGCGCACGATCATGTAGTTGCCACGCGGATTGATCGTGCCGCCTTGATACCCGGTGACGATCCGGGCCGGAATTCCCCCTGCGCGCAGCAAGACCACGAACGCGCTTGCGAAGTGCTCGCAGAAGCCGCGCCTGCCGTCGAACATGAAACCGTCGACGGGATTCGATGCGTAGAACGGCGTCGCGAGCGTGTAGACATATTCCTCGTCGTGGAACTTCGTGAGGATCGCCGCGATGAACGCGCGCGGATCGGGATTGGCCTCGCGAAGCTCGCGCGCGAACGCGATCGTGCGCTCGTTGCCGCGTCCGAGCTCGAGATTCGCGGGCCCGTCGATCTGCGACGTCGACGCATAGGAGGAGCGCACCACCGAGCGCTGGACATACTGCATCGTCTCGCTCACCGGCTTGGAGATCAGGATCTGCTGGTCTCGCGTGATGCGCGCCGTGTAGCCCGATGATTCCTGCACGTTGTCGGCCGGTTTCGGCAAGGACGAAGGCAGGTCGAGCGCGAAGAGCCAGTGCCGGTTGTTGGGCTCGATCGTGACGGTATATCCGATCGATCGCCCGGTCGCGGGCGCGACACTGTTCGTCATCCCGATTGCCGACGCGGTCCACTTGGTTCCGTCGAAACGCGAAAAGACGGGTCCTCGCCAGTAGCGGTCGCGATTGGGCGGCACCGGCCCCTCGAACTCGACCCGAAACGCTACTGCGTCGGACACCGTGAGCTCGGTGATATCGCCGGGCGACATCGAGTCGGAAAGCCCTGTCCTCGCCGAATGATCGGAGGGCAATCCCCAGAGCGGCTGCGCGAGGCGCGGGAAGAGCACGAAGAGCAGGATTGCGATCGGCAAGCCCTGCAGGATCATCACCGCGCTGCGTCGTATCGCCACGCGCGGCGCGACTACGCGCTTGCTGTCGTCCTTGGCGGACAGCACGTCGAGCGTGGCGCCCACCAGCACGACTGCCGGCACGGCGGCGAGCGCCGCGAACAGCGACTGGCTGTAGAAGAAAGGCGTCATCGTGAGGAAGCAAGCGAGGCACACGAGCAACACGCCGTCGCGATCCGTCCGAGTCTCGAGGAACTTGATGGCGACGAGGATGTAGAGGAACGCCACCGAGGGGTCGCGTCCGGCGATATAGCCATACGACTGGCGCAATGTGAGCGCCGTGGCCACGGCGAACAGCGCGAGCGCCCACGACGGGATGCGTGCGGGCGGCGCGTCCGGCCGGCGGGGGTTGCCGCGCAGCAGCAGGAAGCGCACGCCCACGAGCATCAGTCCGGCGACGGCCACCCATATCGGCAAGTGCGGCGCCTGCGGGATCTGTGCGGCGAGCAGCAACGCGCCGAGCCACTTCACCTTGAGCGGCGACAGCGCAGGCGCTTCACGCGCGGGCTTGCGAAAGATCACGTCGGCGCCTCCGCTGGAAAATCAGCGAGCGCGGTCAGGGCCTCGCGGCGATGATCCCGTCCCTGGCGGGTCGCAAGGTGCGTCCGCGGCAGCGTGAGCGAGAACGCTCGTGCCGATCTTTCGGCGGCAAGGACCCATGCCGTGAGGCGCGACAGCCGGGCTTCCACGGGAAGCGTTTGCGGCAACGCATCCCACATGAGCGCGAGCGGTCCTCCGCCGCCCGCGCCGTCGAACTCCTTGCTGAACCAGCCGGCGCCGCGCGCGACCGCTTTCCACGCGACGCGCTGCGGCGGATCGCCGCGCTGGAATTCGCGCAGTCCCGCGAGATCCGAGTCGTCGCTCGTGCCTTGCGCAAGCGGATCGGCGCCGCCGAAGCCGCGCGGCAGCGGCGGCGCGCCGATTTCCGCTGCCGGAAACACGATGCCGACCAGCGGGAAATGCACATACGCCCAGCCGCGCCACAACCCGAACGGGAACGCCGACGACAGCGTGACCCGTCCCAGGGCAATGCGGCCGCGCGTCGGCGCGTCCACGTCGAGCGTGACCGTCAGCGCTTGCCCCGCCGCGATGTCGCCGCCCGCTTCGGCGTTGCCGCCGCGCACGCGGATATCGGTGCGCGCGGCCGAGCCAGCGTGCAACGCCAGCGCGAACGGGATGGAGCCGCCCGCAAACGTCTCGCCCGCAGACAGCGGCGTGATCTCGATGCCCGCGAGGTTGCGGAACGTGTGAAGCTGCGCGGCCGCAACGAGTCCCGCGAGCAGGAAAGTGACGCCCACTCCGAGAGCCAGCGCATAGTTGAGCGAACCGAGCAGCATGATGAGGAGCGTCGCGATCACCGCCCAGCCGCGTCTCGTCGGGAGCAGATAGATGCGCGAGTGTCGCAGGACGACGGGCGCATCGTCGGAGGGGGCATGGCGCAACGTGCGCTGCCGCACGCGCGCGAGCCACGTCGGCCGGCCCGCCGCGGCAAGTTGTGCCATCGAAACGCTACGGCAGCGGAACGGCGCGCAAGATCGTTTGCGCTTGCACGGCGCCCGCGCGTGTGCCGCCGGCGAGACGGTGTCCCGCGACCGATGCAAAGACCGCTTGCACGTCCTCGGGCAGCACCATCGGGCGCGCGCCGATCATTGCGTGCGCGCGTGCGGCGGAAAGCAGCATGAGGCCCGCCCGCGGGCTCAAGCCGCGTCGCGTCGGGGCATCGCTGGTGCCATTGCCCGCGTGGTTGCCGCCGTGGCCGCGGGATGCCGCGAGCAATGCCTGGACATAATCGAGCAGCGCCGGAGCCACGTGGATGTCCGCCGCTTCGCGCTGCCAGTCGGCAAGCGTGGCGGGATCGGCCAACGGCGCGGATTCGCCGATGCGTGCGCGCCGGTCGCCCCCCGTGAGGAGTTCGCGCTCCGCGGCCGGATCGGGATAGCCGAGCTCGATAGCCATCAGGAAGCGGTCGAGCTGCGACTCGGGCAGCGGATACGCGCCGATCTGCTCGATGGGATTCTGGGTCGCGATGACGAAGAAAGGGTCGGGAAGCTTGCGCGTCTGGCCGTCCATCGACACCTGCCGCTCCTCCATCGCTTCGAGCAGCGCACTCTGCGTCTTGGCCGGCGCGCGGTTGATCTCGTCGGCAAGCACGACGGAGCTGAAAATCGGCCCCGAATGGAAGCGGAATGCCTGGTTGCGCTCGTCGTATATCGACACCCCGAGGACGTCGGCGGGGAGGAGGTCGCTGGTGAACTGGATGCGCGAGTACTTGAGGCCGAGCGTTTGCGCCAGCGCTTGTGCGAGGGTCGACTTGCCGACGCCGGGGATGTCCTCGATCAGGAGGTGACCGCGTGCCAGGAGACAGGCGAGTGCCAGGCGCAGAGGGTCGTCCTTGCCGACGACGATGCGTCCGAGCTGGGCGAGCACCTGCGCGAGTCTCGCCGACGTTGGAGTGCCGGCTTGGGAGGCGGGGCGGAGGGTCATGGGTGAGGTCTGGTAAGAGGTGGCGGTCGTGCAAGCAAGAAGCCAACCATATACTTTAGCGTCCGGCGTCGCGCCTCGTCAGCACCGCCAGGCACAGGTTACACTCCGCCTGGCGGCCCGGGTCGATAGGGCGCACCCACGCCTTCCTCGCGTCGACATGCCTGTAGCATTCATAACGCACCCGTCCTGTCTCCTCCACGAGATGGGACCCTATCACCCGGAATGCCCGGAGCGGCTCATGGCCGTCGGCGACCGCATGATCGCCGCCGGGATCGATCCCTACCTCAAACACTACACCGCTCCCGAGGCGACCCGCGAGCAGATCGCGCGCGTTCACAGTGCGGCGTTCATCGACGAGATCGAGCAGGCGAGCCCCGAAGACGGACTGCACTACATCGATCCCGATACGGCGCTCAATGCGCACTCGCTGCAGGCCGCGAAGCACGCGGCGGGCGCGGTCGTGATGGGGGTAGACCTCGTGATGAAGGGCGAGTGCGCGACCGCGTTTTGCGCCGTGCGGCCTCCCGGGCATCACGCTGAGCGCCGGCGGGCGATGGGATTCTGCCTGTTCAACAGCGTCGCCATCGGCGCTGCGCACGCGCTCGCCTCGCATGGCCTTTCGCGCGTGGCGATCGTCGACTTCGACGTGCACCACGGCAACGGCACCGAGGATATCTTCCAGGGCGATCCGCGCGTGCTCATGGTGGGGACGTTCCAGCATCCGCTGTATCCGTACTGCGGCTTCGACGACCCTGCCGAGAACATGATCAACGTCCCGCTGCGCGCGGGATCCGGCGGTGTCGAGTTTCGCGCGGCCGTGACCGAGCGCTGGCTGCCCGCGCTCGAGAAGTTCCGGCCGGAAATGATCCTGGTGTCGGCGGGCTTCGACGCGCATCGCGAGGATCCGCTCGCGGGGCTTGCGCTGTCGGAGGCCGATTATGCGTGGGTGACGGAGCAGCTCGTGGACGTCGCGAAGCGCCACGCGCACCGGCGCATCGTGTCTTCGCTGGAAGGCGGCTACGCGCTTTCCGCACTGGGGCGCAGCGCGGCCGAGCACGTGCGCGTTCTCGTCGAAGGATAGCGCGCCCTTGCAGCGCCGCCAGTTCATCGAAGGATGCGCCGCGGCGTCGCTCGCCGCGTGGCCCCAGGCGTGGGCGCAATCGCCGGGCCGGGCTTACGCAAGGTCGCGGCTCATCGACATTCACGGCCGGCCCATCCGTCTTGCGGCGCTCGAGCCCGAGATCAACTATGTCTTCCAGTATCCGTTCGAGGCAACGCCGTGCCTCCTCATCAAGCTGCGCGGGCCGGTGGCTGTCCAGCCGTCGCTGAAACGCGAGAACGGCTCTGCCTACGCGTGGCAAGGCGGCGTCGGCCGCGATCGCAACGCCGTCGCGTTCTCCGCGATCTGCGCGCACAAGCTCGCGTATCCGACGCGCGAGGTCTCGTTCATCCGTTACCAGCGCGACGCCTCGGCGACGTCCGGCCCGCGCGTCATCCACTGCTGCGCAGACCATAGCGTCTACGATCCCGCCGAGGGCGCGCGTGTCGTGTCGGGTCCGGCGCCGCAACCGCTCGCCGCGATCCTGCTCGAGCACGATCCCGCCGACGACGGCATCCACGCGATCGGCACCGTCGGCGCCGAGCAGTTCGACGCCTTCTTCGACAAATACAAGGCGAAGCTCGCGCTCGAATATGGCGAGAGCCGGGCGCGGCGCAGCGTCGGCGATACGACGACCGTGCGCGAGCTGTCCAACTACTGCCGCACGACGATCCAGTGTTGACGGCACGCCGCCTCGTCGCGCGCCTCGCGCCCCGGGTGATCGACGCATGGCCCGCAATTCTCGCGATCGCGCTGGCCGTGGTGCTCGCGCATTCGGGCGTCTCGCACCTGCGGGACGAGGGCGGCATCGCGCGGCATTATCGCGATATGCTGGGCTTGGACGTCGCGCGCGTCGTGGGGATCGCCCAGCTCCTCGCTGCGGGCGGACTGTGCGTGGCCGCGACACGCGTCATGACCTGCGCGGCATTCGCCGCCGTGCTGCTCATGGCGATCGCGAACCAGGCGCTCACGGATCGTATCGGGTTGACCACCGCCACGACGCTGCTCGTGCTCGCATGGACCATCGTGATCGCGTGGGGAGAGAAGCGCCGGACGTGACCCGCGCAATCTCGGCAACCTCTTCGTGAGCCCGCTGCGCCTGAGTTCATCGCAGGCCAGCTCGCGATGAGCCTCGTGCGCGCGCTCATTGGCGTCGGCGGCGCGTGCGTGTTCGCGTATCTGTTGTTCCGCTACTCGATCTTCTCGTTCGGCTTCCCGCTGATCGCGTTCTTCGCGCTGCTCATCGCCTTCGGATGGGGATCGGCCTCGCGGTGTCGTCGGTGATCCTGCGCGCCGGTCTCGGCGCGGAGGAGATCGCATGGGCCGCCATCTTCCTCGCGGCGCCGGTATCGGGCGTGTATTACCCCATCGCCGTGCTGCCTGCCTGGATGCAGGCGATCGCCGCCGTGCTGCCCAGCGCGCACGTCTTCGAGGGCATGCGCGCGCTGTTGCTGCAGTACGAGTTTCGCTGGAACCACTTCTGGTGGGCCGCGGGCCTCCATGTCGTGTACTACGCGGTCGGCGTCGTCATGTTTCGCGCGGCGGTTGCGAAGGCGCGCGAGCGTGGATCGCTCATGCAGATGGGGGAATGGCGCGCGACTCTGGCGTTGACGGGTCCCACCGCTCTTTCGGCACGACCTTCGGCGTCGCCGGATCGCCCAAGTAGTGCGGCGACATGATCTGCACGCCGTGCTCGTTGAACTGGTCGAGGATCGCGCTGTGCAGCGCCGAGATGACGTCGGCTCGCTGCTGTGCGCCTCCCGGCTCCGCGTAGCAGACGAGACGGTAGGCAACGTAAAAGTCGGACAGCGACATGACGAGCACGCGTGGTGCAATGCCCTGCGAGACCTCGGGGATCGCGCGCGCTGCCGCCACCATCAGGCCGCGCACCTGCCGCCACGCCACGTCGTAGCCGATCGTGACGTTCGCCTCCAGCATGAATCCGGGCCGGGGGCCTTCGTGCGAGTAGTTGCGCGTGACCGTGCCGAGGACCGTCGCGTTGGGAATCGAAAGCTCGTCGCCCATCCCGGTGCGCACGCGCGTCGTGAAGAGTCCCATGGCGAACACGGTGCCCTCGGCGTCGCCGATGCGCACGTAGTCGCCGGTACGGAACGTGCGCGTGTACATGAGGATCAAACCGCTCGCAGCCTGGCCGACTAGGCCGGATGCGCCGACCGACACCATGAGGCCCAAGAGCACGGACAAACCCTTGAAGGCGTCGGTCGACGACCCGGGAATGTAGGGGTACGCCATCACGGCGGCGAAGAGCCAGATCGCGAGCGCGGCGAGCCGTCGCGTCGCAGGCGCCGTGTCCTTGTCGACCCAGCCGACGTGAATGCGCCCCATCTGCACCGCGTCGAAGAAGCCGCGCTGCAGACGATTCACGCTGTGCGCGATCACGAAGATGACGACTGCGACGGCGAACTCGGGGATGGCGTGCGCGATCGCGACCAGGACGTCGAGCGTCGTCTCGACGAGGAACGTGTTGAGATGCTCGGACCACACGCGGGTATAGGGGAAACGGCCGAGGACGAAGCCCAGCCACTCGTAGCTGACGAGCAGGATCAGCAGGAATCCGCCGGTGCGCAGCAGGCCGTGGGCGAGGCGGATCGCCCGGTGCCGCTGAATGAACGTGCCGCCGCCGACCTTGAGGCGCTCCGTCGTGACGTTCGCGAGCTTCAGGGTCCGAAACGTGACCCAACGGCCGAAGCGGAGAAGCAGCCACACGATGATCACGTAGACCACGGTTGCGATGGCCGAGTGGATCGCGGCGCGCAGCATGAGCCGCGAGTCCCGCGACTCGCGGGTTTCGGCGATGGCGCGCGTGAGTGCGCTGGCCGCGTCCTGGGCCGCGGCGTCGAGGTTGTCCTCGTTACGCACGTCCTCGCGCGCGACGATGAACGCGCCCTGGCCGTCGAGCTTCACGATCTTGCCTTGCTGGAAGTCGTCGACGGTGACGACGTCCCGGCCACCGCGCTCCAGCAGCGAGTAGATGCGCTCGCGCGCGACCACGGCCCGCTCCGCCGGCGGCACGCCGAGGAGCGCGTGACGGAATGTGAAGATCGGACGGTTGAAGACGGTCAGCGTCGCGGGCGTATAACGCTCGGCCGGCCCCTTTTCCTCGGCGGCGAAGGCGACGAGCGCCAGGCTCGCGACGATCGCGACGACCACGATGCGGAACGCGTCGCGCATCGGAATCAGGAGACGATCAGCGCCGCCGCCACGCGCCGATCCTCCGCGACGAGGATGTTGAACGTGCGGCACGCGGCGCGCGTGTCCATGACCTCGACTCCGACCCGCGCCGCCGCGAGCGATTGCAGGAGGCGCGGATGCGGGAAGCGCTGCGCGCTGCCCGTTCCAAGCAACACCATCTCGGGGCGGTACGAAAGCAGCGACGCGTAGTCGGACTCGCCGAGCGCATCGAACCCGTTCGGGGCCCAGTCCTGCACGACCGCGTCGGGCAGGAGGACGATGTTGCCGCGGTACTCGGTCTGGCCGACGCGCACCCAGCCCGGCCCGGTGCCGGTGACTACGTTGGCGGCCGGCTGCTGGAGGTGGAACTTCATGAGGGCGGAATCTACACGACCCCTCGGTCGGATATGGCCTACATCCGAACAAGAGCGCGTTCGACTGTTCCCCACCGGATGGGCAGGTATAGAGAACTTGTAGAACTCGGTACTTCTCATCGAAAAGGTCCCCGATGGCTTCCCCACGTGCTGCGACTTCGACCCTGTGGGAGGCGACGTGCCGTATCGCGCCGCGGCCCGCGCTGACCGAGGACGCCAGTAGCGACGTTTGCGTCATCGGCGCCGGCATCTCGGGCATGACGACCGCGTACCTGCTCGCAGTGCAAGGCAATCGCGTCGTGGTCGTCGATGACGGCTCCATCGGCGGCGGCATGACGAGCCACACGACGGCGCATCTCACCGACGCGCTCGACGACCGCTACTACGAGCTCGAGCGATTGCACGGTGCCGACGGTGCCCGTCTTGCGGCAGAATCGCATCGCGCCGCGATTGCGTGCATCGAGGACATCGTGAAAGGCGAGGGCATCGATTGCGGTTTCGCGCGCATTCCGGGATACCTCTTTCTTCCGGCGGGCGACAGCACGGCGGAACTCGATCGCGAGCTCGACGCGGCGAGCCGTGCCGGCCTGCCCGTGTGCCGTTTGTCGTCTGCGCCCGGTGCGAAGCGCCTCGGCCCGTGCATCGAGTTTCCGGATCAGGCGCAGTTTCATCCGTTGCGCTATCTCGACGGCCTCGCGCAAGCGATCGAACGGTCCGGCGGGCGAATTCATTGCGGTACGCATGCGACGTCGATCGAAAGCGGCGATCGCATCACCGTGAGCACGAAGGCCGGTCGCACGATCGAGGCGGGATCGGTGGTGGTCGCGACGAATGTGCCGATCAACGACCGCCTTGCGATGCACACCAAGCAGGCGCCGTACATGACGTACGTGATCGCGCTCGCCATGCCGCGCGACGCCGTGCAGCCCGCGCTCTGGTGGGACACGCGCCAATCGATCTCCGAAGGCGAGAGGGGCGACGCGCCATATCACTATGTGCGCACGATGCGCGGCAGAGCCGACGACTTCCTCATCGTGGGGGGCGAGGACCACAAGTTGGGCCAGGAGAGCGAGGCCGAGCGCCGCTTTCTCCAGCTGGAGTCGTGGACGCGCGCCCGCTGGCCGGAAGCGCGCGAAGTTCGCTACCGCTGGTCCGGACAGGTCATGGAGCCCGTGGACGCGCTCGCGTACATCGGCCGCAACCCCGGTGACGAGCACGTCTACGTCGTCACCGGCGACTCGGGCAACGGCATGACCCACGGCACCATCGCGGGAATCCTGCTGTCGGACCTCATCGGCGGCCGCGACAATCCCTGGTCCGCACTCTACGACCCTTCGCGCAAGACCCCCTCGGCGATGGTCCTGGCCACGGCTCGCGATTCGACCGCGCAGACAAGGTGATCGACGGGCCGGCCACCACCGCCCTCGCACCTGCCTCCGCCGAAGCCCGGCCCTCGGACTGACGCCCCTCTGCTAGAATTCCCGTCCGGTCGCGCAACGGCGGCCACTTACGTCGCTCGGACGGTTCCGGGCGCTTACGCAAGGACGACCGCATGTCTTCCCCTCCCGCAACAACCTTCGCGCGCATCGAGCGCCTGCCTCCGTACGTCTTCTCGATCACCTCCGAGCTCAAGATGGCCGCGCGCCGGCGCGGCGAGGACATCATCGACTTCGGCATGGGCAACCCCGACGGTCCGACGCCGAAGCACATCGTCGACAAGCTCGTCGAAACGGTGCAGCGTCCCGACACGCACGGCTACTCGGTGTCGAAGGGCATTCCGCGACTGCGCCGGGCGATCTGCCACTGGTACAAGCGGCGCTGGGACGTCGAGTTCGACCCGGAGACGGAGGCGATCGTCACCATCGGCTCGAAGGAGGGCATCGCGCATCTGGCGCTCGCCACTCTCGGTCGCGGCGACACGGTGCTCGTGCCGAACCCCAGCTACCCCATCCACATCTACGGGCCGGTGATCGCCGGGCGCCGACATCTTCCAGGTGCAGATGACGCCCGACGTGGACTTCTTCGCCGAGCTCGAGCACACCATCAGGATGAGCTATCCGAAGCCGAAGATGCTCATCATCAACTTTCCGGCGAATCCGACGGCGCAGTGCGTCGAGCTGCCGTTCTTCGAGAAGATCGTCGCGCTCGCCAAGGAGTACGGCATCTACGTCATTCACGACCTCGCGTACGCCGACATCACGTTCGACGGCTGGAAGGCGCCGTCGATCATGCAGGTGCCGGGCGCGCGCGACGTCGCCGTCGAGTTCTTCACGATGTCGAAGAGCTACAACATGGCGGGCTGGCGCATCGGCTTCATGGTCGGCAACCGCGACCTCGTCGAACGCGCTGTCGCGCATCAAGGGCTATCACGACTACGGCACGTTCACGCCGATCCAGGTGGCGGCCATCGCCGCGCTCGAAGGCCCGCAGGAGTGCGTCGCGCAAATCGCCGCCAAGTACCAGGCGCGCCGCGACGTGCTGTGCAAGGGGCTGCTCGAATCCGGCTGGCCCGTCGAAGTCCCGAAGGCGTCGATGTACGTGTGGGCGAAGATTCCGGAGGCGTATCGCGAGCTCGGCTCGCTCGAGTTCACGAAGCAGCTGCTGGCGCAAGGCCAAGGTCTCGGTGTCGCCCGGCATCGGCTTCGGCGAATATGGCGACGGTCACGTGCGCTTCGCGATGATCGAGAACGAAGCGCGCACGCGCCAGGCGATCCGCGGCATCAAGCAGATGTTCCGCGAGGACGGGCTGTTGCGGTGAAGCCGCTGAACGTCGGCCTCCTCGGCTTCGGCACCGTCGGTCGCGGCACGTGGGACGTGCTTCGCCGCAACGAGGAGGAGATCACTCGCCGCGCCGGCCGGCCGATCCGCGTCAACTGGATCGCGACGCGCACGCTCGATCGCGCGCGCGACGGCACGCGCGGCGTCGACCGGCGTCAATCTCACCAACGACCCGGCGGTCGTGGTGCGCCATCCGGACGTCGACATCGTGTGCGAGCTCATCGGCGGCACCGGAGTCGCGCGCACGCTCGTGCTCGACGCGATCGCCAACGGCAAGCACGTCGTCACCGCCAACAAGGCGCTGCTCGCGCTGCACGGCAACGAGATCTTCGCCGCCGCGTCGGCGAAGGGCGTGATGGTCGCGTTCGAGGCGGCGGTTGCGGGTGGCGTGCCGATCATCAAGGCGTTGCGCGAGGGCCTTACCGCCAACCGCATCGAGTGGATCGCGGGCATCATCAACGGGACGTCGAATTTCATCCTGTCGGAGATGCGCGCGACGGGACGCAGCTTCGCCGACGTGCTCGCCGAGGCGCAGAAGCGCGGGTATGCCGAGGCCGACCCGACGTTCGACGTCGAGGGCATCGACGCCGCGCACAAGCTCACGATCATGTCGGCCATCGCGTTCGGCGTGCCGATGCAGTTCGACCGCGCGTATATCGAGGGCATCAGCAATCTGTCGCGCCTGGACATCCGCTATGCGGAGGAGCTGGGCTACCGCATCAAGCTCCTCGGCATCACGCGGCGCGCGAAGGCGAACGGACGCGAAGGCATCGAGCTTCGCGTGCACCCGACGCTCGTGCCGAACAAGCGGCTGATCGCGAACGTCGAGGGCGCGATGAACGCCGTGCTGGTCAAGGGTGACGCGGTCGGCGCGACGTTGCATTACGGTGCGGGTGCGGGCGCCGAGCCGACGGCCAGCGCGGTGATCGCCGACCTGGTCGACGTCACGCGCATGCATACGGCAGACCCCGAGCATCGCGTGCCGCATCTTGCCTTCCAGCCCGACCAGCTCACCGACGTGCCGTTCCTGCCGATCGGCGACGTCGTCACGAGCTATTACCTGCGGATGCGCGTGGACGACAAGCCCGGCGTGCTCGCGGACATCACGCGCATCCTCGCGGACCGCGAGATCAGCATCGACGCGATGATCCAGAAGGAGCCGTCGGAAGGCGAGTACCAGACCGACATCATCCTGCTTACGCACCGGACGATCGAGAAGAACATCGACGACGCGATCGCCAGGATCGAGGCGCTGCCGACCGTGCGCGGCAAGATCGTCCGTATCCGGCTCGAAGAGCTCAATTGAACTACGTCAGCACGCGCGGCGCGTGGGCAGCGAGTCCGCAGCCTTTTTGCGCGATCCTGCTCGAAGGCCTGGCACCGGACGGCGGGCTCGCGGTTCCCGTGGCGTACCCGCGCTTGTCGGCCGACGAGCTCTCGTCCATGCGGCCCATGAGCTATCGCGAGCTCGCGTTCGCGGTCCTTTCGCGATTCATCGACGATATCGAACGCGAGGACCTGCGTCGCATCGTCGACAAGACGTACACGCGCGCGACCTTCGGCAGCGACGCGATCACGCCGCTATCCACGCTCGAGCCGGGACTGCATGTGCTGCATCTGTCGAACGGTCCGACGCTCGCGTTCAAGGACATCGCGCTCCAGTTCCTCGGCAATCTGTTCGAGTACGTGCTTGCGCGCGAGCATCGGGGATCAATATCCTGGGCGCGACCTCGGGCGACACCGGCAGCTCGGCGGAGTACGCGTTGCGCGGCAAGCGCGGCGTTACCGTGTTCATGCTTTCGCCGCACGGGCCGCATGAGCCCGTTCCAGGTGGCGCAGATGTTCTCGCTCGACCGATGCCAACATCCACAACCTCGCGATCGAGGGAACGTTCGAC
Source organism: uncultured beta proteobacterium (assembly GCA_963707815.1). Taxonomy (GTDB): domain Bacteria; phylum Pseudomonadota; class Gammaproteobacteria; order Burkholderiales; family Casimicrobiaceae; genus VBCG01. The sequence goes on from CAVPRK010000021.1 coordinate 46,166, forward strand.
GATTGCCAGGACATCGTGAAGGCGGTCAACGGCGACGCCGCGTTCAAGTCACGACACGCGCTCGGCGCGGTCAATTCGATCAACTGGGCGCGCGTGGCGGCGCAGGTCGTCTATTACTTCTCGGGATACTTCCAGGCCACGCGCACGAATGGGGAGCCGGTCGACTTCGCGGTGCCGTCGGGCAACTTCGGCAATATCCTGGCCGGTCACGTCGCCCGCGAGCTTGGTTTGCCGATTCGCCGCCTGATCCTTGCCACGAACGAGAACGACGTGCTCGACGAGTTCTTCCGCACCGGCCGCTATCGTCCGCGCGGCGTCGACGGAAACGCACGCCACGTCCTCGCCGTCGATGGACATCTCCAAGGCGTCCAACTTCGAGCGCTTCATATTCGACGTGGTCGGTCGCGATCCCGCGGTCGTTCGCGACCTTTGGTCGCGCCTCGCTGCGAGCGGGTCGTTCGATCTGGCGGCATCCCCGCACTGGAAGCGCGTGCAAGCGTCGGGATTCGTTTCGGGCCGCAGCACGCATGCCGACCGACGTCGCGACGATTCGCGACGATCGACGCGCGTTACGGCGTCGTCGATCGATCCGCACACCGCTGACGGGCTCAAGGTGGGACGCGAGCATCGCGACCCCGCGGTGCCGCTCGTGTGCCTCGAGACGGCGCTTGCCGGTGAAGTTCGGCGCGACGATCCGCGAGGCGCTCGGCCGCGACCCCGCGCGCCCGGCCGCATTCGACGGCATCGAGCAGCGGCCGCAGCGATTCGTCGTTCTGCCGGCCGACGCGTCCAAGGTCAAGGCGATCATCGAGGAGAGTGCGGCCGCCGCGTAGCGGCGCGTCCGCGTCTCGGCATGGGTTACGCGCTCGGCAACCTGTCGCGCAACCTGCTCGCGGGCCTGCGGCTTGCGCTTTTCATGCGCGTGGATCGGTTGCGCTTCAGCGTTCGACGTCGCGCAAATCCTGCTGTTGTTTCTCGTCTCGGCGATCATCGATGTCGTCGGCGATTATCTGCGCGCAGCCCCGCCGCGCGAATTCATGCTCGAAGGGGCGGGATCGGAGCTCTATTCGGCGCGCTGCTGCTCCTTCTCGGCACGGTGATCATCGCCGTTCAGTGCCGGCAACGGCAGCTCGCGCTGTCGATACCGGTGCTCGTGCTTGCATCGTTGCCGATCGTGCAGCTGCTTCACTACGTGCCGTCGTGGGTCGACGTCGGCGCCGATCATGCTCGAGGCGCTGCTCGTGTTCGAGTACGTGATCGTCACCTGGATCGTGTTCGTGCTGATTCGATGCGTCGCAGTCGCGTTCTCGCCGCCTGCCGTCGTACCTGTGGCTGCGCGCGATCGTCGGCGGACTGCTGCTCGCGATGCCGATCTGGTTCGGCAACTGCCTCTTCGCCAAGCAGCCTTGGTGGCGCGGCGCAAGCGGACGAGCGCATCCCGCCGGCGACGAGCTCAATGCCGCTCGGAAGCCGTGCTTGCCGCGCAGTCGTTATCTCTCGATCACGCGCTCGACAAGATCGCGGACGAGCGCGGCGGCGAGACCGATCTCTACTTCGTCGCCTTCGCGCCGCACGGCCGCGCAGGATGCCTATCGAACCGATGCCGAGGCGGCGCAGCACGTCATGGACACGCGCTGGGGAACGGACGGACGGTCCATCGTGCTGGTGAACAATCCGCAAGACGCTCATCCCGCGCCGTTCGCCACCGTTACCAACCTGCGCGAGACGCTGAACGAGATCGGCGGCGCCATCGATCGCGAAGACGATGTCGTGATGATCTACCTCGCGAGCCCGACGGCCCGCGAGCAATCAGATCGCGGCGGAGCAGCCGCCGCTCGGCGCTTGTCGCGCTGGGGCCGGCCGGCCTGAAGCAATTGCTCGACGACGCCGGCATCAAGTGGCGGATCATCGTCGTCGCGGCGTGCTATTCGGGCGGATTCGTCGAGCCGCTGGCCAGGACGAGCACACGCTCGTGATCACGTCGTCCAAGGCCGACCGCGCCGAGCTTCGGCTGCGACGACCGCACTCCGCCGACACTTTTCGGCGACGCGTTCTTCCAGCAAGGCGCTCGACAAGGCGACTCGTTCGAGTCCGGCGTTCGACATCGCCAAGGCGCGTGTGCCGAGCGCGAAGCGACGGCGGGATATACGCCGCCGTCGGATCCGCAATGGAGGCTCGGCGAGCAGATGGCGCAAAAGCTGAAGACACTGCGCAAGCGCGGCGCCAGCGGCTCGACCGGGATCGCGCGCGCAGCCAGACGGTCGACGAGGGCTGACGTGGCCGCATCGGTACGCGTTCACTCGCTCGAGCATGCGTATGGCGAGCAGCGAGGTCGTGCGCAAGCTGTCTTTCTCACTCGCACCAGGACGCATCGGGTGCCTGCTCGGGCCTTCCGGTTGCGGCAAGACCACGGTCCTGCGATGCATCGCCGGCTTCGAGCCCGTGCAGGGCGGCGAGATCGTGCTTTCGGATCGGCGTCGTCTCGCAGCCGGGACATGCAGGTGCCGCCCGAGCAGCGCGGCATCGGCATGGTGTTCCAGGACTACGCGCTGTTCCCGCATCTCACCGTGGCGAAGAACGTCGCGTTCGGGCTCGACGCGAATGTCTGCGCAAGAAGCTGCGCGACGAACCGCCACGATGCTCGACGCTCGTCGGCCTCGCGCACGCATCCGGCGCCTATCCGCACGAGCTGTCCGGCGGCAGCAGCAGCGGATCGCGCTCGCCCGCGCGCTCGCGCCCGCGCCGGAGCTCTGTTGCTGGACGAGCCGTTCTCGAATCTCGACATCGATTTGCGCGAGCGCATCTCGCATCGAGCTGCGCGAGATCCTGAAAGCGGCGGGCACGACCGCCATCCTCGTCACGCACGATCAATACGAAGCGTTCGCGATCGCCGACGAGATCGGCGTCATGAAAGATGGCGCCATCGAGCAGTGGGACAGCGCGTACAACCTCTATCACCGGCCGCGCACGCGCTTCGTCGCCGATTTCGTCGGACAGGGCGTGTTCGTGCGCGGCGTTGCGAAAGGCGAGGCGCGCATCGAGACCGAGCTCGGCGACCTCGTCCGGCGTGTGGCCCGAGCATGTGGCGCCCGAGAGCCGCGTCGAAGTGCTGCTGCGGCCGGACGATATCGTGCACGACGACGCGAGCCCGTGGCAGGCGGAAGTGTGCGCCAAGGCGTTTCGCGGCGCCGAGTTCCTGTACACGCTGAAGCTCGATTCTGGAACGCGCGTGCTGTCGCTCGTGGCGTCGCATCACGATCACGCGATCGGCGAGCGCATCGGGATTCGACTCGCGATCGATCACGTCGTCGCGTTCCCCGCGGTTTGACCGTCGGCGCGCGTTTCGCCGCTATAATTGCAATCGCGGGGTGGAGCAGTCTGGCAGCTCGTCGGGCTCATAACCCGAAGGTCGCAAGTTCAAATCTTGCCCCCGCAACCAATGAATCAAGGGCTTGCCAATGCGCAAGCCCTTCTTGTTTCGCAGCTGCGACCGAATTTGTGTCTTAGCTCGGTCACGGTGATGGTCACAGTCGCCATGGCGGTTCTTTGACCGCTAAAGCCGACACTCGAAATCAATGGCCTGCACTGGCCCTGCATCAACGACGTCCAGGGCAGCAACCCGAACGGCGCGGAGGATTGCCTCGCTACGCCTTGATTACGCCATTCTGCTTGCGCGCCAGAATAAGACGGTAGGGGAGCAACGCAAAGCGTGCATCCGCGTCCGATCGAGGTACCCGCTCCATAGGAATGCGACCGTCCGCAACTTGCGGCGATGTTTCGGCTCGTTACAGTTCCGACTGCCGGAGCATCGCCGGCGGCGAGCGCCGAGGTGAGGTCGGCGGACTTTCACCGTGTCTCTTGCTTTCGCCTCACACCTCACGGAACGTGATCGGATTGAAATGTACGACAACGCCGGTTCTCGTTCCCGCTTCTGGACCCACCGTGTCTCCAGTACAGATGAACCGCTCGACAAGACCTCCAGCTCCGAGTGCTAGTTCATCGTCCTCATGATTGACATCGGTATAGGACGCCTGTGAGAAGGTCGGTGTCATGAGTTGCGCGATCGGCCGGTCGTGGCGATAGATAAGGAAATTAGTCGAACCGGCGACCTCGGTCCAATTGGGTCTTGTCTCCTTGGCCTGCATCCGGATCCGCGCCCAAATCTCGGTCTGGTTCTGTAGCGAAATGCTGGCGCTGACCTCCACTCGTGGGCCATGACCCGAGAAATCACGGTCTCCAGCCACGTGCGAGGGGACGAACTTCGGCGTGGGCTCGACCTGAATCGTCTTGATTGGCGCATTGTCAATTGATTCGACTTCGATCGTGATGGGATTGAAGTGCGCTCTAACACCGGTCCTAATGCCGGCCTCGTTTCCCACGGTGTCACCAACGCACTCGAATTGACGTACAAGCTCGCCTGCGGGAAGGTCGAGGAAATCGGTTGCGTGGTTTTCGTCGGTGTAGCCATGAAAAGAATGGACGTCGGACATGATCCGATTGATGCGCTTGAACTGAGCGTCCCGGAACACCAGATACTCAGCGGTGCCCTCGGCTTCGGTCCAGTCGTGCGTGGTTTCCTTAGCGTGCATGAATACCGACGCCCAGAGCTCATTGGAGTTTCGAACAAAAAGCGTGGCTGATACTTCTACTCGCGGCCCATGGCCGTTGAATTCGCGATCGCCTCCGACACGCGGCGGCACGAAGAAGGGGGTTGGGTTGATATCTACCGTCTTAACCTCGGTTGCCATTGTCGTAGCTCCTGTATTCACCTGTTTTCTGATTGAGAAATCTTTGCCAAGATCTCACCCGCGGCGACGGTCACGCCAGGTCGCGACGGGCCCCTCTGTGATCCGCGGTGTACATCCACCCCACCACATCGAGCGTCATTTGATCGCCGCCGAATTTCCTGTAGAGACGCTCGATATTTTCGATGCTTCCTGTAAACGAACGCCCCGGCCCTGCACTTACGTTCTTTGTGTCGCCTAGAAGGTATTTGACCGAATCGATCTCGGGGTCGAGGGTAAGCTTGGCGCTCACCAGTACTTTGTCCCCGACTGCTCCGTGTGGACGGGGCGAGATGCGCATATTCAGACTCTTGATCGGCTGCGCGATCCGCACGTCGTTTCCCCTCGGAGGCTGGGCCAATCGCATCTTCCCGTGAGCGCGTATGACCAACTCCTGTAAACCAGCCCGTGGCGTCATGCCGACGATCCGACCCGTGAAGATCGAGTCGCCGAGCGCGAGTTTGACCTCCAGATTCGCGCCGATCGCAAACATCGGCGGTGGCGCTTGCAGCGGGCCGGGCACGGTAATCTCCGCCGTGTCGACCTGTTGAAGCGTCGCTTTTACAACGATCGCATGGACATCCGAGGCGCCAAGTACCTTGTTGTCGACCAATACCTTGGGATTGCGCGGGAACATGGACTTCCCTTTCCGGAGTAGGTTGCGAAGGTTTGATGGTGTTGCCGTCCATCGCGAATTGCCCCCGCAAACTTAGGATCGTTCGCCAGCACGACACACTCGCATTTGCGTCACGACCGTCCGTTACGTGGCTGCGCGGCCGCCATTGCTCTATGCAATGCCTCGATGCGTTCCGCGAGGTCGTCCGCGACGGGCGATGCGGATTCGAGCGCCATTCGCCGGCGTGCGTGAACGCTGGCCCCACCGCAATTGAAGCGGAGCCAACTCTCCGCATCGACCAGTTCGCCGCGGCCGTCGATGAAATCGGCCACCCACAGGACACCGTCACGCAGGTAGATCGCCGTTTCGCGGCGCTCGCTCCGTCGCAGGATCTGACCCAGGATCATCACGGCGTGTCGTCGTTGGTTACGCTGATGCCGGACATTTTCAGTCCTACAATCAGCGAAATCGCTAAGAAGTTGCTAAAGATGCCGATACCGGTCGGGCGACCGCGGACTCTTGGGATCAGGATTCGATGGATGGCAAATCAGCCTTGGAACGAAAACCGGATCGGGCAACTACGAGCTATTCCATCGGATCGTTCCGGCTCGATCCGGCGACGCATTCGCTGACACGCCTTGGCGTCCCCGAGCCGCTCGGTCCGCGCGCGGTACCGGTTCTCGCGGCAATCGTCGCGCGCGTGCCGGCACCTGTCCCTGAGGCCAAGATCATCGGCGAAGCGTGGCCGGGCCTCGTCGTCGAGGACAACAATCTGACTGTGCAGATCGCGGCGATCCGCCGCACGTTTGCCCAGGTTCCTGGCGGCGATCGCTGGATCGAAACGATAGCCCGACGCGGTTGTATCTGTTCGTCGGTCCGCGATCCCGTGGTCTGGAAGCGGTGCGCCTGACGAGGAAGGGGTCGGTAACCTTCCCCTTGCGCTCACTTCTGGCCGCAGCGCGACTCGATGCGCTTTCGGTGGAGGACATCACTACCGATTTCGCGGAGGGCCTTTCAGAGGCGCGTTTTACTGCGCGAGCGGGTCTGGCCGAAGCTGGATGTGGTAGACCTTCGGGCTGTTCGCCATGCCCCCCTCGTTGTGGAAGACGGTACGCGTGCCCGACATCGTCCACACGCCCTTGCCCTTCCATCCCGCACCCGGATCGTCGACTCGCGCGTCCAAGAGTTTGGTAAAGAAGCCCGCGGGATACGGCACGCGCATCTCGACCCCCTTTCCATCGACCACGGCGGTCAACGACTCTGCACCGTTGGTCGTGAAGATGGGAACGTTCTTGCCGAGACCGAGCGTGTTGTAGCGATCGACCCAGACGTAGTAGGAGTGATTCGCGCTGCCGGTTTCTCCGAGGCCGCGGAATTGAGGGCCGGGCATGCGAATGATCGACCAACCTTCGGGACACAATTTCCCGCTGACCGCTTCCGGTCCGTTCTGCGGACGCGAGCATTTGCGCCGGTCGAAGCTTGCGAAATGCCCGCTGGCAAGAGGCGTCCATACGACACCGTCCGTCGTCATGTCGATGCCGCGCGGACTCCATGCGCCGTCGGGCGGAACGAACAGCTCCGCGATCGACGTTTCCGAGGGATTGGAACCGGGAATGATGTGTACGACGTAGCCGGGCTGGTCGATGCGCCCGAAGCCGATCCCCATCGTCTGTCCCCACACAGTGTCGTCGACGGGGCTCGGCATGATGCCGTAGAACGCGCCTAGGATGCGCTTGTCCTTTGCCGGATCGACCGGTTCGTTGGGCTCGACGTACGCGTCGCGCTTGCCGTTGCCGTTGGTGTCGACCACGACCGGCGTCCAGCCTTGCGATTTCGCGGAGTCGCCGGTCTCGAAGAACGTCTTGGTCTTCACCCAACCGACTACGCCGTTGCTCGAACCGGGGCCGCCCTGCGACAGCCACAGGGTGCCGTCCTTGTCGTTCGCGAAATAGAGATGGTGCGTGAAGAAGCAGGTATCGACGTGATACCACTTCTCCTGCTTCGGATCCCAGATCGAGAGTTGCCGGCCGTTCTGATCGAGCGGCATCACTTTCGCGGACGGATGGTCCGAGCCCTTCTTGCAGAAGTCGGGATTGTTCGGGCCGCGGAAGCGCGCGCTGAAATAGACGCGGCCCTGAGCATCCATCATTGCGTTGTGCAAACTACTGCCGCCGTCCCACAACGGGTCCTTGCCCCAATACGCCGAAGGCTGCATCGGCAAGTCCTTCGAGTTCGGCGTGCCCGGCTGCACTGGATGCTTGATGGTGTACGCGACGTTCTTCACCGGGTCGATCACCGGAATGTTGTCGGTGCTCTCCTCCGGGGCGCCGTATATGGGCCCGTTGGCGTTGACGGTGGGATCGAGCTGGTACGTCGAGATGCCGTCGTGGAGATAGAACTTCGGTGTCGAGAAATCCCACATCGTCACCACGAAGTTGCGCTCGATGCCCTTGGGACGCTCAGGCTTCGCGAACGGAAGCTCGCCGGCGGCGATGCGGTCGGTCCAGTCGGCGAAATTCTTCAGCGCCGCGTCGATGCCCATGTACCCGAGGCTAAGCGCCATGTTGCCCATCGCCTGGCCGGCCTGCGTGCGACGCGCCCACTGCGCGAACCCGTCGCCGGTCTTCTTGAATTCGTCGGGCACCACGCGCATACCATGGCTGCCCAGCGCATGGCAGGATTGGCATGAGTTCTTCACGGTGTCGACCCACGCCTCTTGCGTCTTGATATTGCCCGAGATGCCGTTGCCCTTATCGCCTGTGCCCGGGAATTGGTCTTTGCCTGGGATTCTGAGCAGCGAGTACCAGTACATCCCGGGATAGTGCTCGGCGTCCTCCTTCGGGGTCGCTGCGACCGCTTTGATGTTCACGGCCTGGCCCGGCATTGACTCTGTCTTGTCGGAGTCCTTCAGGCCGTAGCCGCGCGACCATACGCTGTACTTCGCTTTCGGTAACTGCGGGATGGCATACCGACCCTCGTCGTCGGTAACAACGACCTTTGCGTACTTGGTCGGCAGGTGCGTCGTCTCCGCAATCACCCAGACGCCAGGCTCTGGACCGTTCGGTCCGGTCACTACGCCGCGGATCGAGTCATCGGCCGCGTGCTGTGCGAAGGCCGGCACGCCACCCAGGGAAGCCGCGGCCGCGAACACCGCGGCTGCCACGCAGCGGGATAGCGCCATCATTTCTTCTCTCCTGGGTTGGAGTGCGAGCGCCGAAGGATGCGCCTTTTTCGTACGTTACGCCATCAATAGGAAAGACGTTGTAGGGCATTCTCGATGTCGAATGTTCAATGAGCCAATGACGGCCTTCGGCAACGCGGTCGAACGGCGGCTTCCGGCCGAGCGTCACCGTTGGGAAAGCGAGAGCCTTGGCAAGAGGTATCATGGTTCGTTCTCATCGCAGGTTTTACTGGGACTTCCTGCCTGCAATGAAGATGGCTCATTGAAACGACAGAAAAGGACCGCCAATGATGAATCGAACTTCCGCCATTTTTGCCATGTTCGCGTTCTGCGCCAGCACCGCCGCGTTCGCCGCTAATCCGGCTTGCGATGCACAGGCTGCAGAGAAAAAGTTGTCGGGTGCAGCGAAGACGAGCTTCGTCAAGAAATGTGAGAAGGATGCCGCCGAGGCGGCGACCAATACGTGCGATGCACAGGCTGCCGACAAGAAGTTGGCAGGTGCCGCCAAGAACAGCTTCGTCAAGAAGTGTGTAACGGACGCGACCGCCGCCGCTAAGTAGATAGTGCTGTCAAGAAGTGTGTGACGGACGCGACCGCCGCCGCTAAGTAGATAGTGCTGTCAAGAAGTGTGTGACGGAGGCGACCGCCGCCGCTAAGTAGATAGTGCTGACTACCCGGTGGCGGCGCGAGTGGTTGAGTGGATTGTCTCCTCCTTTTGCGGTTGTCGTGTTGTCGCAATAGCGGAAGCAACGTGGTGGCTGGCTAACGAGACGAGATGCGCGCCCGTTGCTGACGGACCGTCCGCGTGCGTGTACGCTATTGGTCTCAAGCGTGACGACCGTGGCCGCCACAATCGAACGTGACGTTTGCAGTCAGCGACTTTCCGACCGGCAGTTTCTCTAGAGGAGAACTCACATGTCCAGCAAAGCACCGAACGCTTCGCGCCGCACAGCCTTGCTCCTTCTGGTCGCCGCAACCGTCGCCGCATGCGCAACGACGGATTCGGGTAAGCCGATGTCCTCCGCAGAACCGGACAAGCTGGTGTCGGACGCCCAGGTAACGCTCAGCAACTTCGTGCGCGATCCCGACCAAACGTGGATCCAGGACAACCTCGACCGAGCCAAGGCGATCCTGATCGCTCCGCAGATCGTGAAGGCGGGGTTCATTTTCGGCGGATCCGGTGGACGGGCGGTGCTCGTCGTGAGAGAGGCTGGCCCACACCCAGCGATTGCTGTCCCTTGGACCGGACCCGCGTTCTACGATCTCGCTACTGCCAGCGTGGGATTCCAGGCGGGTGTGGAAGTATCGGAAGTGGTCATCGTCGTCATGACGGAAAAGGGCTTGAACTCCCTGCTGTCGAGCTCCTTTAAGATCGGTGGGGACGCCAGCATTGCCGCAGGCCCCGTGGGTGCAGGCGCCAAGTCTACGGTCACCGCGGATCTCATCTCGTTTTCGCGCGCGAAGGGCGTTTACGGCGGGCTCAATCTCGACGGCACCGTCGTGCACACCAATAGCGGCTGGAACGATGCGTATTACGGAGGCAAGAACCTGTTGCCGCCGGACATCCTGATCCGCAAGACCGTACAGAACCCGAAGTCGGCGCCGCTGCTCACCGCCGTCGCCCGGGCCGCCCGGTAGTGCTGCAATCGCGCGGCGCGCCCCGCGTTTCGGCCTCGATCGCCCTTCGCTCGACGGCGCAAACTGTGCATGCGCTGCTCGACGATGCGGCGGCGAGGTTGATCGTCGCGCTAGAGATCGCATCGCTCGCGCGTGGTCATTCGGAACCCGGTGGTCGGTGATCGAGCTGGCGGAGCAGGTTCACAACCGGACCGTAGTGCCCAGCATTCCGTCACAAGGATTGGTCGGCGCGTCCGGCGATCTCGCCCCGCTCGCGCACCTGTCCTCGGTGCTGATCGGCGAAGGACGAGTTGGGGAAAGGACGCCGAAGTAGCGGTGGCGCGAGCGTCAGCTTCCCTCAAGTTGAAGTCAGCTTTCAGGAGCATCGAAGGGCGGTTCAGGGTCGGATAGTGACCATCACCTTCTGCCCAATCAAGGATGCCTGTATCACCATGTACCTCCCTTCAACCGGAAGTGGAGAAGACCATGGACCGAACTGTCACACCACACCGATCTGTGCTCTGCTCGCGCATGACCGCAAATTCCGACCTGATTACATGCCGCGGCCTGCAACCGCGTAGCGTAGAGAACGAGCGCAAGCGACTAAACAACAAAAGAGATTCGACCCATCGATTGCTAAGGCACTCACGCAATGATGGCAAACAGGTTGTTCGCCTGGCAGCAGGCCAAGCACTCAAGCGTGAGCAATGACGCGAACGCCAACGGACGCAAAGCAGATTCTCGAATGCGCCGCTCGGACAATTGAGTCAACAGCGGCGCGGAGCTTACGGAGGACGCGGCCGATATCAGCGATCTTTAGTCCACTTTGATGCCGAGCGCCTTGACAACCGGCGACCACAATGCGACGTCCGACGCCAGCGAGCGCCGGAATTGGTCTGGGTCTGAGTCGACGATCGGTTCGATCCCGGCGTCGATCAACATCTGCTGCCAGGCGGCGTCCGCCACCGTGGCATGGGTTGCGTGTGCAATTTGTTCGATGATCACGCGCGGCGTGCCCGCGGGCGCGAGGAGGCCGATCGAGCCGCTAACGGTAAGCTGCGGATAGCCCGACTCGACCGCCGTCGGCAGATCGGGCGCGGCGACGAGCCGCTTCGAGCTCGTCACGGCAAGAATGCGCAGCTTGCCGGACTGGTGGAGCTCGAGCAGCTGCCGCGTCACACCTGGAATCCCAATCGGGATCTGTCCGCCGATCAGATCCGTAACGACAGGTCCCGTGCCTCGATACGGCACTGGCACGATGTCCGGTGTGCCAGCAAGCGATTTAAACAGCTCGCCGGTCAGATGCTGTATCGAGCCGACGCCTGCGTGGCCATATGACAACTTGGTCGGATTTGCTTTTGCATACGCAGCGAGCTCCTTCAGATCGCGCACCGGGACAGACGTATGAACGGCGATGCAAAGCACGTTGGCCGCCACCTCAGCGACAGGATCGAGGTCTTTGACAGGATCGTACAGTGGCGTGGTCTTGAGCAACGCTTCGTTGACGTGGGGAAGCGTACCGCCAAGCAGCAGCGTGTAGCCGTCGGGCTTGGCGCGCGCAACGGCGGCGGCGCCGAGGGAGCCGCCGCCCCCGCCAATGTTCTCAATGACCACGACACCGAGCCGGGGTTTGAGCTGTTCTGCAAGCGGTCGTCCGACTGCGTCGAACGCACCACCTGGAGGAAAGGGAATCACGAGCCGAATCGGACGAGTTGGATAGCCCTGCGCCACGGCCGAGCGACACGCTGACACCGTGACAACACCGACGGTCGCGTACAAGAACGTGCGACGAGAAAGCTTCACAACCTACCTCGAAATTCGCAGGCTCGACACCGACATGATAGGCTCGCGCGCAACCCCGCGTCGGATGCTCACTGCCCACGCGGCATGAACGGACGATCACTTGGGATGCCTACTTCGACCGCTCGCGCCGAGACCTTCCGCGCGATGACGTAACCCTCGTCGACATCGATGCGATAGTGGATGCCGGCGTAGATTCTCGATTCGCCCGCCTGTTGTCCCATCGCGTAATACCGGCCTTTCGATTCGGGGAACTGCGAGTCGAGCACGAGTCCGAAGGTCCCGGAGATGCAAGCGTGATTGCTCGGGTACGAAGGATGGTTGGGCACGCCGATCGCGAGACGGATAGCGGGATCCAGTTGTGTGGGGCGCGGCACCCAGTAGACGTACTTCGAGTCGTGGCAGGCGATTTGGGCGTCGTACCCCGCCAAGTGCACGAGCGCCAGCACGCGGGCAGCATCGGCCTCGCCCATCCCGCGTTGCGAGATCGCCTGGCGCGAAACGTCATTCCACAATCCCGCCGCGAAGGATCCCGACAGGTTCTCCCAATACTGGGCGATGCGAAGCTGCTCGTAGGTCCGCCGGTCGGAAACCGTGCGCACTTCCGTTAGCGTCGCTTTGAATACGGGGGAGGCCACGGCGGGTGGCGGCGGCGCGCGGAACTCGTCCCCCTTTGTCATGAAGAACGGCCGCATCGATCCGAAGTGGGGACCAAGCGGCGGCGCGGGAGGTTGCGCGCGGCTCGACCACTTGTCGTCGCCGACGGGGACGGTCCCGGTCCACGCGACACCCGAGCGATCGGACTTCGCCATCGCCACGACATCGACGGCTGTCGCGCGGCCGACTTCTACACCTGCCGTGAAGTTCGGTCCGTAGCTGCTCGCCCCGAGGGAATTGGTTTCCATCGCCAGGCGCGCGTTGATGGCCGCCTCGTCCTTCGGATATAGGAAGGCGAGCACCGACGCCGCTGCGCCCGCGGCCGCGCCTTCAGGCGCAATGCCCTTCGCGCGTGCCGTGACGATCGCGTTGTTGATGGCGAGGTTGAGGTAGGCGAGCGTGCGCAACGCGGCGAATTGACCGGCCTGGTTGCGGGCAATCAGGTCGCACGCGTACTCATTCCATCGCACGGTCGACGTGGGCGCGGCCCAAGGCGACTGGACGGCAGTCGTCGGCGAAGTTACCTCCGTGCGGCTTGGTGCTTGGGCGCATGCGGTGAGAAGAGCAGACGCGAGTGTCACCAGGGTCGCGACCTGCGCGGGCGAATGCCCGTTGCATAGGGTCCTCATGATGCCTCCCCGGACTATGCATGGTGATCCAGAGGTGAAAACTCTGCGCCGATAGCTGGTCGCAGACAAGGGAATATTCGTCTCGCCATTCGAGCAGCCGAGAAAGCGAACTCGACGAGTCCGCCTTCTCGCGCCTTTTGTGGAACGTGCGGCGACCTATCTTTTTGATTTTGAACGACTGCTTCGCGGAAGCCCGAACTTCCGCGATGGGGTCGGAAGCGGGCGCCGTGGGAATGCGATGGGGCCCTTTTCACAACGATGGCGTTGTCGTTCTGCTGTTTCGTGTCAGTGCAGTTAGACACGCGCATAAAGCGGCGTGCGCCGTCGGAAAAGAAGTGGAAGTCGGGATCAAGCGACCGCACGGTAAGGCGGCTTAGACGCCTACGTCGAATCCGTTTTATCGAACACCCGTCTAGCTTCGTGCTCCAGCGCGGGACCGACGACCTCCACCGCCGCCGTCCCGTGTGCGAGAACTTGCGCACACCCCAGGTTGATCTCGTCCACGCCGTCGCCGGCGAGCTGCGCCATCGAGCGCATCGACAACGCGTACACCACCCGGCGTACGCCGCCCCAATAGATGGCGCCGGCGCACATCGGGCAGGGCTCGCCGCTCGCATACACCGTGCACTCCGCGAGCTCGGTCGGCTCGAACCGATGCGACGCCGCTCGCATCAGGTTGGTCTCGGCATGGCCGGTGCAGTCGCGCTCGGTGACTTGCGTGTTCTGCGCCTCGAGCAGCACGCGGCCGTGCGCATCGCCGAGGACCGCGCCGTAGGGTTCGTTGCCCGACTGGCGCGCGCGCCTCGACAACCCGATGGCCGCGCGCAACAGGCGCAGATCGTCGTCCGTCAGTGATTGCATGGCGCTCCTTTAACGCAGCGACTGGCCGGCCGCACTGACCTGTGTTCGCAGCCAGCGATGCGCGGGCGAGTGATGCGTGCGCTCGTGCCAGAGTTGATAGAAGCGCATGCGCGGAAAGTCGATCGGCGACGCTGCGATGACGAGCGGAAGCTGATCGACGTAGAACTGCGCGAAGTGCCGGCTCGTCGTGAAGACCAGATCGGTGTCGACGAGCATGTACGGCGCCAGGTTGAAGGACTGCACGACCACGCGGGCATCGCGCTCGACGCGAAGGTTGGCAAGGCGGGTGTCGACCACGCCGCGCTGGGCCACCGAATACGAAAGCGGAACCACGTGGCGCGCGGCGAGGTAGGCGTCCACGGTCAGCGGCTTGCCGGCGAGAGGATGCCGCTTGCTCATCAGGCACACGAGCTCGTCTTCGAGCAGGATCGACAGGTGCAATTGCTCCGGCGGCTGCGGCCAGTTGCCGATCACGACGTCGAGATCACCCTGCGCCAGCGCGCGCTCGAAGTCGTAGTCCGGCCCCAGCGCAGAGATCAGCAGGCGGGACTCGGGCGCATCCCGCCGGAAGCCGGCGACGACCTTGGCCATGAAGACGGCGGCGAGATAGTCCGGTGAGCCGATGCGGAACGCCTGGCGCGTCGTGGCCGGCACGAACTCGTCCGCGGCGGCCAGCAGCTTGTCGATGGAAGCGAGCGCTTCGCGGGCAAAAGCGCTGACCTGGAGGCCGCGCTCGGTCGGCACCATGCCGGCGCTTCCGCGCACGAGCAGCGGATCGTCGAAGATGACGCGCAGGCGCTTCAGGGCGGCACTGACCGCCGGCTGCGACTGGTTGAGCTTGATCGCGGTGCGCGACACGCTGCGCTCGGCGACGAGCGCGCATAGCACGCGCATGAGGTAGGTGTCGAACGGGTCGTCGGCTCGGGACATCGTGGCTTGGCCCGCGACTTATGCGATTTGCTATGCCGAGTATAGCAGCCGCCCCCCTGCCAATTTGGGTCCATCGGGGCCACAATGGCCTCGACCTCCATAGCGAGTTGACCCATGGAAATCGCCGCTGCCCCCGGATGTCTCACGTTTCACGGGATCGACACCTTTCACGGCGAGACCAGAGCCCCGCTCACGGTCGACGTGGCGAAGGTCGAAGGCGGCGGCTTGCGGTCGCTCCTGTCGTTTCGCACGGTGGCGAACGGTCGATCGGACGGCGCCGTGGTAGAGGGCGCAGCGTTCGAAACCGGCTTCTACGAGCTCCTGGTGCACGTCGGCGATTACTACGCGGGACTGGGCGTCGCGCTGCCGATGCCGCCTTTCGTCACCGAAGTGCCGCTGCGCTTCGGCATCGCGAATCCGCGCGAGCGCCATCACATCGCGTTTCTGTTCGGACCCTGGAGCTACGCGTACTACCGCGGCAGCTGAAAGAGGGCGGACACCATGGCTGGCATCACCACTCACGTATTGAACACCGACGCGGGCCGTCCGGCGGTCGGCATGCGTATCGACTTCTCGATGCTCGAAAGCGGAGTCTGGCGGCTCGTGAAGACGGTGCGCGCGAACGCCGACGGCCGCACCGACGAAATGATCCTCGAGCCTGAGCGCACGCGCGTCGGCCATTACGAGCTCGTGTTCTACGTGGACGATTATTTCCGTGCGCAGGGTGCGGTACTGCCGGATCCGCCGTTCCTCGGCACGGTGCCCGTGCGCTTCGCGGTGTCCGATCCCTCGCGGCATTACCACGTACCCATGCTCTTCTCGGCGTGGAGCTGCGCCACCTACCGGGGAAGCTAGATGACTGCGTCCACACTCAAGACACCGCGGCGGCTGCGGATGATCCTCAACACGTTCTACTCCGGCCCGCAGGCGTGGTTCTTTCTCGCCGACGACCGCGGCTACCTGCGCGAGGAAGGGATCGAGCTCGAATTCACGCCGGGCGACACCGCGGCCAACGCCGTGCCGAAAGTGGCGTCGGGCGCCTACGACGTGGGCTACGGCGACATGAATGCGCTGATCGAGCTCGCCGCCGGCGGTGCTACGTCCGCGGCAGTCGGCGTTTACGCGACCTTCAACGATTCGCCGTACACGATCGCCGTGCCGGCCGAGAGCGCTATTCGCACGCCGAAAGCGCTCGAGGGGACCACGCTCGGCGCGCATCCCAACGACGCGGCGATGCGCATGCTGCGCGAATTCGCGGGCAGTACCGGTATCGACGCGAGCAAGATCAAGGTCGACATCTCGCCGCTGCCGCACCGCGACATGGTCGGGCTCATGCTCGACGAGGGCCGGTGGGCGGGACTGTTCGGGTTCGTCAATACGCTGCGTGCGGCGGCCATCGAGGCAGGCGTCGATCCGGCGACGCGACTGCGCTTCCTGGAGTATCGGCAATTCGTGCCCGACCTCTACGGCAGCGCGCTCATGGTGACCCGCCAGCTGGCCGACTCCGAGCCGACCGTCGTCGCAGGCCTGGTCCGTGCCGTGAATCGCGGACTCGTCGACACGGTGGCGGATATCGACGCCGCGATCGACGCCGTGGCCCGGCGTGACCCCACCATCGATCGCGCCGCCAATCGGGAACGGCTCGCGGGAACCCTCGCCGTGGAGATGGCCAATCCCGAGGGCGCTCGATTGGGCATCGGCGACATCGACCTCGAGCGACTGCGGCGCGCGATCGAGCTCATCGTCGCCGCCAAGCACCTGCCGAGATGCCCGGATCCGGAAGAATTGTTCGTGCGCCGGTTCCTGCCGCTGCCGGAAGAGCGCGTGCGGACGCTGGCGCGCCAAGCTCGCTGACGATTGCCCAAAAGGAGGAGGAGAAACCATGCGATATGTCACCGCGGCGCGCGCGATTGCCGCCACCGCGCTCATGCTTTTCACGGCACTTGCCGCCGCCCAGGAGTGGCCCACCCGACCCGTACGGCTCGTCGTTCCGTTCCCGCCGGGCGGCGCGTCGGACATCGTTGCGCGTCTGGTCGCGCAGTCGCTGACCGCTGAGCTGAAGCAACCGGTCGTTGTCGACAACCGTCCAGGCGGCGGGACGACCATCGGCGCCAAGGCCGTTCTGACGGCGAGCGACGGCTTCCACACGCTGTTCATTTCGAACAGCGCGCCCATCTCGATCGCACCGTTCCTGTTCGACAAGCCGCCGTACGATCCGGTCAAGGACTTCAAGCACGTGTCGTACATCGGCTCGGTGCCGAACGCGTTCTTCGTGGCGTCGTCGGTGCCAGCCAACAACTGGAACGAGCTCGTCGCGTGGATCAAGTCGAACAAGGGCGGCACGCCGTTCGGCTCCGGCGGCGGCGGTTCCATTGGTCACATCGTCGGCGAGATGTTCAAGCAGCAGCTCGGGCTCCAGATGGAGCACATCGCGTACAAGGGTTCCGCGCCGATGTTCCAGGACATGCTCGGCGGGCAGCTGAGCTTCGGCGTCAATACGCTGACCGAGGTCTACGAGTACTCGAAGCAGGGCAAGCTGCGGATCATCGCGCTGACCTCCACCCAACGCCCGAAGATCACGCCCAACGTCCCGACGGTGGTCGAGCTCGGCTTCCCACAGCTCGTCGCCGAGAACTTCGTCGGCATCTCCGGGCCGGCGAATATGCCCGACCCGCTTGTCGCCAAGCTGGACGCGGCGATGGCCAAGGTGTTGTCCGACCCGAAGCTCATCGCACGCCTGGAGGACCTCGGATTCACGGTGAGCCGCATGACCCCGGCGGAATTCCAGGCCTACGTCGCGAAGCAGGTCGCCGACTTCGCGCCCGCGGTGAAGGCTTCCGGGGCGAAGCTCAACTAGGAAGGTGCTGGCATGCCGGGAATATCGATTCATGTGGTGGATGTGGTGCGGGGCGAGCCCGCGGTGGGCATGCGCGTCGAGGTGCGCGCGATGCGCGAAGGCGGTGGCGCGCTCGTCGGTGCCGGCGCAATCGGCTCGGACGGCCAGGTGGCGCATGCGATGACCCGCGGCGACGGCATCGCGCAAGGCGTGCACGAGGTGCTCCTGCATGCGGCCGACTACTATCGCGCGGCTGGCATCGTGACGTCGAAGGAGCCGGCGTTCCTCGACGTGGTGTCGTTCCGGTTCACCGTGGTCGACCCCGCTGAGCACTACCACCTGCCGTTCAAGATCTCACCTTGGGGATTGTCGGTGTGGCGAGGCCGATGACTATCATGCAATTGGAACCATCATGCCGCTGACTCTCGAACAACTGAACGCCGCGACGCAGGAGCAATTCACCCGCCTCCTCGACGGCACCTACGAGCACTCGCCGTGGATCGCTTCGGCCGCGTGGCCGAAGCGGCCGTTTGCGTCTCTTGCCGCGCTCAAGCTCGCGATGGTCGAGGTCGTACGCAGCGTGGGCCGCGAGGCGCAAGTCAAGCTCGTGCGCGCGCATCCCGAGCTCGCCGGCAAGGCGATGGTGGCCAAGACGCTCACCGCGGAGTCGACCAACGAGCAAGGCGGCGCGGGACTGACGAACTGCACGCCCGAAGAGTTCGCGAAGATCAACAAGCTCAACGCGGACTACAACGCCAAGTTCGGCTTTCCGTTCATCCTCGCCGTGCGAGGACCGCGTGGCACCGGGCTCTCCAAGGCGGAGATCATCGCGACCTTCGAGCGCCGCCTCGAGCACCATCCCGACTACGAGCTCGCCGAATGCGTGCGCAACATCCACCGCATCGCCGAGCTTCGGCTCGACGACAAGCTTGGCGTCGTTCCCGAGCTCGGCAATCAAGTGTGGGACTGGGCGGAGAAGCTTTCCGCGCACAGCGATCCCGGCTACGCCGAGAAGGGCGAGCTCACCGTCACCTATCTCACCGATGCGCACCGCGCCTGCGCGCAGCGCCTCGCACATTGGATGCGCGAGGATTGTGGATTCGATTCGGTCGAGATCGACGCGGTGGGCAACGTCGTCGGCATCTACCACGGGCGCGATCCTGCGGCGAAGCGCCTCCTTACCGGTAGTCATTTCGACACGGTTCGCAACGGCGGCAAGTACGACGGACGCCTGGGTATCTTCGTTCCCATGGCCTGCGTTCGCGAACTTTCGCGCGCCAAGCGCCGCCTCCCGTTCGGCTTCGAAGTCGTGGGCTTCGCCGAGGAGGAAGGGCAGCGCTACAAGGCCGTGTTCCTGGGGTCCGGCGCGTTGACGGGCCATTTCGACACGGCGTGGCTCGAGCAGAAGGACGCGGACGGCATCACGATGCGCGCGGCGATGGAGCACGCCGGCCTTTGCATCGACGACATCCCCAAGCTCACGCGCGATGCCTCGAAATACTTGGGCTTCGTCGAGGTGCACATCGAGCAAGGGCCGGTGCTGAACGAGCTCGACTTGCCGCTCGGCATCGTGACTTCCATCAACGGCAGCGTGCGTTACGTCGGCGAAGTGATCGGCATGGCGAGCCATGCCGGCACGACGCCGATGGACCGCCGGCGCGATGCGGCTGCGGCGGTTGCGGAGCTCGTGCTCGCGATGGAAAAACGCGGCGGCGCGGTGCCGAACCTCGTGGCCACGGTCGGTATCCTCGAAGTGCCTCACGGATCGATCAACGTGATTCCGGGACGTTGCCGGTTCAGCCTCGACATCCGCGCGACCACCAACGAAGTGCGCGATGCGTGCACCAAGGACGTGTTGGCGGAGCTTGCGCGCATTTGCGAACGGCGCGGACTGCATTACAACGTCGAAGAGACCGTGCGCGCCGCCGCCGCACCGAGCGCGTCCGAGTGGCAGCGCCGGTGGGAGCGCGCGGTAGAAAGCCTGGGCCTGCCGCTGTTTCGCATGCCGAGCGGCGCCGGCCACGACGCGATGAAGATGCACGAGGTGATGCCGCAGGCGATGCTTTTCATGCGTGGCCTCAATGCGGGGATCAGCCACAACCCGCTCGAGGCGATCACCAACGACGACACCGAGCTTTGCGTGCGCGCGTTCGCGACGCTGCTCGACAACCTGGCGGCGGAGCTGTCATGAGCACTGAGTACGAGGCGCTCGATGCGTGGGTCGACAAGCATTTCGATGACGAGGTGAGGTTCCTGCAGGAGTTGGTGCGCGTGCCTACCGACACGCCGCCGGGCGACAACGCGCCGCACGCGGAGCGCACGGCGCAGCTCCTGCAATCGTTCGGGTACGAAGCCGAAAAGCATGCCGTGGCGGCGCAGGAGGTCAAGGACTACGGCCTCACGTCGATCACCAATCTCATCGTCCGCCGCCGCTACGGCGATGGGCCGACGATCGCGCTCAACGCCCACGGCGACGTGGTACCGCCGGGCGAAGGCTGGACGCACGATCCTTACGGCGGCGAAATCGTCGATGGCAAGCTCTACAGTCGCGCCGCCGCCGTCAGCAAGAGCGACTTCGCGACGTACACGTTCGCGGTGCGCGCGCTCGAATCGCTGGGCACGATACGCAAGGGCGCCGTCGAGCTTCACTTCACTTACGACGAGGAATTCGGCGGCGAGCTGGGCCCGGGGTACCTCATCTCGCACAAGCTGACCAAGCCCGACTTCCTGATCGCCGCCGGCTTCAGCTATCAGGTGATCACCGCGCACAACGGCTGCCTGCAGATGGAAGTGACCGTGCACGGCAAGATGGCGCACGCGGCCATTCCCGATACCGGGGTCGACGCGCTGCAGGGGGCCACCGCGATTCTCAATGCGCTGTACGCGCAGAATGCGCGTTACAAGGCGGTCACGTCCAAGGTGCCCGGCATCACGCATCCCTACCTGAACGTCGGGCGCATCGAAGGTGGCACCAACACCAACGTCGTGCCGGGCAAGGTCGTCCTGCGGCTCGATCGCCGGATGATTCCCGAAGAGAATCCCGCGGAGGTCGAGGCCGACATCCGGCGCATCATCGCCGAAGCCGCAGCTACGCGTCCGGGCATCACGGTCAGCGTCAAGCGCCTTCTGCTCGCGCAGGCGTGGAAGCCCGACGCGCGCAACGCGCCGCTCGTGCACGCGCTCACGCGCCATGGCGAAGCGGTATTCGGCGAGCCGATCCCGACCTCGGGCACGCCGCTCTACACCGACGTGCGCCTGTACGCCGCGGCCGGCGTGGCGGCGGCAATCTACGGTGCCGGACCCCGCACGGTGCTCGAGTCCAACGCCAAGCGCGCGGACGAGCACCTCGTGCTCGAGGACCTGCGGCGCGCGACCAAGGTCGTCGCGCGCACGCTGCTCGACCTTCTTCGCTAGCGCTTGATGTGAGGATCAAAGGAGATTTGCCATGGCCAAGATGAGAGCTATCGACGCCGCCGTCCACGTGCTGGAGCGCGAAGGCGTCACCACGGCGTTCGGCGTGCCCGGCGCCGCGATCAATCCGCTGTACTCGGCGATGAGGGCCCGCGGCAGCATCGCGCACGTCCTCGCGCGCCACGTCGAGGGCGCGTCGCACATGGCGGAAGGCTACACGCGCGCCGTGGCCGGCAACATCGGCGTGTGCATCGGCACCTCCGGGCCCGCCGGCACCGACATGATCACCGGCCTGTATTCCGCGATGCGCGGATTCGATCCCGATCCTGTGCATCACGGGACAGGCGCCGCGCGCGCGCTTGTACAAGGAAGACTTCCAGGCGGTCGACATCGAAGCGATCGCGAAGCCGGTCACCAAGTGGGCGGTCACGGTGCGCGAGCCGGCGCTGGTGCCGCGCGTGTTCCAGCAGGCATTCCACGTGATGCGTTCGGGTCGGCCGGGTCCGGTGCTGATCGACCTGCCGTTCGACGTGCAGATGGGCGAGATCGAGTTCGACCCCGAGACCTACGCGCCGCTGCCGGTGTACAAGCCGGCGGCCACGCGCGCGCAGGTCGAGAAAGCGCTCGCCATGCTCAGCGAGGCGAGCGAGCCGCTGATCGTTGCCGGCGGCGGCATCATCAACGCCGATGCGTCCGACTTGCTCGTGCAGTTCGCCGAAGTCACCGGCGTGCCGGTCATTCCGACGCTGATGGGCTGGGGCACGATCCCCGACGATCATCCGCTGATGGTCGGCATGGTGCGGCCTGCAGACGTCGCACCGCTACGGCAACGCGACGATGCTCGCCTCCGACTTCGTGCTCGGCATCGGCAACCGCTGGGCCAATCGCCATACGGGCATCGGTCGACGTCTACACGAAGGGCCGCAAGTTCGTGCACGTCGACATCGAGCCGACGCAGATCGGCCGCGTGTTCGGGCCGGATCTCGGCATCGTGTCCGACGCCAAGGCCGCGCTCGAGCTCTTCGTCGACGTCGCGCGCGAATGGAAGGCCGCGGGAAGGCTGCCCGACCGCGGCGCGTGGCTCCGCGAGTGCCAGGAGCGCAAGCGCACGCTGCTTGCGCAAGACGAACTTCGAGAACAAGCCGATGAAGCCGCAACGCGTGTACCAATGCATGAACAACGCGTTCGGCAAGGACACCTGCTACGTGAGCACCATCGGCCTGTCGCAGATCGCGGCCGCGCAGTTCCTGCACGTCTACAAGCCGCGCAACTGGATCAACTGCGGCCAGGCGGGCCCGCTCGGATGGACCATTCCGGCGGCGCTCGGCGTGCGCGTTGCCGATCCGCACGCGAAAGATCGTGGCGTTGTCGGGCGACTACGATTTCCAGTTCATGATCGAGGAGCTCGCGGTCGGGGCGCAGTTCAAGCTGCCGTACCTCCACGTCGTCGTGAACAATTCCTACCTGGGCTTGATCCGCCAGTCGCAACGCGGGTTCGAGATGGACTACTGCGTGCAGCTGGGCTTCGACAACGTCAACGCGCCGGAGACGGAAGGCTACGGCGTGGATCACGTCGCGGTGGCCGAAGGGTTGGGCTGCAAGGCGATCCGGGTCCACCGGCAGGAGGAGATCGACCCCGCGATCGAGCAGGCCGAGAAGTGGATGGCGCAATACAAGGTGCCGGTCGTGATCGAGGTCATCCTCGAGCGCGTGACCAACATCGCGATGGGCACCGAGATCGACAAGGTCGTCGAGTTCGAGGAGCTCGCCGGAAGCCTCGCCGACGCGCCGACGGCGATCGCGGCGATGCTGGACTAGGAGATCCCGATGCCCAAGCTCGCCGCCAACCTGACCATGCTCTACAACGAGGTCGACTTCCTCGACCGCTTCGCCGCCGCCGCCAAGTCGGGCTTCAAGGGTGTCGAGTATTTGTTTCCCTACGCGTACCCGAAGGAGGCGCTTGCCGAGCAGCTCGACAAACATGGTCTTACGCAGGTGCTGCACAACCTGCCCGCGGGCGACTGGGCAAAAGGCGAACGCGGCATCGCTTGCCATCCCGATCGCCTCGGCGAGTTTCGCGAAGGTGTGGCGCTCGCGATCGACTATGCGCGCGCGCTTCGCTGTCCGCAGGTCAACTGCCTGGCCGGTATCGCGCCGAACGGCGTTGCGCCTGACAAGGTCCGTGCGACGTTCGTCGAGAACCTGCGCTACGCGGCGGAGCAGTTGAAGGCGGCGAGGATTCGATTGTTGATCGAGCCGATCAACACGTTCGACATTCCGGGGTTCTATCTGAGCCGCACGGCGCAGGCGCTCGACCTCATCGCGGAAGTCGGATCCGACAACCTGTACGTGCAGTACGACGTCTATCACATGCAGCGCATGGAAGGCGAGCTTGCCGCCACCATCAAGGCGAACCTCGCGAGCATCGCGCACCTGCAGCTCGCCGACAATCCCGGCCGCAACGAGCCCGGGACCGGCGAGATCAACTACCGCTTCCTGTTCGGCTTCGTCGATGCGCTCGGCTACGACGGCTGGATCGGTTGCGAATACAAGCCGAAAGGCGACACGGTCGCGGGCCTCGCCTGGCGCGCGGCGCACGGCGTTTAGAAAATCACTTCGGTGAGGGAAATGGCATGGCAAAGATAGGCTTCATCGGACTCGGGATCATGGGCGGCCCGATGGCAGGGCATCTCGTCGCCGGCAAGCACGACGTGCATCTTTACAGCCGCGGCAAGGTGCCGCAGGCGCTGCTCGACGCCGGCGGCATCGCGTGCAAGAACGGACGCGAAGTCGCGCAGAAGGCCGACGTGGTGATCATGATGGTGCCGGACACGCCGCACGTCGAAGATGCGCTGTTCAGCGCCGAAGGCATCGCCACGGGGTTGAGCAAGGGCAAGGTCGTCGTCGACATGAGCTCGATCTCGCCGATCGCGACCAAGGACTTCGCAAAGAGGATCAACGAGCTGGGATGCGACTACCTCGACGCGCCGGTGTCGGGCGGCGAAGTCGGTGCAAAGGCGGCGTCGCTGACCATCATGGTCGGCGGGCCGCAGGCGGCGTTCGACCGCGTCAAGCCGCTGTTCGATCTCATGGGCAAGAACATCACGCTGGTCGGCGGCAACGGCGACGGCCAGACGACGAAGGTTGCGAATCAGATCATCGTCGCGCTCACGATCGAAGCGGTCGGCGAGGCTCTCTTATTGGCGGCCAAGGCGGGCGCCGATCCGGCGAAGGTGCGGCAAGCGTTGATGGGCGGCTTCGCGTCGTCGCGCATTCTCGAAGTGCACGGCGAGCGCATGGTGAAGCGCACGTTCGATCCGGGCTTTCGCATCGAGCTGCACCAGAAGGACCTCAATCTCGCACTCGCGACGGCACGCCAGATCGGCGTCGCGCTGCCCAACACGGCAACTTGCCAGGAGTTATTCAACGCTTGCGCCGCGCACGGCGGCAGCGCCTGGGATCACTCCGGCATGGTGCGCGCGCTCGAGGGCATGGCGAACTTCGAAATCGGCCAGAAGGCTCCCGCGAGCGATTAAACCGCGGCGAAGTGCTGGGCGATGCGTCCCGCGTGCGTGAGCCAGATCGCATCGCGGTGCGCCGCGATGTGCGCGAGCGCGCGTCGAAGCTGGCGCAGCCGGAACGGCTGGCCGGTGACGTAGGCGTGCAGGGCGATGCCCATCACCAGCGGACCGCTCGCCGATTGCTCGAGCATTTCATCGAACTGATCGACGATCATGTCGGCGAATGTCGATGCGTCGACATTGCGGCCGATGATCGCGCTCGAGTCGTTGAGCTCCTGCGGATACGGCACCGCGAGGAGGCTTCCTGCGCGCGTCGACAGCCAGATCGGCTGGTCGTCGGCGCACCAGTCGAGCACGTAGCGATAGCCGGCATCGTGAAGCAGGTCCGGCGTGTCCGGAGTTTCGGCGATCCACGGCCCGAGCCACCCTTCCGGGCGGCGTCCTTCATGTCGCTCGATCTCCTGTGTGACGATCGCGATCATCTCGCGCTCGGCCGAAGGTGTGAGTCCCGCCTGGCTGTGCGAATTGGTGCGGCCGTGCGCCGCGATCTCGTCGTTCCGCGCACGGAACGCCGCGACGAGCGCCGGCGCGTGCGCATAGAGCTCGCTGTTGACGAGCACCGTGACGGGGAGAGCCAGCGACTCGAACAGTGCGTGCAGGCGCCAAGCGCCGACGCGGTTGCCGTATTCGCGCCACGAATGATTGAGCACGTCGTGCGCGGGCATGCCGGGCACGAGGTTCTCGGTCAGCCCCTCGCCGAAGGCGTAGTGCTCGAGGTTGAGCGCCACGTAAACGGCCAGTCGATGACCGCCCGACCAGGCGAATTGCGGCCGATCGATGATCGGCGAATAGTGGAAGCGTCCGTGGGTGCGCAGCATGTCGGAGAGTGTGGGTCCTATTGGGGAAAGCGCTGCGCGATGGCCGGCTCGACGTCGACGAGCTCGCGGCCCGCGGGCAGCGCGTAACTGCCCGCTCGCGGCTTCGGCATTGCCAGGTCAACCAGGAGCTTGGCCTGCCGAACCGCACACGCGATGCAGTCGATGAGAGGAACGGGTACGTCCTGCTGCAGCCGGCGCGGAACTCCTGCCATCACGGCGCCGGTCAACACGCACGGTCTCGGCGAAGTCTCGCTGCACGAGGTCGGTTGCCGTCGCCACGATCTCCCGGTCCAGCGACTCGTGGCTGCCGCGCCCGTAGGCCGCGGTGCTCTCCAGCACGCGCCAGCCGGCGATGCGATCGGCGAGTCCATAGCTCGCCACCAGCTCGTGATAGAGCGGGAGGACGCGCCGTCCGAACGTGATGACACCGATCTTGCCGCCTAGCATGCATGCCGTCAGCAGCCCAGCCTCGGTCATGCCGACCACGGGAATGGTCAGCAGTTCGCGCGCGCCGCGCAAACCGGTGTCGTAGGAGACCGCGATTACGACAGCGTCGCAGTCCGCGGCATGGCGCGAGACGAGCGCGATGGTCGAGTGCTCGCCGATGCAGTGCTCGGCGCGGGTGCCGATGACGCGCGCGCCGAATGTGCCGGTGACCGCGACGATCTCGGCATCGGGCGCGGCGGCCCTCGCTTCGGCCGTCACTTTCTCGGTGACGATGGCCGAAGTATTGGCGTTGACGACGAGCAGGCGCATGCGGGCTCCTGTCAATGGAAGGAAATCACGCGAACACGGCCTCGAGATCGATCTCGAGGCTCGTGCCCTGCTCGAGGTCGAGCGAGGCTTCCACGTGATCGAGATGCTCGACCATCAGCGCGGCGGCGCGATCGCCGTCGCGTGAGGCGATGGCGTCGATCAGTCCGCTGTGCTCGTCGTAGTTGCACGACGGCGCGTGGGGGGCGTCGTACAGGATGATCACGAGGCGGGTGAGCGACTCGAGCTCGCGCAGCGTGCGCGCGAGGTACGGATTGCCCGCCATCTCCGCGATGATCTCGTGGAACTGACCCGAAAGCCCGATGATTCCGCGCTTGTCCTGCGCGACGCGGGCCTGGGTCTCGAGCCGCACGTGCGCACGCAAGCGCTCGATATCGGCCTTGCCTGCCGACGCCGAGAGCTTGCGCGCGAGAGGGGGCTCGATCACCCGCCGTGCCTCGAACAGCGCGCGCGCTTCATCGATCGTGGGGCTGCTGACGAAGGCGCCACGGTTGGGGAACACCGTGACGATCCCGTCGTGTGCAAGTCGCGCGAGCGCCTGGCGGACCTTGGTGCGGCTCACGTGAAAGACGGCGGCTAGCCGTTCTTCGACGAGTTGCGTGCCCGGCGGCAGCTGGTGCGAAAGGATGGCGCCCAGGACCCGCTGCACGATGGCATCGACGGTGGCGACGGGGGGCTTTCTCGGTCGGCTCGGCGGGCGGCTCGACGCAGCGCTCGTGTCTCTTTTGGCAGGCATGTTCGTGATTATTTGTATACAGGATTGCGTACGAACGTTCTGGTTACAGTGTAAGGCATGTTTACCAGGGATTGCAAGGGGGGCGGATAGAGTTTCATGTCCTTGTTATATTCAGTATTCGAAGATTCTGATTGACAGATTGGATACAATCGTTCGTAATGATGGTATGCAAACGCCCGCAACCTCCTTGCTGATCCGCAACGCGCATGTCCTGACGCTCGACGATGACGACCGCGAATGGGAATGCGCCGACATCGCGATCGAGGAGGGGCGTATCGTCGCCATCGGCCCGGACGCCGGCGCTCGTCACGGCAAGCCGTTCGAACGTACTCTCGACGCCACCGGGTTGCTCGCGATGCCGGGCCTCGTCAACGCCCACTTTCACTCGCCGGGCAACCTCATGAAGGGCAGCCTGCCCGGCTATCCCCTCGAAGTGTTCATGCTCTACGAGGTGCCCCCGCTTGCGGACGGCGGCGACAGCAGTCGACTCGCCTACGTGCGCACCATGGTCGGCGCGCTCGAGATGCTCCGCCGCGGAATCACTTCCGTGCACGACGATGCGTATCACGTGCCGGTCGCGACGCGCGAGTCCATCGACGCGATCATGCGGGCATACGCGGACGCCGGGATTCGCGCGACGGTCGCGATCGACCAGCCGAACATCGTCGAGTACGACAAGTACCCGTATCTCGCCGCGCTCCTGTCGGACGACGAGCGCCTCGCGATGGACAAGGCTCCGCGTCAGACGACCGAGGAACTGCTCGCGCTCTACGCCTACCTGATCGAGCGCTGGCATGGCGCCGACAACGGCCGCTTGTCCGCGGCCGTATCGTGCTCGGCGCCGCAGCGCGTGACCCCTGATTACTTCGCGGGACTTTCCGAGCTGTCGAAGCGGCACGACTTGCCGTTCAACATCCACATCCTGGAAACCAAGGTCCAGCGCGTACTCGGCAACGAGAAGTTCGGCAAGTCGCTCGTCCGCTACGTCCATGACCTGGGTCTTCTCGACGAGCGGATGATGGTGATTCACGCGATCTGGCTCGACGACGACGACATCGGATTGCTCGCCGATGCGGGCTGCACCGTTGCGCACAATCCCGTCTGCAATCTGCGCCTCGGCAGCGGCGTCATGCCGTACTACAAGCTGCGCGCGGCAGGCGTGCCCATCTGTCTCGGCACCGACGAAATGAACACCGACGACACGGTCAACCTGTGGTTCGTCGCCAAGACCGCGTCTCTGCTGCAGACGCTGGCCACGCGCGACTATCGCGAGTGGCCCGAGCCGCAGGAGATGCTGGCCGCCTTGACCCGTGGCGGAGCGCGCGCGATGCGGCGTGCGCACGATCTCGGTCGGCTTGCCCCGGGCTGCGTCGCCGACATCGCGCTTCTGGACCTCGACACCGTCGCGTTCACCCCGCTCAACGACCTGCGCCGCCAGCTCGTGCTCTGCGAGGACGGAGGGTCCGTTCGCTACACCATCGTCGACGGTCGCATCGTCTATGAGAACGGCCGCATCAACGGCGTCGACGAAGCCGCCCTGCGGCGCGAGTTGCGCGAGCTCGCTGGAGGCTATCGCGAGCAACTCTCGCGGGCCGCCGCCGAAGCCCGCCGTTTGGAACCGCACTATCGATCGATGTATCTGCGCGCGGCTGCCGAAGACGTCGGCATGAACCGCTGGCTTGCCTGAAAGCTGCCAGGCCGCGTCTTCGTTGCACACGTCTTTGAAGGGAGGCGAAGCACCATGACTACCCATACCGCGACACTGCCGCCGCAGGCCGGATCATCGGTCGACGAGCGCGACGTCACGTTTCGCCAGATCATCTGGCGCCTGATTCCTTTCCTTACGCTGATCTGGTTCCTGGCCTGGATCGACCGCGTCAACGTCGGCTTCGCGAAGCTGACCATGATGAGCGACCTCGCATGGTCCGATGCCATCTATGGCGCCGGCGCCGGCATCTTCTTCCTCGGCTACTTCTTCTTCGAAGTGCCGAGCAACTTGCTGCTGCAGAAATTCGGCGCCACGAAGACGATCATGCGCATCACGATGGGCTGGGGCGTCGTGTGCGTGCTGATGGCGTGGGTGACGGAGCCCTGGCAGTTCTACACGCTGCGCTTCCTGATGGGGGCCTTCGAAGCAGGCTTGCAGCCAGGCGTCATCCTCTACCTGACCTTCTGGCTTCCTGCGCATCGGCGCGGCAAGGCGCTCGCGTTCTTCGTGTCGGCCTCGGCCATTTCGCTCATGGTCGGCAGCCCGCTCGCCGCGTACGTGATGGAGATTTTCAACGGCGTGGGCGGCTACAAGGGCTGGCAATGGCTGTTCATCGATCGAAGGTATTCCTTCGGTGATCATGGGGATCGCCGCGTACTTCTACCTCACGGACTCGCCGAGGAAGTCGGCTTGGCTCACCGAGCAGCAGAAGCAGCACGTCGAGTTCGAGCTCGCGGCGGAAAGCAAGGCGCTGGGCGACCGCGAGCACAAGGTCTGGGCGTCGTTGCGCGATCCGAAGCTGTGGGTGCTGATCCTCACCTACTTTTGCATCGTCGCCGGCAATGCGACGCTCGTGTTCTACGGACCGAGCGTGGTCAAGGACGTCGGCATCACCGACTTGCGCACACTCGGGTGGACGATGGCCGGCATCTACGCGTGCGGCTGGCTCGGCATGATCTTCAACGGCTGGCTCTCCGATCGCAACAAGGAAATTCGCGTTCATACCGCGGTCGCTGCCGCCATCGGCGCCATTGGCCTTCTCTTGACAGCCTATTTCCTCGGTCAGAAGAATGTGCGCTGGTGTCGTACTGTCGCTCGCGTTGTCGTCCGCGGGAACGATGGGCGCGATACCGGTCTACTGGCAGATTCCGACGCGCTTCCTCACGGGGACGGCGATCGCGGTCGGCCTCGCGCTCATCAACTCGATCGCAAACCTCGCGGGCTACTTCTCGCCGCAGCTCCTGGGCTACCTCAAGACGACCACGGGGCAGTACGCGACCGGGCTCACGATGATCGCCTGCGTGGAAATCGTCGCCACGCTGCTCCTGCTTCTCTTTGTTTCGAAGCAGAAGGCCGCAGTGCTCGCGCCGGCGTGACACACCAGGTTCGCGCCGCCTTCGGAAGCGTCGACCGGAGCAAGGGTCCTTGAAATGAAGGCCCTTGTTCCGTGCCCCAACTCGTGCGCTCATCAAAGCGGCAGGTGCCCTCGCGAAGAAGGTGGAAATCAGAATCACTTGACCGCACAGAAGGGCGCGTCAGCCTGCCTGAGAAGGGGCCCGATTCGTGACCAACTCAGATTGACTGTGACCAAAGTGTGACTGGATCAGACTGGAATGGCGATCGGCAAGCGCTGCAAGTCGTTGATTTACAAATGACCTAACTACGACAAATCCGCCTCATAACCCGAAGGTCGCAAGTTCAAGTCTTGCCCCCGCAACCAATGACTTTCGCGAGGTTCGGCTACAAGCGTTGTGCAAATTCTCTGTAGTTTTCCCCTTCGGTGATTGGCGTCAACGAATCGGAGAACGCAGACATGGCGTCAATCGCAAAGCGTCGCAATCGCGACGGCAGCACTTCCTGGGATGCGCGGTGCGCGTGACCGGCTACCCAGCGAAAGGCAAATCCTTCCGTAGCAAGCTTGCGGCCGAAGTGTGGGCATCCCGCACCGAGGCCGCCGCCAAAGGGCGGATCTCTCGCCGCTCATCGCGGGCTCACTCTCTCCGGACTTCTCGACGAGGCATTACCTCGTCTTGCCAACCCTTCCGCGTTCATCTTGCCTACTGGCGCGAGCCATTGGGCGACGTTCGGCTAGACAAGATCACGCCCGAGCTCATCGCCGCGCACCGCGATCGCCTGCTCGGGGCTGACTGTCGCGGATACGGCCATCGCAGCACCAAGCCGCGTTCGCCCGCCACCGTCCGGAATTACCTCGTCGAGCTGTCGCGCCTGTTCGCCTTGGCCGTCAAGGAATTGCGCGTCATGGAGTCCACCCCATTCGCCAAGGTCACGAAGCCGCCGGCATCGCGCAAAGTGGTCCGCTTCCTGGCCGACGACGAGCGCGACCGGCTGCTCTCCGCATGCAAGGCGAGCGAATCGCGCGATCTGTACCCATTTGTCCTGTTCGCGTTGACGACCGGCGCCCGGAAGAGCGAGATCGCGGCGCTCGAGTGGCCGCGCGTGGATCTCGCGCGCCGCTGGGCCATCTTCCCGACGACGAAGAACGGCGATTCGCGCGGCGTGCCGCTGACCGAGGCGGTTTGCGTGCTATTCGCCAAGCGCCCGCGCATCGACAAGTTCGTCTTCCCGGCTGACATCACGACCGCATGGCATACGGCCATTGAGCGCGCAGCCATCCGAGAATTTCGCTTCCACGACCTGCGGCACTCGTGCGCGAGCGCGCTCGTGCAGAACGGGGCCGATCTGGCCGAGGTCGCGACACTGCTGGGCCATCGTGGGCCTGCGATGTCCCTGCGTTACGCGCACGTCGGCAACGCCGGCACGATGCGCCTCGTCGATCGCGTCATGGAGACATTGCGTGACGTTCCTTTCTTCTTCAAACAGTGGGGTGGCGTACGGAAGCACACAACCGGGCGCCTCCTCGATCACCGCACATACGATGAGATGCCAAGGCAAGCGTGCGTTGCGCAAATGTAAAGGGACCGCTGTTGGACGAGCGCATTAGCGGTGCAAGGGCCGCGTCTTCGCTGCACTATGTAACGCGGCCCGCAAACGGGCCGCTCTGCATAACGTGAACGATTTGCTTCAGCGCACTCAGCTATGTGTACGGTACGAGTTGTGCGCAAGCGTACGGCTGCCCCATTGTCGAAGTCCTATACACCCAGTCCTCGTTCGATGGCGCACTCGCATCGCTAATCAACTGAATTATCGGGTTATTTTGCGTGTGGCACAGGGGCTGCTTATAGGGTTGCGTCACCAATTCTTTACCGACGAGGGGGTTAACAAAAATGCGTACGATGGTCAAAAAGAGTCTGGCGGTTGCGGCAGCGGCAGCCGGTCTGGCGTTCGCCGGGGCAGCCTCGGCGGATCCGATTAATGTCCAGTTCAACATTAACGCGAACGGAGCCTTTAGCTGCAACACTAACAACCTCGCGACCGCCACCGCTTGCAACACCGGTGCACCCAACTCCGTCGGTTTCATTCAGGAAAACAACATCGGCCTGGCCACTGGAACACTCGTTAATTTTTTCCCGGTAGTGTTGCCGCTCTCAGTGGGTAGTTTCTTCGAGAAGATCTTCACGGTCGCAGGCGTGGGGACTTTCATCGAGACCTTGCAGGTTACTTCGGTTACGCATGGTACGAACGTCCTCGGCATGCTGGCGGCCGGAACCATCAACTGCTCGGGTGGCCCCTGCATGTTTGGTGGCGTCGCTTTGGAATCGACGAACGTTACCTTCTCGGTTGCCTATACACAGAACCAGGGACCGGGGACGCAGATCAACGCCTCGTTCAACAACGCGACCGTGCCGCCGAACCGGACACCCGAACCCGGCACGCTCGCGCTGCTCGGTCTCGGCATCGCGGCAATCGGCTTCGCGCGTCGCCACAAGCAAAGCTGACAAGTAATTCGAATGTAAGAAGCCCCGCTTCGGCGGGGCTTTTCTTTTCTAGCGCGGCGAAGACGCGGCTTGCCGGCGCCGCATCGCCTTGGCTAGCGCTTGTGCGCTTCCCACTCCGCCTTGCGCTGTCGCTCGGCGATCCTCTTCGGCATGCGCTCGAGCGCAGCTTCGCGCTCGGGCTCTGTGGGAAATCGGGTCGGGATCTCTGGATCAGGATCCGCGAAGGTGACGAGCGCGAGCGTGTTGGCTTCGTCGAGCTCGGCGAGTGTCACGCCAAGACGCCGCGCGGCTTCCTCGCGCGTGAGATGGCGCGCAGTTTCAGCAAAGCGGCGACCAGGGACAGGCGATCGGACATGGCGCAGGATTTTAAGCGGTCTAGCCTCACTGCGTTGCTCCGGTCTCGACAGACAATACGCGCGGTCAAATCGTGGCTCGTGACGGTGCCATACAAGCACGAGTTGCTTTTCTGCCAGCTACAAATCGCGGAATGCAATTCTGTTACAGGCGACGGTTGGTCATCTTTCGCCGGCACGCGGTAATGCTAATGGGAACGAATGCTTCATAAGCTAGTTGATTTTTGGGGCCTGTCTTCCCATGAATCCAATCTTAGATTCGGAGTCGTCACAGTCTTAGTGTTGGCCTTAGTGCTTGTGCGATGGATGATGCGGCGCCAACGCAGTCAACAGGCGCGCCGTCGCGCGATTCGGAAAGCCTCGACATCACCCCTTTCTGCACGAACGCACGCGCGCGCCCTGGACCAGGCGTATACGGTCCTGGGGCCGACAACGATCAGGGAAATCGAGGACAAGATTCCCACGATCGATGACCACGGCAATCGATATGTCGTGATCAGAATACGCACAATGGAGACCGTGTTAGGACCGATCGGGCCGACCGAAGTCGAGCGAAGCCGTCGGCTAACGTTGCCTGGCCACGGTCATGTGATTGAGCGATCAGATACGGAATTCGAGGTGTTTCGTGACCGTACGAAGTTAAAGCTCGACACCAATGCCTAGCGAGCGCAACGCAGCGGTCCACCGATCCGTCGGTGGTTGGTCTTGAGCCCCGCAGTTGGACGCCCGGCTCGACGGCGCCAGGTTACGGATCAGGGCGTGCGTCGCGCGGTCGTAGGCCGTTGCCGACCAGTACAAGCTGACCGGCGCGTTGGCGGGCACGCGCAAGCGATAGTTACTCCCCCCATCCAGTGGCTGGCCCGTCTTGTCCACGATGGTCATCAGGTGATACTGGCCTCTCCCAAGTGCTTGGCGCTGAAATACGCCATCGAATACGAGACTCCGCGGCTTTCCACCGGATAGGCGTCGCGGTTCGCGAAATTCGTCATCAAGCCCTCTGCGACCGCCGGCGACGCGGGGAGAGCCCAATGCGCTCCTTCGTCGAAAGGCACCGCGAAAACATCCTCGTATTTGTAATCCAGCCAGGCATGGGCTTCGCGCGTGGCATCGGTTAAGACCGTCCGTGACTTGGCGTCGGGATGGAAGAGCGTAACCTTCTCGATGCCGATCGTCTGGAGCGATTCGATCATCGCCTTGTCCCTCTCGAACCATGGCTCTCGCTGCACGAAGCGGTTGAGCGCCTCGAAGAAGCGCAGGTCGTATGGAATAGTGCTGTCGAACACGACGTCGCGCGCATCGACGAATTGTGTTTCGGGTGGATTCGCCGCCTGCGCGAGTCGGATAGAACCGGACGCGCTTGCCGTATGCGACTGCCTTCGCAATGTCCGCGTCGGCGGCAGTCCTGAAGTTGGAGCGCAGTAACGCGAAGCCGGTGTACGTTCCGGAGGAAAGCGGGATGTAGCCCCCGGGCGCGGCTCCTTGTAACCCGGCGGCAGAATGAGGTACTTGCCGCCCGTTCCCTTGTCGACGCCCGCCGGTCCTACGTCTTCGATCGCCGTCTGCCACGCCTCGTCGATGCTGCCGATGATCGAGCTTCCGCCGTCGGCTGGCGGTATCTCCAGCACCATCGGCCCCACCTCCTTGGTATTGAAGATGGGCATGAGATAGATGGTGTCGGGGTTGGGTGTCAGCGTTTGGTTCTTCCAGTCGACGGGACGCGACCAATACACGGCCTCGTTGAAGTCCGCCTTGGCGTCGCGCATTGCCTGGAAGATCAACTCGGCATTGACCGCCGGCATTGCCCAGATCACCGTCTCGACGGCGCGGCGATGGAGCGTGCGTTCGGCCAGCTGAGCCGGCGTGAGAGCCGTGGCGGATCCTGTACGAGGTTGCATCATGTCTCCGTGTCGTCAGGCGCGAACCGCCACGCGAATGGGCTTGCGCGACCTGCGGGCGCGGCGCACGTGCTCCGGCCCGTAAGTCGGAGCATGTGTCGCGCTTCTCCCACGCGATTACTTGCCGCCCCCTCCCGCCGCGTCCTTCATCATCGCGATCGCTTCGTCGATGGTGAAGCTGTTGGGCTTCTGGATGGGCGGGAAGTCCTTGAAGGTTTCTGCGAACTTGTCCGCGAGCGCCCAGGCGCCATACAAGATGTAGGCGTGGTACAGGAACCACTCGTAGTACGAGTTCGATGTGACGTCGGCGAACTCGTAGGGATCCGTGCGCAGGTTATAAATCTTCGGCAGGCGCAGGCGCGTGAAGGGCTCTCCCCAAACCTGCAAGGTGCCCTTGCAGCGCTGTTCCATGAACACCACCTTCCAGTTGTCGTAGCGGATGGCGAGGATGTCGCCGTCATCGCTGATGTATACGAAAAGCTTGCGCGGACTCGCGGCCTCCTTGCCCGTCAGATAGGGCAGCAGGTTGAAGGCGTCGAGGTGATTCCTGTAAGTGCGGCCGATCGCCCGGTAGCCCTTCTTCAACTTCTCGACGATGTCGGGCTCGCCTGCGATGGCAAGGAAGGTAGGGAACCAGTCGTGGTGCTGGACGATCTCGTTCGACACGCTGCCCGCCGCAATCTTCCCGGGCCAGCGCACGATGAGCGGGATGCGGAACGCGCCCTCCCAGTTGGTGTTTTTCTCGCTGCGAAACGGCGTCATGCCGCCGTCCGGCCAGGAATTGCGGTGCGGGCCGTTGTCGGTCGAGTACATCACGAACGTGTCGTCGGCGAGGCCAAGCTCATCGAGCAGGTCGAGCATTTGGCCGACGTTCTTGTCGTGATCGACCATCGTGTCGTGGTAAGGCGACTGCCAGCGCCCCGCCTGACCCAGGCTCTTCTTCTTGGTATGCGTGAACAAATGCATGTGTGTCGTGTTCAGCCAGACGAAGAACGGCTTGCCGGCCTTTTTCTGGCGCTTGATGAAATCCGTGGCGGCGACGACGAACTCGTCGTCGCAGGTCTCCATCCGCTTTGTAGTGAGCGGGCCGGTGTCTTCGATCTTCTGCTTGCCGATCCTGCCCCAGCGCGGCATCTCGGTCGGGTCGTCCTTGTCGATCGCCCACGAATGAATGACGCCGCGCGGACCAACCTTATTGCGAAAGTCGGGGAAGTCCTTCGCCGGGTAGTAGTCACGCATCTCCGGCTCTTCCTCGGCGTTCAGGTGATAGAGGTTGCCGAAGAACTCGTCGAAGCCGTGGTTCGTCGGCAGCATGTGATTGAGGTCGCCAAGATGGTTCTTGCCGAACTGTCCGGTCGCGTAGCCTTGGTTTTTCAGCGCCGCAGCGATGGTGATGATCTTCTCATTCATCCCGGTCGGCGCGGCTGGAATGCCGACTTTCGAAAGGCCGGTGCGCAACACGCTCTGCCCGGTGATGAACGACGAGCGCCCCGCGGTGCAGGATTGCTCGCCGTAGGAGTCCGTGAACATCATCCCTTCCTTCGCGAGGCGGTCGATGTTGGGCGTCTTGTAGCCCATCACCCCGTGCGAATAGCAGCTGAGATTCGAGATGCCGATGTCGTCACCCCAGATGACGAGGATGTTGGGTTGCTTCGCCTTGGCCATCGCGTTCTCCTTTCCTTTGCCCGTTGCCTGCGACTTCGACTTGTTGCCTGCGTCCTTTTTCTTCACCACTTTGGAAATCTCCTCAGCCGAAAGGTCCTACGCCGAACACCATGCTCACGATGGCCAGCACGCCGATCCCGAGCAGCAGGACCGCCACCATCAGCGTGAGCGAAAGGGGAAACTGGCTCTCGGCGTGGATGAGCCCGTCCGCCTTTAGTTGCGCACGTTCCTCGCGCAACCCGTACATGAAGATCACGTGATACCCGATGCCCACCACCAGCATCGCAACCCCGAGCACGACCAGCGTGAGCCCGAAGTGAAGCGGGGCCTTGCCGCTCTTCAGGATGTTCGACTCGTGAAGCTTCTGGAAGACCTGGAATAGGGTGAAGCCGAAGCCGATCAGCGACAGCGAAGTGCGGATCACCGACATCAGCGTCCGGTCGGCGCTCATCCGGGTGCGCTGGAAAGACATGCCGGTGCGGCGCGATGAGAGCTCGGTCGAGATACGCTCCGGGTTGGACTGCGCTGTTATCCGGGTCTTGGCTGGCTCGTCCATTCCGTCATCCTTTGACGATGTTCAACTGCCGCAGCGCGAGGAGGATCATCTCGATCGCCAGCGCGACCTGGAGCACGCCCAGCACTGCGCCCAGAATCTGCAAAGTAATCGCCGTGACGCCTCCCATGATGCGGCGTGCATAGAGCATCGCAAGGAGGTTCAGCACCATGACGCCGAGCAGGATCGCGAGGACCCCCGCCGTGCGCACGGGACCGGGGCTGTTGGCCAGCACGACGATGAGCGCTGCGATGCCGTACGGCGTCACGACGATCGGAAACGTAATGCGCATCGCCGCGGCCATGGGTCCGGGCGGAAGCGGCGGCGGCGCCGGATGCACCGGCTGATACTGCTCGAGCACCGCGCTGAGACCGACGAGAGCGAAGATGAGTCCGCCGGCGAGGAGCATCGCCGGAACCGGGATGCTCCAGCTTGTGATCAACGCGCGGCCGACGAATCCCCCGATCACCGCAGCGCCTACCGCGATCAAGGACGCGCGCACGGCGATCTGCTTCATCGCCGCGTAGTCCGCCTCCTGCGTGAGGCGCAAGAAGGGTCCGACGATCTTGAGCGGCCCGAATGTCACGAAGAACAGCGTGAAGATCTGGCCGTACGTCACAAGCGTGATGCCGTCAGAGTCGCCTTGCGTCACCGTCGTCCGTTCGTCGATATTGCATTTCGATGTCGCGATCCAGGAAGAAGGTAAGAAACGTGCGGATCGCCGCGATCGCGGCGACCCGGCCGATCTCGTCCCAGCCCGGCGTTACGGTCGTGTGCACGATGTCGGCAGCGAGCTGGAAGGTAAGGCCCGCCACCAGCCAGTGAGCGAAATCCAGCCAAAGACCGCGCTTGTCGGCATCGCTCGCATGCCGACGCAACATGAGGCGAACGGCGCCGATCGCAGCCTCGACTCCGCCGATGGCAATGACGAAGAGCGCAAGGGCCTCAAGCGCGAGCGCGAGGTAGTGCGCAGCAAGCTCCAGCCAATGCTCCATCGCCTACTCCGACGGGCGCACGACACATCGAAAACCAAGATGGCCGATCGCGGTATCGATTGGTTGCGCCATTCGCGCCGCCGGTCGGTAGCGCCGGCAATAGTTCGGCGCGCACAAGTACGAACCGCTCTTCATGTCCTTGCGCGCTACCGGGTTGTCGGGCGTGCGCACGTCGTAGCTGTCTTCGGCGCTTCTGCCGCGCGGATTGTCGAGCGTGCAGCAGGCGTGCTCCATGCGCGAGTGCTCCTGAAACCAATCGGTCGTCCACTCCCAGACACCCGCAGCCTTGCGGAAGACCACTGCCGACGGAGCGAGCAGCGCCGGGTCCGCGCCGGGATAGAGCGCGGGATCGACCGGTCGTTCCGCGAACGTCACGTACGCCGTCGCCTCCACGAAACGCTGGAAGTCGGCATTGGTCACCGTGTACTGGTCCATCCAGAATCCACGGACGAGCGCCCGATGTGCGGGCGCTTCCTCCGGGTAGTGGGCATCCGATGCGATGAGGAACGTTCCGCCCGGAACCCAGACCATCCGCGCGTCCGGCGGTTTGTCGCGAGGCGCTTGCGCTGTGACCTTCCACGCTGCTTCGGACGAACTCGAGTTCATGCAAAATTTGTTGAGGGGGAGCGCTTTTTGTCCGATGGATGACGTGTCCCCCTCGCCGCCGGCTCAGAGAATCAGCGACACGCTCCCCATGAATTTGCTCGTGCTGTTGATCCGGGGCTTGCTATGGATCGTCGGCACCCATCTCAACGAATTGTACTGTACGAAAATGGTCGCCACTCACTAAGCGCCAGACGAAGCGATCGGATTTGCGGAACCATGGATCCCGCATCGACGCGCGAGCGGCGCGAGGAACTCGGGTGGCGGTGTCGACGACAGTCAGGGCGCCCCGAGAAGCAGGTAAGCGCCAAGATTGCCGCCGGTGCCATAGCCGACGCCCAGATAGGCGGGTCCAACGAACGTGTCGGCGCCGATGAACAACGACCCGGAATACAACGTGCCGGGGGACGGCAAGCCGTCGACGCGATCTTTGATCCAGCCCACTTCTCCCGAGGCACCGAGATAGACGCCCGAGCCAAGGGGAGCCGGCAAACTCATCACTCGGTTGTAATACATCACGCGGCCGAACGCGTACTCGCGGCCCGCGAACTGGTTCAGCCGAAATCCGGACAGACGCAAGGGTCCGCCAAGCGTAAACGACTCGTACGCTGGCATGTCCGAGCCGAGGTCAGTACCGCCGGAGGCATGGAAGTTGAACGTGTGCGGACCGAAGGATTTGACGGCGTTGACCCGGCCTTCGAGGCGTTGATACTCGACGTCCGACCCTACGCCGGGCATCGCGGCGTAGGCCACTCCTCCCGCCGAGTAGCCGGCGCGCGGAAACCACGCGTGATCGAGTTGGTCGATGGTCAGCAGAACGCGCGGTCCCGCCGTCACTTCGCGAATCGAGGGCAATACCGGATCGCCCGTGTCCACCCGTGCATTCACGTGCGTCCATTGAAGCCCGGCCTTGACCAGGCCCTTGGTCCCGAGCACGACACCGAGGTCGACGCCCGCCTGTCCGCTGCCGATCAGATACTCCGCAATCTTGTCGTCACCACTGAAGACGCCGCGCGACACCTGCCCGATCGCGCCGTAGAGCGAGCCGAACCATACGCCGGGCTCGTGCAGCGGTTGGTAGAACTCGGAGAAGAGGTGTGTGTCCTGCCCGACCTGGGCCTCGGTCAGCCACTCGCCTCCCAGACGGTTGAGCCAGGACTTGCGATACTGGGCGAGAACGTTGAAGGCGTTGTCGCCGCGGAAGTCGCTGGCGAGGCCGACGCCGAACCGCAAGTAGTCCGGACCCCAGAATTTTTCGCGTGGTGTGATGACCATTGCGCGCGGGCCGCCGCTTTCGCCGACGATGTGATAGTCGATGCTCTCGAAGTCCCCGCGGCCGTAGATGCGGCGCAGGTCGCCGCTGACCTTCTCCTCGGTCAGCGGCTCGCCAGGCTTGCTCTCGAGCAGCGAGCGCAACACTTCGGGGTTCGTGCGATGCAATCCCTCGAAGCGGATTTCATCGACGGCGCCGAGCGACTTGCGCGAGGCGACCTGCGCTGCGCGCAGCGCCGCATACTGTTCCGGCGGGACGCTGTAGCGCGCCAGCGATGCTGCCATCGCCCGGGTCGCTTCCTCGCCGATGCGGATGGCGTCGCTTGCGCGCTCGAAGCTGCCGGCGGTGATGTCGCCCAATCCGGGCTGGATCAACACGTCGCCGCTGCCCATGCGCTTCAACTGCTGGTCGACCGTCTGCTTGCCGAGGAAGTTGATGAGCTGACCGGTGACCGAGAGCGCGGACGTGAGCTCCTCACGCTTGAGCGGCGGGGTGGAGATATTGACCGCGATCACGACGTCCGCGCACAGCTTGCGTGCTTCGTCGATCGGCAGGTTGTTGGCGATGCCGCCGTCGACCAGCAGCCTTCCGTCGATCTCTACGGGTGCGATCGCGCCGGGCACGGCCATGCTCGCGCGCATCGCCTGGGCGACGCTGCCGCGGTCGAGAACCACCGAGTCGCCGGTTTCGATGTCGGTGGCCGTTGCCCGGAACGGAATCGGCAGCTTGTTGAAATCGTCGATGCCACTGGCCGGCTCGCCCAGTACGCGGAAGAAGCCTTCGATCGACACCCCGGCGACCAGTCCCTTCGGCAGCGCGAGGTGGCCGTCCTTGAGGCCCAATTCCGGCGCGTACAGCGTCTTGTAGTCGTCGGCCTTGCGCCGCATCGAGATTTCGTCGCGGGGGGGCTGGTCGCGGAAGATCTCGTTCCAATTCGCGTCCAGCACGATCCGTTCGAGCTTGGAAGGCGACGTACCGGCGGCGAATGCGCCACCCACGATCGAGCCCATGCTGGCGCCAGTGACGCAATGAATCGGAATGCGCATTTCCTCCAGCACCTTGAGCACGCCGACGTGGGCGATGCCGCGGGCGCCTCCGCCCGAAAGCGCAAGGCCGATGCGCGGTTGCCCGTCGGGTTGGGGAGCGGCGGCCAGCGCCCCGCGGTGAGCGACCAGCGATGCAGTCGCAAGCAGCACCATGAAACAGACCTGAACCGAGTTCGCAGCAAACCTGGACATGCCGTATCCTCGAGCTGGGCTTCGAAAACACTCGAAGTTGTAGCACGCGAAGCGTCGGCATTTCGCGATCGGTGCATACATGGGCAAGCCGGAAATGCGGCGCGTGCGGCAGGCGTCACGCTAGACGAGTTGCGAAAGAAGTTAAGAACTAGCCGAAGCGCCTTCCCTAACCGTCGGAGATAGAGTTACTCTAAAAGGGAGACACGACGGTGACTGAACGTGGCTGGGGGAGGTCCGTCTCGCAAGTTCGTGTATTGGTCATCGGGTGAGGAAGTGATCCGACCGTCGTGATTCCAACCGTAAGCGTGTCGCAGGAGTCGGGAGTCGTTCTCAAGCAAGGACCAGCAGGCGCATAGCAACAACAAGAGTGGTCTCGTTCTGGCGCACTTCACGTTCGACAAGAAGAGCTTGGCCGGTACCGACGCGGCGGGGCGGCCGCTGCTCTACACCCCCAATCCGCTTGTGCCTGGATCATCGGTGTCGCATTGGGACGTGAGCGCCTTTCCGAATTTGCTCATGGAGCCCAACATCAGTCCGGACCTCACGGTGTTCTTGGCCCCCCCAATCGATCTCACCGTCCCTCTGCTTCAGGATATCGGTTGGTAACCGTACTCGAGAAACAACAAGCCCGCTTCGGCGGGCTTTTTTGTGTCGCATGGGCCTTCTGGGATTGCGCGGGAACACGACGCCGTCACGCAGATAAGTCGCCGTTTCGCGGCGCTCGCTCGGCCGCTGCATCTGTCCCAGGATCGTCACGGTATGTCGTCGCTCGTTACGCTGATGACGGACATATACAGTCGCGCAAAAAGCGAAGTCGCTAAGAAGTTGCTAGAGTTGCGAAAATGTGTCGGGCGACCGGAGACGCTGGGGAGTGAGATGCGGTCGGCAGATCACCTCTCACCAATGGAACGCAAACCAGAGGCGCCGCGGACGGTCTTTTCCATCGGACCGTTCCGCCTCGATCTCGCCGCGCACGCGCTGACGCGCGTCGGCGTTCCCGAACCGCTGGGTCCGCGCGCGGTGGCGGTTCTCGCCGCGATCGTTGCGCGCGCGCCGGCCCCCGTGCTCAAGGCCACCATCATTGGCGAAGCGTGGCCGGGCCTCGTGGTCGAGGACAACAACCTGACCGTGCAGATCGCGGCGATCCGCCGTACGCTTGCCCAGGTTCCCGGCGGCGATCGCTGGGTCGAGACGATAGCGCGGCGTGGCTATCGATTCGTCGGTCCCGTGATGCCATTGCCTGGAAGCGTGGCGCCTGACGATCAAGGGCTCGGAAACCTGCCCCTTTCGCTCACTTCATTCATCGGACGCGAGCGGGAGCTCGTCGAGCTGAAGAGCCTGCTGGCGAAGAATCGGTTGCTGTCGCTCATAGGCACGGGCGGCATCGGGAAGACGCGCCTCGCGATGCAGCTTGCTGCGGAAGTGCAAGACGCCTATCGCGACGGCGTGTGGTTCGCCGATCTCGTTCCTCCTTGCGACGCCGCGCTGGTGCCCAGCGAGGTCGCGCAAGCGTTAGGCGTGCCTCAGGCATCGGGGAAGGCTCTTGGCGAGGCGATTGCGCGTCATTGCAAAGGCCGCCGACTGTTGCTGATCCTCGACAATTGCGAGCACGTCCTCGACGCCGCGGCGACGCTGGTCGACGGCGTCTTGCGCTTCGCGCCGGATCCGACGGTCATCGCGACAAGCCGCGAGCCGTTACGTGTCGAGGGCGAGCAGGTCTACCGGTTGTCTTCGCTCACACTTCCCGATCCCACGGCCGATCTGGCCGAGTGGCGGCGCTCCGAGGCCATCCAGCTGTTCGTGGACCGGGCACAGCATCAAGTAGCCGATTTTGCGCTTACGCCCGATCGTGGGCCTGCGATCGGCGAGCTGTGTCGACGCCTGGACGGCATCCCGCTCGCGCTCGAGCTGGCCGCTGCGCGACTCGATGTGCTGTCGATCGAGGACATCA
The DNA here is from genome assembly GCA_963707815.1 of uncultured beta proteobacterium. GTDB lineage: Bacteria > Pseudomonadota > Gammaproteobacteria > Burkholderiales > Casimicrobiaceae > VBCG01. The sequence goes on from CAVPRK010000021.1 coordinate 89,488, forward strand.
GTTCGCGCCTTCAGGATCGGTTTGGGTTGTTGACGCAGGGAAGCCGCACGCCCGACCTTCGTCACCGGACGTTGCAGGCGACCTTTGATTGGAGCCACGACCTGCTAAACGAGGCGGAGCGAACCGTGCTGCGGCGAATTGCGGTATTTGCTGGCGGCTTCACGATCGATGGCGCAGCTGCCGTAGCGACCGACGCAACCATCGGCACACACGTGATCGCAGGCATCGTTTCGCATCTCGTCATGCATTCACTTGTCGTCGCCGACACACATCAAGGCCGCACGCGGTTCGGCTTTCTGGAAACGATACGCGCCTACAGCCTGGAAATGCTCGAACGCGCAGGCGAAACCGAGGCAGCGCGCCGCCGGCAGGCTGCGTACATGCGCGATCGGTTCGAACGAGCAGCGGACGAGTTCCTGCGCATCGGCGATGTGGAGTGGCGGGCGCGGTACGTCCCCGACATTGCTAACGTTCGTGCCGCGCTCGATTGGTCGCTCGCGAGCGGCGGCGACAGGTCGACAGCCGTTGCGCTGGCCGGCGCCTCCGGCCCACTGTGGACGAAGCTGTCGTTGTATGGCGAAGGCCTGCAACGCCTGACTGATGCAGGCGAACAGCTCCCAACGAAAACGGCAATAGCTGACGAAGCCCGACTGTGGCTCTGGTTTGGCTTACTTGCCCGGCACGCCAATCCGGTGCGGTCACTCGCTGCCTACGAGCGCGCGGTCGATTTGTATCGAATATGCGACCGCCCACAGGACCTTGGCATCTCGCTCGCGCGGGTTGCGCACGCGCTCGCGAATCTCGGACGCCTGGAACGCGCGGCTGCCGCGCTCGCCGAAGCGTTGCCGCTGCTCGAAATCGACCACCTTCCGAAAGCGCTTGGTATCTATTCCGGTGCCTGCGGATATCTCGCGGTGATGAACGGCAATCCCACAGGTGCACTGAAGCATTTCGAAAGAGCGTCCACACTGTTTCGCGAGGCGCAAGACGAGCCGAATGTTGTCGAGACTCTCATCAATGTCGCCGACATTCAATGGCAACTGGGCGATTTGCATGGCGCCGAAATGTCGCTGCGCGAATTTATCGCTATGCGGGGTCGGCCGTTTATGAGGCGAAGCCGGTTGGCAAACGCTTTCGCGTTGCTTGGGGGCGTGTTGAGCGACCGCGGCGATCTCGACGGTGCACTGGCGGCGGTGACGGAGAGCGTGGGCCTGATGGAGCAGGACGACGGCAATGACGCCTGGAATGTCATGTACTTCTTTGCGCTGCGCGCTGCCCGTGCCGGAAAGCTGGAGAATGCAACGCGCATGGCGGGTTACGCCGATGCATGCTTCACGGCGAAACAGGCGTCGCGCGAGCCCAACGAAGCGCGGTCGCGTACGGCGTTGGAGGCTTTGTTACGCGAACGACTCGCTTCGACGAAGCTCAAGGCTCTTCTCGACGAAGGAGCCCGTTTGACCGAGCGCGAGGCATGCAGACTGGCAGTCGAAAGTTGAGCGATTCGCGCGATTGTTCGAACGGTCGACCCCGGGAACATCGTGATGCGACATGCTTGCACAGCAAGCGGCCGCGTTGCCATGCCCCTTGACTCGCGTCAAAGCGCAGGCGCAGCATGCCGCTACGCTCGTTCCAACGACCCGTTCATTCTCCGTTCACGCGATCGTCGACATGGCGGAATCGCCATTGCCCAGTCTGCCTGCAAGGCATGTCATTACCTGGCTCGCTGCCTGCATGCTATGGGCGGCAGGACTGCCCGCGTGCGCGCAGGACATCGAGCCACGTGCGTATTCGAATGCGCCGATCGGCGTCAACTTCCTGATCGCAGGCTACGCGTATACGAGGGGCGGCATCGCGTTCGGCTCGCAGCTGCCCATCTCCAACCCCGACCTCGACACGTCGAGCGCCGTCTTGGGCTACGCAAGAGTGCTGGATGTGTGGGGGATGTCGGCCAAGTTCGACGCGGTCGTACCGTACACCTGGCTCTCAGGAACGGCAGACTATCGTGGCGACACCGTATCGCGCAACGTGAACGGCTTCGCGAACTCGGCGTTCCGATTCTCGATCAATCTCTACGGCGCGCCCGCGCTCACGATGAAGGAGTTTGCCGCCTGGGAGCAGGACCTCATCGTCGGCGCGAGCTTTCGGGTGATAGCGCCGTGGGGGCAGTACGACGACACGAAGATCGTCAACATCGGGACCAATCGCTGGTCGTTCAAGCCGGAGCTCGGCATTTCAAAGGCCATCGGACCTTGGACGGTCGAGGCCACGGCGGCTGCGACGTTCTTCACCGACAACGACGATTTCTTCGGGGGCAAGTCTCTGCGTCAGGACCCGCTTTATTCGCTGCAGGGGCACGCGATCTACGCCTTTCGCTCGGGAATCTGGGGCTCGCTCGATGCCGCGTATTTCACCGGCGGCCGAACGACCCTCGATGGCACGCGTAACAGCGACCTTCAGCAGAACTGGCGCGTCGGGGGCACCCTCGCGTTTCCTGTGGACCGGCAGAACTCCATCAAGCTCTACGCCAGCAGCGGCGTGTCGTCACGGACCGGAAACGACTACGACCTCGTCGGCGTAGCGTGGCAATACCGCTGGGGTGGGGGGATCTAATGGCGCGAGGGCGCCGTGCTGCGCGTGCGCCCGAAAAAGCGCGATGACCGTTGCCGTGATCTTCGCGGGCCTGTTGCCGATCATGCTGTCGGAAGGCGCGGGCTCGGAGGTGATGCAGCGGATCGCGGCGCCCATGGTCGGTGGCATGGTCACCGCGCCGCTGTTGTCGATGCTGGTGATTCCCGCGGTCTACCTGCTGGTGCGGCGGCGCGGCCTGCCCGCGCGGCGACCGGTCGCGCCCCCAGAAGCCATCGTCCGAGCAACGTGAGCGTCGCGGCGGCGTGTCCGCCGCGACTTCGAGCGCCATTGACAATTCTCAACGTGCAACGCGATGAACTGTGCTGAAGTCGACGTCGCAGGGGAGGTAGGCAGCCGCGGATGCGGCGCAT